>CAKUBG010000004.1 GCA_934636825.1 uncultured bacterium | reverse complement strand
GCCTTTGCTTTGTTCTGTCCATACTGTACGCCAGCGGCCTTCCCTTGGCTTCAGCTCTTGCCTTTGCTCCTGTGTTTGAAATTCTCGTTTTTAAGTCCTAAAAGCGAGAATTTGCGCAGGCGAGAATTTGACTAAAAAATTCTCGCTTATCGTCCTTCCTGTTTCCTGTGTTTTAATTCAAACTTTAAGCAATGCCCCTGCGCAGTGGGGAATTGCAAAAACGTAAAAAATAAACTTCCGTACTTTTCGTATGTATGGAAGGCAACACAGAAAACGCCTATTTTTCGGGCTTTTTGCCCCTTCGTTTGGACAGGCTGTCCAATTCCTGTCCAATTTTCTAAAAATTCTCGTTTTTATATAGTTGCATACTCAAAACATGGCTTCAAATTCTCGCTTTTTACCCCGCGCAAATTCTCGTTTTTTAACTTTACTTAAAGTTAAATTTTAAGTCAGCGCGGCCATGTTGATACCCTTATAAGCACTGAACAAAACAAAAGAAAAGCGCCTTCGTTTGGTGGGAACGAAGGCGCTAAATTTACTACGCTATGCCGGCAAAGGCTGGCTATTTGTTTTCCTTATCCTTATTAAAGGCGCGGTTACTAATCGATATTAGATCAGAAATGCTGTCGATTTTGACTTTTTGCCACTCTTTTTTTTCTGATGAAGAGCTAAGCTCGCTAGGATCGTACATAGTAGGCATATCACTAGTTAACTCAGCAATAGCTTTTCCGTGTGCTAACACCTCCGGTTTGATCTGGTTTTTATAGTAATTGAGCGCGGCCATTAAAGCACTCCAGGCGCAGAAAATAAGATAATGGCGTGCTGTCCGCAGGGCTTCCTCTTCTTCTTCTTTTTCTGTTCGCCCTAATGATACCAACATTTGTACCACGGACGCGCTCCCAATGATATATTCTTCAATATTTGAAGCTTTATCCCAAAACTTTAAATCATAATCACAAGTCAAAAGTGTATCCTCCTAAACTTTGCAAGATAAAGGCCCGCTCTCTTATTGTCCTTTGCCTTGGCTTAATTGCTTTCATTATGGCCACTATATAGGCTGCGTATTTGTCGCCACGTCGCTTCCCTAGTGCTTTGTAGAGAATACTAAAAAGGCGCTTTTCTTCATCCTCTGTATCTTTCACAGCTAACCAAGGAGCGAACGCGTTTATTAACGCTATCATGCTTTCATTAGTCCATATTAGGCGCGAGTATAAGTGCTCTTTGCTAGCAATATCGTTTTTTATGATGCCTAGCAAGTTCTCTAGAGTGGCTACTTTTTCGCGAATAAGGCAAGCAGAACACATAAGGCAAGGGCTTTTGCCTATGCCTAAATATTGGCGTAGGCACGTGGACGTGGGGAAGCCGCGCTCCTTGAGATTTTGTTCTGTATCGATCCAAGTAGCTAAGGAAAGGCCGCTTTGCCCTGTCTTCGATAATCTCCGAATGGTTGAAACATTTGCCAGCTTAGTTCCCAAGAACTCGAAAGAATGCGAGAACGAAAGGCTAGGGATAATCTCTAGGATCGCCGTGCCTACAGTTGCCACGGGTGGCGAACGGATAAGCCTATCAAGCCGCGCCCCTCTGTTTTTCATTGCGCCATTGAAATATTGAGCCTGTAATATCTCAGTCTTTAGGGCGTGCTTGATAGTAGGAAACGACTTAGGGGAGCCAACGAAAAAAGCGAAGTTTTGCGGACTGTTGACAGGGGCAGAATCTTTAAGCGAAGAGGCCAGGGAGGCCGCCATTATACTTCCCTGGCTAAAAGAAGCCGCTGGCAAGTAGTTTAGGAAAATGTTCTCGCTAATGATAGGCCTATATATTTTCATTTGTACGAACTTAAAAGCATACTTTTGTAAAAAGGTGCACGTTAGGCCGCTTAAGTCCATACTGAAAAGCCAGCCTAATACCACTTTATAACGGACGTTACAAGCGCAGAATTTAGGCAAAATCCTAGCAAGCACAGGGCGAAAAGGTAGCCAGCTCTCTACTGTTTGCACTTCGTCAAAAGCAAGCAGAGAAAAGCGTTCTATTTGCTCTTCTGTCAAGTGTTCGAAGCCTTCTGCCGTTATATAACAGACTTTACGCCTTAAAGCGTTCTTTGAATTCTGATAAAACCCAACACGAAGGGCAGAACGTTTCAAGTCTATCATGGAAGCGAAGGCAATAGGGGCCGAAGGCACGATCACCAGGGCGCGGCCCCTTAAAGCCAGCGCGGCCAATTGTAGAAACGTGCTTTTGCCGCCCCTTGGTTGCCAGTCCAAGGCGATCCTTTCGTGCTCTATTAAGCTTTCCAGGGCCGCCCTCTGGTCTTCGCTGGCGACTATGTTTAGTTTCTTCTGTGCTCTCTCCAGTGAAAAGAGAGCACCGGGGCGGGCCTTCGTCATATATCAGCCGCCAAAAGCGCGGATCGCTTTATGTAATACCGCTTCCCGGATTCTGATTTTACAAGAGCGTCCGCAGGGAACGTGCCCCTGCTGATCTTGCCATAAAGCACCTGGACAGAGCACCCAAGAAGAGCGGCCGCCTCTTTCATGGAGAGGAGCCTACCCGGATCCTCCGCCGCATTGATCAGCGCTTGGAACGAAGGCAGATCGTCGATTATGTCATCTAAAAAGGCGAGTATATCTTTTTGAGATGCTTCACCACTTTGAACTAAAGAACGTAGCTTTCTAAGGCCTTGGAGGGCGCTTTTACCACGTTGCAAAAGGTTCCTTTTTCCGCTATCATTGGAAGGCATAGGAAAGGGAACCCTCCTTTCCGGGCCCCTTCGTTTTTCGTCTTAGTTCGCAAAACATACAACAGAAAAGCGAGGGGGCTTTTCTTTTTTTAGGGTTTAGTTAAAAAATATCAGTGCACAGCGCGGGCTTTTTGTCTTCTTGGTTGGCTACCTAAAATAAAAAAAGTCCGCAGCCGTGCGAACTTCTAAGAACATAAGCAAAAAAGGCAAGGCGCTTCCCTTTGATTCTGGCCTTGTAGCTTTTTAATATATATATCTTAGTTCGCTCCTCCATGATAGCCGCCCGCGCAAATTCTCGCAAGTAGGAAACGAAAATTTGCGGCCATGAACTTACAAGAATATTTTAGGACAGAGGATTTAAACGACGATCTGGCCTTGGTTGCGTCCGTATGTGGTAACGCGGCCGCCTTCGGATTAGCTGAACATTTTGCCGGCATGAATTTGTACATTCCAGGAAGGCCCTTCGCAAAAGCTAAAGAGCGTGCCATATTTGAACGGTATCAACGTGGTGAGAGAGAGCTAAAAGAGAAAAAGCGGCCGCTCCTAAGCAAGCAAATTTATTCACTGATTAGAGTTTGTTTTTCGATGAAGCGCAAAAGAGCGATCTGTGCCCTCCTGTTGACTAGCCAGGGCAGGGCTTCTTAGTTGTGTTTGTGTTGTGCCCTATAAACAAAAAAGCTCGTAGACAAGAAATAAGGCCATTCCTAGCCACTGTTTACCCCTCTCTAGTGATTTTATACATTTAAGCTTTTCCTATTCGCTCACCACCATGAAGGCCACAGCTCCTTGTAAGTCTCCAGAGGGTTAATAGGTCTAAAAGCTTTTCTTTATTGGCTAGTTTTGCTTTTTGAGATTAGCTGGCTACTCTTAAAAAATACCCCTAAGTTTACATATATGAAATTTACCTCTTTAAATATTTTAAAAAGATCTATTTATATATATACTTATATAGTACCAAATTGTAAAATTAGGGGTATGTGATAACGCTTTCATTTAAAAGAAAGGCCATAAAATCGAGCTTTTGCCTGTGGATAACTTCACGATCCCCCCTGTGGACAAAATTCGCCCCTAAGTTTACAATGTACCCCCCAAAAATCAGTACCAAAAATGGCAATTAACGCATTTTTTAAAGTTTTCCACAGGGCCATATTTTTAGTAAGCACTATCAAAAATAAGAGCTAAAAAACGGCATAAATCCCTAAGTATAGGGCTTCTTCCTGTGTTAGGCTTTTTGGCCTTTGTCCAATTCCTGTCCAACTAAAAACCGAGAATAGACGTAGAATTTCAGTATTAACGAACATTTAACGATAATTTTACAAGAGAGCACGAAGGCCGAAAAGTCCGTATTCCCGGGAGTTTTTAGGAAGGCCACTTGCGTGTAAATTTTCGTGTTCCCGTGCTCAGTTCGAGCCTGGAAGAGCCGCTGTTGGAGCTAGCCAACATGAACACGAGCCCGCAGCCTAAACTTATAGCGGAATTTTTTCACCATATCGGTAGCGCAGGCCTCTGGCCGCCAGGCCAGTGAAGCCGGAGCGTAGATATGGTAAAAAATGTAGCTAACACTAAATAGCTAATGGGCGGACGGAACACTATCAGCGTTTCTAGGCTAAAAAACTACGCAACCAAACAGGCAAGAGCCAGCAAGCATAGCGATAACTTAGAACAAATCACTATGAGTTCCAGTTCTAATCAATCTTAGTATCAACTCGTCTTTAAATATTTGATAAACCAAAAGCCAATCAGGTTCTATATGGCACTCTCGTACATTTTTATAATTGCGAGAATTGACCAAAGCGTGATCTTTGTAAATACTAGGCAACGAACATTGGCTGCAAAGTAACTCAACTACCACTTCAAATTTTTTTGAATCGCAACCACGTTTTAAAGCAAGTTTATAATCTTTCTTAAACTGTTTAGTAAACTTAACTTTAAGCATTTAATGCCTTCATTAAATCGGAAACACTATCAAAAGGGCCTTGCATATCCTCGTCTTTTTCAGCGCTTTCTAAAGCTCTATAAGTAGTTTCATTGGGATCATCTACTTTAACTTCAAAAGGAAGACCATGACATCTTAAAGCCTGGCGAAAGAAAATGCCTGTAGCTGTACTTAAATCTAAGCCCAAAGAATTAAATAAAGCCGCCGCCTGCTCTTTCAGTTCCGGCTCTATTCTCAGCGTCATATTACTTTTAGGAGCCATGATGTAAAACCACCCTTCTCTGACAATCTACTAATATGCTAACACTAACTTATTATATTTTAAATGCAATGCACACAAAAAAAAACAAGCATTTGTTTTGCGTAGTTTTTTTAACCAACAGGCGAAGACAGAGGGAGAATGAAAGGCGAAGAATATTGGCCGAAGCTAAAAGCTTCGGTCAGTTCGAGCCTGAAAGAGCCGCTGGCGGAGCTAGCCAACATGAACGAGGGCCCGCAGCCATAACTTATAGCGAAATTTTTTCACCATATCGGTAGCGCAGGCCTCTGGCCGCCAGGCCAGTGAAGCCGGAGCGTAGATATGGTAAAAAATGTAGCTAACACAAAATAGCTAACGAGCGGGCGGAACATAATCAGCGTCTCTAGGCTAAAAAACTACGCAGCCAAACATGTTACGTTACACGTGTTGATGCTAAAAATTTATAGCCTCGTTGATTAGTTCGTTATATCCCTCCTCGAAAACATCGCTGACGCGAAAAGTTTTCTCCGGTGGGTATAACGAACGTTTTGGCGGCTATAAATTTCATTTACGCCCGCAACTTTTGCGCTGTGCACACTAATTGAGCATAGTTTTAATTAAAGCATTTATTTGCTCAAGTTTAGCCACTATGCGTTTTTGCTCAGCCAGCGGCGGCAGCGGGATAACCACAGGATATATACCCTTTCCAGAAACAACAGGTTGGGCTGTTGAGTTTGCAACTTTTTTTAAATTTGTATAGTCCATGCAATATTTTAAATACGTTATTGATATTTGCTTTTTACAAAACTTAACAATTAGGGCGTTATCAGTGACCCATGCATATTTTTTAGTTATATGCGTATTACCACAATAAGCTCCCACCCGTCCTATAACTAAAGTGTGATCTGGCACATTACTGTCGTCATAAAAACCGATTATACCGTTTCCACCATACACCGGATATAGTCCGCAACTGTTCAGCGATATGGATGTTAAACTTTTTCCTGAAGAAACCGATAATATATCCCCCAGTCTTACCCAACACCAATTGGCCGGAATAGCAAAAGGCTTATCCTCTTCTTTTATTTCCGGCAAAGGTTTCTCTTTTTTGATTTTGCCAGCCTTAATTAGGGCGGCTTTTTCGGCGCGGATTTGTTCTAGTAAGTCGGTAGCGTTGCCATCTTCGGGGCGTTGCTCTACAAGTTGGCCGCGCACAGCCATATCCAGCATTTTTTGACGCAAAAACTTTAAAGCTTTATCTAAATCGGCACTGTCTTTAGCTATAGTATCTACCAATTTAAGGCAAGCTTCCAAAGCAACCACTATGCGCTTTTGCTCGGCCAGCGGCGGCAGCGGAATGGGAAAATTATTGATAACTTTCATGGAAATATTATCATTTAAAGAATTTTTACTCCTATTTATTGCCTTTTGTATAAAGTCTGATCTTATATTCGCGTAAATATACCGCTGCAATCCTTGAAAATATGCTCTTATAATCGCCACACGCTGATTTATAAACAGACGCTCTCTCAATCTTGGAACAATCATATTTTTTCCGACAGTTCCACCAGTCATACAAAGCAATATATCATTTTCTTGTATTTCATACGGGCATAAATAGTCATCGTATTCATATCTGACTATGTCATTATTTATGAAACCACAGTTGTTAAAATCGGAAATTCGAATAATACGAATGCCCTGCTTAACATAATTTAAGCTTTGAAAAGCAAATCCACCTACTATTGCAGATATTTCCCCTAGCCGAACCCAGCACCAGTTGGCCGGAATGGCAAAAGGCTTTTCCTCTTCTTTTATTTCCTGCAAAGGCTTTTCTTTTTTGATTTTGCCTTCTTTAATTAGGGCGGCTTTTTCGGCGCGGATTTGTTCTAGTAAGTCGGTAGCGTGGCCGTCTTCGGGGCGTTGCTCGACAAGTTGGCCGCGCAAGGCCATATCGATAAGTTTTTGGCGTAAAAGTTTGGTATCAATCATAGCTTTTTTGTTCGTATGTGAGCAGTTTTCACCTATCCAAAGCCGGTAATCAAAGACAAAGGCGAAAAAAGGTAGTAACCTGCGACGCAAGAAAGTGCGGGGCATGTCTTTAGTAAAATTAGAGCAAGTCGCTCGTCAGTTTTTAACAGAGCCTATTTGGCAAAATATTTCTTTAGATATAAGCTCTTCCGAGCGTTTAGGTATTATCGGCGCCAACGGTTGTGGCAAGACCAGTTTGTTACGCATTATCGGCAAATTAGATGAGCCGGACTATGGGCAAGCTATTTTTAGTCAGGGCTTAACTATTGGTTGGCTGCCCCAAACTCCCCAATTTGATGATAGTTTAACTATTCGCGAAACGATAATGCGATCGCAGCAGCACGTTTTAGACATGTTAGCCGCCTACGAAAAAGCTTGCGAAGCTTATAGTCTCAACCCTTCTTCAGAAAATGAACGCCAAGTCGAACATTTGAGCAATGTCTTAAACGCTTCCCAAGCTTGGGAGCTCAATACTCGCATTGAGAATATGATTTCTCAACTCAACTTAGAAAATATTACCGAACCAATTGGCAATTTATCACAAGGAACTCGCAAAAAAGTAGCTATTTGCATAGCTTTTTTAGATAATCCTCAATTGTTGCTTTTAGACGAGCCCACCAACCATCTGGACACTATTACCATCGACTGGTTGGAAACTCAACTCAATGCTTTCAAAGGTGCCGTGGTTATGGTTACTCACGACCGCTACTTTTTGGATCGCACCGTCAATCGCATTTTGGAAATAGATAAAGGGGCGGGCCGACTCTATGAAGGCAATTATGCCAAATATTTAGAGGAAAAAGCCCATTTTATAGAGCTTAACCAAGCGGAAACCGAAAAACGGGCCAACTTAATTCGACAGGAAATGGAATGGTTTAAGCGCGGTGCCAGAGCTCGTTCTACCAAGCAAAAAGCCCGCCAGGAACGTTTGGCTGAGCTTTTGGAAATTCAGCAAAAGCAGAAAGCGCTTTTAAATAAAACTCAAGAAGTCACTTTCAATCAGTTTAAGTCTGCCAATCGCTTAGGCACCAAAGGTATCGATCTTTGTTCAGTTAGCAAAGCTTACGAAGGGCGCACTTTATTTAAAGACTTTTCACTCAAAATAGGCAAAGGAGCCCGTCTGGGTTTCGTGGGAGCCAATGGTTGCGGTAAAACTACTTTGCTCAATATTATTGCCGAAACGATTAAGCCAGACAGCGGACATGTAGAAGTAGGCGAAACGATTAGGCGCGGCTATTATACGCAAACTGCTGAAGACGACAATGAAGATCAAACCATCATCGATTATTTGCGCGAAAGCGGAGACTATATGGTTTTGGCTGACGGACGACGTGTCAGTGCGGAAAATTTGTTAGAGCAATTTTTGTTTCCCCGCCCTATGCAGCATAGTTTGGTAAGTAAACTTTCCGGAGGCGAACGCAAGAGACTGCGCTTGTTGCGTCTTTTGATGACCAGCCCCAATTGCTTACTTTTAGACGAGCCGACTAACGATCTGGATATTCCCACTCTGGTAAGGTTGGAAGCTTGGCTGGACGATTACCCAAATATTGTAATTATTGTCAGCCACGATCGCTATTTTCTCGATCGTTGCGCCGATAGACTTTTTTACTTCGGCGATGGCAAAATTCAAGAATTTGCCGGCGACTACGAAACGTTGCGCGAGCATATCAATAAGCAAGCTGAAGACCAAGCCCGTCAACAAAAAATGCTTAAAGAAAAAGCTGAACAAGCTCAAAAAGCTAATCAGCCGATTTCTATCCAAACTGCGAAAAAAACAACTCCGCCCAAAAAGAAGAAGCTTTCTTATAAGCAAAGTACCCGCTTAAAAGAATTGGAAAATTTAATAGAGCAAAATGACGAGCGCTTGGAGCAAATCAAACAGCTTTTGGCCAATCCTTCCGACAATACCGAGGAAATGACCAAAGCTTATCAAGACTTTGAAATTATTCAAGCTAACCTTGATAAATATATGACTGAGTGGGAAGAATTAGCTTCTTTAGCTTAAAAATGCGAAGCAAAGGCCTGCCTTCGCCAATGAGAAGGCAGGCAAAAGAGCCATTTATCAAGAACCCGACCGAATCAACCTTTGGAGATGTTTGGGTCTAAGCAGTAATGCCGACGTAAACACTAAGACGGAGAACAATGGATCTTCCCAATATACAAGAATTACAAGACAAGTACGCTAAAGTAATCAGCGAAAATAGACGGACTTTAGTTCGTTTGCGCAACTCTAAGCTGATTATAGGCGTAACCGATCGTTTAGATGCAGCTATTTCCAGTATAGAGCTAGTTAGCAAAATTTTTGTCGACACTTTAGTAGGTCGCCTAAATGCTAAAAAAGCCGCCATTTTTATTACTGATGTAAAAAAAGGCAACAGTCCTTACAATCGCTTACAGCCTGAAGATGCGGAAGATCCTATTTATCATTATTTGGGCAAATTGACTAATAGCATCAACAATACTGACAATGACGGTAAAGTTTTTCGCTGCGCCTACCAAGTAAACTTAGACATCTCCCAAAAAGATTTTACTTTTTTACCCAATATGCAAGGCATGTTTTGGCTCGATGCTTGCAACGGCCATCCTTTTTCTACTATTGACGAAGTTAGCGGTCGACATGCTTCCCTTTATGCTGACAGTTTAGCCGAATGCAACTTAGACAATTTAGGCTTGTATTACTGGATTCCCCTTCTCCACCGCTTAGACAATTCTGTGATAGGCATTATCGGCTTAGATATTTCCGAACCTGAGCCTTTAGAAGCCGAATTTATAGAACAACTTACTGCCCAAGGAGCGCGGGCTTTGCGCAATGCTATGTGGTATAAGCAATTGGAAGCTTCTCGCATAGCTTTGGCGCGTCAAGTTCACAAATTGGAAACTCTCTACGATGTAGGCAAAGCTCTCAGCGCTATCGACGATCGCAACCATCTCTTAAAAGACATTCTTAAGTATGCCGCCGGTATAGTCAGAGCTCAAAAGGGCTCTATTATGCTCTTGGAAGAATCGACCGGCGATCTGGTAGTTTCCGTAGTTCACGGCATCGATCCCGATACAGAAGACAAGATTCTGCGTGGCGTTTACAAAACACGCAGTTTTAAAATAGGCGAAGGCATAGCCGGCCAAGTAGCCAAAACTAGACTTCCAGTTATTATCAACAACACAGCCGATGATCCCACCTTCGTGCGCAACGCATCTTCCAATGTTTCCTCCATTATGTGCGTTCCTTTGGTAGTGCACGACGATTTGCAAGGCGTATTAAATATTACCAATAAGGAAATGGGCGCCCCCTTTACCAGTGACGACTTGCAAATTATTTTACAAGTAGCTGACCAAGCGGCCGTAGCTCTCTACAACGCTCACCTTTATGAACTTGCCGTCACCGACGGTTTGACCAAAGTTTTCATTAGACGCCATTTCTTCTCTAAATTTTCAGAAGAAATCCGTCGCGTCAATCGCAGCCAAGCCAATTTGAGTTTGCTTATGCTCGATATCGACTTCTTTAAGAGTGTTAATGATACTTACGGCCACCAATGCGGCGACTATGTACTTTACGAAGTGGCCTCAGTCTTGCGCAAGGCGCTGCGTGACGTAGACATAATTGGACGCTACGGCGGTGAAGAATTTGCTGTAGTGCTGATCGATTCTGGCTTGGAAGGAGCTGTACGCGCGTCTTGTCGTATCCAACGCGCTCTGGAAGAACACCAATTTACTTGGAAAGTTGAAGGAGCTGACGAGCCTATAGAATTGCGCATTTCTGTCAGTATCGGCATTTCTTGCCATCCCGATCATGCAGCTACCCAAAGTGAACTTATTAAAGCAGCCGACGCTGCCCTCTATTATTCTAAAAATCACGGACGCAACCGCGCTACTGTCTATAGCGAAAAAGTCAGTGAATTTATGGAAAATTTGAAAAAGAAAGAACTAGAGATCGTCGACCCAGTCGATCCCAACAAAAACTAATCAGCAAAAAAGCTTAGCTCAACCTTCCCTAGTCTAGCTAAGTTTAGAAATAAAAACTATCCGCACACAGCGCTTGCGCTTAGTGCTTGGAGGCAAAGAAGCTGCGCCATTCGTTATAAGCTTGGGCAGCTTTTTGTTTGTCTTTGCCCAAAGAATACACATAAGCCAAATTGTAATAGATAGGCTCGTAATCGGCACGAAGCTGCGGATCAGCTACCACAACTTGATGGACTAAAGCTCTAGCTTGTTGAGCCAACTCTATAGCACCTTTGGTGTTGCCGTTTTTGCTGTATAAAACTGACAAATTATGACAAACCGAAATATCTTTCGGCTGTTCTTTGTACAATTCTTGATAATAAGCCAGAGCTGAAGTAGTTTCGCCCAAAGAAGCTAAAGTTAAAGCCAAATAATTTTTATTGAGCAAACTGAGCGCTTCAAGTTCTTGTTGAGTAAGAAGTCCGCTGCCATCTTTTATTTCATTATCAGACGAAGCCAGATAAATCATTTCTTCCACTTTATTGAAGCTTGCTTTAGCTTCGCTCAGACGCTGATGGCGGTAAAGAGAAACAGCATAGAGAAACTCGGCCAAAGGATTTTGAGGAAACTTATCAGTTAAAGCAGCCAGAGTTAAAATATCAGCTTCTCCTTGGGAAAAAACTTGGTAGACAGCTCCATTTAAGTCGGCTAAATTGAGTTCGTCACGCACTTCATGCCAGCAAGCTTCGGCCTTTTTGTGGCGATCGTCGAGTTGCCAATTTAAGACGCCCAAATTGTTAATTAACAGCGGATTTTTAGGCTGGAAAGTGATAGCGTCTTGTAAAACAGATTCGGCTTTGGAAAAATTGTTTTCGGCCTGATATAAAGAAGCTAAAGTCAGAGAAGCCGAAATATTGTCTTTTTGCAAGCGCAAAGCTTGTTGCAATTTGGCTTCAGCCGAAGCAAAATTGCCCAAACGGTAATCGATAAAGCCACTAAAAGCCAAAAATTGAGCACTTTTAGCTAAAGAAGAAACTTGCAAATTATCGGTAATATGCTGCGCTTGAGTCCATTGTCCCAAATGGCCCAAACATACAGCCTTATTAAAAAGGACTAACTCCTCTTCCGGCTCAGCAACTAAATATAAATTGTAAAGCTCCAAAGCTTTATAATGGTGGCCTAAGCGATATTCGGCTAAGCCCCAATAAGGCAAGACTTCAATTCTGGCTGAATCCAAAGCGTAAGCCTGATTGTATAAAGCTATTGCTCTTTCCAATTGGCCCTGGCGTTGTAAAGACTTGCCTTCTTGAAAAAGTTGCTTCACTTCCCAAGACGAATCGAGAGGCGCTTCTCCGAAAGGAAGAGTTAGAGATGAAGAATTGGGCTCGTTTCCAGATTTATTTTGAGAAGAAGAAAAAGCGCTCTCAATATTTAATCCGATTAAACAAACAGTTGCCGCTCCGATCCACAAAATAGCTTTATAATTCATATTTTTTAACTTTCCGAAGATTCAATAGAAGCGGCCAGAGCTTCAAAATTTTGCAAAATATTTTTCCATTTGGCAATTTCTAAATCTTGAGGTTGTAAATTTTTAATAGTTAAACGTAAAAAATGATCATTGGAAGTGAGACGACAAAAAGGCCAAAGCTTTTTTAATCGTAAAGCATTTTCAGATTTTTTTAAAAATACTTCCGCAGCCTCAGGATCGGTACTGAAAGCAGATAAATTAGCCAATTCCGCCGGAATACCAGTTAATGAAAAACGCGAGCCAACCAAATGGTAATCTTCAAAAGTGCTCAATTGACGCTCCGACAAAGAAAAATTTAATTTCATAGCTTGGCGAAATTCGGCTACAACTAAACACTGACCGCCGCTGCCACAAGGCACAGTTTCTAAGGCAAAGCTGCGTCCCAAACGTTTGCCTACCAGACAAGGCCACAAAAAGTAATGTTTTTCCACATTGGCCAAGTGCTCAAAACCGGCAGGCATAATAACTTTGCCAGTATGAACTTTATTTTCTTGCAAACGTTTAACTTGAGGCGCTTCTATTTCTTGAGCCACAGCTTCAATGAGACGTTCGACTGCCTGAAACATAAACAACCTCCGATTACAAAAAAATGAAGCTTCACAGACAAAGTACCGACCAATATCTCAATCGGTACTTTGCATATTTAAGCCTATAATCCGGCTCCCACTATTTGCTGCCACCTTTTTCCAAAATAGCGTTGAAAGCACGGATAACTTGAGGATCAAATTTACTATTAGCTAGCGACTCTATATAAGTTTTGACTTCTAAAGGAGGACGCTTAGGCTGATTGGGACGATCGTGAGTTAAAAGATCAAAAGTTTCGGCTACAGCTATAGCCATAGCTCCTAAAGGAATGGCCGGGCCGCGCATTCCTGAAGGGAAACCGGAGCCGTCGTAGCGCTCATGATGGTGCAAAATCAAAGGCAAAGCTTTTTCTACAAAACCCAAAGGCTTAAGCCACATGACAGCCGCTTTGTCTTGATTCATAACCAATTCGCGATTCGGGCCTTCAGGTAAAGTTTCGCAGAAGCGCAATTCTGTAGGCATAGAGAACTTGCCCAGGTCGTGCAACAAAGCGGCTGAACGCAAGGTTTCCAACTCGCTTTCGTTCATGCGCAATTCTTTTCCCATAGCTTCGGCCATACGAGCCACACGCTCTGAGTGACCAGTACAACCGGGCACGTTCTTCTCGTAGTTGGTAATAATCTCCACAATCGTGTTGACAATACCACCCTGAGCCCGCTTAAAAGTGATAGCTTGATATAAGGCCAAGGCAAAAGGCATAGTCAAGAAGCCCATCATATCGAAGTCTTCTTTCTTGAAAGTGCCCATATTGGCTTTGTTGGCCACAAACAAAAGGGCGAAAATATTATCGCCGGTGCGCATGGGAGTAACAATAACTTCACTAATAGGCTCGCGCAAGAAGTTAAAATCTTGGAGTTGACGATCGCTGCGATTGAGAGCGACCGACTTGGCTTTGGTGCGCATAAAATCTACCAAACCATTTTTGGCGTCGAGCTTGAAGGCTTGACGACTCTCTTCACACAAACCGATACCGGCTTCGAATTGATAAACGCCGCCACGCAGAATTAAAAGAGCGCAATATTCACAATCCATTTGCTCTTTGGTAGATTCCAAAATGACTCGAAACACTTGATTGGGTTCTGAGCTTTTAGTAAGTTTACCAATTAAGGCGGGCAAGGCTTCCCAACGTCTGCTGTCGATTGAACTGGGACTGATAGTAGTAGGAATCTCTGTAGGCGGAGCCATCTGGGCAGCTACATAATTAAATAGAGCACCGCCACCCATAGCCAAAACAGCGCCTCCGATAGCGCCGCTGAGAATTTGTATCCAATTAGGATCGCCGAAAAGACCTCCGGCGCCGGCACTTTGTGTAGCTGCAGCTAACGTAAATAAAGAATCCATACTTCGCTCCCTAAAAAAATCTTAGCCTCGGTGGCTCATTTCGGCAATTTTTGGCATAATCCCGCCAGCAATGCACTTCCTCTCAGCCACCTCAAAAAGAAGGAAGCGCCATTATATTTACTCCGAAAGAGAATTAATTTGCCCCAAAAAAACAGCCGCTCTTTTATCGAAAAAAAGCGACTGCTCATAATGGCGCTATAAAAAGAAACTCAGCTTCTATTCCTCGTCGTCAGCTTTTGCTTCTTCTTTTTCCTCTTCTTCTTTTTTGTATATCAAAGTAGGCTCGGCTTTTTTCTCTATTACCTCTTCAGTAACGATACATTTCTGTACATTTTCCATAGAGGGAATTTCGAACATAACATCCAGAATGGCTTCTTCGATAATACTGCGCAAAGCGCGAGCTCCGGTCTTACGCTCTTCAGCTTCTTTGGCTACACGCTCGATAGCTTCTTTAGTAAAGACTAACTCTACGCCGTCCATACTGAACATGCGCTGATATTGCTTAATTAAAGCATTTTTGGGCTCGGTAAGCACTCTAACTAAAGCTGTTTCGTCCAAAGCATTGAGAGTAACCACAATAGGCATACGGCCGACAAATTCGGGAATGAGTCCGTATTTAAGCAAATCTTCAGGCATAACCTGAGCTAAAAGCTCGCCTACATCGCGTTTAGTCTTGCTTTCGATGTTGGCACGGAAGCCCATAGATTGAGAACTGACGCGCTGCTCGATAATATCTTCCAAGCCTTCGAAGGCGCCGCCGCAAATAAATAACACATTATTGGTATCGATTTGAATGCACTCTTGGTGAGGATGTTTGCGACCGCCCTGAGGAGGAACGCTGGCTACAGTGCCTTCTACAATTTTCAAAAGCGCTTGTTGTACGCCCTCACCACTAACATCGCGAGTAATAGAAACATTTTCCGACTTGCGGGTAATCTTGTCGATCTCGTCTACATAGACGATACCCTTTTCAGCCTTTTCAATATCATAATCGGCAGCTTGAATAAGCTTCAAAAGGATATTTTCCACATCCTCGCCCACATAGCCAGCTTCAGTAAGGGAAGTAGCATCGGCTAAAGCAATAGGCACTTTCAAAATTTTGGCTAAAGTGCTGGCTAAGTAAGTCTTACCACAGCCGGTAGGGCCGATAATCAAGACGTTACTCTTTTGCAACTCTACATCGTCATCTTTGCCAGTGGTGTTCATATTGATACGTTTATAATGATTATAAACAGCTACCGACAGAATCTTTTTGGCTTTTTCTTGACCAATAACGTAGCGGTTGAGAATTTCCATAATTTCTTTGGGCTTAGGCAATTTGCCATCGCCTTCCGCTTCGTCTTTGCTCAACTCTTCGGCGATAATATCCTTGCACATATCTACACAATCAGAGCAAATATACACGCCGGGACCGGCAATCATGCGGCGCACTTGCTCCTGCTTTTTGCCGCAGAATGAGCAAGTAAAACTTTGTTTATCATCGCCGAATCGAAACATATCGTCCTCCTTGAATTGTTCCCCACCGGTGTCTGGGGGCTAAAATCTAAAAAAAACAGCTTAACCTCTAGCTTCTTTGGTGATCACTTTATCGATCAGACCGTAAGCCATCGCCTCTTCGGCGCTCATGTAGTGATCACGCTCAGTATCACGAGCTACTTCTTCCAAAGTTTTGCCGGTATGACGAGCCAAAATGCCATTAGTATCTTCACGTAAACGCAAAATTTCCCGAGCGTGAATATCGATATCGGTAGCCTGACCGCCAATACCTTGGATCCAAGGCTGGTGAATCATAATGCGCGAGTAAGGCAAAGAATAGCGTTTGCCTTTGGCGCCTCCGGCCAAAATCACAGCCGCTGCACTAGCTGCCATACCGATACAAATAGTAGAAACATCGGGCTTAATAAGTTGCATGCAATCATAGATAGCTAAACCGGCCGTTACGGAACCACCAGGGCTATTGATATAAACATCAATATCTTTATCGGGGTCTTCTTGCTCTAAAAAGAGCAACTGAGCGATAATCAGGTTGCTGGTCGCATCACTGACTTCACTTCCTAAAAAGAGAATACGATTTTTTAAAAGTCTGGAATAAATATCGTAAGAGCGTTCTCCTCTGGCCGTTTGCTCAATAACCATAGGAATCAAACTGTTAAGCATATCTGAATTATTATATTTATTGAAAAAATTCATTCTTATTTTCTTTTCCTTAAAAAACGAAGAAAGGCGCTCTTCAGAACATGCGCTATACCATAAACGACATCACGCAGCACCTACTCTAGAGCGCCTAACTTTTCATATCAATTTGATTTTTCCCCCCACAAAATCAAATTCGGTCTGGTAAAGAAGAAAATTATTCAGCTTTGTCAGCCTTTACTTCTTCGGACTTAGCTTCAGCTTCGTCTTTTTTGGCTTCTTCAGCTACGTTTTTAGCAGCTTCTTCAGCAGCACGCTCTTCGGGAGTCTTGGGAGCAACGTAGGTCACCTTAGCGGTGTCTACTAAGTGCTGGGTCACTTTGTCGCGCAAAATGCTGTAGCGAAGCAAACCGATAGTACCGGCCTGTTCCATCTGACGCTTCAAGGAAGCAGCGGTCTTGCGAGCACGAGCGGCTTCTTCGTCGATAACTTTGTTGATTTCTTCGTCTTCGACCTTAGTGTCGAGCAAACGGGCTAAGTTCTTGACCAAGATCTCTAAGCGAGCTTCGCCAAAGCCCATCAAACCGACGTGCTTCTGCCAATCTTCGACGTTACGGCCCTGAGCTTTGAGCATATCTTCTAACTTGCGGCCTTCGGCACGTAAGCTGTCCATGACTCTGCTGTTGAAGAGTCTGGCATGGTAGGCTACTAAACCTTGAGGAACCATGTCGGTGGGAACTTGGCTGGCAATCTTGTAGTAAACCTTCTCGGCAATGCCCTGATCGGCGTCACGTTGGATGCGCTCTTTCATCATTTTCATGATGTCTTTGCGTAAATCTTCAACATTGTCAAACTGGCCGCCAGTGATCTCTTTGACGAACTCGCCGTTTACTTCGGGAAGCACACGCTGCTTGATGGACTTAATGTGGAAGACAAAGTGGATTTTGTGGCCAGCTAAGGGGGACTTGTGATCGGCAGGGAATTCGGCGTCAAATTCTTTGCTCTCGCCGGGCTTGAGGCCATAGAGGTTCTCTAAGAAACCGGGGATGTAGTTGGCAGGAGAGAGCTCCATGGGGAAGTCTTTAGCTTGTCCGTCTTTGACGGGCTCGCCGTTTTCAAAGCTCTCGTAATCTACGAAAGCGATATCGTTGGCCTGGAGACCGCGATCGGTAACATCTTCCAAAGTTGCACGACCAGCGCGGGTACGCTCGATAGCGCTGTCTACATCTTCTTCAGTGGGCTCGTAGCGCTCTTGCTCTACTTCTACGCCTTCGTAGTCTTTGAGATCTACGGTGGGGATAACTTCGAATTCGGCAGTGAAAGTGAGTTCTTCACCGCGGTCGCCAGCTACCTTGGGGAACTGAGGATTGGAAACAACTTCGACCTTCTCCTGAGCGGCAGCTTCGCTGAAAGCTTGGGGAATAAGGTTTTCCAAGACGTCGCGCTTGAGAATCTGGTTGGGGATATACTTGCGGCCCATGTAAGCAGGCACTTTACCACGACGGAAACCGGGCAAAGAGAGCATTTTCAAAGCTTCTTTGAAAGCTTTGGCATAAGCCTGCTCGACGGTGTCGGCGTCTACGACGACTTCCATACTGCGCTTAATGGGAGAGATCTCAGTCAGAGTAACCTTCATTTTTTCCTCCTAGAAAATCTTAGGACTGGCGGCGTTAATTCGTCCACCCCAAAAAAAATTATGCCAGACAATTTCAATTGGAGCCCGCGTCGCTAAGGTTCACACATACATTCGTATACGATACGATATTTTTATAGAGAAAACAAATAAGGACCACCTTTTCGGCGGCCCCTACTCGTTGTGGAGCGGAAGAAGAGATTCGAACTCTCGACCCTTGCCTTGGCAAGGCAATGCTCTACCGCTGAGCTACTTCCGCATGTACAGTTTTTAACTTTGAGCCGTGGGCGGGAAGGGACTCGAACCCTTACGATTTCTCACTGGCTCCTAAGACCAGCGCGTCTACCATTCCGCCACCCGCCCGAAGGGGTGGTGCGCCATCAAGGACTCGAACCTTGGGCCCGCTGATTAAGAGTCAGCTGCTCTGCCAACTGAGCTAATGGCGCGTACCGCTTACGGGCAATATATTACTCAAACGGGGGGCCTATGTCAACACCTAAATCAAAAAAAATTCAAGTTTTTTTGGATAGAGACTACTCCAGGCTGATATAGATGGGTAAAAATCCCGTTTTTTCGGCATTTTTAGCCTGCTAGCGAGTTTGGTTTCCGAAGCTTTTTCAGCGCTTTTTAGAGCAGGACAAGGAGAAAAAGAGCCAAAAAACTCGTTTCAAGCGGAAAAAATATCTAAAACAAGATGTAAAACCGCGCTAAAAATTTTGCAAAAAGTTTGGAGAAACAGGTTATGCAATGGAAACGCAACGGTGAAATGGTTTTAATCACGATGGTTCCTGGAGACAAATTAAAAGAATCGATCTTACAAGCCGCCAAAGAAGCTGGAGTAGAAGCAGCTGAAGTGTCCGGTTTGGGTGCAGTGCGCAAAGTAGATATAGGTTTAGCTAAAGCTGACTTTAGCGGCTACAACGTTACTCACTTTGAAGAAGCTTGGGAATTGGTAAGTCTAGTTGGCAATATCTCTACTTTAGAGGGAGAGCCTTTCTTGCACGCTCACGCAGCTTTGGGTGGCGTCGGCGGCCAGATGAAAGGTGGCCACTTGATTGAGGCTGAGATCGCTGTTACAGCTGAAATATTCCTCCATCCTTTGCCGGAAATTATCAAGCGAGGCCCCTCCTCTCACTTTGACGGCATAAAAGTTTGGAACCTGTAGCATAAAATTTAAATTGGAAGTGCAACTTATATGGAATATGTAAAATTAAACAATGGCCTGCCTATGCCGTTGCTGGGCTACGGAGTTTATAAAGTTCCTCCGACTCAAACCAAAGAATGCGTTTTGCAAGCTTTGCAAATAGGTTATCGCCTTTTGGATACAGCCCAGTTTTACGCCAATGAAGCCGAAGTAGGCCAAGCTATAAAAGAATCGGGTGTTCCCCGCCAAGATATTTTTCTAACTACCAAGATCTGGTATAGCCAAGCCGGCTACCACAAAGCCAAGGATTCAATCCAAGCTTCTCTGGAACGCTTGCAAACAGACTATGTGGATTTGCTGCTGATTCATCAGCCCCTTGGCGACTACTACGGCACCTATCGCGCCATGGAAGAAGCCTATCGCCACGGAACGACCAAAGCTATAGGCGTCTCCAACTTTACTCCCGATCGCTTAGTTGATCTTTGCTTTTTTGCAGAAATCAAGCCTATGCTCAACCAAGTGGAAGCTCATGTCTTCTACCAGCAAAAGGCCGCTCGCGAAGTCATGCGCAAATACAACGTGCAACCGGAATCCTGGGGCTCTTTGGCTCAAGGACGCACCGATTGTTTTACAAATCCTGTATTGCTTGAAATCGGCCACAAACATAATAAAAGCGCCGCCCAAGTGGCTCTGCGCTTTCTTATCCAAAATGGCATAATTTCTATTCCCAAATCTACTCACGCCGAACGTATGCGTCAAAACTTCGAAATATTTGATTTCACGCTCGATGACGAGGAAATGCAACGTATTGAAGCTTTAGATACTAACGAGGGCTTTTCCGTGCCTTCGAGCAATTTCCGCCGTGTAGAATATCTGTTGGGAATATAAACTGAGTAATCGGCAAAAAAAGACTACCTGAAGCCTTGGCTGCGCAGCCAAGGCTCAAAGTTGTCGGCCCAGGCTTTGTGCACTGTCGGCCCGGGATGGTTGCTGGCTTGCCCCTTCACTCGATTGGCCGCTTTTTGCGAATCTGGCGGATCCAATAAGCAACATTCGTAAGGTTTACCTAAAGCTTCACAACCTACAGCAAACAAGTTAGCATTGTTCTCTATAATAGCTACGGTAAAGCGACTACCCCGAGCGCGGCACGTTTCATACATTTGGTCAACCAGCATTTGTTGAATTTTAACTAGCCGGGAAACTTCCGGAATTTCAATAACTTCACGCCCCAATACTTGATCACGAATAATCTTATTAAATTTATATTCCCAACTGTCTACATCTTCTAAGCTGTGAGGGCGGACAACTTGTGATGCATATGCATTAAAAAAGTAAGCATCCCAAACTCTCTTAAAAAAATTGACGCTTAAAAAAGTTCGTTCTCCTGGCCAAAAGAAAGAATTGCTGGTATGCCCTATAAGTCCGTTGTCCGTTAATTCTACGTAAGGCTGTATTTTATAGACTCCGTTATTTTGCAAATTTCCCCAAACACGCCTATCCACATTACGTGTTAGATGCAACGGTATCATATTATATACAACTAAATCATAATATTTTTGGTTTAGAACCTGACGCATAGCCAGTAGAACTTGGTAAGCTCCGAAGCCGCTAACTCCATAATTATCAAAAACCGTATCGGCAAAACGCTCGTTTAGCAAATAGGGAAACGTTTCTTTATCCTCTACTCCGCACCCGAAAGTAAAGGAGCAACCAAAAATAGCCACTTTCCTAGAAGCGTTTGGCTTCGGAGTTGCTCTTGAACGGCGCAAACCATCTTCATCTACATGCTGAATTACTTCGCTGTTTTCTTCGGAAGTATATTCTCCACGTTCCCAGCCCCAACCACATTCATCCCAAGCTTGACGAAGATAAACAGGTACTGATTCCCTGCGAGAAGCCAAAATTTCATAAGAGCGCAAATTCACGCCTCGACAAGCCAAATAAATTTCGCAACTCATAAATAACAAAGTTATAAAAAAAACAACTTGCAAAGCCAAGCGCACTATTTTCATAAAATTATTCTTCACCGGAAAGCAAAAAAAATCCGCTCTACCTGATAAAAGTGCACTTAAGCATCAGTTTCACAGGCACAAGCGGATTTTCTATTTAGTACGGTTCAATTTTCTTTTTAAAGAGCCGAACCTATAATTTTAAGGTACTAGTTTACCTAGTAGATAGCCTTAATATCGCCATTCTCATCAACATGGATGAGGTTGGTCTGAGCGCTCTTGGGAACCACAGTTCTAACTGACAAAGGAGCAGAAGCAGAGCATCTCAAGTGGACTAAGCAATTGAGCCAAGGCAAAACTTCAAATGTACTAGTTAATTTGGGATCGACAACTCTGTAATCGGCATCTACCGCTTTGGCAATATTGAGTGAAGAAGCGACATCGCCGCCACTCATATACGAGTTGCTGCCACCTAAGTTGACATAAGGAATTTCATATTTGGCATACTTACTCGGAATAGAGTTCAAACCGCTTAAGGCCATAGCCATATCATAACGGTGCATAACATCGTTGGCAGGTTCACCCAAAGCAGATTCCAGCAAATCTACACCGTATTCGGAAGATTGATATAACTTGCTGAGAGCATCTTCACCGTAGTAGCCTAATACGTGCAAACCGAAGAGGTGGCCCATACCGGCAACATCGACAGCTTCTTCATCGAAGAAAGCGGTGGGGAATACAGTAGGAGCGCCGGAAGTACCGTCGCTGGCGAAGGCGCTCTTGCCGTTCATATAACGATAGATAGCGTCTAACGACAACTGGGAAGCGGCCTTGCCGGAAGTTTTGCCATCAGCGTATTTGACACCGAAACCGCACAAATCGGCACCAAGTTCAGCCAGGCCTTCGGTCAAGACAGGCTCGCCTACAGCGGCATAAAGGGTAGCTACGGAGCTGTTAGAATTGATTTGGCCCAAATCAGCGAAAGAGCCATTCTTGGCGACTTTCTGGTTTAACTGAGTTAAGTGAGTAAACTCGTGAGCTAAAGCGGTCTTAAGGTCTTCAGTATTAAGTGCAGTATCGGCATCACCGCCAAAGAAGGCATCGTAGTTAAGGTAGATATACTCGCCACCGTTACTATAATTCTTCTCTACTTTAGCATTGTATTCGTCGGAAACACGAGGCAAAAGGTCACGAACGCTCACAAAACCGTAGATAGTGCTACCATCTTGTTTTTTCATGTGCTCATCGCGCAAGAAGACGATATTAACGCGCTTGTCACCGTCGCGGCCGCCACCACTATTCCACTCGTAACCGCAAACTTTAGTAATTTGATCATAAATTTCGTTGTCAAAAGCTTGAGCCACGGCCAAAGCTTGGTCTTCAGTCACATCAGCCACATAGTGTTCGGTATCATCCAGTGTGGTACTTGATAAGATATTGCAATGAATAGTATTGTCGTTGGCTAAAACTTTTCTGACATAGACTTGCTTAGCTGTACCATTGAAAGCGGCCCAAATCCAGTCTACATGTCCTTTTTCCACGCTGTCAAAACGAGCAGAAGCGGTAGAATTTACACGAGCACTGCTCTCGGCTTCTTCAACAGTAGAAATATCGACGGCAGCTTCGGCAAAACCACAAGCTATAGGGGCATATGTTTCAGTGTCGTCATCTTTGGCCAAAAGTTGTTTAGCAGAAGCACTCTGGCCGTATTTTACGTCGGTGCTAACGCTAACTTTACGAGTATCGCGGCTTTCGGCGGTTTTGGCGTTGGTAGAAATAACTAAATGGCAATCGTCGCCTTTTTGGAAATCTTCAACTAAGTAAGAAGCGGTTCTTTGCGAGTCGGAGACCGGGGGGATATCCGGCACTACATAGTGGGAGGCATCTCCTCCGTTACCGCCGCATCCGGCAGCAGAAGCCACAACTAGCGCTACGGCCATCCAACCAAAAATATATCTCCGCATCGAGCACCTCCAAAGAGCACTAAACAATTTTTTATAAATACAAGAAAAATATTACTAGGCAGCCGCCCAAAATATACAACAGGCAGAAGTGCTAACTTTCAAGTGATCCATGGGATCTCCTCCACGAATACACAAGAGAGGCGCAGGCTAAAAAAATAGGGCGCCTCTTGATAGCTAACTAAAATTGCTTAACTTGAAAAGTGCCATCAGCTAAACCAGTTACGCAAACCTTGGCATAGCCGGAGAAAATGCCTGTTTCGACAACGCCAGTCAGAGCTTTTAACTGGCTGTGCAACTTAGCGGGATCCACTATTTTATCAAATTTGCAATCGACTATATAATTGCCTTGATCGGTGACAAATACTTTACCATCACGGTGACGCAGCTCTAAATTAGGTGTAAAAGCGGCCAAACGCTCTATAGTGTTACTCCAAGCAAAAGAGACAATTTCCACAGGCAGTTTAAATGTAGTGCCCAAATAATCCACATGTTTGGCTTCGTCTACAATTACAACCATCTTATCAGCTGCGGCTGCTACATATTTTTCACGTAATAAAGCGCCACCGCCGCCTTTAGTTAAATTACCATGCGGATCTATTTCATCGGCTCCATCTACCACTACATCCAAATGGCGAAAATCAGGATAAGCTTGATCAAGTTCTAAACCCAAGCTGAGAGCTTGCTTAGCTGTCACTTCGGAAGTGGGCACACAGACTACATGCCAGCCTTTTTGTTGACAAAGCTCAGCTAAAAGATCAACAAACTTGGCAGCTGTGGAGCCGGTTCCCAGCCCTACTCTCATACCATCTTGAATATATTCTAAGGCTCCGCGAGCAGCAGCAACTTTAGCCAAATCACGTGCGTCCATTTAGATATACCATCCTTTCCAAACCTAGCATATTCACTCTTGAGATTCTGATTCTATGGGTTTATCAGTAGTCGAAAAAAGATCCACATCTTGTTTTTTTTCTGCCTCTTCCGAAGCAGATTCATTGTTATCTACTTCGTGAGTGCAATTTTCAACCGTCCTTGCAACTTCGGCTTCGACTAAACTATCCAAACCGGGCAAACTTTCGGCTTTTTCTTCCGCTTCGGCAGAGCTTAGATCAAACAGCTCTTCCAAACTGCGATTTTCTAAATTGTCCTTTTTTTCGACGCCTTCCGATGGGGAATCTTCTTTCAGTTCGAACAAATTATCCGATTTTTGCTCAGACTGTATCGATTCGTCCTCATCTTCTTCGTCATAATCTTGATAATCGAAGCGGAACAATTCATCCAATTCGTAAGGGATGCCGATTTCGTCTAATTCATGAACTTTGCGCCAGCTGTCAGGTTCAACAAAATTTTCAAGATCTTCTTTAGGCCGGACGTTGGAACGCGGCTGCGGAACCAAAGCTATTCCCAAACGCTTAAGTTCTTCTTTCTCCTCCGGAGTATGTTCAAGTTCAGGCTCATAGGTATCGTTGAACTCATCTTCAAAATCAGCCAACTCGTCAAATTCGGTTAATTCTCCATAATCATCATCGTCATATTCTTCCTCTGCGCAATCAGGCAAAGCTATATCTTCCATTTTACAAGACGAGCCGTCGGTACCGCACAGCCTGTACATTTCCCGCCAAAACTGGATCTTTTTTTCGCTTACCTCTTCAGCTTTATACAACAACTCAAATAAAGCGAGCGAATAAGGGAAACTGCGGCGACTAACTAAACTTTTAGCAGCTTCAAGATCGGTATGCGCCGCTAGCATGCGCTTTAAATTTGTCAAATATTGTACCGTTTCGCACTGAGTCTGGCGACACAAGCCGAAACAATTAGCCATAGGCTTAACCAATTGGTCAATCCAAGCGTCTTCTTCTCCATCATGTTTGGCACAACCAGCCATAAACATAGGCAAAACAAATACAGTAAAATGCTGTACTCTCTCTTTGCCAGGCTCAAACTTTATCTGATCTCCCAAATCGATAATACGATCGAAGCGACGTTTGTGCTTTAAAAGCAATCTGGATCCGTAGCGAGTTCCGGTTAAGTATTTGGTCACACCAGGCACCAAATCGGCCAAAAGCCCACTATCCCAGAGAAGCTGAAAAGTTTTTTGAGAGCAGCCCAACTCAAGGAAACGCATCATTTCTTCTTGGACTCTGGGCACGGAAGCAGTCTTTATCATAGAATGCTCTTTTAAGATGGCCTTCCAAGTTCTGTCTTCCATTTTGAAACCCAATTTGGCACAGAATTTGACGGCTCGAAGCATGCGCACGGGGTCTTCAATGAAGCGTTTTTCCGGGATACCGATAGTGCTGACTAGCTTATTTTGCATATCGGAAAGACCGCCCACAAAATCAATAACGACAGGCCCTCCCGGTGCCATAATATCCAGAAAAAGACCGTTAATTTTAAAATCGCGCCTTTGAGCATCCTCTTGAGGAGTTCCGAAAGTATTATCTAAAATAATACCGTCATCAGCTCCGAAATCGTCTTCGCACAAATAATCGGAAAGTTCGCGATCGGGAACGCAACGGAAAGTGGATACTTCTATAATTTTTTTGCCACAGCAAACGTGAGCTAAGCGAAAGCGACGCCCCACTAAACGACTGTTGCCGAAAAGGCGACGCACCTGAGCCGGACGCGCTGTAGTAGCTATATCAAAATCTTTGGGAGTACGTCCCAAAAGAATATCACGTACACAACCACCGACAAAATAAGCGGTGTGGCCGGCTTCGTATAACCTACGTACTACCCCCAAAGCCGACTTATCAATTTTATTTTTGCCCATAAACTCCGGAGGGCATTTGCAAATACTAACAGTCATATAAAAAAGCTATCTGTATGAAAAAATAGTCGACCCCAATATTAGAGCCGAAACGGGCTGCAACGCCTCAAATAATTTATAACTTAAGAAGCTCCACTCCCCCCAGCCTACGCCTCTCGTTAATACTGCAGCCGCAATAGGTTGTCCTTTAGAATACTTTTTCCTTATTTGAGTTGAGGAGCGTCTCTTTAGTCGCGCATATTTTTTTGCAAGTAACCGGTAAGGTTGGTCAGCCAACGTTGCTGCGCTCTGTAATTGGGATGTAAAGTCAATTGACCATGATTGCGGTACAAAGGTTCATTCAATTCCGGGAAAGAAACGTCGAAAACTTGGCAAGGCCAATCTCCCTCTGATTTGAGAGCAGATTTATTTACAAAAGTATTATCTGTAAGGGTAACTACCGCAAATTCGGCCCCGAAGCTTCGGCACACTTCTTCCATTTCGGAAGCACAATGGCGAACGATTTGCCAGCCTTGTTCATCTTCCCAGCGCTGATCTGCGACAGAGAATTGTTCGTGACGCTCTACATTGCGACGTACATTTTGAGCATAATACAAAGTATGAGCAAAATATACAGAAGCTAAGCTATCTTGACCGAGCCATTCAAAAGAATTGCTGGGCTGAAAATGCCAACCCCAAAAATCTTTTGTCACACTGGGACAAATGACAAAATAATTGTTTAATTTGAGCATCCCGTGAATATTCCACAAAAACTGTCGACGTACATGATCATCGATAAAAAAGTACAATACTTGATCGTATTTTTCACGACGTTCTTCCAACAAATAACGCGTCAGCATCAGACATTGGTAAGCTCCCCAGCGACGTACTCCGTAATTATCAAATTGCACCTTGGGGAACTTTTCATTTAAAAGCCAAGCCAAAGTTTCTCTATCTCGCAGTCCCATACCGTAAGTAAAAGAACACCCCAACATGAGTACCTTGCGAGAAGCTTTTTTATATACTTGAGGGCGACTGGCTCTTTGACCGTTGGGCCAAACATTTTCCAAGGCTACGGTTTCGCTGCGATTGGGGCCTACTCTATTAACCCAACCGCAACGAGGAATAAGCTCAGCTAAAGGCGCAGGCACCTCGCCCAAGAATTGCCTGCGACTGCTTTGTAAAGCAGCAAAATCGACAACAAAAAAGCGCAAATAAACTTCTACAAAAAAAAATACTACCAAAACATATAGACAAAGTTTGAGTATCTTCCCCAATGAATGTTGTGAAAAAAAGTTAATCTTCACGCTGGTGCTCCAATATCTCAAAAGAACTAGGCGAGCTATTTTCTAGCCAATGGCTCAAACCGTTTAGCCAAAGTATTTGAGCTTCTTCGTTAGGATGAAAACGCTCTTGGCCGCCATTTCTGTATTCGGCTTTTTCGGTTCCGAAGCGCAAATCAACAATATCGAAATCGGCTTGTGAGCACCATTTATGCAAATTAAAATCGCGATCTTCCAAAACTACCAAGGCAAATTTACTACGCTTAGCCTGACAAATTTTACTAAAGTTGTTACATTGATAAATAATTTGCGCCAATAATGCTTCATCGCCATTTTGGCTGCGCTCTTTTTCCTTAATGTGTTCATAATACCGCTGCCTAGTTGCAGCATATAAACGACTGCCATATTCTGCTAGGGCCGAAAATTCTTGCCAAGGCCAATGGTAATAAAAGCTGTGGCGTATGTGCATTGTATGATCTTTGACAAAGACTTCAGGAGCAGCGGTATACCAATGTCCCATAGCAAAATCGCCAATGTAGCAACCGCGCTCAGAGCGAAAGCGATGGTTTAATATATAGAAATACAATACCAAATCGTAGGGTTGTGTTTGCAATAAATATTCACCTAACAACAAACTTTGATAGGTGCCCCAACCGACCACTCCGTAATTATCAAATACGGCCTGGGGATAACGCTCGTTCAATTTCCAAAGCAAAGTGTCTTGATCGTTGAGACCAAAACCGTAAATATAAGAACACCCCAAAGCCAAAATCTTAGGTTGGCCATTGCGTTGAGAATTAAGTCTACTAGCCCTCTGACCATTAGCCCACACAGTCACTCGAGAAGTTTTTTCTTCTTGATTAACAAGTGAAGAGCCAACTCTATTAAACCAGCCGCAATAGGGCAGCAAAGGTGTTAATTCCGATGGCCAAGCTTGCAAGCAGCGGCTTTGTTCAGCCAATAAGCGGTGCGGGCTGTCATAAGTTAAACTGATAATAGTCTCTGCCATACAAGCTAAAGCAATAGCGCTTAAGAGCAAACGACGCCAATTTTTTTTGTTCACTGTCGCTTTTTCCTCAAAGCACTTTCTATGTATGGGCCAATTTTTTGTAACCAAATATTTTGTGCTTCTTCGTTGGGATGATTGCCTTCCAAATGAGCGATACGGAATTGTTTTTGTTTAAGGGCAGGCCAAGACAAAGGCCAATAAGCATAATTTAATCTCGATTTTATTATGGGACTGTATCTCCACAGCGTCGGATCGCCTTCTAGAAAAGCCAAAGCAAAAGGAGTGTGGCTGTTTTGAGCAGTTCTGGCCATTTCCTGTACTAACAACCAAAAGATATGTTCTTTAGCCGGCATAAAATGATCGAAATAGTGACTGCGCTCAGCATAAAGTTTATCCATATCGGCAGTATGTTTGCCTACCCACACTCTTTTGGCAAAATCGATTATCCGCCAAGAAAATTGGCCCGGCCATAATTGAGAATTGGAAGGATAATATTGTAAAGCCGAAGCTTCTTTAGGCAAAGAGGCTAAAAAAGCGGCCGCTTCATGTTCAGCTTGACAATACATATCTTGAGCAAAACCAACCCTAGGATAAAGAGCATAACGCTTTCCGGGACGCAAACTCCCCACAAATTTATATTCTGTATTGCGATTGCGATGATCTTCTATGGCGCAATAAACAACTAAGTCATATTTTTTTTGGCTAAGCAACTCTTTTTCCAGCAGAAGACATTGGTAGGTGCCCCAACCCGGTACACCATAATTGTCAAAGTTTATATAAGGGTATTTTTCGTTTAATTTCCAAGCTAGAGTCTGTCTATCACTTAAGCCACTGCCAAAAACATAAGAACAGCCCAACAATAATACGTTATATTGAGCACTTTTTGCTTGTGAAGCAGAAGCGCGTCTGCCGTCGGGCCAAACTGTCTCCCAAGCTTTTCGATCTTCCGAAGATTGATACAAGCCACGTTCTAAGCCCCACGCACAGCGACTTACACAAGTGCGCAAAGAAGGCGGCGTCTTATCTAAATGGGCTTGCACTTCAGTTAAATAGTCGAAATTATATCCTTTAACTGACAAATAAGCTTCGCTTATAACTAAAAACAATATAAAAATAAATACAAATGCGGCCAGTTTGCGCATTTTGCCAGCTATGTCTCCTACAATAAGTAGCTCCAAGCTAGTTCCTTTCCACTAAGGCAAACTCCCCTACTTTTTTTGCACAAAGGCCCCACTCTTGGGCAACAATTTCGCACTTTAAAAGCTAGCCTAAGGAGATTCCTTCGCTTCCATTAAAAAAGGATGTTAGAAAATGCCAAGAACGAATACTCCGCTATGCTCAAATCGCTAAAATATCTACTATGTCTTACAGCAATTGTATCAACTTTAGTTGCTATTATCCCCGCAGCAAAAGCCGGGCCTCTATCGGAATTGATTTTATTTACTTGCAAACCTTATAAATATTTTCAAATTTATTCCGTACGCCCGGATGGACGTGACTTGCAACAAGTATTGGATATCAGACGCAATTGCCGTGAGCCCAATTTATGTGCCGAAACTAACGAAATAGTTTTTAGTATGTTTTCTGAAAATACTTGGAACTTATATATTACCGATACGGAAGGAAGTTTTGTCAGAAGGCTTACCTCGACAGCCTATGCTGATCGTCATCCAGTCTGGACTCCCGACGGCAGCCAAGTTATTTTTTCTACTACACGCTGGGGACATACTGAACTGGCTGCCGTAAATGCCGACGGCTCCAACTTGCGACGTTTAACCCACAACAATTTGATGAACGATTATCCAGTTTTGTCTCCGGATGGAAAGAAGTTGGCTTTCATGAGCTGGAAACGCGGTTTGAGCCATATATACATTATGAATTTACTAACTGGCTCCGTGCGACCTGTCTTAAAAAAATACGAAGCTTGTGTTACGCCTACTTGGTCTCCGGATAGCCAAAGCTTAGCTTTTAGAGGTCGCAGTTACTTCGGAGATTTTTTAGCTTGCGTGAGCGAAAACGACGGATTGCGCCTATATAAAGAAGGCACAAAACAAGCCTCCTACCCGGCTTGGTCTCCGACAGGCGATAAAATTATCTTCAGCGACAACCACCAACAAAGCCATAACTTAAAATTGCTCAATCCGCAGACAGGAGAAATAGAAACATTTGCTGTCGATATTCCCGCTCAAGCTTACGATTTGGTATGGCAAAAGAAAAAACGAACTTGGTAAGATTAACCAACTCGCCAGGCAAACTAATACAAACTTAGCATTGATTGGCGCAATTTATCATTGGCAGCTTCTGTCTGTTCTTTTACAGAGAGGCTGCTTTTTTTATCTAAAGGCGGAAAGTGCAGCGGCGGGCCAAAGCGCACTTCTTTAAAAGCTCGATGGATCCATTTGGCCCGCCGAGGGAAGAATTTGTCGCTACCCAGCTCTATTATAGGATAAATCGGCACTTGAGCTCGCATGGCCAGAGAAACGGCTCCAGGCATTAGCGGCCCTAAAATGCTGGGATCGTCACTCAAGCGTCCTTCAGGATACATAACTACAGCCTCGCCGGCCTCTAACAAACGGCGACAAAAAGCTAAAGCATGCAAGTCGTGACCGCCGCGCTTTACCGGAAAAGCTCTTAAAGCGGTGATAAGTTTATTAAAATAGGGGATTTCAAACAATTCACTGGCCGCCATGTAATAGAGCGGACGAGGCAAAGCTCCCAAAAGCATCAAAGGATCGGACAAACTTATATGGTTGCAAACTAAAAGAGCACCCCCCTTAAGAGGCATGTTTTCAGCTCCAGAAATCTTCAAGCCACCCATTAAACTCAAAATGCTTTTAGTTATTAAATGCATAGGCTTAAAAGCAAAACGATCATAAAAACCCATTTGTCCAAAACCTTTTAATTTTTGTAAATTTCTTCGAACCAATCGGAAGAGCCGGAGTCCAATACAAATAAAGTAATTTCCGGCCTAACGCCGCAGCGAAAAGGCACTACTGTCTCCCCCAACCCCACATTAGTATAAACTTGACAATTTTTGGCTCGATACCAACCTGCTGTCAATTGCTGCGGGTACTTAGTAGAAACTCCCAAAGGAGTTCCCCAAGGCAAAAGTACCTGACCGCCGTGAGTATGGCCGGAGATAATAAAGTCTACTCTTTTATTTCCGTTATAACGTTCGAAAACGATATCCGGATTGTGACTAAAGAGCAAACGAGGCATAGTTTCTTCCACACCGGCCAAAGCTTTATCGATATCTACAGGAAAAGACCACAAATCACCAACCCCGGCTAAGCACAAACCGCGCTCGGGAGCGGTAGAACAAATCTTTCTATTTTCAGCGATAAAAATCCGCTCGTTATTCAGTAAGAGCAATCCTCCGGCGGCACAAGCTTTCTCCGCTTGCTCACTGCCATGCCAATAGTCGTGATTACCCAAAACACCAATAAAGGCCAAACGCGGTCGTAACAAACGCATCCAGGCTGTAGCCTCGGCAAAGCGCTCTCGGTTGCCAAAAACGTAATCGCCGCCGCCCACCAAAATATCCGGTTGTAAAGAATTGATTAATTCGGCTGCTCTGAGTATGTCGCTTCGCTTACTGTAAGTTCCGGCATGCAAGTCGGAAAAAAACACTAAACGCAAGCCGCTTAAAGACGAGGGCAGCCCTTTTAAGTGTAATTTATAGGCGCAAACTTTATAAGCGCCCACATCTTTACGCAAGTAGAGCCCCAAAGCGACAGCTAAGCCCACTATAGCTAAGAGCGCATAAGTGCAATGTCTAGTCCAAACCAGTCGCCCTTGCTGCTTCAGTTCTCGGCAATATTTCCAAACTTTGCTGCCTAGCCAAAATAGCCAAGCATAAAAAACACCGGCTACCAAAGAGCGGACAGCAATGTAAACTAAAGCTGACCGACTTACCCGGCCAACCGATTGCGAAAGGTCAAACAACTGAGCCAACAAAAAATCAAGGCCAACATCAAACGGCACTATGCGTAAAAATGCCACAGCAGGCAAAGAAATCGTATAGCAAAAAATTCTATAGACGCATCGCTCGGGCATAATGCCTCCGGCGGCAGCCGCATTGGTATACCCCAAGTAAAATACCAAAGCGAAAGCAATCACTCCACAAAGCAGTGCTGCCGCCAAAGCGATTTTATGTTGGTGCCATCGGTCAACAGACATAAACTATTCAGTCTCTAAAACATAGCCGCTCCAACGCAGCCCTTCAGCCAAAAGCCCGGGCTCAGTCATTAAAAAGCCCTCGGCTTGGCCGTCTTTAAAGAATATGCCCAAATCGCAACGCGCCTGAGAATATAAGGCAATGCGTACCCCTTTTTTCTTATGCACATAAAAAGCGAAGGGGCGCCCCAATTTCTCAAAGCAAGTAGCTTCAGAAGAACCTAAATCCAAGAAATCGGCTCGCCCTTGTCCCAAAGTCCAAGCCGTTCCTCGACCGCCTAAGGGACGAGCTACTGAAATATTGACTACTCGCCCTTCATTCAAACGAATTACGGCGTTGTCGCCATAAACGTTGGTTTCGCCTTCTTCTCCGCGCTCAGGAGTGCCCATCACTTTAGCCAGTTCTTCAGAGCTCATGCCTATATAAAGATCATTTACTCGAAAAGGAACATTGGACTTCCATTGCGGCGCAGTTATAGTTTGAGGATCGTGGCCATCAACAATATCAGTCCAAACTCCAGTTTTTACTACCGGATTATCGATAGGACCAGAGAGAACCGGAGCGACTCCCAAAGACCAACTCAAACATAAAACTCCCAGCATCACAAAACAGCGACAAGCTAATCTCTGAGAAAAAAACGAGCCATCATGCATTTTAATGTGCCTCCTTTTCTCCGCGCAGCAACCAATTGCGCCCTAAAAGCAAAGCCAGAGGAGAAATCATAGCTACTAAAGCGTAGATAAACCACATTTGCCCGGAATGTTGGACGCCTTGAACCGGCACAAAAATATCTAAGACAGTACCGGAATAGAGACCGGTAGTAAATTTAGCCAAGAACCAAGGGATGCCGGCTAACCCCATATAGGCGCCAACTTTGCCCGAAGGAGCTAACGCAGCCACATATTCCAAAAAGCGCGAAGACCAGAGAGCTTCGCCCAAAGAGAAAATAATGACATAGAGCACCAAACGGGTTAAATTAGGGCCGGGTACCAATAAGAAGGTGGTAGCAGCACTGACAAAAGTACCGATCAACATCATATCGATAACTTTTACTTTATGAGTTAGGGCCGCAAATAAAGGTACAAATACACAAATTACCAGAGGATTCAAACCGGTCAGCCATTCAAACTTATCAGCAACTTCGGCAGGATAGCAGCGAAAAACATAATCGGGAATAGTCAGCCATTGGTGAGCGAACAGAGTACGCACAGGCAAAAGCATGAAGATAAAGAAAAGAAAGCGCTTGTCAGCTAAGGGGCCCAAATGTTTAACCAGACGCTCCCACCAAGAAGCAGGTTCTCCTGTTTCCTGAACAACTTCTTCGGCAGCAGCTTCTTTCTCGGTCTGAGGAGCTACATAGCGATCATGTTCGTCAACTTTTTTAGTTAAAAAGCACAAGACGCCCAAGAACATAACCAGAGTGATAATAGCGCAAGCCCAGTAGACGCCCTCAATGCCCAAACCTAAGCCCTTGACATCGAAAGTGCCCAACTGAATAAACGAAGAATCGGTTCTTAAATAGGGGCTAATAAAGTTGGAAGCAACTATGCCTAAATTCATGATGGCATAGAGCAAACTAAAGCTTATGGCAGCTGTACGCGGATCGGTATATTCTTTGACGCCACTATACATGGATGGCTCTAAAACGCCATAACCTAAAGCCATAATGACCAAAGCCGCCACAGCGGAGAAAGAGGCCATACCGCCAATTCCCAAATGAGGACAAAAAGCTAACAGAGCGCGACCGATTAGAATTACGCCCAACGAAGCCAGCAAAGCACGACGTACTCCCAGCCTGTCGGCCACCCAACCTCCTCCGGCAACAGCCAAAGTGACCAGACCGGTAAAAAGAGATACAGCTAAGCCAGCTCGAGCCGTTCCCATAGCCAAATCTGAGCCTAAATATCTGGTCAGTAAAGTTAAGACGCCAAAATAAGCTATACCGTCTCCGAAGCTGACTAAATTGACAATCCAAAAAGCGCGGGAAGCCATAAAAAGCAATTTTATCGACTCCCACAAACTTATATTATCACTCTCAGACGACTCTTTTTGGCTCGTTTCTGTCTGCTTCTGGGCAACAGATTCGGTAGAAGCAGCCTCTATCTCGGCTTTTTCCTCTTCTAAAGTAACTTCATCTTCCATATTGTGTGTCTATCCTAAAAAAATCATTGCGGCGGATAATTTCAAAAAGCCTCCGCTTATTCGGCATGTCCCTCTTTAATTACACTGTAATCTGGCAAACTCAAATCCAACTTTTCCAAAGCTTCAGCCATTTCTAAAGCACTTTGAAAACGCTGTTCCGGCTTACGGGAAGTGGCTTTCAACACGATCTTATCAAGTTGAGGATCGACTTGAGGACGTACTTTGCGCAAAGACATAGGGCTGCCCATAACGATCTCTTTTATGACATTCATTATGCCATCTTCCCTAAAAGGCACACGGCCCACCAGTGCCTCATAAATTATCAGTCCTAAAGCATAAATATCGGTGCGAGCAGAGACTTCTCCCATGCTAAGATCGAATTGTTCGGGAGCCATATAGACAGGAGTACCTAAAGTGCTGCCCGGCATAGTAAGCATGACCGGAGCATCAATCAACTTGGAGATACCGAAATCTAAAAGGCGTACTCTGCCCTTTTTATCGATAAAAATATTGCTGGGTTTTAAATCGCGGTGCACAATGTCGGCTTGATGAATTTTATACAAAGCCTTGGCTACAGTAATGGCAATACGTACCACCTCGGCCGGACTGAGCAATCTCTCTTGCAACAGTTGTTCTAAATCTTTCCCTTGGATTAGATCCATAACTATATAATTTACCGGCTGGCTGCCGATATCAAAAATATGTACGGTCTCGGGAATATTCAAACGAGCCATTATTTCTGCTTCACGCAAAAAACGCTCTACATGATGTTTGGCCAAATTGGCGTCGTCAGGCAAAACTTTGACGGCTACTTCTCTGTCTAAATCGGTGTCGACGGCCCGATAAACAACACCCATGCCGCCTATGCCCAAAATAGCTTCCAGTTTATAACGACCTAAAGTATCACCTACTCCCACTACTTCCACTTTAGAGCGCACAGAGCGAACTTTGGGAATGGGAATATCTTTCATATAAGAGCGCAAAGCCACTCCGATTCTGGCCACTAAGACTTCAGGGTCGGTATTTATATCAATGACATCAGAGGCTCCGGCAGCGAACAACTTAACACTTGGGTCTTCTCCGTCTTCGCCGTCTTTATTAGAGACGATAGCTATAATTGTGCATTCCTGTAAAGCGGAATTTTGGCGCAATTGCACTATAAAATCGACTGTACTGTGCCAATCGGCTACCGCGCAATCGACAATTATTACATCAGGATGCAAGTTTTGCCCCAATCCTTCAGCGGTAAGAAGGGCCCTTCCACCGGAATTGTAGCCAGCCTTCTCCAGTGCACTTAAAAATGCCAGATTATAAGTAGTGCCTTTTCCGTAATAAATTACAGACACACCCCGATTAGAACCGCTCATAGAGACTCCTGCAAAAGTTATTTCACCGAACTTAATCCAGCCTATTTCAAGTCTGATCTGCTTTTCCTTGTTTATCTTATCGCCAAGGCAACGAGATCGATCTTTTTTGTATTTTTTTGAAATATGCTCTTGACAACAGTACGCCTAATCGTTATTATACTCGCGTCCGCCGGGGTAGCTCAGTGGTAGAGCAGAGGACTCATAAGCCTTTGGTCGCGAGTTCAACTCTCGCCCCCGGCACCAATAAGGCCCAGAATTATCTGGGCTTTTTTTGTATTCCCGACATGTCTTCTCTCGCTACCCGCTTAGAAAATTTTTTGCAATTATCTCAATTGCTTCCCAAGGGCAGCCGCTGTTTAGCCGCCATTTCCGGTGGAAGCGATTCTACTGCTTTGCTTTGCCTTTTGCACGAATTGCAACCAGCCCTGGATCTAACTATTTATGCAGCTCATTTAGATCATCAGCTACGCCCTGAATCGGGAGAAGACAGAAAACATACAGAAGATTTGTGCCACAGCCTGGGCATAGTTTGTTTGTCTAAAAAAGTGCCTATAGCTCAGGTTGCCGCTGCTAAGGGACTTTCTTTGGAAGAAGCCGGTCGCAGCGAACGTTACGCTTTCTTTGCGCAAATACAAAAAGAATACAATTTGCCATTTTTATTGACAGCCCACACAGCCGACGATTTGGCCGAGACTGTGCTCATGCGCTTAATAAACGGCACTGGAGTAGCTGGACTGAGAGCCATAAGGACTCAAAGTTTTCGCGACAATTATGTTTTATTGCGTCCTTTGCTAATATTTAGTAAAGAAGAATTATGCCAATATTTGCTACAAAGAGGCCAAACTTGGCGCGAAGATTCCACCAACCATATTGCCGACGCTCCACGCACTAAAGTTCGCCTAGAATTGCTACCTTTGTTAAAGAAGTGGAATGGGCGCATAGTCGCTTCTTTGGGACGTTTAGCTCAAAGCGCTCAAGAAGATGAAGATTATTTTCGTCAGCAAGTTGAAAGGCTGTGGAATGAAGGCGCCGTTTACGCCTCTACAACTCCCCCACCTCCTCTAGCAGAATACAGAGCTTTTATTCAAATTCCGCAAAACGATCTTGTCGGTTTTAGGCGCACTTGGTTGGCCTCTTTACCGGTAGCTTTGCGTAAACGCCTTTGGCGCTTAGCTCAAGACAAGGTGCTGAGCAACCTGCCCAATAAGCCTAACAAAGTTTGGCCTTTGGAAAGTTGCCACTATACCGCTTTGGAATCTTTTATAACAGCTGCCAACGGCAAACTTATGCCCCTTGTGAACAATTTGCAAGTACGCTGGCAACAGGATATTCTTTGGTTAGGGTCTAGCGATATTGCCAAGGAGTTGCCAAGCACAGAGCTTTCCTCTCAAACAGTGGAGCTTTCCCAAGCTCAGATAAATCTTTTGCATCATTTTATGCAAATCGATTCGGAACTTGAAATAGTCCATCCTGAGCTTCCCCCGTCCTTGGAGTTGTCGTTTCCTTTGCGTCGTATGAAGTTGACCTTCAGAGCTGAACCGATTAGCCAACGGCCTGAGCCTCTAAAAATTTGGCTCGATCCCAACCGTTTTTTGGCCGAACTTGACGGTAGTCGCGCTATGTCGGTGCGCTCTCGCCTACCCGGCGATCGTTTTTTTCCGGCCGGAGGCCAAGGAAATCAAAAATTGAAGAAATATTTGCTCAGTAGTCAGGTGCCGCAGCAAGAGCGTGATTTGCTTCCATTGCTCTGTTGCGGTAAGCACATCATATGGGTAGTCGGCCTAAGAGCCGATCAAAATTTTTTGGCCAAGCCAGGCCAAACCAAAGTTATCAGCATACAAGCGTCACCAATATAAGAAAGGGTATCAGCAATGTCGCATTCTCCAGAAACAGTCGACCGAGTTCAACTAGGTCAAGTTATTTTTTCCGAAAACCAAATTCAAGACAGAGTCAAAGAATTAGCCGCTCAAATTAGCCGCGACTACGAAGGACAATCGGTGCATTTGTTGGCTGTCTTGCGCGGGGCTGTGCCTTTTTTAGCAGATCTCTCGCGATATTTAACTTTAGATGTAACTTTTGACTTTTTGTGTGTAACTCGTGACAAAGAGACGAACCATGTTCGTCTTCTAAAAGATTTAGACAGCTTAGTCGAAGGACGCAAGATCCTTATAGTCGAGGATATTATCAATGAGGGAGAAACTCTCAGCTATTTGGTAAAAACTTTATCTTTGCGTGATCCGGAAAGTATTAAGATTGTCACTATGTTTGATCGTCCCCACAGACACCAAACAAATATAAAGGCCGACTATGTCGGTTTTTCTTTAGATGATCAATTTGTGGTTGGATACGGTTTGGATTATAAACAACTATATCGCAACTTGCCTTATTTGTCTGAACTGACCATTACCGGTGCAGACAAAAAGTAGCCATTTTTAGCGGCGCACTTATCTCTCTTCTTCTTGCCAGAGGTACTGCTTTTAGGTTAGTATACCAAGGCGTGTGAGCATAAGCAGTCGCACGTCCAGTTATTGAGGCTAAACTTTCCGGTGAACTTAGCCCTGACAATTCTAAAGGATACACATTTTGTCTAAATATCTCAGACAGTTACTCATATTTCTTATTTTAGGCGGAATTATTCTGCTGATTCTTGATTATATGGGTGGCTCCGGAGCTTCTGAAAATCTTAAATTCAGCGAGTTCATAGACGCAGTCACCAGCAACAAAGTGGCTTCTGTCACTATACGCGGAGATGTAATAGAGGGTAAGTTTGCCTCTCCGCAACCGGCTTCCGATCCGGCTTTGGCCGCAGCCAACCGCACTTTCAGTGAATTCAAGACGACCTTCCGCTCCGCTGTCACTCCTTCTCCCGAAGAATTACTTTTGAAACATAAAGTAAAAGTGACCATAGAAGACGATAGCTGGGGCGATTGGTGGATGATTATTTTTAACGTCCTACCCCTGGTTATTTTGGTATTCTTCTTCATTATGATCAGTCGCCAAGCTTCCGGAGCCAACCAAGGTTTTGGTTTTGGCCGCTCCAAGCATAAGGCTGTTACCAGCGACAAAATCACTGTCACTTTCGACGACGTAGCCGGCGTAGAAGAAGCCAAAGAAGAGCTGGAAGAAATTGTCGACTATTTAAAATACCCTGCCAAATATAAAGCTTTAGGCGCCCGCATTCCCAAAGGCGTTTTGCTTTTGGGCAGCCCTGGTACAGGAAAAACTTTGTTAGGCCGAGCTGTAGCCGGTGAAGCCGGAGTACCTTTTTATTACATTAGTGGTTCCGACTTTGTAGAAATGTTTGTCGGTGTCGGCGCTTCTCGCGTTCGCGACTTATTCGAACAAGCCAAAAAGACCGCCCCTTGCATCGTCTTTATGGATGAAATCGATGCTGTAGGTCGCCAGCGCGGTACCGGTTTGGGAGGCGGCCATGATGAGAGAGAACAAACCTTAAACCAGCTTTTGGTGGAAATGGATGGTTTTGACAGTACACCCAATTCCTCACCGGTTATCGTTTTAGCCGCCACTAACCGCCCCGATGTGCTCGATCCCGCTTTATTGCGCCCTGGGCGCTTCGATCGCCAAGTAGTAGTAGATCGACCCGACATTGCCGGTCGTACAGCTATACTTAAAGTTCACAGCCGAGGTAAGCCACTGGATGAGCATGTCGACTTGCGCGAGTTGGCTCAACGCACTCCTGGTTTTTCCGGAGCCGATTTGGAGAACTTGCTTAACGAAGCGGCTTTGCTGGCAGCCAGACGCAAGGAAGACGTCATTACTATGGCCGATTGCACCGAAGCTATCGACCGTGTCATGATGGGCCCCGAGCGCAAGAGCAGAATTATTTCCGAAAAAGATCGTCGCGTCACAGCCTACCACGAAGGTGGCCATGCTTTAGTAGCCAGAGCCATTCCTCAAGCCGACCCTGTGCGTAAAATTACTATTTTACCCAGAGGTCAAGCTTTGGGCGTTACTTCCTTAGTGCCCGATCAAGATCGCTATAACAAAACTCGCTCCGAAATGCTGGCCAGTTTGGCGGTATTTATGGGTGGTCGCGTGGCTGAAGAAGTTGTCTTTGGTGAAATTACTACCGGCGCTTCAAACGATATCGAGAGAGCCACCGAAATTGCCCGCGATATGGTTTGCCGCTTCGGTATGAGCGATACCATCGGCCCTGTAAACTACGGCCACAAGCAAAGCCAAGTATTCTTAGGACGCGACATCAGCGAGCATCGCAACTATTCGGAGAATACTTCTCAAGCTATCGATGCCGAAGTACGTCGTATTTTGACTGAATCTTACGAAAGAGCCCGCAACATTTTGCAGGATCACCGTCAGGATTTAGACAAGCTCACCGATTTACTTATGGAAAAAGAGCTTGTGGAAGCTGCCGAATTGGATGAGCTCTTGGGCCCTTCCGCTAGAGATATTCTCAAGAAGGAAGAGCAAGAGAGAGAAGGTGTTAACTTGAGCAAAGAAGACAACTCTTCTACTTCCGCTGAAGCGACTGAATCAAAGCTTTCTTCGCCTGAAGATAACTCTGAAGAGAAGGCAACGAAGGCTGAAAATTAAGACAGGCAACTGTCGATTATTCATCTGAAAAGACAGTTTTTTGGGTTCAGGGTATTTTTATTCTGAGCCCAAAACTGTATTTTGCAAAAAATAAAGAACGAGGCTTATAGAAATAATGGGCGGATCTTCTGATCGAAGAAAAACATTTTCCGGCTCTTCGGCAAGTTCGGAAGCTCATGCAAAGCGCTACGTATCAGCTTTTGAGCGAAAGCAAATAGCAGAAAATTCTGCAGAAATAGACTTGCCAGCTCCAGCAGCTCATCTAAAAGCCATTCCCGGTTCCGCTCAGGAAGATCCGCAAAAGAGGATTCTCAACGCTGTAAAAACACTAAGCAGAAAATCGCAAAGTTTTGCTTCCGACTCAGATACTGAGCTTCCCAGCGTTCAAGAACCCAAAGCCCAAATTTCCCTTTTGCCTTCTAAAAAATCAAATACTACCAATTCGGACAGCTCAGTAAATTCTGGTTCGACTATTGCAGACAATGCTTCTGAGCAAGCGTCACAATCCCATAATTCCAATGAGGAATCTGCTCTAACAACTACAGATTCCTACAACTCAGAAAAGTCTCAAGACAGCGATTCTATAGCGCCCGAACCTCATTTTCCTGTAGTAACTTTAAGTGCCGAACAGAGAGCGTTGGGTATCCATACTCTAAGCAATTCATCTATCAATGATGGCGGAGTAGTTTATTCCCATACTATGTTGACAGCTCTTCCCTCCTCTTCTATCCCCAAAGTTGGTGGTCGACACACTCTTATACATAGCAGCAACGAACATAAGAGCGCTTCCGGTGAGAAGTCTGTTTTTAAGAATAGTAAACCTGTTAAGGGCAAGCTGTTACATATTAGTCCCAAACGCACTTCACCCCAAGAAGAACAACAGGGGCCTCAAGTAGATTACGTAACAGCTGCCATCACCCTAGCCTCAATCATTTTATTCTTTGTGATCATGATTACCTTGGCTTTAGCTTTCATGTGGCCAGAGCATTTGCCGCGCCTCAATCTGACACTGGACAAAACCTATCTTATTCTGTTAGTAGAAGTTGCTATTATGCTCCTCATGAGCAGTTTCCAAAATAATTTTTCGGCACGTTTTCGCCAGGCAATTTTTGCCGGTGGCATTCTGACAGCTACCGAAACTTTGATAGTTCTGTATTTTTCTTAGTTCACTTATTTTTAGGAAAGGTTGCCAATAAGCAATGAGTTTAATAGATAAACACAACATCTCAGCTACACAAGCTGTACATCCTTTAGCCAAAAATATTGACAAAATATTAGTATCTACCGACGATATCTATAAACGAATTGAGAGTTTGGGCAAGCAAATTTCTCAAGACTATGCCGGCCAAAGTTTGGTAATTATAGGCGTACTGAAAGGCGCTATGCCTTTTATGGCCGCTTTAATTAAACACATTACCGTGCCTATAGTGATCGACTTTGTAGCCGTATCTTCTTATGAAGGCGGTACGTCCTCAACCGGAGTAGTGCGTTTTCAGAAAGATGTGGAAGAACCTTTGAAAGGGCGCCACGTTTTAGTAGTGGAAGATATTGTAGATACTGGATTGACTCTCCATTATTTACTTAATACCTTAAAATTACGCGAGCCTGCCAGTTTGGAGGTATGCTGTCTAGTCAGTAAGCCAGCTCGACGTAAAATAGAAATAGACGTAAAGTACTTAGGTTTTACTATTCCCGACCGCTTTATCGTAGGCTTTGGCATGGATTATGAAGAGCACTATCGTAATTTAGATTATGTGGGCATACTCTCTCCTGCAGCCATTGCTCCCTAAAATACAAAATTTAATCTAGTACGGGAGGCTTTTATGTTTTTAAGCAGTGCACTTACCTTAGTTCAAGATCTGGATACAAAAATTGCCAAATTGGGCCGAGAAATTGCTGCCATAAAAGCCTCACCCACTAAATGGCCTCCTTTAAAAGAGTTGCAACAAAATAAATTAACTGCAGAGCAAAAATTGCTAGAGTTACAAAAAGAAACAGAGCAACTCTCCAACCAAGAAGAGAAATTGCACGCAAAAGCCAAGAAGCTTCACAATAAACTCTACGGGGGCACTACTTTTAATATAAAAGAGCTTAAAGATACAGAAAAGGAATTACAAGAGACTGAGAGCAAATTGACTCCCTTAGCGGAACAAATCATTGCCAATTTGGAAGAAATCGACCGTTTGCAAGTGCTAGATGCCAAGCTTAGCAAAGAATTGGAGCCTAAAGAGCGCGACGCCAGACAATATGACGCCCATTTACAGCGCAAAATTGAAAAATGCCAAGCGCAAATAGATAAATTACAAAGCGAACGCCCTCAGCTTTTAGCTAATTTGCCCAAAGACGCTCTCTATGCCTATAACAATTTATACAAAAGCAAAGGTGGCTTGGCCGTCTCCTTTTTAGAGAACAGAACTTGTACAGTTTGCCGAGCTCGCGTACCCGAGCCCAAGGTAAACGAAGTCTTTCAAGATCGGCTTACTTTTTGCGAAAGTTGCGGACGCATCCTGACTATTCGCCGCGCCGAAGCCAAATAAAAAGATAAGCTAAATCAAAAGAGCGACTCGATAGCGAGTCGCTCTTTTGATTTTAAGTTGAAGATACGCCAACAAAATTTACCAATAAGAAGGTAAAGGCATAATATCCTCGGGCTCATCTTGATCAGGCTCAACTTGCGAAGGTACCGGCTCTTTAACGACAGCTTTAGGCGCCGCAGGCTTGGTATATTCGGCATTGGGGCCTATTTCTAAAACAAAATATTTGCCCTTTACTCCGAAGCTAGTAAACTTAGCATCTAAATTAAGAGGTATTTTCGACCAAGGATTTATAACGATATAATCGTCAGTAATGCTAACTACACCGCGCAAGCTTTCGATACTGCCCAACTTCTGCTGAGCAAAAGACATAATCATACGTCTGATTTTGCCCGGCAAAGGTAACATATCGGCAGCCCAGAAATTCTCGAAGACAATTTTCAAACCATTGTCGGCGGTGGGGCTGAAACGCAATTCGATAGAAAATGGGAAACTGATGATTTTGCGGACCTCGCCCCTAATGGTAACCATTTCCTCATCAAAGACTAAACGCAAACCTCTAATTTCTACAGGGGCATTGCGCTTCAGCTCAGCTAAAACGGTAGGACTGGCTAAGAAAGAATTTATTAAATCAGCATTGGCACTGACAGCCAAACGATCTATGCGAATCTGAGCTTGCTGGAGCATTTGCTTGGGCGCTAAGTCCAGCTTAATATCGCTTACTTTTAAGTTTAAATCGTCTACGCGAACCCCCTCTAAAGAACCGGAAGCAATGCTGGCCTCATGCGCTTTGATTCTAAAAGCATAAGCGCCTTTATGCCCTTCTAAAGCGATAGAAACATCCTTTACCCCCAACGCGTTGACATTATCAACTAAAAGAGAAACTATATCCTCTAAGCCCAATTTCATACTTTATCTAAGCCACCTTATTACCGGAGTCATCCTTTTTTGCTTCGGTTCCGCTTTGGCTCTTCCCTTCAGCAGCAGGAGCTGCTTCCTTAGTTGTCTCAGTTTTGGAAGTTTCCCCACTTTTTTCAGAAGTAGAAGCAGAGCTATCTTCAGAAGTATGATGATGGTGTGTTCCTTCACTAGTGCTGCTGTGAGGATTATCGGTTACATAAAAACCGCTACCTTTAAAAATAATTCCCACGTTGGAAATTACTTTATGCATAGTCTCAGTGCCGCAGTTGGGGCAAGTAGTTAAAGGCGGATCGCTGACATGCTGCAGCTCCTCTACTTCTTTATGACAATTGGAACAGCGATAAACATAAATAGGCATATAAAAAACCTCTAAAAAAAGTCATTTTAAAACCCAAAAAGGAATGAGGACAAAAAATTCCTCATCCCGACAGCAAAATTAACCGAAAGAAGATACTTACTCGGCACTCATATCCTGTTCGATCAAAACTTCGATAGCGTGCTTACTAACTGTAACGAAGTCTGAAGTATGGAGAAGCGTATCGCCGTGCGTACTGTAAATCTGAGCGTTGGTAACGGCAATAAACTCACGGGCGCGAACATTAAGCTCATCGGCCACTTTGGAGTCGGCGACCAAATAGATTTCACCTTCAATGCGATGATTTTTGGTGTAGATAAGAACTTGCTTGCGTTCTTTGGGAATGCGTAGCGACATATCTTCCTTGCGACCTCACTTTTGTTGTGGGACTATCTTATACAGATTATTCTCTGCGCCTAAAGGCCGAGAAAATTTTTCCGTTTATTATACCAACGGAGCCTGCAATCCTCCCCCGAGGCTTGAGGTAAGCAAGCCGAAGGAGACTGAGGCTCCGCAGCAGTTATTTCAAACTAACTGAAATAGATTAAGCTTTTACGGGATTTACGCAATTGGGAACGGGTTCTTTACCTTCAGCGTAAATTTTAGCTAAGCGGGCAGCTTCCAAACCGGTAGCCAACTCAGATTGCTCGGTAGAAGCACCGATATGGTGAGAAGCATAACAATTGGGGTGCTTAGCCAAAGCACAATCAAACTCGGCAACAGCTGTACCGGGCTCGTTAGGCAATACGTCTAAACCACAGCGCAAGCCTTTTTCGTCTAAAGCTTTCAAGAGAGCATCATTGTCGACAATGTCGGCGCGAGAAGTGTTAATCAAAATGGCGCCGGGCTTCATGGCTTTAAAGAACTCTTCACCGACCATCTTGCGAGTGGAATCGAGCAAAGGCACATGGATAGAGACGATATCAGCTTTAGAAGCCAAATCGAGCAAAGTCTCACAACGCTCTACGCCGAGCTCTTTGGCCAATTCGGGAGTTAAGCAAACGTCGAAAGCGCAAATATTGACATCAAAGCCGCGCAAGCGCTTAATAAGCTCACGACCGATCATGCCGGTGCCTATTAAACCTACGGTCTTGCCTTTAAGACCCTGAGCCTTACCGAACTCTTTTTTGTTCCATTTGCCGGCGCGAAGCTGAGCCACACAGTCGGGAATACGGCGCTCTAAGGAAAGGATCAAGCCCATGGCCAATTCGGCTACGGCTACGGAGTTTTTGCCTGGGCAATTAACTACGCGCACGTTGTGCTCGGTAGCGCAAGCAACATCGATAGTGTTGACGCCGCTGCCAGCGCGAATTACCAATCCCAGTTTATCGGCAGCCTCGAAAGTAGCCTTAGTAACTTTGGTTGAGCGAACGACTAATACATCAATACCGGCAATATGCTCAGGCAACTCATCAGCAGTGAGAGTAGGGTTATTGATAACCTCGGCGCCTTCTATGGCTTTGAAAGCCTCAATAGCAACGGGATTGATTTTATCAGCTAACAGGATCTTCATGAACAAAACCTTCCTATCTCCAACAGACCGGCTCTATGAACGAGAAAAAAACGGCGTGCTAGAGCAAATTTCTTCCGCAATACAGAGCGCGGAAATAGCTGTTTATTTGCACTTTATACATTTTTCTCCTGCTTTTTAGACTTTATTAAGGCACAAAGAGCAAAAAGAAAGCGACTCCAGACAATTTTTGCCAAAGTTGCTTGGAGCCGCTTTTACCATAAAATAAAAAGTCTAGAGCCTGGTTACTCTATTATCGGCATTATTACTTAAAGGTGAGCACTTTTTTACAGCTTCAAAAAAGAGAGGTTGTACCGGCCCCAACACACGCTTATCTTTAGCATTTTTGAAAGCGGCTTTGCGAGACATAGTTTCATTACTGACAATTACATATTCAGCCTTGGGATCGAGCTTTTGGCCATTTCCCCAACTGATTTTCACTACACGACTGCCTTCGGGGCGCTTAGGATCGTAGCTGTATTGCAAATTGCAAGGTACGGCCAATTCAGTCGCTTTATCACGCAAATCGTCTTCGATTTCATCTAAAACCATTTGCCCGGTAACTTTCATAGTTACATAATTTTCTTCAGTAAAGGGCAAAGCAGAATAGACATCGCGGTAAGTGACTTTACCTGCAGGTAAGCTGCCACGCAAAGATCGAGAGTTGCAAATGCCAAAGAGAGGTTTTTCCTTGCCAGGTGCATCGAAGCCTTTTTGAGTATCAGTTCTGGTACGGGCAGCTTCCAAAATAGAATCAGCGTGAATCTGATTTAATTTGGCCGCTTCACGATGAGCAAAGAGCACTTCTTCGGTAGTTTCGGCCACAATTTGGTTACCTATACGATCTGTCTCTTGCCGATAGGGCTTCAAGATTTTTTCTACTTCAGGATCAGGCTCAATTTGATCACAAATTACGGGAATAAGTTTAGATTTAGCTTCCACTAAGCGCCAATTGCCAGGCTGGCCTTCTAAATTTAACTTAATTTCTCCCAGATATTTAGCCGCAAAACCGGCTTGAGTAACCAAGGTTTTACCAGCCATTTGGCCTTCAGGCAAAACTGTATGCGAATGGCCGCCTACAATAAGATCTATACCGGGAACCTTATTGGCCAGCTTTAAATCATTTTCGTAACCGATGTGGGAAAGTACAATCACTAAATCGGCCCCGGCTTCACGCATAATGGGCAAATAATATTTGACAGTTTTAGCAGATTTACGAAAAACTAAATCGTTAAGCTTGTGCTGTGCGATAAAGTGTTTAATATCGGGAGTATCCAAGCCCAAAATACCTACTTTTACGCCTTCAACTTCGATAATACGATAAGGCTGAGAGCCTTTAAGAGGCATGCCGCTGGAAAGATATTGAATATTGGCAGCCAAAACTGGAGCATCGAGCGCTTGCAACATATTGGCCAAAGCCTCTTGACCCCAAGCAAAATCGTGGTTGCCCAAAGCCACACCATCAAAATTTAAGCTGTGCAAAGCTTTGCAATAGCCCACACCACGACTCATGTAAGAGAGCATACTGCCTTCGGCTAAATCACCGCCATTTAAAAGTAAAGTAGCTTTGGGATCTTGGGCTCTAACTTGTTTAATCAAAGCAGCCAACCAAGCTAAACCGCCAACTTTAGATTTTTTATCAATTTTGGGATCAATACCAGGATCGACACTGCCATGTACATCATTGACATGCAAGATGGTAAGTGTACGTTTTTGTACGGGGGCTCTCTGGGGCAATTGGCGCTCGGAGGCACCTATTTGCCAATCTTTGGGAGAACCACTGCGCTTGACAGCGAGAAGAAGATCAGATTGCTGCACAGCAGCACGATTATTTTTAACTACAGAACCTTGAGAGGCGCTTTCGGCTTCTGTAGGAGAAGCTTGAGTTAGATCAGCCCACAAACAGCAAGAAAGGGCTAAACCGACACAAAGAAATTTCTTGGCCCAAACATATTTGCTCATTATTTCCTCCACGAAAGAAAAAGGACGCATTGCCTAACCAAGCGTCCTTCCGTTAAATTGAAAATTGTCTATCGAGTGCGTTTCTTTCTGCCTTTAAGAGTTTCGTCAGCAAAAGGACGCAAGTTGTCAGGGCGACCAGCGTTAATTAGAGCGTCATCATAGCTGATTAAACCGGCTTCAATCAGACGGCTCAAAGAATATTCCATAGTGCACATTCCCAACTCGCCATTCATTTCGATAGTAGAGTAAATTTGATGCACCTTACCATCGCGAATAAGAGCGGAGATAGCTGGAACGCTGAGCATAATTTCGCGAGCAGCGATACGTCCATTGTGATCGGTACGGGAAATAAGTTTTTGAGAGATAATGGCCTTGAGGCAACTGGCCAATTGGGTACGGGCTTGAGGCTGCCTTTCGGCAGGAATAGCTCCTAAAATACGCTCAATAGTGCCGGTAGCATCGGGGCTATGCAAACTAGCCAAAACTAAGTGACCTGTTTCGGCTATAGTTAAAGCCATCTCAATAGAAGCGGCGTCACGCAACTCTCCAATCATGATAACATCGGGATCTTGGCGCAAACCACTGCTGCAAGCAACTTCAAAAGAATTGGTATGTTTGCCTACTTCGCGCTGACTGACCATGCCTCGGTGCGGTTCCAAAATAAACTCTATGGGAGCTTCCAAAGTTAGTACATGAACAGCTCTCTCCCGAAGCACGGTATCTAAGAGAGTAGCCAATGTAGTCGACTTGCCCACTCCGGTAGCACCGGTCACTAATACCAAGCCAGAGCTCGGTAAAAGCTTATCTTTCAAACCGATATCTAAGCCAATTTCGTCGAAACTGGGAATATGGGAAGGTATTAAACGCAAAGCGGCCGCCGGGCCCAAACGGTCGAAGTAGGCATTTAAGCGGAAGCGACCAATTCCGGGAGCATCGACAGCTGTATCAAGTTCTAAACTTAGCTCCCATTCTTTGCGCCTTTTGTCATCTAAAAATGAAGTGATGGCATCACGAACGTCAAGAGCGCTCAAGGCCGAGAATCCCGGCATAGGCACTAACTCGCCATATAAACGCACCATTGGCGGCATACTTGCTTTAAGATGTACGTCAGAAGCTTGCATACCGGCAGCGCAACGCAGCAAAGCATCAGTATCTATAGCCGAACGGCGATTGGCATTACTGATAGGAGCCGCTGAATTTATAGTCATAATTGAGCCCTTTCTTTGACGTTTTCCCAGGCAATTTCGGCGGGGATATTCTTTGGCAAGCCATATGTTTTGGCTTTTTCAGTCGAACCGCACTTTTACATAAGTGCAGCTCGATCTTAATATCAATACCTACATTCTAGCAAACTTATCGACAAATAAGCTTGCAAAGAAAAAATAAAATACTTCTTTATTTTCTTTGTTCGCAAGCAGAACGATAAAGCTCGGCATAAGCTTTGGCCGATTTATTCCAGCTAAAATCGGTATTCATAGCCCTAATCTGAGTGCGATACCAAAGTTCAGGGCGGTATAAGTAATGTTCCAAAGCGCGTCCGAAAGCTGTCAACATATCGTCACAAGTATACTGACGGAACAAATACCCCGTACCATCACCGTAGTAGTTGTCTTTTATAGTATCGGCCAAGCCGCCGGTTTCTCTGGCGATAGGCAAAGTTCCGTAGCGCATAGCGATCATCTGGCTTAAACCACAAGGCTCAAAAAGACTTGGCATAAGGAACATATCGCAACCGGCATAAATCTTGCGAGCTCTGATAGGATCGAAACCTATGTATCCTCCAACTCGGCCTGGGTGTCTGGCTATGGCATTTCTTACTCCATCTTCGAGAGCATGATTGCCACTACCTAAAATAATTACCCTCAAATCCGAATAGTGGATAATATCATCGATAGATTGCAAAACTAAATCGATGCCCTTTTGGAAATCTAAGCGAGAGACAAGACCTACTAAAGGAGCTTCCTCATCAGTTAAACCGTACTCGCGCAAAATATCACGTTTGCAAAGGCGCTTTCCGTTAAATTCTCCAGCTGTATAGCGAGCACAAATCTTAGAATCGACAGAAGGATCGTAACTATCTACGTCTATGCCATTAACTATACCTACTAAATCGGTACCTTTAGTGCGCAACAAGCCGTCTAGACCAAAGCCATATTGGGGAGTACAAATTTCTTTGGCATAGTTGGGACTGACGGTGGTCACTTTATCGGCGCACCAGATAGCTTGCTCCATTAAATTCATCGGGCTATGGCCATCATAAACTCCCAAAAGAGGCCAACCATCAGGACGTTGATTGCCCTGGTGGGCCATATTGTGAATTGTAAAGACCAAGCCGGGGCGATTTTCAGCAGCCCAAGCCAGACGGATAGCAGCAGCGGTATGCCAGTCATGAGCATGAATAATATCTGGCTGCCAACCTTCCAAACGGCAAGCTTCCAAAGCGGCTCGGCAGAAAAGTACAAATTGTTCTATTTCATCGCCACAGCCGTAAACTTGAAAACGCGAGCCAAAGAAATATTGATTTTCAATAAAGTAATCTTTATTTTTGCTAACCCAAAGCTGACACTGCTCTACGCGCCAATCCATTCTTACGTCAAAATTATCCAAACATTTGCATAAGCCGAGCTTCTGAGGATCTAGCAAACCGTAGCGCGGCATCATAAGGCGCACGTCATGTCCTAAATTGCGCAGAGCTTTAGGCAAAGCACCAGCTACATCACCCAATCCGCCAACTTTTACGTAAGGAACGGCCTCGGCGGCCAAAAACAGAATCTTCACTTCAAACCTCGCAGCAGTCACAAAGATGCCAAACGTGATAAAAACAAGTAATGTTTAAATTTTGTCCCCACGCTTCTTTGTCCTGCCGCCAAGAGTTTTTAGCTTGAGTAGGCCACAACTCAAGAAGCGGAAATTTCTGCAGCTTCACACAACCAAGCAGACTGAGCGGCTTCAGCAGGAGTCAATTTGCTAAATTGTTGCATATGCTCAAAAAGACGGATATGCTCGGCCACTTTCAGAACTTCTTTTTCCAAAAGTTCATCGGGAAGACATGAACTCCAAGGGCCTAAATCCAATTTTTGGGCCAAAGAACCAATATTTTGGCGAACAATCATTTTAAGAGCTCCGGAACTCATAGCCAAAGCTCTAACTTCTTCCAGGTTGTCACAAACAATCACATAAGCATTGGTTTTGGCATCATTGTAGCCCAAATGTTCTAAGAAGACTTTAAGAAATATTCCCCCTACTGTGCCCATAAAATGAGAGCACACCGTCAAATCGGCTCCGTAAAGCGTATAGCAAGAGCGATCGGTGGAGATTTCTAAGAAATTAGCAAAATCAGTAGCCCAGAGTTCCGAAACTTTTGGTAAACCGGAAGCCTCAAAATCACAGCGGCGTAATTTAGAACGATCGATATTGCGATCGGGACAGACGACAACTTTGCCATCCTTAGGGCCGCTGATTACTCTATAGCTGGTACCACTAAAATAGAAGAAATCGCCTGCTAATAAAGTGCAACTTCCAGAAAGAGTACCTATTATGCGGTTGCCTATTTTGTCAACCACGCTTATTTTACCGCGACCGGCGACCGTATGAGAAATATTATGATGTATTTCTCCTTTTTCAAAAGCTTCTTTAAGCTTTTCAGAACGCGAATAACCACCTTGACGGCGAACTTTCAGCAAGTCACTTTGTACAGCTCCTTGCAAAATTTTTTCGCATATATCCTCAGTATAAGTAGAGCGCAAATAAGCAGGTAAGCGATCACGCAAAGATACTTTGTTAATCATATCGGAAGCGCTTTGACATACAAGAGAGGCCGATTGCTGAATCAAAACGGAGCTCAAAAAAGGAGGGTGATCGCTAAAGAGCTCACCTGCTCTAGCAGCTTTTACCAAGTGTTCGTATTGGGCTTTTTCGAAATTAGTTTCGTAAAGGCAAAGCACTTTGGGAGTTTGTCCTCGCCTGCCGCTGCGGCCAACTCGCTGCAAAAACGCATTTACGTCCATAGGAGGTGTGGTTAGAGCCACAGCGTCAACGTCGCCTATATCTATGCCAACTTCTAAAGTGGAAGTCGCAAAGCAAATTGCCTTCTGATAAGAAGCAAAATTTCTCTCTACTTTCTCGCGCTGCTCGGTACCTAAACTGCTATGGTGGGAGAAGACGGCATTGCCAAAAGGATTATCGGAAAGGTAGCCTTTAGCTGAGGCCAAAAGTTCCGCTTCGGCTCGCGAGCGCACAAAAACCAGCATTTTTTGACAATCATTTTGGCGGCAATACTTGATGCAAGCTCGTAAAAAAGCTATGGCTCTAGCTTGCTTAATGTCTGTAGAATCTATAGTTTCATCATCGTAGGGACGGCTGTAGTCTACTTCAAAATTGACACCTTGCTTGTTTTCTACAATAACGGCCCGACCGGCCAAATATTTGCGATTGATAACTTCGGCATTTCCCGGAGTAGCTGTTACAGCCAGCCGCTGCAAACTGAGCCCCAAATTACCCAAAGTACCGGCTATTTGCTTGGCCTTAGTACAATGCAACAAAACATCCAAACGCTCGGCCAAAACGGCCAATTGATCTCCACGCGCCGTGCCTTCGGCTACGTGCAACTCTTCGAAAACGATGGCCTTTATATCGAGAAGTTGTACGGCCCAACGGCAGAGCAAAGAATCTAAAGATTCTAAAGTAGTGACCAAAACGCCAACTTTTTTGTCTCTGAGAGGAGTGGGATGATCGCCGGTACGCAGTAAAACATTAACAGAGCAGCGGCTCAACGGTACAGAAATACGCTTGACTAAATCGTTAGCCAGAGCCCTAGTGGGGCAAATAATCAAAATGCACAATTTGCCATCCCGCATAGGCTCCAACCAGCGTTCAGTTAAAGGAGCCAAATAGGCTTCGGTCTTTCCTGAAGCCGTGCACGAGCTGAGTACAATATTGCGCCCTTGCATGATGGGCTCAATAGCATCAAATTGAATTTGACGCGGTTTATAAAAACCACCGTAAAATGCACCTTTAACTCGACTAAGTCGCTCGAGCATGCGGCGACACTTTACTCTATATAAAGCAGTAGCAGAATCCATCTTTATTTTTCCATCAGCCGCACTATATGCTAAAGCATTTTTTGCAACATATCTTCATCAAGCGGAACTTGTCCATTTTCATACCAGTTATGCAAAAGAGCGATCCAAAACTTAACAAACATGCGATAACCGCCCGTAAAAACGTGTTCCAACATAAAATTAACAAAAGTGGTTAAATCGGCTTGACAACGCTCGGTATCAAAGTTTTGCCAATCCCAGGCAATAACAGCTACATCAGCCAATTTCTGACCCAAAATTTTGAAAAAACTACCGTCATCGTCCATAGCTCTTTCCAGATCGATTACTACTGATTGAGGGCTGGATTTAGACATATGCAAAGGACGCTCCAAACGCTGTTGCAAAGCCGGGTAAGAGGTGACATTTAAACTCATAAATTCCGGAGGCACGGCATAAAAGAACATAACTTTGGGCAACCTAGAGCTAGCACATAAATCGATTAACTGACGCAAATTATCGCCTATCGCTTGCAAATGGCGCTGTGATACGCTAGAAATGTGCATATCGACTTCGTCAAAAAGAAAAATTACTCCGGGAAAGCCTAAAGCGGTTAAAATGCTTACCATAGAACGCATGACCGGAAAAGCGTTATCGGAAGCTATATCGTCAAAAACTCCAAAATTGCGCAAAACATCTCTATCGAAGCTTGCATCTCCAGCCAACCAACGATCCAATACAAATTCCTCTTCCTCGTTACCGGAACGACAAGCGGAAAGAAAACGCTGACAAACTCGTCTAAAAGTATAATTTTCTACGGGCACATCTTCCAATTTTCCCGAAAAAGCAAAAGGCAACTGTCCATGAGCCGCTAAGCGCAAAATATTAGTAAAACCGACTATCTGACCGCCGGGCATATTTTCAGCGTTATCGTCTTGCTTTTCTAAATGTAAAGCGATATTGGCAAAGGCAGCCTTATAAACGCGCAAAGCATCCTCATAGGGACACTCGGCCGGAGACAAATTCACCGAACAGGTCAAAAAACCTAAACGCTGAGCTATTGAACGTATACAACCTAAAAAGTGGGTTTTGCCCGCGCCATAGCTGCCTTGCACTAAGCGAAAAGCCGATCCGCCAGCTTTCCCCAGCAAGCGCTGTAAATATTCTTTTTCTATAATTTCTAAATAAGAAGTTAGGCCTACGGTAACAAATTCCAAACCGCGCTCCGGCGGCTGACCATTTTCTCCCATACAGTCGATTATTTCCCTTGCTAAACTTTGGGAAAGAGAAACTTTACTGCCGGGGAAAAACATAGTTTAAACTCCTCTTTTCGCACATATTTAGCTCTAAGTGAGCTCTAAAAATTGTAATCATCGTCGGCTATTTCTTCTTCTGAGGAATAGTCGTCAACTTGAGCAGAAGAATCATCAGCTTCACGATCAACCTCAGCCTCAACTTCAGGTTCAGCTTCTGACTGAACAGAAATACTGTTGGCAGCGGCGCCAAGTTTAATATGCTCCATCATTTCATGGACATAGGCACCTATATCTTCGCGACATAAACGCGAATAGTCCAAAAGCTCCAAAATGCAACGCAACAACTGACGAGAGCCATTGATAGCTCCACGCTCCATAGCCGTATAGACAACTTGTCCCATATAATTGGCCGCTTTATCGTCACAAACAAAGCTGGGATAGGCTCGGCGATACAAATCGATAATAACAGAACACAAACGCTGATAGTCGCTGTTACTAAGCGGGCTAAGCTCTATAAAAGCATCCTCATTAAGCTGATCTTTAAGAGTGATCAAACCACCGCCATTGTCCATAGTCATGGCAAAAACGCAATAAACGCCACTTCTGTAAGTGCCACCATCAGGATTGTAAGTGACGGGAATATTTCTATGGTTGAGATGACCACCGCGGGGGAATTTTTGTACGCTGCGTACTTTTTGAGTACCTAAAGCCAGAGCGGAATAGTAACCGAACAATTGATCAGCGTAGGTGCGATCTCGGCTAGAAAGGATATTGTACATCTCTGCTTCATCGAGAAGCAAAACCAAACCGTTATAGCCAACTTGGCGGGCCAAATAGGAAATGCCACTCAAAATATTGGCGTAGATATGACCGAAAGTGCGATAATCTTTTAAGGCAGGAAACTTGTAAATTGAAGGCGTGCCGGGGAAAGCTTTTTGCAAAGACAAATTAAATTTGTCAGTAAGCTCGCGGGCTTCTTGGCCTTCTAGCCAATCAATCATATGACGAACTACAGCTTCTTGAGTATTGAGCTCGTCTTGCTTGTCCGGCTCCCCTGCCCAAGCCTCTAAATTTTCGGAATAGCGATTAAAATAGTAGAGAGCCGGGCTAAGATAGGTATGAAAACGCTCACTGCGCAGCCAACCTTCAATAAGGTTGAGGCGACGGGCCTCGCGAAAAAGCGGCAATAAACCGTACTTACCATCGTGATCCGGATAACTCAAATTGAGGATCAGAGCACGATAGACGCGCTGAGGATTGCCAGGACTAACGTCTTTGCTATTGAGAGCCACACGAGCTGTCAAACATTTTTTGCTCAGAGCCTTAGCCTCAATACACTCGAGCATATGTGTTTTTCCAGCGCCATAATCGCCCAAAAAGACACGCACGGCTCCGTCAGCGATATTGGTTAAGTCGTAGCTGACCATTTCCATTTCTAGGCTGCGACCTATAGTGTAGAGCTCAACTCTCTCGCCGACTACACCTGTGCGCATAGCTTCCAAAATGCGCAAAGCCACAAATTGTCCCTCTTCACCCTTAGGTAAAGCGTCAATACCACGCGGTCCTCTGCCTTCCCAGAGCTGACGCCCATAACGGGAAAAACGCAAACGCGGCGGAGCTACAGACATAACCGAGCCGTTGGGAGAAAGATATTTCAATTCATCGAAGCGGCAACATTGATTGGCATTAGTGATAAAGAAGTTGACAAAGTAGCTACCATTTTCCAAAAGGCGCACGACTCTGCCGGTACCGTAACACTCATGGGAAACATTATCGCCGACAACCAGCACTCTGGCGCCGCTATTTTCAGGCCCGCTCTTAGAAGTCTGCAAAATCTTCGCTCTCCATTACCTCTGCGCTGTCTTGCTGTCTACACAAAGCTTCAATATCGGTAGTGCCTTCACCACAGCTATATTCCGATTGCAAGAAGGCAATCCATTGCTTGACAAAATTGCGACGTTGACCGGCATCAAAGTTCATAGATAAATATTCTGTAACTAAATCGTCCAAATTTTTATCTTGTATAGCGGTTGTATAATTCCAATTCCAAGCAATAGCAGCCACTTGAAGAATTTTTTTGCCTAAAGCTTTGAAAAACTCATGCGGCTTCAATTCAGAAGAGGAAACGTCGATAGTAGGTACTTGAGGACTAGCCGGAGAGAAAGGTAAGGGGCTATTTAAACGCTGCTGTAAAGCCGGATATTCGGCGATAACATCGCTAATAAATTCCGGAGGAACGGCAAAGGCCCAGAAGAACCCAGGCAAGCGTCTGCTGCCACACATATCGACAATTTGGCGCATATTGTCAACAACGTTCTTCTTTTCTCTTTTGCTACCTGAAGCGATACGATCAACTTCATCGAATAGAGCAGCAATTCCGGAAAAGCCCAACAGAGTGACCGCTTTAACTAAGCAAGCCAACATGGAAGAAGCGTTTTGCTCACAGATATTTTCCGGAATGGTAATCATGCCCAGCTTTAGCTTTTTAGTCGAGCTTCCCAAGAGCCACATCTCGCAAGCGTCAGCCAGTTCTTCTTCATCTTCCCATAAGCTTTTAATAAAACGCAGAAAGACAATTTTGTAATTGTTGTTGGCGAAATTGCTCATTTTGGCTTTGGCCAACCATTTTTGACGTTCCTGTGAATCGTCAAAATTTAAAGCCCAGCTACGAATGATATTACCAAAACCTGAAATATTATCGAAGCTTTCATAATCTTCGGGCGCTTGAGACAAACCATTAGCTAAAGCTCGATAGACAGCCGAAGCGTCACCCAAATTGCATCCCTTTAAAGAGAGCTCGGTGAGAGAAGCCAAGAAACCGCGCTTCCAAGCCAAATTGCGTAAGCAAGTGAGAAAGTGAGTTTTTCCGGCACCAAAAGAGCCTCGAATAAGCTTAAAAGCGGAGCCGCGACCACCTTTTTCCATAGCTTTTAAATAATGCTCATCTAAAATTTTCAGCGGCTCATCGAGCCCAACAGTAACGAACTCGATACCATGCTCGGGAGGAAGTCCCAAAGATCCCATGCGCTCAATTATTTCGGAAGCCAAAAACTCAGAAGGCTGAGCTTCCGGTTCAGTCATAAAACTGTTAGGCAAAGCAATTACTCCTTATTTTGGAACCAAAGCGATAAATAATATTGGCCGCTGCCGACGCCGTCATCAAGCCAAAAAACTTGCTCTTTGTTTTTGGTTGTGCCTATAGTAGCCGTACTCAGATTCAAGCGCAAACCACAGCGTTGCAATCCTCCACAACGGCGTAAACGCACAATATCCCAACAAAATTGAGCTCTAGAGTATTCTCTAAAAGCGGAAGTCGACCCGTTTTCGGTAAATTCGCTATTTTGACGGAGTACGGCTAAAATTGCCCAAATGTCATGCAAAGGGACGCGATCTCCGATACCTTTACGACGACAGCGCAACATAATTTTATAAGCTGTCCAAATATCAGCAAACATTTCTTGACAAAACAGCTCTTGCCCCTGAGCACTTTCTGCCGATATTCCTTCAGCTAAAGGCGCCTTATAGCCGGCCTTGTTAAAAGCCTCCGTTTGCTCTTCTAAAGTGTGAAAAAGCCAATCAGAATCGAGAGGCAGATTGTCAGCTAGCAAAACCCGCGCATAAGCCAGACTAAAAGTACCACTGGAGAATTGAGGACGCACAGAAAAAGGGCCAATTTTAAATTCTAATGGCTCTGAGCCCACGCAGCGAACTTCCCAGCGGCTTTGAGCAGCTTTTGACTTAAAATTCTTGCGAAAAGCGACTTCAGCTTCCTTCAAAGCCCAAGCTTTGACTTGGTTTATCCTTTCGCTGTAAAGTGGCCAAGCAGCAGAGACGCGACGCTCTTGCCAAAGGCGGAAAGCTTTGGCCAAACGAGCCAAATTGGCTAAGGTGCGGCTGCGCTTGCAACGCCCCAAAGCTTCTGAGAGCGCCTTACCGGCTTCAATATCGGCAGCCGATTCGGCACGTACTTCTCTTATAACCAGCTCTGCTTCTTCCCAAGAGCCGGAAAATTTTGAGTTGAAGCCCTTATTTGCCATTGGATGCTCCATTGCGTATAATTTTGACTTTGCTACAGAGACTGACACTCTCCGGACAATCTTCCAGAATAACGACGCCGCCTTCGGTTCCTTTTTGCCTTAGATCTTGGAAAGCCGAAATAGTGTCGTACATAAACTGAGCTTTGGTGTAGCAACTGACATTGGCCTTGCTGGGATGACGTCCAAAATTACTTGCCACCAAGCCTATACTGTGAACAATAGGCCAAAGCTCTGCCAAAGTAAAATCGGTACGCTCAGACGAGAGAACTAAAGCAGCCGTAACTAAACGCATCAAAGCCAAGCGAGGGATTGTCTGTTTTTCTTTCAGTTCCAATTCCGCTTTGCACAAATTTTCAATGATGGTAGATGGAGCCAAAGTGCAAGGCTTAGCTACAGGCACTCCGCCCAAAGAAAAGCGAACACTGTCGGCAGCGAAATCGACAGTTACACAAAATATACCAACAGTTACTGAAAGAGGACTTGTATAGTCGTAAGGTTTCTCAGTCCAAGAAGCCGCCACTTTTTTCAGAGGAGCGCATTCCAAGCCTCTGGCCTCAGCTTCGTCGGCCAACTCTTGCCAAAAAGCAGCAGCAAGCTGGGCAAGCTCGCTCTCCAAGGACAAAGTTAGAGCCGACGAGGGTAATTCTGTCCAAGAACCAGCCTCCAAGCTGACTAGACAAGTCGTTGCTTTGTTGGCATCATCGACAATAGACAACGAAGCTTGCTGCCGACGCATAAACTTAAGCTGAGCTTCCAGTCTGTCAGTAGCCTCATCAAGCAGCTCATTGAAAGTATCTGTGCGTTTTTCAGCCATAACCTTAATCAGAGCAGCACTCAGCCACAACCTGGCAAATGCTGTCTACCAATCCTTTCAATTCTGGCAAAGAAGGCCCTTCGGCCATAACTCGGATCAAATTTTCGGTTCCGGAAGGACGAACCAACAAACGGCCCTTGCCCTTAAGGCTCTCTTCCACAGCTTTCACAGCCTCATTGACACGTTGGTGTGAATTCCAAGTATGCTTGTCTTTCACTTTTACGTTAACCATATATTGGGGTTTTTTCTCAACCGCTTTGGCAAGTTCGGAGAGAGGCTTACCGCTATCTTTAATGATTTGACTGAGCATTACACCAGTCACTAAGCCGTCTCCGGTAGTGGCATAGTCTAAGAAAATAATATGGCCTGACTGTTCTCCACCCAGAACTGAACCGGAGCGACGCATTTCTTCTAATACATAACGGTCACCCACTGCGGTACGGGCCATTTCAAAGCCATTGGCTCGGCAAGCTTCTTCTAAGCCCAAATTGGCCATAACGGTAGTGACGATACGTTTACCGGAGAGTTTACCTTCCTTGTCAAGCCACTTACCAAAGAGCAACAACATATGATCGCCATCAATCATTTGCCCTTTTTCGTCGCAAGCCAAGCAACGGTCGGCGTCACCGTCGAAGCAAAGGCCGAAATCGGCGCCCAAACTGACAACTACACTTTGCAAAGATTCCGGATGAGTCGAGCCGCACTGATTGTTGATATTGGTGCCATTAGGATGGCTGTGCAATACAGTAACGTGAGCTCCAAGATCGCGGAAAATATTTTCAGCTAAAGCAGAAGAAGCACCGTTGGCACAGTCTAAAACGATATTCAAACCGTCTAAACGTATTTTGGCTATTCCGGCCACATAATCGGCATATTCACGCTGAGCTTCTTGACCATCTATAATGGCGCCGATATTGCCCTCGACAGCACGAGGAAGCTCTTCAGCTTTAGCAATAAGCTCTTCCAGCTCGTCTTCTTGTTCGTCGCTGAGCTTGTAGCCATCAGCCCCAATCAATTTCAAGCCGTTATCATAAAAAGGATTATGGCTAGCGGAAATGACGCAACCACCTTGAGTATTGTAGCGACGAATAGCCCAAGCAACTCCCGGAGTAGGAATAACCTCTAAGCATAAGGCGTTGACTCCGGAACTTATTAAGCCGCAAACATAACTGTATTGCAAAAGCTGACCGCTGGTGCGGGTATCTCTACCGACTGCAATTACGGGTCTTTTGCAAGTTTGCTCAGAACCATCACCTTTAAATTGTTCTTTTACCAAACAACCGTGGGCTCTGCCCACTCTGAAAGCCAATTCGGGAGTAAGAGTATCGTTTGCCCGACCACGAATTCCGTCTGTGCCAAATAAACGCGCCATAACTAAATTATATTCTCACATTTCTTTGCTTTGAAGAAGCACAAAGACTATTTGTAATTGCTCCTTATCCATTTCCCCAAACTATGAAGCCAGTTACAAAAATAGCCTCCGCCGCTACTCAAATTTGAAGCCAGCGTCTTCAATATTTTTTAGGCTTATCCCTGCCCCAAAAGCGGTTCACTCTTGGCAAAGACCAGCAATCGAAAGAGCGCTTAACTTATAGAAAGCCAAGCGCTCTATGCTTCCGTTTCTAAACTAAAATTGATATTTGTTTTGCTCATCGAGAGATTCGGCAGTTTCCGGTTTCACTTTCGGAGCGACGGTAACCGTAACGCTATTTTGGGGTAATTCTTGTACTCGATACTTGCTAGGCAAAATAAGTTTGACTTTTTTGCTAGTCGTCTTGCCTTCGTATTGAAAAACGTAATGTTCTACTTCGAGCGAACTAAAAGTTATTTTATCTATATCGTCACCGCTGAGGTAAACTTCTTCGGGAGAGACCAATACTTGGTAATCTTCTCCACTGCGGCTTTTTACAGCGATATTGCTTAAATCTACCTTAACCTTGCGCACCGGATAAGCAGGAACGGTTACAAAAACACTGTTGGTATAGATCTCTACATCATTTACTTTATTGCCATTAACATCAATAGCATTTAAGGTAACGGCTTTGGTGCTAAAACTGGAGTTGATACCGGAAATAGAAATAGGTACGGAAACACAAGAAACTTTATCAACATCTTCCATACTGCCTACGATACGCACTTTAGAAGGCTCCACCATAGGAGTTTCTAAACGACAACTGTCGCTAGGTTTACCTACTAAATTGATTTTTACAGGCACGCTGGCAAAAGTACGTTGTGAAACTGAAGCCCAAACATGACTGGGCTCAACTTGAGATATTTCCGCTCCTCCGGGAGCCATGGCATCAACAGCTTCCAAACTGGTGCCGGGCTTATTGCGCTTGCTAAGATCTACCACCACAGATATAAGCTTGGGATCGATACGATCAATTACATTTTTAGTGCCGCTGATAGTTACTGTAACCTCACGAGGATTTATCGAACTTATCAACTCATTGTCGCTGGGAGCCAAAATATCAATAGGCTTGGTGTAAACGCGCTGTGCAGGCAATTCGCTTATGGGTTTGGCTAAAGTCTTAACCAGCATGGCCGTTACGACAGCCAAAAGGAAAGCCAGCATTTTTAAGCCAAAATTGTTGCGCAAATGGGCCCACATTTAATCTTCACCTCCTATGGCGTCACCAATAGTGCGGAACAAATTGAAAGTGGTAAAGCGTCTATGCTTTTCTTTGTTCCATTCACTCATAAGCTCTCGAGCTAAGGCTTTGCGCACTTGAGCTTCCTCAATCATGGGTTGACTAAAAACGCCATCTTTAGCGATACGTATTTCTCCGGTTTCCTCAGAAACAACCACAACTACGGCATCACTTTGCTCAGTAATACCGATAGCAGCTCTGTGGCGCGTGCCGAAGCGCGAATCTACTACAGAATCGGTAAGAGGCAAATAGCAAGCTCCGGCCAAAAGACGACCATCACGAATTACCACAGCTCCGTCATGCAAAGGAGTTTTGGGACGAAATATAGTTTGCAAAAGCTTGGCAGAGATAAAGCCATCTACAATCTGACCGGTTTCTACCACTTCTTGTAAACCGGTCTCTTGCTCCAATACAATAAGAGCTCCAAAACGGGTAGTAGACAAGTTGTAAGCAGCCAGAGCTATCTCATCGATTATGCGCTTTAGTTCTTCTTGACGTATTTCACTTATACCATTGGAAGAAATAAGACCACGCTGTCCCAATCTGGTTAAAGCGCGACGCAACTCGGGTTGGAAGACAACCGGCAAAGCCACTAAAGTAGAAACCAAGATGCCGTTCAGAATATAGCTCAAAGTTTGCAATCTGGCGATATAGGCTAAACCTTGCAACAGCAAAAGAGCGCCTATGCCTTGCAAAATCTGTAAAGCACGCGTACCTTTTATAAGCAGCAATATGTAGTAGAAAAATACTGAAACCAAGATGACGTCAATAAAATCCCAGTAGGTGACGTCACGCAACAGAGCATATACTCGTTCTAGCAATCTAAATCTACCCCAAGGTGAAATGGAACCGCTGCATTAAAAATTGACACAGCTTTCCAAGTACATATTTTGCAGCTGATTGGCCGTAATTTTTAGCGTCTCAATAATGTACTGAAACGACGCATACATGCTCCGGCTGCCGCGCAAGTAAAGAAACATTTAAAAGCATTAAAAGGCAAAATTGCACCGATTAGGTAGCTGCCCATAGACATGGGAACGAACTCGGCAAAAAGCTCTCGAAGCAGAAAGTAAATGCCAAAATTTACAGGCAACATAACAGCTACAGTGATTAGAGAACCGAGCAACATAGCCAAACAAAGACGCTTGTAAGAAAATTCTTCGCCTTTAGACATATTGTAAAAACTGGAAGAAGAACAAACTAACAATAAGCCTGTAATTAAATTAGCCGGCACACCTATAAGTTCCATGGGATGAAAATTGATAAAAATGTAAAGTGCACACTTGATGGCCACTACCAAAGCTCCAGCCCAAGGGCCTAATGAAAAAGCCAAAATCAAAGCCGGTACTTCAGCAAAATCAAAAGTTAGAAACGGAGCGATAGGCACAATAGGAACTCTGACAGCCAACATAAGCAAAAGCGACAGAGCAGCCATAATGGCAATCTTCATCCACGTGGAAAGGCTAAAAGAAGTCGAATTTTTATTTTCACTTCCAGATAGAGAACTTTTGTTGTCGTCAGCCATTATTCTGTCCGTTCTGATTCTGGGGCTTAGTCATGGAGGTATCAATCCAACGTAAGTAATCTTCGCTGCTTTTTCCTAAAGGCAAAGAAATAATTTCAGGTATATCGTAAGAGTGTAGTTGTTTGATAGAAGAAATCAACTCGTCCAACTTATCTTGCCTGGTTTTCATAAGCATAAGCGTCTCGCGACATTCTTCAATTTTGCCTTCCCACCAGTAGATGGAAGAAATTTTGGGCACCAAATTCACACAAGAAGCCAAGCGCTCTTCCAAGACATGGTGAGCGATGGATTTTGCTTCTGAAGTAGACGAAACAGTGACCAAAACCACATGGTACGCAGAATCCATAAAAGTATTTTTACCTCTCCTCTGTTTCTTGACAAAAAAATTTGAACAGAAATTGCTTTTTATTTAATGATAGCGACCCCTTTTTAGTTTTTTACGACTGCGTTTTTCCGACAAATGGCCGGGCAAATCCTGAGCGTCGGCAATTACAATTACTGAAGGGGCCTGAGAATATTTCACAGTTTTGTAAAGCCAAGTATTTCCTTGAGCATGAACAGCTTGACCAAACTCTATGAGTTTGCATTGTTCATCAATAATGAGTATACCTACTCCGCAAACTTTGACAGTATCAAAAGCGGTTATCTCAATCAAATCGCCTTTACGACCGTTGTACCGTGATAAATCTATACGGGTAATTTCTGGAGGTGTAAAGAAATCACGCGCGGCCAGTTCCAAAGGGCTCATTCCCAATTTGGCAGCAGCCTCGGTGTATGTAGATTCATGCTGAGCCGCCTCGGCATAAGCTAAAGCGTCCTGAAAACACTCCCAACAGAGGCTGTCGGCTTCGCAACTGGCTCCGTTAGGATGAATTAGACGATGAATTTTGTCTGGTGCCACTTCTAAAGGCAAAAAATGCTCAGAGCAGCAATCATCGCTACATTCGGCTCTACGGGAGCCTTGAGAGACAAAGCCTTCATCTTGCTGATTTTGATTATTCAAATTGTTGGGCCATTTGGCTGACAATATAGCTATACCCCTACGCAAAAATATCCAATTATAACTTTGTCAGATCGCTGACATTCGCTTTCATGATTACAAACAATATCTTACTCCCCCCCTTCTTCTGCCCCCTTCTGTGCTGAACAGCCAATAGGTTCACCGTCACAAAAAAAGGCTCCTGCCGGAAAGAATGTCTAAGACTCGTTCCCTATTAGGCTAAAACTTAAATCAAAATGGCCAAGATTTTTTTATAAACAGCAAAAAAGGATTTTATCAGTAACAATAGAACAGAACGTACACCAGGCAGGGGAGTCGGTGTTCTCCGGCTGAGATGGCGGTGTAAGCTGTCTACCCTTAGAACCTGATCCGGGTAATGCTGGCGAAGGGAGCTTGGTTTTTTCTTTTCTGGCACTTTGTTCAGATATCCAGCAAAGGCCGACAGAAAGTAAAATTATTTCTGTGTGGGAGAGTTATGGCAGACAGTCCTGTTACCGGTCAGACCAATCCAGCAAACGGCAACGAAGACGTATTCGCTCAGTTGCGCAAACTTGCCGAAATAAGCCATCAAATCGAGCAGCACGCACGAATGCAAGCTTCGGCTTACAATTTTGTTCAAGCCGGCGAAATAAAACGCCGTATCGAAGAGCTGACAGAGAATCAGAACAGATTAGTCATGGACATCGTCGGCCGTCATCCCGACGTAGAGGTTCGTGATCGCTTTGTCAAGTTGGCTCACAAAATAGATGATTACCGCCCTCAGATAAAATCTTGCGAAGATCCTCAAGAGCTTAAGAAGCTACAAAAAGAGATCGACGAAGCCGTCGAAGAGTGGGTTTACCAATTCCAAGTAATTGTTTCCGAAATTGTGGGCGTCAAGCCTCCGGATTCACCTATTCAAGGAGAGAGTCCCTTCTAAAAATAAATTAAGTTTTTTCCTTATAAGAGAGGCCCTTAGCTCGTAGCGGAGCGTAAGGTGCCTTTTTTGTTTGTCAGGCAAATATATACCTCAGCGAACTTCTTAGATTTTTTTTAATTTTCGTGTTCAAAAATTTTGAAATAAAACGGGATCGCCTCCAATGGGCATAGAAGTTTGCTCTTCCAGCAGCTCAGTGACGAAAGGTTTATTTATGGATTCTCTTCCTTCTTCACAAGAAAAAAACAATGTTCCAGAATCTGGAGCCGTAAGTTTTAAAATATATGAACAACTTCGGGCCGAAATTCAACATCTCAAACAAGAACTCGTTTCTGTTTCCGAACAAAATGTTGACTTAGCCATTCAGTTAGGACAAATCGACGAATTAAATGGTGTCGTAGCAGAGCGCAACAACCAGATAGAGCGCCTTAACCAAGAAGCTGTCGCCCTTAACAAAACTATTACGGATTTAAAACAACAACTTAGTCAAGAAATTGAGCATGTTCAAAAATCAGACATGCGCATTGAAGAGTTGCTCACTTTAGAGGCAGAATTGCGTTCCGATCTCAAGCGTTCCCAAGAAGAATGCCTTGAGCTTAAAGCGCAAATAGAACGCCACTTAGCTTCTATTGCCAGTTTGCAAGAAGCGCTTGCTCAAGCCCAAGATGCTAATGCCCGCCACGTGGCCGCTCTCGAATCTTTGGAAGCTTATATCAGCAAGCCTGAAGAACAGGAAGATAAAGAGGATACTCCTCCCCTGCTGCATTTAAAGAATGCTTTACACGAAGTTTTGGGTACCGCTGGTCAGGTTATCTTTAATCGTGCTTGTCGTTTGGTAGGCGCCGACGCCAATAATTTGGAGGCTGCAACTTCCGAGCAATTGCAAAAAGCGGCTATTTCGATTATTGCTCCAGCTTTGCGCCTGTGTCGCGGCGGAAAGATGATAAAAGACTTACAAGAACGCATTCGCCACATTTGCGCTTCCGTAGGCGAAATTGGTCCCGAGCTGGAAGCTGCTTTAAGTGGAACAGGCAAAACTACCTTGCCTACCACCCCTACAGCTTCCGAAGCTGACGTCTCAAAAGAGAATGAAGCCGAAAATAATTCTCTCAAAGCAAGCGATTCCCAAGAAGAACCTCAAGAAGCTCAGCCTCAAACCGATATTTCTCAAGGCACAGCTTCTTCTGAAAGCGATTCTGAAGAGACAGCCTCCGAGCCGTCTTCTCATGCTCAAGATGAAGAGCAAACCGTCGTAGAAGCGGAAGCTCCGGTTGCCGAAGAAATTGAGGTTGCTGAAGAAGTTAAAGAAGAGGCGAAAGAAGAAGAAGAGCAGCAACAAGAAGAGATTTCCTCTCAGGAAGCTACAGAAGAAGAGCCTGAATTGAGCATTTTTGCCAATTACGACTACGAAGAACCGGAAGATGAAGATAAAAAGTCAACTTCTGAAGATTTACCTTCTGTAACTGAGCAATTAGAAACCGACGAGAAACAAACGCCGGAAATTTCTCTTGCAGAAGAAAACGAGAGTGTAGAAGCTGAAGTTCCTCAACAGAGTAGCACTGAAGAGACAGAAGAAAGTACTGATAAAGAAGAGGAAGAACAGACTAAAACTAAAGCTGAAAGTACCGGAAATTTCCTCGGCGATCAGTTGGTAAGAAATACAGAAGTACCTAACCGTACACTGTCAGACAAGCGAGCTCAAGAATTCAATACCACTTTTAAGACGATTTTAGATGGCACTCAAAGTAAGTTCCAAGATCATGTAGTCGATCTTATTTATAAGATGACTTGGACTCCCAATCAAATTTCGGAGCGTGATCGCGCTTGCGCACGTCCTAAGCAAATCAATAAGTTATCCCAATCGATTATCCGTTCGTCGGTAGACTTTGATCTCGATCAAATAATCGAATGGCTCAACTATTTGGTTATGCCTAAGCGAATCAACACTTACGTGCCAGAAGAACACTTAGCTCAAATGAGCAATATCCGCACCCGTCAAGATAACGAAGTGCAAGACTTACTCAACGTAGTCGAAGCTTTAAATAAACGTATCTTCCGCAAAGATCGCTTAAAAGTTCACTTCTTTGACGGGCCCTATATGTATTTGAGCTATACCAAGTCCAAGGAACCGCATATTTACTTCAACAATGAGATTGTCAGCAAATTCAACCAAGCTCAGTTGACCTTCTTTGCTGCCAGAGCTTTATTCAGTTTGCAGCGCGGCTACTTCGAATTGGAAACAGCCTTACAAGCTATTACCAATCAGCCTGATTACGATCCTTTAGTATTTGGTTCTACCTTATTAAAGCGCTCTTTGGCTTTAGCTTCGGAGAAATCAATTGCCATTCCGGCCAATCTGGCAGATGAAATTCAAAACGCTTGGAATATAGAATCCAATCAGGAATTGCTCAACTTAGTGGATCGTTGTTACAAATCTACTAAATTCGCCCAATTCAGCTACATTAAAGAATTGCTCTCCACTTCAACTCCTTTCCAACAGAGCATGAATATCGAGGGAGACGCTTTTACTTTAAAATTCTGCAATATTTATGATGCTTCTTTAGCTATCGTAAAATTGTTGAATAATTGTGAAGTAGCCGAACAATACGCCAAAGAGGGCTTCAACGAGCTCTTCTCCGACCGCAGCTTGCCTCAAACTTACTTGCAACAGCGCTTGAGCAACTTGTGGCTCAGCTATTATATCAATGGAGATGAATTTGCTTTCTAGCTAGAAAAAAAACTTATCTCTTAAGTATAAAAAGAGCGCTACGTGACGAACCTTCGTAACGTAGCGCTCTTCTTTGTTGATTAAGAAAAGGTACTATTTCCGTTGTTTGCACTAGCAAACATTGGAGAGCATCTTAGTTAAAAAGCCAACTGCTCAAATAACGCTCGCCACAATCGGGCAGCAAAGCCACGATTCTCTTGCCCCTAAACTCCGGACGTTTACTGAGCATTAAAGCAGCATGAAGAGCAGCTCCGGAACTGATACCAATAAGCAAGCCTTCACGAGAAGCGGCTAAACGAGCTGCCTTACCAGCATCTTCGGAAGTTACTTTAATAATTTCATCAATAATTTTGGTATTTAAAACTGCAGGCACAAAACCGGCGCCAATGCCCTGAATTTTGTGCGGTCCAGGTTTGCCACCAGAAAGCACTGGAGAATCAGAAGGCTCAACAGCAAAAAGCTTAGCCTGAGGGTTGTAGCCTTTAAGAACTTCACCCACACCGGTAAGCGTTCCGCCAGTGCCTACTCCAGCTACAAAAGCATCCACATGACCATCAGTATCACGCAAAATCTCCAAAGCGGTAGAGTGCTTATGATTCTCGGGATTGGCCATATTGTTAAATTGCTGAGGCATAAAAGAGCCAGGATTTTCACGTACCAACTCTTCAGCTTTTTCAATAGCTCCCTTCATGCCCTTAGCACCTTCAGTCAGAACCAACTCAGCACCGTAAGCGGCTAAAAGCTTCCTGCGCTCGATACTCATGGTATCAGGCATAGTTAAAATTAAACGATACCCTTTTACGGCTGCAACCAAGGCCAAGCCAATACCGGTATTGCCGCTAGTAGGCTCGATAATTAACGCTCCAGCTTTGAGTTTGCCTTCTTGTTCGGCTTTTTCAATCATGGCCAATCCAACGCGATCTTTAACGCTACCGCCAGGGTTAAAATACTCTACCTTAACCAAAACTTCCGCGCCGCCCTCATTGAGCTTATTGATACGCACTAAGGGAGTGGAACCGATTTTATCCAGAATATTGTTATAAATTTTTTCGCTCACAACAAAACTACTCCTAATATTTTATATTCCATCGGGAGACAGTGTAATAAACTCTACTATTTTAGTCAACTTTATTTTTATAATTAGTAACATAAAATTGGCCAATTTTTCGAAAAATTAAGCCAAAAAAAATATTTTACTCACTTAAAATACGACTAAAAAAGTAGTATATTATAGAGAAGAAGAATTTAATTTAAAGGTCTTAAATTTATGAAAATTTCTACACGAGGACGTTACGGTCTACGCATACTAATTGATATAGCTTTATATGATTTGGCTTCTAAACCACGCATGGTACGCGAAATAGCCGAAAGCCAAGATATATCAGAAAAATATATCAGCCATTTAATTATCGACTTGCGCAAAGCTGGTTTTATAAAATCTATTCGTGGAGCCGGCGGAGGCTATCGTTTAGCCAAATCTCCTCAACAAATCAAGCTTTCGGACATCATAGAAGTAATGGAAGGGCCAATCAATTTAGTTAATTGTGGAGAAAAAAATAAAATGTGCCAACGTTCGGCTTTATGTCCGGCTAAAGATATTTGGCAGCAAATTTCCCAAGAATTTCGAGCAGTATTGGCTAAATATACTTTGCAAGACTTTCTCGATCAATATATGACTAATGGAGAGCGTTTTCTAGACTATTGCATTTAAGGTTGCGCCTTATATATACACTATAAATAAACAAATCCTTGGCTCCTCTTCTTAAAAAGAAAAAGAACCAAGGATTTGTTGCCTAGTAGCTTTGCAGCCCAGCTAATATTTCAAGCCATATCCAAACTTGTTACCAAGGGAAGAGCATTAAAGCGACAGACTTCGTCCAATAAGCGACGGCTTGATCCCATTTACCACGCTGATAGTAAAGGGTACCCAAGTTGTGATAGACATGCCAGAACTTAGGGTTGAGTTGTACAACTTTATCCCATTCCAAACAAGCCAGCTCAATCTTACCTTGCTCTAAGTAAGCTTCACCTAAGTTGTAATAGGCTTGCCAGTAGCGACTGTTAATTCCGGCTACCCGCTGCCACTCAACAACAGCAGCTTCGATTTGAGCTCGTTGATAGTAATAGGTGTTACCTAAATTCCAGTGAGCAGGCCAATGCTGATCTTCAAATTGGACGGTCTTCTGCCACTGATTGATAGCTTCATCAAATTGAGACAAATAGAAGTAGGCATTACCTAAATTGTAGTGAGCTTGCCAGAAACCGTACTTAGCTTGAGTAGCTTTTTCCCATTCGGGAATAGCCAATTCTACTTCGCCTCGGTCGTAGTGCAAATTGCCCAGGTTATATCTGGCTTCGGCGAAATCAGGGTTGACTTCTAAGCACTTTTGCCATAACTCTACAGCGCTATCAACTTCGCCATCTTCCATATGCATGCTGCCTATGTTGTAAAGGGCAATAGCGAATTGAGGATCAAGCTCTAAAGCTTTATTCCAATAATCTTTAGCTTCTTCTTTGCGCCCTTTGCGATAGTAGGCGTTGCCCAAATTGTAAAGGACTTCGGCGAACTGAGGGTTAAGAATTAAGGCTTTTTGCCACTCTTCAATAGCCGAATCGAGCTTACCTAAGCGGAAATAACCATTACCTAAATTGTAATAGGCCGGAGCAAACTTAGGATTGAGAACGGTAACTGTACGATATTCCTCGATAGATTCTTCGATTTCACCGTTGCGATAATGGGCCGAGCCTAAGTTGTAGTGAGCCACAAAGTTGTTGGGGTTCAAATCGACAGCTTTACCATACTCGGTAATAGCGTCGCGCAAGCGGCCCATGCCATCTAAGGCTGTACCTAAATTGTTGTGAGTAAGAGCGTTGTAAGGATCGAGGCCGGTGGCTTTATTCCACTCCATAACGGCCAAGTCCAACTTGCCTTGCTTATAGTAGTTGTTACCTAAAATATTGTGCAAAGCCGCTTCAGAAGGGCTGATCTTGCTGACATTGCTAGGCTCTTCGCCAGCACCTTCAATTTGCAAATCTTTGATTAAATCGGTAACGGTCTGATAACGCTCTGCCGGATCTTTTTTCAAACAACGCAAGATAGCTTGTTCCACATTGCGCGGAATAGCCATATTGTAGGTTGTGGGCGGCTCGGGCTCTTTGGTTAAGTGGAGCTGAATAACGGCAGGAAGGTTGTCGGCAATAAAAGGTACACGCCCGGCCATCATCTCATAGAGCAAAATACCTAAAGAGTAAATATCGGCGCGGCGATCAACTTTTTCACCACGGGCTTGCTCAGGAGAGAAATAGAAGCACGAGCCTATAACTTGGCCCGGCTGGGTAAGAGTTTGCGAAGCTTCTACCCAAGCGATACCGAAATCGCCAACTTTAACATCGCCATTATCGGTAACCATAATATTGCCCGGCTTGACGTCGCGGTGGACAATACCGTGCTGGTGAGCATAATCTAAAGCCCGAGCGGCGGGAATAAAAATTTGCAAAGCCTCCTCTACACTGAGGTGGCCATGCTCCTTCATATATTTATCTAAAGAAACGCCCTGAATAAACTCGAAGACTAAGAAATAGATGCCTTCGTGTTCGTTAATGTCGTAAATTGCGGTAATATTGGGGTGATTTAAACGCGCCGCAGCCTGAGCTTCGCGAATAAAGCGATCTTTACACTCAGGGTTGCCAACTAACTGTTGAGAGAGAATTTTAATAGCAACAGAGCGGTTCAACAAAGGATCGTGTCCTTTGTAGACGACGCCCATTCCGCCTCGTCCCAACTCTTCTATAATGTGGTAGCGACCGATAGTCGCACTGACCATTGTCATGTACTGCCCGGCTCCTTAGCAGAATTTAAGCCCGCTTACAGAACGAATCTGCCTTTTTCTAGAAAAAAAAAACAAACGACAGCAAGCGCAGTAAGCCTTGACTACATTCCACTAAGAAGGCCGAACTTCCTACTGTAGAGACAACTGCCCCCCAAGCTTCTCTACATCTCTTCACGGGCCGGGTTGTGAGAGCCTATACGCAAGTGAGGACACTCACGCTTCAGAGTTTCGATAAAAGCCGGAACTCCGATAGCTTTTTCTACTGGCGGATCGATTTGGGTAAAAAGCCAATCAGGATCGATATTTAAATTGCGCAATTGCACCATATTAACATCGAGCTCGTTAAACATTTTGACTAAAGCTTCAACTTCTCTGGGAGTGTCAGTTAATCCGGGAAGTAAAAGCAAATTGACGGAGATCCAGACGCCATGTTCGCGTCCAAACTTAATAGTTTGCAAAACATCAGCGAACTTGTAGCCTCGAGGCTGATAGTAGCCATTATAGGTATCTTCTCTGGCTGAGCACATAGAAACACGCATGGAAGTAAGACCAGCTTCAAAAAGCTTGAGAGCATTTTGAGGCAAAGATCCGTTAGAATTCATATGCAAGGTGCCTTTATCGGTATGTTGGCGGATGATCTTAACCGCTTCGGCAGCCCTAGCCGCTTGCAACAAAGGCTCGCCTTCGCACCCTTGGCCAAAAGTAAAAATAGGACGTTCAGCCCGACCTATATGAAAAAGTCCGAGTTCGACAATTTCTTCCACTGAAGGAGTAAAGTTTAAACGAATTTGTGGAGAAGGCGGCGCTCCATCAGGTTGTTTGGAAATACAACCACGACAGCCGGCATTGCATTGGGGAGAAATAGGCGAAGCGCCTTCCCAACGTCCATAGAAAATATTTTGTGCATTATAACAACCGTACTCTTTAGCACAAATTTCCAATTGCCCCAACAGACGATTGTTAGGAAAACGCTCTTTTACTTCTTGGATACATTTATCCAATTCAGGCAAAGCATATTTACAAGGATCCCAACGAGGATTATTTTCTGTTTGTACAGCGGCACACCAAAGCTGACCGTGATGCGAAAAAACTGCTGTATAACCGAAAATAGGCAATGTTTCAGACCCGGCCTCTACTTCCCAAGCCGGCAATAAAGTTCTGGTCCAACCGGAAGGCAACTGAGCTGCCAAAACGCAAGCGCTTTCACAAATTAAAGGCTCATTATCGGTACTTTCACCTACTTCCCAGGCCAGAGGCAACCGACCCGGCAAGTACTGTAATTGTGCCGTTTCTGGCAACGGAGAAAGTTCGTCACGATGGGGCGGACGTATAGTCATGCCGCTGCGGGCAGCGGCCCGCAAACCGGGTTCATCCCAAAACTGTCCTTCTTCATCGGAACATACTAACGCCCAAGCCGCTTCAGTAGGAGTTGCATTTTTTTTGTTCGCAGCTTCCGCATTTTTGCGTTTGCCGAAAGCAGATGATGAAGTATGCTTATTTTTACCTTTGGAATTGTTCGATTTGCTCATATCTATACTGTCCGCCAATTATATGCCGTTTTATCCTACAGTTTGACCGGAGCTCACAGAGGAAGGCTCTTTGGTCTTATTCTTTTTGAAACGTCCCAGGAAGTCCTGATTATCGCTAGTCTTCTTGAGGTTCTCAAGCATAACGATAGTTGGGTCACGATCCCCAGCGTAAGTATCCAAAGTATGCCTTAAAAGCGTCATAGTTGAGAGAGTAGCAGCATCTTGTAAATACTCGTCATGGCGCGTACTGCTCTTCTTAACATCAATAGCAGGGAAAATACGTCTTTCGGCCAGCTTGCGAGAGAGGCAAATTTCGTTATTACCGGTACCCTTGAACTCTTCGAAAATAACTTCATCCATACGAGAACCGGTTTCAACTAAAGCAGTAGCTACAATAGTCAAGCTGCCTCCGTTTTCGAACTTACGAGCCGATCCGAAGAAATGTTTGGGAACACGCAAAGCCGAAATATCTAAACCGCCGGACAAAGTACGTCCCGAATTGGGTGTAGCGTTGTTGCAAGCACGTCCCAATCTGGTCAGAGAATCGAATAAAATAACAACGTCTTTACCTAATTCTGTTAAACGTCTGGCTCTTTCCAAAACCAATTGAGTAATTAAAGCGTGATTTTCAGGTTCTTCATCGAAAGTAGAAGCGACAACTTCGCCTTTTATAGAGCGTTCCATATCAGTTACTTCTTCGGGGCGCTCGTCGATTAAAAGAGCCATCAAAACAGTATCGGGGTAGTTGGTGGCAATACCGGCTGCGATCTTTTTCAAACAGATAGTTTTACCGGCTTTAGGAGGAGCCACGATCAAAGAACGCTGTCCCTTGCCAATAGGAGCAAAGAGATCGATCATACGAGCTGTCATATCACCGCTGGAAGTTTCCAAGCTGTAACGCTCGTTGGGAAAAATGGGCACTAATTCGTCAAAAGAGGGACGATGACTGGCTTTTTCTACAGGTAAATCATTGATAGAGATAATTCTCTCCAAATCGTAAGAGCGCTCGCCACGCTTGGTAGATCTAACTACGCCACAAATCTTATCGCCAACACGTAAAGAATATTTTTTAATTGTTGCATATCCCACATGAACATCATTCGCACTTGGTTTATAACTGCAACCGCGCAAAAAGCCATAATTTTGTTGCCTAATATCTAAAATGCCGGTGACAATAGGCACATATTCTTCATGATCGGCAATAAAATCATCATATTGCTCGTCAGAATCGTAGTCTTCATAATAATTGCTGTCATAACGGCCATAATTATTGTCATTGTTATAACTGACTCGACGAGGCTCATATACATTATTAAAATCGCGACGGACATAGCGCGTATCATCCATATAAGCGGATTTTACCTGGCGCTGCTGAGTGTAGCCGTCATCTTCCAGATCATCATAATCGGTTTCAGCTTCTATATTGCGGCGCATCTCAGGCTGAGGCATACGATTTTTGCGACGCAAGTCGGCTTGTCTCTCAATGCTTACACGGGGAATAGAAGGATTCTGACGCAAACGAGTCGGCTGTCTCACTTCCTCTTCGAGAGAATCTTCAACTACTTCACCAGCTTCACTATCGACAGAGCGGCTATTGTAAAGATCGCGTTGGCGTACTGTATATTGCTGCCGTTGCTTGCCCCGTTCTCGACGAGGAGGTCGATTGCTATATTTATTGTCGGATCCAGAGGAAGTAGAGTAAGATTCCGGCTGATTTTCTTCTGCTTGAGGCAAAACAGGCTCGGGATAAACCGTTTCGGTAGGTTCTTCGGCGGTGAAAGTAGGCTCTTTACTGACTTCCGCTTCACCTACGTACGGCTTACTCATAATAGCTTTATGTTCGGCAGAATACTGAGGACGGCGACCACGACGAACTTTGACTTCGGCAACTTCAGGTAGAACCGTAATGCGTTCCTGGTTTTCTAAAATAATACCGATAAGATCTTCATGCTTTAAACGGCTTAATTTAGGGCATTTTATATTATTGTTGCGAATAATATCTTGCAGTTGAGTCCTGTTGTAAGAAGTCAACATTTCGAACGTGAGACTTGCCATATACTATTTGTACACTCCTTTGCTTAGTCCATTTTTTAACAATACTCTAAGCCAATCCCTGGCATTCTGCTGCTAAGAATGCCGTAAATTCTGTATATAACACAGAAGTGGAAACAAAAAATGCCTATGTTTGGGAATATGCTATTATTAGAAATACTCTATTATTTTTATTTGACAGCTTTTTATTTTTTATCTTTTATTACACTGTCAAACGTACTTTTTTTATGGCTACGATTCCAATCGCAGCAAATATGGTAAATTCTATAAATAGATAAGTAACATTAGGCATTATGTCTGCCCAAGTTCCAGAAGCGAATATCAGCTTACAAAATCCATCATATAAGTACCAAGTCGGTAAAAAATAGGCAACCCTTTGCATTAAAGCATTATAATCAGCCATGGTAACCGGCATAATAAGTACTAAATAAATGAGCGAATTGAGTGCTCCGCAAGCCGATTGACTTTTTACAAAAGCGCCCAAAACGATTCCGCCTATCGCAAAAATAAGTGATCCCAAACAAATTAAAACAATAAGCGGAAAAAGCGAAGTTTTGACAATACAACTAACTGCAGCTACCAGTATTGTAGATAGAGAAGCTAATATAAAACCACTGGCGATCTTACCTCCCAGGATTTCGGCCCAGCTGACCGGCGCTAGAAGCACAGCGCTCATAGTTTTGTTTTCTAATTCTTCCGCAAATGTGGAAGAAGTCACGGAAAGGGCTCCCAGACAAGTAAAAACCATCCATATGGGCAGGAACGCCAAAGCCATACTGCCACTGCCATCGGAAGGGTTAATTTTCGTCACCCTAATATCGGCAGGAATTTCCTGACCAACCATTTGACGCAAAGCAGTACGAACCAACTCGCGAGCAGCCAAAGATTTAGCTAAGCTGCTCTCATCGACGCACAATTCGAGAACAGGAAAAGAGTCACAGTGCAGATCTTCATCGAAATTGGCCGGTATATTGATAGCCAAATCCAATTTTTTGCTGCGCACATCATTCTTCAATTGTTCCCAACTACTTGAAGTTGGGACGATGCTACATCCCCCGTTAAATTTCATACAGTTGACTAAACCAGAATTTACATTTCCGCAAACTCCGATTTTGACAAAAACAGGATCTTCTACATTAAGTATGTTTGCAAAAAAAGCTACAACTAAAACAGGCCCCAATAAAACAAACAAAAGACTATGGGAATGTAAAGCATCCTTCAAGTCCTTGCATAAAAAGGCAAAAACTGTACCACACATTTTTACAAACTAAAAATCACTGTGAATGTTCAACCAGACAAAACAACAAACGGACAGATCAGAATTTCCTGTACTCGCGCCCCTATAATACCTTTCCAAATATATAAAAGTCAAGCTCTCCAAAAAGGATGTGCCTAAGCGATACAATAAACCTTAAGACATGGCTTTTATGCCATTTTGGACAAAAAAAAACGTCGACTGACCTAAATAATAAACAGAGCCGACGTTCTATTTTGTATACAGCTTATATTTTAACCTTCGAGTTCGTCTCCGGCTGCCTCAGGAACAGCAATTTCTTCGTAAACAGAGTCTACATCGGAGAATTTGTGTCTTTCCAAATAGCTCACTACATCCTCAGACTCGACCGCAGGAATAGAAGCAATCATACATTGGAATCCCATCTTGGTTTTATCTTTGGTAGCCTCAATAACTTTAAAATTGTAGCTATCTTCTTTTTTTATCTTGGCAGCACATTTCTCGGCAGCAGCCTTATCAGAGAATTTTTTGCGGATTCTTAAAGCAGTACCATTGTTGGTAATTTCCAAGCCCAAGCTTCTGATATTGTTCTTCTGAATTAAGGCCTGGCCTAAAGCCTTAACCATAGCATTGTCCATACCATCCATTACCAGATAGAAGCCATTGGGAACTTGGAAAGTATGTTTGACACTGGAAGTGCTAATCTCGTAGCCTCGCTCCTTAAACTCTTTCTTCATCGCCGCAACGTCTTTCTGGTTGGCCGTAAAAGCAGTAACTTGTACGGTACGAGCGTCAATTGCCGCTGTTTCTGAGTTGACATAATATATGGCTCCACCGGAAAGCAAAGCAATTACAAGACTAAGTCCTAAAAGAAGCCTGCGAATCTGAGTAAGTTCTAAAGTCACCTTCCCACACCTCTGCATAGAGTGTCGGGCCACTTTCTCTGCCACACTGTTTCACTCCTGCCCTAAAAGCGCAGCAGTTTACCTAGATAGGAAGTTATAGCTCCTCTCCAATAAGCTCGCGTCCTACAAAATGGCGGAACAATTGTTCCAATCCTGGCGCTTGTTTTAGCAAACGACCACCTCGACGTACCGTAATTTCCGCAGGTAAATATTGGCGACATAAATCTTGTGGATTGCCACAACAAACTAAGCGACCACCATCCAAAATGGCGACTCGAGCACACATTTCTTCGGCTTCTTCCAAATAATGCGTAGTTAAAAATACCGTTCCCCCATTTTGACAATATTTATCTATCAAAAGGCGCACTTTGGCAGCGGCGTTAGGATCTAGGCCGGCTGTAGGTTCATCCAGAAAGAGAAGTTGAGGGCGTCCTACTAAAGCTCGAGCCAAAGCTAAACGCTGACGCATTCCTTTGGAAAGAGAAGCTACTCTGGAGGCAGATTTATCAGTTAAATTAACCAACTCCAAAAGTTCTTTTACTCTCTCTTGAGGATTATTCAACCTAAATATCTGGGCAAAAAAAAGCAAATTATCAAAAACTGATAAACGTTCATAATGGCCGGCGTTTTCCGGCATTACACCGATTAAGCGGCGCAATTGCGCTCCTTGAATATAAGGATCTAGTCCCAGAACCTCTACTTGACCAGAAGTTTTGGCCATTTGACCGCAAAGAATACGTACAGTAGTTGTTTTACCAGCTCCATTTACTCCCAATAAACCGGTCACTTGGCCTCTTTGAGCAGTAAAAGTCAGCCCTTGCAAAACTTCTAATTTTCCATATTGACAATGCAAGTCTCGGACCGTGATCACAACTTCCGAATTTTGTTCTTCAGGCAGAGAATTTGCTTTGTTCATAATATTAAAGACCGACTTTCTGCAAAATTGACCACAATAACCCAGCGCCGACTAAAAACCAAGGCAAGAGCAAACGCCATAAACGCGGATAATAATTATATATTTTGGATCCTACACGCAATTTAGAGACGCAAATAGCCAAAGTACAGCCGTTAAGCCAGCCTTCACATTCAACTTGAGCTCCCTCGGCGGCTTGCCAACCTACAAAAGATTCAAGGCGAACCAATTTTCCGCTTTTTTCAGCTAAATCTAACCAAGTATCATCAAGTCCAGGAGTGTCTTGGCGCCTGGCTATTCCAGAAATAGATACCGGAATATATTTATATTTATGTTCGGCATCATCAATTTTTTGCCAGGTCAGCGGACGCTCATGTAAATATTCACTGTTTATTTTTACTATGTAGCCAAGTCCTAAAAATAATATAGGAGCACCCCACAAACCCTGAGCAAAAACAGCCCAAAAAGCCATAACAAAGAATAGCAACCAAGGGAACCAAAGTCCAACTACAGCTTTTGGCAAAGCAGGAGGAGCGCCCTCACCTCCGGCCCAAAACCAAGCAGCTTCCCTTTTTGCTTCTGCAAAACTTACTACCGAAAGGATATCTAAATCGGCCATCCAAGCGGGCACACGCACAGCTCGTCCCAAGGGAATAAGCAAGTTGTTTTTGATAAAGTCGGCATCAGAAGGTTCAACTAACTTGAGCGATGGTCTGGCCCAACGCAATGGAGTTTCTAACCAAGCGGCTAACCAACCGAAACCGCGCCCTAAGTGCCAAAGAGGCCCCTGAGAAAAATGTAAACGGCCATAATCGGAAGTAAAAGATTCAAAAGCTCTCAATAAGGCCGGAAAAGCCAACAAATTGCCATAAATCCAAGCGTAACTTTTATTCCAACTATCACGCAAAATAAGTTCTAAGCGGTTATTTTCAGCTAAAATATCGCGACTGGCTTCTGTAGCAATTAACTTGCCATCTAAAATAAAAACAAAAGGGCAAGTGCCGGGGATAAAAAAAATGCCATTAGCTTCCGCTTTTTTCAACCCCAGCAACAGACACAACAATTTCGTGCCCCCAATAAATTGAAGAGAAAAAGCCAATAAAGCACAAAAGCCCCCCCAGCTAAGCGGAAGGGCCGACAATACAGGCAATAAAAGGAATAAAAGCAAAAAAAACAACAGCCATAAGCCGACCGACCAAACAAAAGCCAAGGCCAGCTTACCGCTTTGAATCACTTTAGATAGTTCCCCACTGCTCTTCTAATTCTTTACGTCCAGAGCGATTGATGCGCTTAGCCTCATTCAGCATATTGTTGCCTTCTACAATGCGCTCCATACCCAAATCGAGGTGGGACAAATCGCCATCTTCTACATAATATGACATCTCTTGCATGCCTTCTTCGAAAAGGTTCATGCCATTCAAGCCATGCTCTACCTCTTCGGCAGCATATTCGCCATATTCATTTTGAGTAATAATTTCTTCTATTTCGCCGCGCAAATTGCCAAGCTGCTCATAAACACCGCTAAGAAATTCATAAAATTCCTCCGGTCCCCACTCCTCGGAACGCACCTTTTCAACGGCATCGGCAAATTGCTTAACGCGACCGGACTGTTCCTCCACCTGAACCATAGCGGAAGTATCCATGCGAGGAAGAAGAGCACCGCAATTCTGGCACTTTCTCAAATTTTTCCCCTCGTTTTGGTATCCACATTGCATACAAATAATCAATTTGCTTCCTCCCAAACACTGCAGAGCTTTTAAGCGAAGTGCTGACCAAGCGGTCTATCTGCACAAAAAAATAGCAGCTCAACTTCAGCTCCAGGCAAACAGATGGCCCATTTATTTCCTGGCGACAGCCTCGGGCATACCTGCGGTACCAACTGGCAACCCAGTCGCCCTGATACCATTTTCGCCAATTCGTCCGCCGCTCTCTACTTCCTGCCTCCATCTAGCAAGCACACTGCCGCCAAACTTAAGAGGAAACTAAAAAAACGACGCTTCTGCGCTACATATAAAGAGTAGAAGCGTCGATTTTTTTTGCCTAATAGCCTTCTCCAACTAATTTTAGGTGAGAATTTTATCGGATAAATGACCACCTTCAAGGTGAAGTACACGCTTAGCATAGCCGGCCGCTTTGGCGTCGTGAGTAACCATAACGGTTGTTATGTGTTGATTTTCGTTGATAGCCCTAAAGACATCCAAGACTTCTCTACTGGAACGCTCATCCAAATTACCAGTTGGCTCGTCGGCCAAAATTAGACCTGGCAAATTGGAAAGGGCTCTGGCAATGGCAACACGCTGTTGTTGACCGCCAGATAGACGCAGTACAGAGTCTTTAGCTCTAGCATCGAGACGTACCAAGCGCAATAAAGTCATAGCCTGATCGACTTGCTCTTTGTAGCTCTTGCCCCCGCATAATTGCATAGGCAACTGGACATTTTCCAAAACAGTGAGCGTAGGCAATAGGTTGTAAGATTGAAAAACGAAACCTATATGACGCAAACGAATTTGCTCGCGGATATCCTCTCCGGCTCCGCTGGTATCACGATCGCCTAAGAGAACTTTGCCATAGCTGGGAGTATCCAGACATCCAATCATGTTGAGCAAAGTGGTTTTACCGGAGCCGGACGGCCCCATAATAGAAACAAAATCGCCATGGGGAATGACTAAATTGACGTTTTCGAGGATCTTAACTGGCCCACTGCGAGCATCAAAATATTTGTGTACACCTTGAAGTTCTACCTTCACTATTCCCACCTCAATCCAGAAACGATATCAATGCGCCAAACCAATATTGAAGGTATAGCCGCTCCAACTAAGCCCACAAAAATAGAAAGGGCGAGAGCTTCAGCAATAAGAGGAATCGTAATTGAAGCCAGAGGGAATGATAATTGTAAAATAACTATCATAGCTCTGTTTAACAAACCGGATCCTAACACTCCGAAGAAAATGCCGATAAAGCCACCCACAAACGAAAGAATGATAGATTCGGTAACAACCATGGCAATTACGGTAGTTCTGGCCGCTCCAATAGCTCTCAAAGTAGCAAACTCACGCATACGCTCATAAGTAGACATAAGCATAGTGTTCATAGCTGCCGTAATGGCGATCAGAACACCGATAGCGGAAATAGCAAATTGTAAGTACCAAGCATATTCGATATAGTCGTTGGCAGCGCCTAAATAATCTTTACGCGTGGCAATCTTGACGCCAGGGATCTTAAAGCCCTCCAATTTGCGTACGACTTCTTTGTCGCGATGAGGATCTTTAAGGCGTACCCACAATTCAGAGGCGCCTTTACCATCGGTAGTGGCATTGGCCGAGTCCCAGGAGATATAGGCAAAGTAGTCTTGGAAGCCGGCTCCAGCTTCAACAATACCAGCCACCTTATAGGAAGTCTGGCCATGCTTAATAGTATCTCCAACCGAAAAGCCTTCAGATTCGGCCAGCCCTTTGCCTAGAACAACTTGACCTGGCTTTAGATTGGTGTCGCCCTCGACAGTTTTTAAAGCGGGCATGAAAGTGCGCCACTTCATGGGCTCTACTCCCAAGGCCATAATCATACCTTTTTTGCCCGTCCATTGAGCTCTGATAATAGGACAAACGTCGGCGACATTGTCGACAGCTTCTATGCGACCGATCCAACCAGTGTTAATCGTATCGGATGTCATACCGATAGTACCGACAGGACCCGTAGGCAAAGGGGCAGCGGTATTAGGCATTACATACACATCTACAGCTCTTCCGTCTAATTCTAGCGACACCCTCTGGTACATACCTTCCGCCAGTGAAACCATAGCCACAAAAGTGCCTACGGCTAAAAGTACACCAACCAGAGTTAGGAGGCTGCGCTCACGCCTACGCCATACATTGCGTATAGCCAGAGTGATAGCTACCATACTTGCCCCTTTCCTTAATTGTCTAAAGACCCTTAATTTCCAATAACTTTATTGCCAAATGATCGATAAAAAAATATCACTAAACAAAAATAGAGCAGCGAATACTCCCCTATTTCGGCCTCTTAGCCTAAAAAACAGCCTAGCAAAACAGCACGAAGCGGCTGCAGATTGTTTCTGCAGCCGCAGCTATGCAAACTATCAATATTTAGAAAGTTCGCAACTTACTGAATAGAAGGCCTGCTGCGGCGACGATAAGCCGATTCGTAATAATCCTGAGAATCATTTATGGGAGCTTGCTGAGGAGCGAAAGTCACTTCTTCGGCAGAATTACCGAAGCTAAAATCTTCTTCAACTCCTTGATTGCTATCATTCATAGTGGGGAATTTGGTAGCCACTACAGTGACGCGCACTTCATTTTCCATATTTTCATCAGTAACGGAACCGAAAATGATGTTGGCATCAGGATCGACAGCTTCATAAATAACATTGGCGGCGTCTTGCAGCTCTTTCATAGTGAAGTTGCTGGAGGCTACTACATTGAAGAGCACGCCCTTGGCACCATGGATATTGCCTTCCCAAAGAGGACTATCAATAGCTTGACGAGCGGCATTTTCGGCACGGTTTTCACCTTCGGCTGAACCAATACCTAACAGAGCAGAACCGGCATCAGTCATAATGGTACGAACGTCGGCGAAGTCCACATTTTGTTCACCACAAGCGGTAATGATTTCGGAAATACCCTGAACGCCACTACGCAAAACATCATCGGAAAGATTGAAAGCTTCGGCACGACTCTCATTATCAATAACTTCGAGAATTTTGTCGTTGGGAACGACGATGATGGCGTCGACATTTTCTCTGAGCTTTTCAATGCCTTCTTCAGCTCTTCTCATACGCATGCGTCCTTCGAAGGAGAAGGGCTTAGTGACGATGGCTACTGTTAAAGCTCCGGACTGCTTGGCGATAGAAGCGACAACAGGAGCAGCTCCAGTACCGGTACCACCACCCATACCAGCGGTAATGAAGATCATATCAGCGCCTCTGATAGCATCTTCAACCTTTTCTCTGCTCTCTTCGACAGCTTTGCAACCCATCTCAGGATTGGCTCCGGCACCTAAACCGCGCGTAGCCTGCTCGCCGATTTGAATACGTACATCGGCGTCACACTTATTCAATGCTTGTTTGTCGGTATTGATAACAATGAATTCGACATTGGCTGCACCGTCTTCGACCATGCTATTTACAGCATTGCAGCCTCCTCCACCGACACCGACAACTTTTATCTTGGCGCCGCCCTCTTCATCTTCAATGTCCTCAGCGAAACCGTTGCCTTGAGCAACATTGTTCGTCCGAGGGTAAGAAGCGGATCCGATCAAAGAACCGGAATTATCGTCAAACTCTAAACCAGAACCGGCAGCAGCCTTTTTGGTTTTATCTCTTGTAGAATCCACTGCGTAAACCTCTTGCATCTAAAATAAACAGCCGAACGCTTTAAAGAACGGGTGAACGTACTCCCGCCGAACGCACTCCCGCCTATAGAGGCTGGAGTTTCCTGTTTCTGCGAAAACAGCGCTGCAACTCCGAGAAATTGCCACGACTTAAGTTCCCTCCACAGGCGTAGATTTCCGTGCGAGCCACGGTATTTTCGCCAGGCAAGTTCGCCACGCCCCCCTTCATTCCCCACCTAATAGGCAGAGGACTTATGGCGGGACTGGGTTAAAAAAAAATAAATCGCGCCCCTTTTTTCTAAAAAAAGCGCTTTTTCCTCTAAAATCTGTAGATATTTTTCGCCCCAAGTCCCTCGATCCATTTAACAGATCCGAAGTGACAGACTCGAAAAGCGCCATCTCCGCCTTTGTGAGCTCACTGAGCTGTTGTTTTATGGGAAGAAATTGTATTCCAAGCCTCAAATACTTTTACGGCTACCGGAGCAGCGACTGCCCCACCATACCCTCCAGATTTTTCTACAAATACCGTAACAACCAAAGGCTCGGCTGTCCAATTGTCAGAGTATCCATAGGGAGCGTATCCGGTAAACCAACAGTGGTTGAGACCATTAGGATTATCAACAGTAGGTACATTTTCTACCGTACCGGTTTTACCAGCTACTCCTAAAGAGTACCCTCCGCTGGAAGCAGCCGTTCCTTCTTGCATAGCAAAGCGCATGCCGGCTTTTATACATGCAAAATATTTAGGATTAACTTTTACTTGGCGCGACTTGGAAATGTATTTTTGCAAATATTTAGACTTTTTAGAGCCATTTTCTTTGCGACGTCCTTCTACCAAGCGTGGCCTGAAAATGGTACCGTCAGTCACTACAGCAGAAGTAACCACCGCCATTTGTATTGGGGAAGCGGTTACAAACCCCTGACCGATGGCTGAGTTAGCGTCATCTCCAGGGAACCATTTTTCCTTAAAAACAGCTTCTTTCCACTCTGCCGTAGGGATATTTCCTGCAGTTTCTCCCGGCAAATCGATACCGGTTTTTTTCCCTAGTCCAAAATCGCGGGCATAAGCGCTCAAACGTTTAATGCCCAATTCCACTCCCAATTTGTAATAGACTACGTCGCAAGAGTGCCCAAGACACTCTGTCAAATCTATCGAGCCGTGACCTGTGCGTACAAAACAGTTGAAAGGCAAACCGGCAACGATATAACTACCCGTACAGTAAAAACGCGACAGAGGGGAAATTAAGCCCTCATTCAAAGCAGCTGCCGTAGTGATAAGCTTAAAAGTAGAGCCGGGAGGATAGTCACCATGTACGGCTCTATTGAGCAAAGGAGAACACGGATCGTTAAGTAGGGCGCTAAATTTTTTGCGGCTAATACCCTCGGCAAATTCGTTGGGATTGTAATGCGGCAAACTAACCAAAGCTCTAACATACCCTGTGTAGGGCTCTATAGCCACGACGGCTCCTCCGGAACGTTCGCCGTTTTTAGCTGCCAACATGTCCAGAACGTCCCCCAATGCTTCCTGGGCTTTGTTTTGAAGTTCTAAATCAATAGAAGAATAAATGTCGTCGCCGGGAACAGCCGGTTCTTTTTCTACGTCACCTAAAAAACGGCCCTCCGAATCCAGCATTTCCGTCCTCAGACCAGAACGGCCATGTAAGACGTCTTCGTAGCTGAACTCTAAACCTTCTTTACCAATCCACTCTCCGGCTATATAACCTTTATGCTTCAACTTGGTTAACTTTTCGGCGTCGATTTCACCTACATATCCTAAAACGTGAGAAGCCAATTCTTGATTGGGATAGACCCTTTTGAACTTTACTTCCGCTTTTAATCCGTCCATTTGATTTTCAGCTTCGGCAAAGCGAGCCAAGTCTTCCCGATTCAAACTGTCGGCAATAATGATAGCTTCCCCATCATTATTTTTGAGCTGAGTCAACAATTTGGCAAGCTTAGTATCAGGTAAGTGGAGCACATGGGCGGCCTTGCGCAACAACTCTTCGGCATTATCGTGCATATAAGGCAGCATCTTTAAAGTAAAGACAGCTTCGTTGCGAGCTAAAATTTTGCCATAGCGGTCATAAATCAGTCCACGTCCGGTCATAATAGGCGAGTTGAGACGAAGATTATCTGCAGCACATTCACGGTAATAGCTGACATGAATAATTTGCATATAAACTAAACGCGCCAACAAAACCAAGGCACAAGCGATGGCAAAAGCAGCAAATATGTAAAAAGGACGACTACGCAAAGCTACTCGCAATCCAATTCAAGCGGAATAAAGGCATAAGTGCCCAAAATTTTATTGATCAGCCACAACATGGGCCATAAAAAAATAGCATTCCACAATAAAGCGCTCCAAAGCCAAGATCGGGAAATAATTTGACTGGGCACATCAGCTCCGAATATAGATAATAAAGTCAACTCTGCAGCGAAAATAACTGTAGCTGTCACAGTTGTGAAAATGTAAATAAAAGGTCGATCGTTGTAGGGCTTCAAAAAAGTACCTACCGCTCCGCCCATAGTTGCATAAGCCAAAGCCAGCCAACCGGGAGAGCAATCACTAAAAAGCCCGACCATAGCTCCGGCTAAAAGTCCAAAAATGACCCCAGGTTTATTTCCATATCGCAGCGCTATAACCGACAAACAGAGAGTAGCCAATTCAGGACGTGGCCAACCTACGGGAAGTGCCGATTCGAGCAATAACCCCAAAGCTAGCAAAGGCAATACCAATATAAGAACCGAGCGGAAATTTTTTATCATTCTTCCAACTCCACAGCATTGGGAGTAGGTTCACTCTCAATAATAGCTTCCTCTGTCGGCGGCTCTTCAGAAGGAGCATTTTCTTCAGTTTCTTCGACAGTTATGTAGTGACTTTCAGCCCCTTCAGCAGGAGATTCGGCTGTCGAGCTGTTGCCAGATTCTGCGGGCACTTCGTAACTAGGTTCGGAAGGAAGGGCAGGTTCTCCGCTGCCAGCAGCAGGCTTTTCTGTAGCCGTATCGCTGCCGGAATTGGAAGCCGAAAAAGAAGCTTGTCCCTGTGCTTGTACTTGTTCTCTAGCAACGGAAGACTCAGCAGAGGAAGAACTATTTGCAGAATCGGAGTTTGGAACACTTACTGCAGTGGGTTCAGTATAAGAAGTATCTACTGAGGATGTCTCTTCAGCAGATTCGGCAGCCGAGTCACTCCAAGCTTCATCTAAGCTTTCTCCTCTGTTGCTGGCTCTAAGAGCTGCTTCAGCACTCTCTTTAGCTGCTTGCTTAGCTTCTTGCTCAGCTCGTAAAATTGCGTCTTTAAAGATATTGGGATCGGCCGAGCTGTCTCCTTTAGTTATTAAAATGACTTCACGTAAACGCGGCAATTCAGCGCTAAGCTTGACCAAAACATCTTGATACATAGCCTCTCGACTGACATAAGCCCTTTCCACACGGCCTACAGCCAAGCCACCTGGATAAATATCCCCCAAACCGGAAGTAACAACTAATTGCCCTGGTCTAATCGGTATATCAAAACGAATATATTTTATAACGCTGCGCAACATTTTGTTGGTGCGCATAATCCCATAAACTTCAGAATCAGCCAAAGCTACCGGCACAGCCAGACTTTCACTGCCCACTAAAGAAAGAGTACAGGAGCGACTGCCTACTTGGCTCACTCTTCCGACCAAGCCTTCGGGAGTAACGGCAACCATATTTTCAGTTACTCCATCATTGCGACCGCGATCCAAAACAACTTTTTCTCCCCAGTTGTTAGGATCACGAGCAATTACGCGGGCGCTAATTTTAATTTTACCGGGCAGTTGAGCCTTCAATTCGAGTAAAGATTGCAAACGCAAATTTTGCACTTTATAGGCCAAAAGGCGACTTTTTTCATCTTTTAAAGCTTTTATTTCAGCTTCAAGTTGAGCATTTTTTTCGCTTAGAGACTTAAATTGAGTAAAGCCTCGCAGCCAGTCGTCCATTTGATTGGAAAAACCAGCCACTAGTTTTTGTACAGGAGATAAAGCCAAAGCAGAAGTCTTAACCCAAGCAATATTGCCAATAGCTTCCAACACAACACAGACAAAAAACAGCAAAAAAAGCATTTTTAGCCAATATTTGATCTGCCGCATTGTTTGTGAATCTCCAGACTGTCCGAGAAGTTTACTTGGTACCAATTTGTATACTTCGCCAAGTCGAAGTTTACAAAACCTACATCCTTACAAAATATAAATTATTTTTACCAGAAATTGCGCGTCTCTACCCCTTCCACGGCTCTCATTATGCGAGGGTCATGATAGAGCTGTTCTAAGCCTAGCAAAGTACAATCCTCTGGTTTTTCAGCCACTTGACAGAAAAATCCGGTTTCGGCAGCCAAATACTGAGCCAAGCCGTTCAAACGACTACCTCCACCGCATAACATGACGCCGGAATTGACAATATCATTGGTAAAGCCAGGAGGCGTAAGCTGAATAATACGTTGCAACATATTGACGATTTGTTCTAACTTGGGCTTTAATATTTTTAAAATTTGCGCTGCGGTCAATTTCATTTTTCTAGGAAAACCGGTTTTTAAATCGCGCCCTTTTATTTCAAAACTCAAAGCGCTGTTTTCTGTATAAGCGCAACCGCCTTCTATTTTTAGCCGCTCGGCACTGCCCATACCTACAACCAAGTTTTGGCGACGGCAATAGTCCACAATAGCTTTGTCTAGGGCAGATCCGGCCACAGGCACAGAATCGGCCACCACAATAGCACCCAGACATATCACAGCAGCTTGAGTAATTTCGGCTCCAATATTAACCACTAAGCAAGCTTGACTTTGAGTAACTGACAAACCACAGCCCAGAGCGGAAGCCAAAGGAGCAGATACCACAGAAATGCCCCTGGCGCCGGCCGAGCGACAAAGATCGGAAATTATGCGTACATCGGCTTCGGAAGCTCCCACTGGAACGGACAGTAAGATCCTGGGCCCAAACAATCCTAAATTTGAGCAACGACTTAAACAAAAGCACAACAGTTCCAGAGCCTTGTTATAATCGTAAACGCACCCTTCTTTTATGGGAGCGCTCAGTATTTTTTCTTTACTAAGCCTACCGGCCATAAGTTTAGCTTGAGAGCCAATAGCTACAAGTTTATCGGTTTTAAGTTCGTAAACGAGGCGAGCATGTTCACGCCAATAGTTTTTTCCGCACTCTGCCACACCTATAGCAGAGCTTCCCAGATCTACCCCCAGATCAGGAGAAAATTTGGAAATCAATTTATCGAAAAAATCTAACACGCCTACCCTACCCAACAGAGCCTAGTCTCTCAAAGAAAATAAAGTAAAACCAAAAGCGGCACTCAAACTATTTAACACGGTTAAAGGTAATCCCACCACATTAAAATAACAGCCGTCTATTTTTTCCACTAAAAGCGAGCCTAACTCTTGAATGCCATAAGCACCGGCCTTGTCCAGCGGATGTCCAGTTTCAACATAGGCTTTTATCTCTTGTTCTATGGAGGAGCGGAATTTGACGGCTGTAACAGCGCACGATTTTATAAATTGCCCCGAAGGCAAAGCTTGCACAGCGACACCAGTAACCACATGGTGCCAACGTCCGGCCAGTCCGGAAAGCATTTCTGTAGCCTCAGCCTTAGAACCGGGTTTACCCAAAACGGCCTTACCGCAAACGACAACCGTATCCGATCCAATAACTAAAGCTTGGGTTGCTGGCTCGATAACAAGCTGGCTGGCAGAAGATTGAGCTTTAGCTAAAGCAGAATTTTGCACTTCTTTAATAACTTCAGCTAAAACTTCGGCTTCATACGCTTTATGTAAACGCAAACTCAAATTGGCATAAGGGCCCACACAATTCAAAATAGGTTGAACTTCGGGAATTGCTCCAAGAGAACTTTTCTCTTTTCCCAAAAAGGCCGAATATTCCGCATACATACAATCGTCGGCGCTACTCAAATTGTCGCCAACATTTTCTCTAAGCTCAGCTAAACCGCAACCGGATCGAGAGCAAGGAGGCTCAGCGTCGGGACTGGGCTTTAAAACAGTAAAATTAAGCCCCAGCATTTCAAGTAATTCGCGGCGACGCGGCGAAGCGGAGGCTAAAATTATTTTAGGCTTATTTTCTTTTAACATATGGGGCGAATTATAACACGAAAAGCCCCAGTAACGATACACAGAGCTTAAAAAAGAACAGCGAACGAAAATAATGCAAATAGTGACCAAAACAGGCGACGAGGGGACAACATCTCTAATTGGAGGTAAACGGGTATTTAAAGACAATCTCCATGTGGTATCTTGCGGCTCGATAGACGAATTGAGTGCCATCCTGGGCGTATGTCTAAGTTTTTGTCCCCCTTCACCGTGGAGCGAAGAGCTGGAAGAAGTACAACGCACTTTGTTTTTATTGGCCGCCGATTTGGCCTCATCTCAACCGTCGACCGATTTCTATCTACATAGCAAACACCTTAAGCAATTGGAAGACAATCTTCAGCCTCATTTACAAGCTCTGCCCGAACAAAACGGCTTTATTCTCAGTGGAGGCAGCCAATGCGGAGCCTTTCTTCACTTGGCCCGCACCGTATGCCGCCGAGCCGAAAGGGAATGTGTGGCCTTAAAACGTCAAGTCGAGTCTGAACAAGGCTATTTCAATCCCTTAATTACGGTGTATATCAACAGACTGTCAGATTATTTATTCGTCGCTGCCCGCCTTATTAACCGTTTGCAAGGTAAGGAAGAAAAAAAGGTATAATCCTTTTTTTTATCTCTTTTGCCCTTGCTTTCATATTTGAGGACGTGATATAATGCCCCCGGTTTAGAAGCGAGTAGTTTAAGTTGGTAGAGCGAGAGTAGTTTGCTCACTCCCCCTAGTGCAAAAAAGATATTTTTTGCCTGAAATATGTTTCACTAAAGTTTCTAAAGATTTTGTTTGGAGGATTTTCAAAGTGGCAAACATTAAGACTGCCAAAAAGATGATCTTGGTTCACGAGCGCCGCCGCAAGCGCAACGTTAGCGTAAAGACTCGTATCAAAAACGTTTTCAAGGCTGCTATAGCTACCTTAGAGAAGGAAAACAGCGCTGAAGTACGCGCTCAGTCCTTAAGCGCCGCTTCTTCCACTATCGACAAGGCCGTGGCTAAGGGCATCGTCCACAAGAATAAGGCTGCCCGTCGCAAGTCCCGTTTGGCCCGCAAGATTAACGCCGCCAACGCTCAAGCCTAATATTCGTCAGAATTTTAGCTGAAAAGACTCCGCCGCTTTATGAAAAAGCAGACGGAGTTTTTTTTGTTTTGTAAAGGATAAAATAATCAACAATTATGGGAAATTCAAAATTAGAGCAACTAACCGCCAAAATAAATGAACTTTTAAGTAAAAAAGATTATATCATTTTGGCTATAGACGGACGCTGCGGTTCAGGCAAAACCACCTTGGCTTCTCACCTACAAAAATATTTCCAAGCCAACCTTTTCCACATGGATGATTTTTATTTGCCGCTCAATTTGCGCACTCCTGAAATTCTCAGCCAAGTGGCTGGCAATATAGATCGTATGCGCTTAATTGAAGAGGTCTTGCGTCCTTTGCAAAAGCGACTTCCCTTTACCTATCGCACCTATAGCCACACTCCTTCGCCACATTTCAGCGAGCCCATACAAGTGCAGCCAGCCAAAGTCACTATAATTGAGGGCTCTTATTCTTGCCACCCAGACTTAGTCTCTTTTTACGATTACAAAATTTTTCTCTCTCTGGATAAAGAGCGGCAATGGCAACGCTTGAGCGGCAGAGAAACTCCAGAAGAATTGTCCGGTTTTGCCAAATTCTGGATTCCTATGGAAGAAAGATACTTTCAAGCTTGTCAAATCCAAACTAAATGTGATTTCTATTGGGAAGCTTAAAATAATCTTCTCTCAATCAGCTTTTATAAACAAATTTTTGCGAATAAAAAAAGCTTCGCTCATTCTTATCAAAAGAAAAAAGCGAAGCTTTTCCACTTTTTAATGAAGTGAAAAATTAGTAGCGATAATATTCAGGCTTGTAGGGGCCTTCTACGGGTACACCCAGATATTCGGCTTGTTCGGGAGTAAGTTTAGTTAAGCTGACGCCCAGTTTAGGCAAGTGGAGACGGGCAACTTCTTCATCGAGCTTTTTGGGCAAGCGATAAACGCCGATAGGATACTTATCATGATTGTTCCAAAGCTCAATCTGGCCTAACACTTGGTTGGTAAAGGAACAAGACATTACGAAGGAAGGATGGCCGGTGGCGCACCCCAAGTTTACCAAACGTCCGCGGGCCAAAACGATCAAATCGCGACCGCTGGGCAATTGGAAGACGTCTACCTGAGGCTTTAAGTTATACTCGGTAATACCAGGGGTAGTTTCCAGCCAGTGCATATCGATTTCGCAATCAAAGTGACCGATATTGCAAACGATAGCTTTATCTTTCATTTCCATCATGTGGCGACCCATGATAATGCCTTTGCAACCGGTGGTGGTAACAAAAATATCACCAATAGGAGCGGCTTCTTCCATAGTCATGACTTGGTAGCCTTCCATAGCAGCTTGCAAAGCGCAAATAGGATCGATTTCGGTAATAATGACGCGAGCGCCAAAACCACGCATACTCTGAGCGCAGCCCTTACCTACATCACCAAAGCCGCAAACTACTACAACTTTACCAGCAACCATAACATCGGTGCCTCTCTTGATACCGTCGGCCAAAGATTCGCGGCAGCCATAAAGGTTGTCGAATTTAGACTTGGTGACAGAGTCGTTGACGTTGATAGCCGGAGCTAAGAGTTTACCTTCGGCAGCGCGGCGATAAAGATTATGAACACCGGTTGTAGTTTCTTCGGTGATACCGCGAATTTCTTTGAAAAGTTCGGGGAATTCGTCGTGAACTAAGTTGGTCAAGTCGCCGCCATCGTCCAAGATCATATTGGGGCCTAAGCCGCCTTCAAACTTCAAGCTCTGACGGATGCACCAGTCATACTCTTCTAAAGTTTCACCCTTCCAGGCAAAAACTGGCACACCAGCGGCAGCAATAGCGGCGGCAGCATGATCCTGAGTGCTATAAATATTGCAAGAACTCCAGCGAACCTGAGCGCCCAAGGCTACGCAAGTTTCAATCAAAACAGCGGTCTGAACGGTCATATGCAGACAACCGGCAATACGAGCGCCTTTTAAAGGCTTTTCGTCGGCGTAACGCTCACGCAAAGCCATCAAACCGGGCATTTCAGCTTCGGAAAGAACGATGTCACGTCTTCCCCATTCAGCTAAGCTCATATCTTTTACTTTGTAATCTACAGTAGATTCGCTCATATTAAAGAGTCCTCCATAAAATTGACGCCAAAACGCCTAACCAAAAAAAATACAAAAAGCTAACTAAAAAACATCTAATTAGACCGGTGAAAGTTCTCTGCCAGGCCTTTATTCCTGCTTTTTTTTGCAAAAAGCCTGAAAAGAGCCACCCGTTTTTTCTTGGTGGCTCTATAAAAGCAAAGTTTTGACTTATAACCCGGTAGGATTATCAAAGAAAGCAGTCTCCACACCGAACTGGACTTCTACTTCGGCTTGCAAAGCTTTGACTCCAAACGTTTCCGAAGCGTAGTGACCAACACAAGCGATATTTAAGCCATATTCTACTGAATCGTGGGCCATAGAATAGCTAGTTTCTCCAGTAATATATAAGTCCAAATGGTCTTTTATACCCTGATATAAATATTCGCCTCCGCCACCGCCACTGCAAACACCAATGCGCTTAATTTCTTGCGGTCCGTGCCAAAAATCAGCCAAACGGTTAGGAAACAAAGCTGCCAATTTTTGCTTAGCTTCAGCAAGTGAAAGTGGCTTTTCCAAATCGCACAGCCAACCTACTTCACCAAATTCGCCAGTCTTTTCCCAGCCTAAATGGCTAAGAATTTGAGCATTATTGCCCAACTGAGGGTGACGATCTAAAGGTAAATGGGAAACGAATAAATTGATATTGTGATCCAACAGGAACTTAAGGCGTTTTCTGTTGACTCCTTGAACTTTATCCCAACTGGGCCACATCATACCATGATGGACACAAATAATTTGACAATCATGCAAAGCTTCAAAAGTAGACAGGCAAGCATCGACAGCGAAACCGACCTTTTTAACCTCTTCGGCTCCTTCTACCTGAACACCGTTGCTGGTAAAATCTTTAAACTCTTTTATCCTCAGCAAATCGCTAAGATAACGAACTAACTCGGAAGTTCTGACCATGATTAAGCCACTTGCACTCCTTTTTTATATACATTGCGAATCCAATTAACTCCGTAGCTGTAAGGCCAATCACGCCAATTAAGCGTATTTAATACTACAAAATCGGCCTGTTTGCCCACGGACAAACTGCCTACCTTGTCAGCCATCTTTAGGGAGTGGGCAGCATTGATAGTAGCCGCTACAATAGCCTCTTCCGGAGTAAACTTCAAACGCAATACAGCCAAAGAAATGGCCATGGGCATAGAAAGACAGAAATTAGAGCCGGGATTAAAGTCGGTGGCAATGGCAACCGGTAATCCGAAATCGATCATTTCTCGCCCCTTGGCATATTTGTCAGTGCCACAGAAGAAAGAAGTGCCGGGGGTAAGAATGGGTATGATGCCGCTTTCTTTCAAAATCGGGTAATCATCGGCTTGAAGACTTTGTAAATTGTCGCAAGAAGCGGCCCCTATTTGGGCAGCCATTTTGGCTCCTCCCAAATAGCAAAATTCTTCGGCGTGTATTCTGGCTCCCAAACCGCAAGCCATACCTGTCTCTAAAATTTTCCTAGCTTGAGCTACATCAAAGACGCCACGCTCGCAAACTACATCAATCCAATCAGCCAAACCATCTTCACAAACTTGAGGAATCATTTCTTGAACTAGTAATTTTACGTAATCGTGAGCATGGTCGGCATATTCCTCAGGCACAGCATGAGCGCCCAAAAAAGTGACTGCTAAATCAATAGGCAACTCCCTACCTAATTGACGCAAAATTCGCAATTGGCGCAACTCTGCCCTAGTAGCTAGACCATAACCACTTTTTGCTTCAATGGTAGTGGAACCATGAGAGAGCATCATTTCCAAATTGCGTCTGGTTATATCAGCCAATTCGCTATCGCTAGCTTCGACTGTGGATCTAACTGTGCTAGCAATACCGCCACCTTTAGCTCGAATTTCTTCGTCGGTAGCTCCTTGAGCTCGCAACAAATAATCGTCTGTTCTGGAACCGGCAAAAATCGGATGAGTATGTGCATCCACAAAGCCAGGCAAAATCGTACAATTGCAATAGTCGAGCACCTTGCCCTGCCAACGGCGCAATAAATCGCGGGCATATCCCACCTCGGCGATCTTACCGTCACAAATAACTAAAGCTCCCTCTTCTATTTCGCCAGCGTCGTCCATATCTTCACCGCAATGCGGCCGAGGGACATCATCATCGTCGGAACAAGTCAAAACCTTGCCAGCTATGACTACGGCGTCAGCCTGATTCACAACTAACCTCCAAAGAAATGCTCTAAAAAAAGAGCGACTAAAAAATATTGTAGTTAATTCGCCCGTACTGGGTCTTTACTCTTCTTTACTTGGCATTTTTTTACCAAAGCTAAAGGCAAATTTATGTAAAAAACACAGTTATGAAAGTAAAATTTAATTTTGTAAAGATCTATAAAAATCTAGAAGTCCATTTTCTACAGTGCGCTCAGGAGCAAAATCTGGCATTTGCAAATAATAAGAGAAACAATCACTCATAGCTTGCAAGGGTAAACAACCTATAAGCTCGCTCTTTAATATGCCCACACCAAAACGCCTAGCTTCCATTTTTACCAACTCAAAAGCTGTATAAAGAGCTGTAAACTTAGGATTGGTCAAATTCATCGAAACTTGCACAGCCTTTTGAGAGGGCAATTCCAGCCCCAGCGCCTTAACAAAACTTAAGCCGCCGGAAGAGGCTCGCACTCTGGCGGCGATCTTTTTGGCAATAGTTACATTTTGAGTGTTGAGCCAAACATTAAAAGCTACCAACGGCCCGCGAGCGCCAAAACAAGATGCTCCCAGAGTAGGATGCAATAAAGTCGGCCCCAAATCTGGGCGACGCTCTTCGCCTTGCAAACCTTCAGCGCAAAGAGCCTCCCAACCTCCGCGACGCAAGTAAGCCAAAGAGGCTCTCTGAGGCTGTAGAGCCGATTCTCCATATAAATAAATCGGTAAGTTAAAACGCTCCGCCACTAAAGTAGCCACCCTTTTCGCCAAACTAGCAGCGTCAGCCATAGAAGACGTTTCCAAAGGTACAAAAGGCACCACATCTATAGCTCCGATACGAGGATGTACCCCCTTGTGCTCGTGCATATCGATATGGTGTTCAGCGACAGTAAATAAGTTGAGAATAGCCTCTTCCAAGCTGTCAGCGTCACCGATAAAAGTAAAAACAGAGCGATTATGATCGAAATCAGCAGAATAATCTAAAAGACGAACGGAAGACACAGAGCGCACCGCTGCGGCCAAAAGTTCGATAATATGGGAACGGCGTCCCTCGGAAACATTGGGAATGCACTCAAAGACAGCTCCCATAGTATATTTTCTCCTCAAAAGCAAAAAAAACGCCTCTAGTAACACATATTCCCTAGGTGGGATAGTGAAACAGAGACGTTAATAGTTAGGCTTGAGCCAACTTATCGGCGAATTTCTTAAGGACGCCCAACAAACGCAAGCGCAATTTGCCGATTACTTCGCGATCAGAATCCGGTGCATCTTCTAAAGAGCACGGATCTTCCGGTTCATTGGGCAGAACCAAAGAGCGGTTGATGGTAAACTGGATCCAAGGCGTACCATGTCCGTCACAATCGGCGCAATGGCGTTTAAGAATATAACCGCCAGAAGAAGGATTGTTAAATGAGACTAATTGTTGGCCATCTTTAAGCTGAATGTCGGCAAACTCTTCGCGCAAAACTTCGGCTAATTTGTGAGCCGTAGCCGCAGAGCAAGAAAGAGAATCACCTTCGGCATTGGAGTCGCCCATATTACCTATACAGAAAATAGGCCTTATCTGGCCACAATCTGAATCGCGAGGAGCTCCTACAGGAGCCATAGAATGGCAATCTATCCCCAAACGCACGCCACCGCGAGAGGCTACACGCTCCAATATTTCATGATAATTGCGATGGTATCTGTCTATAAGGCGATTTACGTCATCAGCCGTAGGCTGGCAATCTTCACGCCAAACAGGTCTGTTGTAGCGAGTAACTAAACGCACTACTCCGTCGTCAACTTTAGGAGGTTTCAAACTCGGGTCTTGATCCATATCAATAACTGCCCGAGCGACTTCGGCCTCTAAGCGTCCCTGTACCGCCTCTCCGAAAGCGAATATTTCACGCGTCCAAGGATCGGAATCAAAAAATATATCAGCAGGGGTCAAGGCCAAGCGTGTAGTCAACTCACGAGGTAGAACTGTTCCACCGTGAACTATCGTTAGTAAGAAAGGCAACCGAGCCACCATAACTACTCCTAACTCTTTCTTATATGTTGGCATGCAAGCCACAAGAAAACCGCCCCCCAAGGCCTCAAATATCTCCTCCGCATCGCTACCGAACAGGCACTTGCACTCGTGCTATTTTCAGCGCCGGAGCACTTTGTATTCCCCTAGTTGTAGGTGAATGTCTGCAGAGAAAAAAGGTATGCGGCCACGTTCGAAGTGATTGAAAGCGGCGCAACGCCTCCCTCTTTTCATTCTCCGAAAAAATGCATTATCCCCCTTGGAATATATCCAAAAAAGCATATCCGTCTGCCGTCACCAATAACCAAGAGCAGGAATTAAGCAATTTTTTTCCCAAATTGACGCCGATTTCTATCTTTAGGAAAGGGCTTATTTTATGTTAGATCCTCGTTATAAAAAATTAGCTCAGACTTTAGTGCATCACTCCTGTCGAGTAGAACCAGGCGACAAAGTTCTTGTGGAAGCGACTGAAATTCCGTCTTCTATGCTAACCGTTTTGGCTGCAGAGATTTGTCAAGCCGACGGAATCCCCATTTTTAATATTCAAAATCAATCGATTATGCGTCAATTGCTTTTGGATCCTGATGCTGAAAAAGTCAAAGCCCGTTGCCAAGCTATAGGCGCTCTGGAGCTGGAGCGCATGAAACAAGTTCAGTGTTACATCTCTATGCGCGGTATGACTAACGCCGCAGCTTTAGCCGATACTCCTCCGCAAAATGTAGAGATCTATCAAAAATACTGGCAAAAGCCTGTGCACTTGGAACAGCGCGTGAAGCACACTCGTTGGGTAGTTATGCGCTGGCCCAACCCCTCTATGGCTCAATTGGCCCTTATGTCTACCGAAGCTTTCGAAGATTATTTCTTTGAAGTATGCCTGGCCAATTATCAAGCTATGGAAATAGCCGTTCAGCCTTTAAAAGAGCGTTTGCTGCGTACAGATAAAGTACGCCTGACCGGCCCAGGCACCGATTTGCGTTTTTCTATTAAAGATATAGGAGCAGTCCCAGATTTTGGCCGCCGCAATATTCCTGATGGCGAGTGCTATTCAGCTCCACACAAACATTCTGTAGAAGGTACCATTGCTTTTAATACTCCCACCAATTTCCGCGGCGTCCGCATGGACAATATTCGCTTAACTTTCCACGAAGGCAAAGTAGTCGAAGCCTCTTCTTCCGACACCGAAAACTTAAATCGCATTTTGGATATTGACGAAGGAGCCAGGTATATTGGCGAATTTTCTCTCGGCTTCAATCCTTTTGTCGATAAGCCCATTGGCGACACCCTTTTTGATGAAAAAATCAGAGGCAGCCTCCACTTAGCTTTGGGCAATTGCTACGACGCCGCTAATAATGGCAACAAATCTTCTATTCACTGGGATTTGGTACTTTGCCAAGAACCAGGCGGAGATGTCTATTTCGACGATCAACTGATCCGCCACAACGGTATTTTTGTTGATGACGAGCTCAAAGGCTTAAATCCTGATGAGCTGAAGAAGTCGTTAGCCTAAAAGCTCACATAACTTTGTAACTTAACAAAAAGGGCCCGGATTCGTAGTTTATACAAAAGATGAATCCGGGCCTAATAATTTGAGTTAGTGCAACTTAAGCTTGAGAAGTTAGAAATTGGCTAATAAGTTGACCAACTTCCTCACCGTGATCAATTTGAGGATTGTGACCTCCGCAAGCAACAATTTTTATACCGGCTTGGGGAATAAGTTCTTTGACACGATAGCCTTGCTTTAAGCTAAACAGAGGGTCGAAAGTACCGAAAATAATCAACGACGGTGCCTTTATTTTGGGATAGACATCCCAACAATTCCACTGCGAGAAAACAACTTTAGACAAGCAACCGGCCATTTGAGAGCTAATATTTACCAGCCAAGGGAAAAATTTATGTACTGCGTCGGCCCCAGCCCAACAAGTTTTTAAGAAAAAGAGCACAGCGCCAGGCTCGAAACTTCCGCATGTACTAATTAAAACTAAACGAGCCACTTTATCTGGATTGTCGGCTGCATAACGCGCACTAAGATAGCCTCCCAAAGAGTGACCAATTAAAATGATAGGCTCAGTAAAATTCATTTCCTGAAACCAAGCGCAAATATCGTCGTAAAACTCATCTATTTTTTCTGTATCGTGCCAAGGCGTGCCACCATGTCCGCGCAAGTTGGGAGCAATAAGTTTGTACCTAGAAGCTAACATCTGGTATTGACTTTTAAAACTTAACCAAGAGCTAGCTGCGCCGTGTAAAAAGACCACAGTGCGTCCCTGTCCGGTTTCATAAGTTAAAAGGTAACGCCCTTTGCCACAAGCTACTTTCCGGGCTTTAAATTGTTTTTGAATATCATCTTTATAGTTCAAATTGTTGTGCTGCCAATTCCCACTCATTCGATTTTTCTGCGATTCACGACTTTTCCGTGCGCTCCTGCCCCACTATTGCACATAGCAGGTAGCGAAGCTGAAAATGAGAAGAGAGCGCCTCTATGCGCCTAGATGTCAAAACATGGGCTTTACTTCCTCTAGCCGCCGCCCTAAATATTACCGGAGGCTGGTTGGCTTCAGCCCTAAAAATTCCACTTTATCTGGACTCGCTGGGAACTATTTGGGCTGCCTGTCTAGGCGGCCCGCTGGCCGGAGCCACCACAGCTCTAATCAGCGGGCTTATTAGTGCTGCCGCCAACAGTCCCATATGGCTGTGTTTTTTGCCTCCAGCTTTAATTGTAGGGTTAGTCGCCGGCTATTTGAGTCGCCAAGGCTTTATGCGTAATTTGGGCTTGGCAGCTTTTATGGGCCTTATTTTGGGCTTGACGGCGGCCTTAGCTTCGGCACCAATAGCAGCTTATATGCTACATGGAAGTAGCGGCGGCGGCACAGATCTAGTTGTAGCGGCTTTTCGTTTGGCCGGGTTGAGCACTTTGCACGCTTGCTTAGCTCAAAGTTTAACAATAGATCCTATAGATAAGCTAATCAGTTGCTTACTGGTTCAAACTTTGCTGGCCGCTATGCCCACTAGGCTGCGAAGTAGCTTTCAAAACGGAGCCTATCTAGATAAAATAACTGTTACCGGCCATCTATTTAAGCCGCAGCAAACAGCCTTTTGCGATTCGTGCTCTTTGCCGACACGGCCGTCAGCTTCCCGCTCGCACGGTTTCTATCGCCCAGGCACAAGCTTCTTGCACAAGCTGACGGCCGAAACGAAAGAAGCCTTCATCATTTTTGTTACCGCCGCCGCTTTAGCTTTTCCACTCGTCCTTTCTTGGCAAGACGCTCAAGGCAATATGCATTGCGCACTTTTGGCATACTTACCTGTGCTGGCCCTTGCTTTGGGTATTTTAAGTTGCCTAAGCGGTATAGCCTTACCTTTTTGTCAGACTTTGCTGCTAACGGCCGTGCCTTTAGCCATCTCTATGATTTTTATAAATGGGTTGTTGGGGCCAACAGACTTTAAGCTGGATCTGGGCAATATCGGCAGCTTAAACTTATCATTGCAAGCCGCTTGTCAAGCAGCCCAGACAGCCTTGCGCATTACCATTATCTGTGAAGCGGCCCTGTTGATGCTTTTCACTACCGCTCAAGAAGAACTTATGCGCAGTCTTGAATCAAAAGGTGTGCCTCCCAAATTCGCTTACGCAGTTTTAGCAGCGATAAACTTAGCACCGCAAATGATAAACCGTGCCAGACGATTGTTGGAAATTCAAGCCGCCAGAGCGATGCCCTATGGAGGTACGCTTAGACAAAAAATCAATCGCCTTTTACCCTTAGCAGCGCCTCTAATATTGACTGCCGCCTATGAAGCTGAGCAAACAGCACTGGCTTTAACCTCAAGAGGCTTTGGAGCGACTAAAAGACGCACTTACTTGGACAATCCCCGCACTTCTGTGCCGGAACGAATTTTGCAGACAGTTTTAATAATGCTGACCATCTTACTCTTGCTAAAAACACTTTTCTAAAAATTAATCGACATGCTGGAAATTAAAAATTTTACCTTTACACCTAAATTAGCTGCCGAACCGATATTAAAAGATATTTCTTTTCAGGCTCAACCCGGAGAATCAATCGCTCTGACAGGCGCTTCCGGCTCCGGTAAAAGCACCCTTTTGCAAGCTATAGCCGGTTTCATACCCAATTTAATAAAGGGAGAAATAAAGGGGGAATTGCAACTTAACGGTCAATTTCTCAATAAATTGAAGCCGGAAGAACGTTTGCGCAAAATAGGTTACATATCTTCACAGCCACATTATCAGCTCTCGGGCATTTGCTCTACTGTAAAAGAAGAAGTAGCTTGGAGTTTGGGCAATTTGGGCGTTGATCCAGAGCAAATGTGCATTCACACCGAACATATTTTACAAGCTTTCGACTTGCAAGATATGGCCGAACGTCATCCCCAATCACTGTCCAGCGGACAACAACAGCGCCTAATTATCGCTTCTGTACTTATTTTGGAGCCAACTATTCTGCTGTTAGACGAGCCTGCGGCCTTTCTCGACGCCAAAGCTCGCCAAACCCTTCTGGATTATGTGCTTAACTCAGCTTCTTCTCAGCGTCTAATTATTTGGGCCTCCTCCGACTTAGAAGAAGCAGCCTATTTTTCACGCTGGCTTCAATTGGATAAAGGCAAACTCGTCAGCGACGGCCAGCCTCAGTTGCTCGCCAATTCCGGAAGTCTCAAAGCTCCCTGGACCAGAGTGCTGCAAGATTTTAATTTAGAAGAGCGTCAACCTATTACAAGCTGGCCCGTTACCGAAAAAGAATCGATAGATTTTTTACGCCGGAATTGGCAAATATTAGCTGCCGAATCGAGTCCTGAATTACCAAGAGCATCACTTGCAAAAGGAAATGTACAAATAGAATCATCCGCTGCCGACTTAACTGTAAGCTGGCAAAATGTTTCTTTCAGTTACGATGGGCAAGTACCAACACTAAGTAATATCAATTTGACCTTACAAGCTCCTGACTGCGTAGCTTTTTGCGGCTCTAATGGAGCAGGAAAAACTACTCTGGCCCAAATGAGTAGCGGTTTGCTGCGTCCTCAACAAGGTGCTTTGCTTATAAACGGTCGTAATACCGGCAATACTCCTTCGTGGCAATTAGCTTCCCAAATAGGTTTTATATTTCATAACGCGCGTGAGCAAATATTTGCCACCGACGTTTGGTCAGAAACGGCTTTCGGCCCACAGAATCTTGGACTAACACCCAGAGAAGTAGAACAACGTTGCCATGAAGCCCTGGAAATTACCCATTTACTCAACTTAAAAAATGTACACCCCTATGAATTGAGCAATGCTCAATTGCGCCGCCTAACTTGGGCAAGCGTTTTGTCTATGCATACACTCGCCATAGTCATGGACGAGCCTAATGCTGCACTGGACGAAGAGAGTTACCAAATTTTTATCGATATGCTTAACTATTTGCGCATACAGAGAAGAACTTTAGTTATCTTAATTACTCATAATATGGATCTGGTCAGCCGATATTGTCAAAAAACAGTTTTGCTTAATCAAGGCAAATTGATCGATTTCGGCGCCACCAAAGATGTATTGTTGCGCCATATGGAGTTGCCACGCCCCAGCGTTGCCAAATTTGCTCAAGCTTTGCAACTAAGTAGCGATATAATTGAAAGTGCGCAACTTAAGAAGGAGTTACAAGTCTCCTCTTCAGACGGTATTGCAGGATAAACGCCAATCCTTTCAAAAAACATACTGACATTTTTATGCATTTTATGGAGGAATCCTTATGTGCTGGGCTTCAACCCTTTTGGCCGTTCCCGCTCTTACAGTTTTAGCTCTTGAATTTATTGCTTCATCTCGCGCCGATGCAGTCGTCAGAGCTGCCGCCGAACAAGTAGACAATATGCGCGTCGAATATCCTGACGCCAGCCACGCTCGCTTGCGCTTTTCTTTTCCCTTCCAAAATTCCGGCACTCAACAGGGCTTAGTAATCGATGCTCACGCTTGCTTACAGCCTATAGGCTTACGTTATTCCGATCTTCACCCTATCGTAAGTTTAATAAACCCTGAAGCCCCCAGAGAAGACGGTTACTGGGAAGCCGTTATTATTAAACCCGGTAAAAAACTAACTGCTGAAGTAGAAATTTGGCTGACCGCTCCCGATGTGCGCAAAGCAGTGGCCGAATTAGGTGAGTTCCGCGTAGATATTAACTTCAAATACTACTGTCGCACTCCTATGAAATACAGACGTCAGGTTATTACTCTCAATGCTGCCGAGTTCAAGGAAGTAGCTCCCGAAAGACGCAAAGCCGTTAGCGTCAAGCCTCCTAAGAAGGAAATTGCTCCTGACGCTCCCGCCGTTCCCGTTCCTACTCGCTTACTCATGCCCGGCGACGATATTATCAATGTAGTCAAAGAATATACTGCCGATGTTGCTAAGCCCGGCGACATTATCGCCTTAGCCGAAAGCCCAGTAGCTATTATGCAAGGACGCGTTGCCTATTGCGAAGATATTCAGCCTCGCTATTTGGCCCGCCGCCTCAATCTGTTCTTTGATATGAACTCCTCTCTTTCTTCAGTATACTCTTTGGAAATGGCCTTCCGTGAAGTTGGTACCTGGAAAATTCTTTATGGTATGTTCCGCGGTTTGATCGGAAAATTTATCGGTCGTCCTGGAGAATTTTATCGTGTTACCGGTCGTATGGTAGCAGCTATCGACGATTGCACCGGCACTCTGCCTCCTTTCGATAAGCATGTAGTCTTAGCTCCGGCCTATCCTCAAAAAGTATGCCAAGAGATCAAGGAAGCTACCGGCTTCGACGTAACGATAGTTGACGCCAACGACTTGGGTAAAGTTGACGTATTAGCTATTACAGATCCTAACCGTAAAGCTGAAGTAGTTGAAGCTTTGAAGCCCAATCCTCAGGGCAATGCCGGCGAAATGACTCCTTTGGTAGTGATTAGAGATCGCCGCCCGGCTGTGGCAACTGTAAATGTTATAAAGACAGAGCCCATGCCTATGCCAACTCCCGAAACTGAGGCTCCTCAAGCCTAAAAAGCCAAAATGGTAAGCACCGCCTTGCCATATAAAAGCTCATAAATATAGCCCCGGCCAGAGCTTTCTGGCCGGGGCTATATTTTACTTAATTAAATACATGTTATTTGACAAAACGCAAGAAAAGCAAACTAAGCTCAAATAGAGCGATAATAGGGACAGCCACCACTGCACAAGTAAAAGCATCCGGTGTGGGAGTAATAATAGCTGTCAGCACTAAAATAGTAAAGTAAGCCACTCTCCTGGTTCCAGCTAACTTTTCATAAGAAATAAGGCCTATTTTGGCAGCTCCGATTATTACTATAGGCAATTCAAAAACACAGCCACAGGCTAAAATCAGCCCAGAAGCAAAGCCTACCACTTCGCCAATAGTCCAAAGCGCCGTAATACCTTCAGCTTGAAAGCTGAGAAAAAAGCGCCACATAATGGGCAAAGCTACAAACCAAGCAAAAGCGGCTCCGCTAGCAAAAAGCAAGAGGCACAAAGGAGCTAAAGTAAGTACCAAGTTGCGTTCTTTGCGCTTGAGAGCCGGATTTACAAAAGCGCCGATATTGTAAATAATGACCGGCAAAGAGATAACCAACCCAGCAATCATAGCCAATTTAATAAAAGCCATAAAAGCTTCGGTAGGGCTGGTATAGACAAAAGTAAAGCCTTGGCCAGCCATTTCTCTCACTTTAGCCAAAAAGCGATCTACGTAACAGTAAGAAACACAACTAGCGACCAACCAAGTGACAGCACAATAAAAGATGCGTCGGCGCAACTCTTCCAAATGCTCGGTCAAGCTAAGTTCTATATCTTGATCAACTTCGTCTTCGTTATTTTCTGCCCCAGGTACAGCTTGAGACTGGAGAGATTTGTCCATAGCAAGTGCCAAAGACTTTACGCACTCATTTTCTCGATTTTCGTCCAAAGTTTAACGACTTTCCTTAGCTTCAGTCTTAGATTCAGAAGAAACAGAAGAAGTCGCTGAACCGCCTTCTTCGTAACCTTCTTTAAATTCTTGGCTTATTAAATGTACATTTTTCAGGACTTTTTTACCCAAGCCGCCAATATATTTGGGGCCAAAAAGCAAAACAGCCGCTCCCAAAATCAAAGCCCATTCTCCAAGTCCCAAACCGAACATAATTATTTAAACCCCTATAAAAGAATATGCAACCGATAAAATAAACAGAGGGAGCTCACTTCTTAGTGTTCGTTACAAATCGAACCCAAGCTGAGAAGCATCGCTTTTAGACTTTTTGTTCTGCTCCATACGTTTAAGTAAAGCTTCAGCTCTTTGCAACAAAGCCGAAGGCATACCGGCCAACTTGGCTACATAAATACCATAGCTGCGATCAGCGCCGCCGGGGACAATTTTGTGTAAGAAAACTACTTCGTCAGGCAATTCTTTAACAGCCACTCTAAAATTGCGACAACCTTTGAGAGTACGCCCCAGCTTAGTCAATTCATGAAAATGAGTAGCAAAAAGTGTCAGTGGCTTAGGCCCGTCGTGCAAATATTCTACTACAGCTTGAGCTATAGCTAAGCCGTCAAAAGTGCTAGTACCACGTCCAATTTCATCTAAAACGACCAAAGATTTGGCTGTAGAATTATTGACGATATTGGCAGTTTCATTCATTTCTACCATAAAAGTAGATTGCCCTAAATGAAGATCGTCACTAGCTCCTACTCGGGTAAAAATTCTATCAAAAATAGAAAGTTTGGCCCGTTGAGCAGGCACAAAAGAGCCCATTTGCGCCAAAATAGCAATTTGAGCTACTTGTCTAAGCCAAGTAGATTTACCACTCATATTGGGACCGGTCAGAATAATCATCGGCTTGTCGGCACTTAAATGGCAATCGTTAGGCACAAATTCACCTAAAGTCTGTTCTACAACAGGATGGCGCCCTTTGATAATTTCCGCACAAGGTTCTTCCGCAAGTTCGGGACGAACCCAATGGCGATTGATGGCAATTTGTGCAAAGGAAGCATAGATATCCAATTCAGCCAAAAGCTTGGCTAAACGACGCAAAGCTTGCGTATGGGCAGCTGCCGCAGCCCGCAGCTCTTGAAATAGCTCATATTCCAATTTTTTTATTTGCTCTTGAGCACCCAAAACTTTTACTTCGTGTTCTTTTAATTCCGGGATTATGTAGCGCTCGCTGTTTACTAAAGTTTGTTTGCGTGTATAGTGAATAGGTACCAATTTGGAGTTGGCTTTGGTAACTTCAATATAATAGCCGAAAACAGAAGTGTAGCCTACTTTTAGATTTTTTATGCCGGTACTCTCTCGCTCACGTTCTTCCAAACGGCTGAGCCATTCTTTACCATGGGAATGTAATTCACGCAATTTGTCTAGTTCGGCGCTGTAGCCTTGACGAATAATACCGCCTTCTTTTAAAGACAAAGGAGCTTCAGGATTGATAGCTCTTTCCAATAAATGGCTAAGTTCGGCAAGATCCTCAGCATCTTGCTCTAAGCCTTTTGCGATAGCTTGCCAAGCCGGAGATTTTAAGTGCTTTACTATTTGCACAAAATTAGGCACTTTAGCCAGAGAAGTTCCGATACCTAACAATTCACGCGCATTGAAAGTGCCGTAAGAAACTCTGGCCAGGAGACGTTCTATATCAACTATCGTTTTTAACTCACGCCTTAATTCAGCCCTAGCCTCTTCGTTTTCGACTAAATCCTGACAAAGATCGTGGCGTGATTTTATAGCCTCTTTATCACACAAGGGGCGCAAAATCCACTCTTTCAGTTTACGCGCTCCCATAGAAGTGCAAGTAGAGTCGACAGCTTCCAGAAGGCTGCCTTTGCGTTCTCTGCCTAAAAGCGTTTCGACCAATTCCAAATTGCGTCTAGTGGTAAGATCGATAATTAAATTGCTTCTATTAGCTAAAAGGCGAGGCGGCTCTAAAGTGATGGTATGGTGCATAGCTATACGTTTTATATAATCGAGCATGCAAGCCAAAGCCGCTACTCCCTGTTTATACTCCGATAAGCCCAAACCGGCTAAGCTACCCAACTTAAATTCGCGCTTCAGCATCTCTTCACAAATTTCGTTCGAAGCAGAAAAAACTCGAGGAACTAAGCTGAGAGTGCGCATTTGAGCTTTGATATTTTCAATTAAATCGGATATTTTACTATCTGTAACTTGTTCAACATAGATTAACTCCGAAGGCTGAAAGCGCAGCACTTCTTCAGAGATTTGCTCAATATTGTCTAAAGAAAATTCGCAACCATAGAAATCGCCTGTGCCGACATCGGCAGCGGAAAAACCGACTTGGCTATTTTTAGCAAAAACTAGGCACACTAAATAATTGTGATCCTTATCATCAAGGCTCTGGGTATCTAAAATAGTGCCGGCTGTAACAATACGCGTCACTTCACGAGGCACAATACCTTTACATTCAGAAGGCAAAGCCATTTGCTCAGCGACAGCCACCCTATGGCCTTTAGCTACCAAAACTCGCAAATAAGCTTCCAGCGTGTGTAACGGGATGCCCGCCATAGGGATTTTGCGCCCAGCCCCTCCCTCTTTGGCTGTAAGAAGAATTTCGCCATCTCTAGCAAAGATTTCCGCTCCTTGGCCATAAGCTTCATAAAAATCGCCGCATTGCATTAAGACCAAACAATCGGGATTTGCTTCGCATAAACCAAAATACTGTTGAAATAAGGGAGTTAATTGTTCTTTATTGTTGTCAGCCATAAGTCTTAAAAAATATATTCTCTCTAAAAAATATGTATTTTATATACGTTATATAGTTGATTTTCAAGCAAAAAAAAACTAACCCCTACTTTGTCGGGGTCAGTTTTAACTGGGAGAAATCTCAGAAGCTCAGACGTTTAATCTTCGTCATCCCAATCTTCGTCGTCATCTTCGTCTTCGTCGTCCCATTCTTCTTCGTCTTCGTCGTCGTCCCAGTTTATATCGTCTTCTTCGTCATCCCACTCGCTATCGTCTTCTTCATCCCATTCGCTATCGTCTTCTTCGTCCCACTCGTCCTCGTCTTCGTCATCCATGTCATCATAGAAATCATCTTCTTCGTCCATATCGTAATCATGGTTGCGTCTGGCGCCGTATCTAGTCTCTGCATCATTCCACCACATAGCTCGGTTCTCCTTAGGAAATAAAAAAGTAAACAACTCGGCTGCAGTCTGGGCAGCTTTGTCAAAATAAATATGACTTCAGATTCTTTTTTTAAGTTAATTAACCGAGTATGTCAAGACGTACAGCCATATAATCGAAATTCAGAACGCATATTAGCCATTTTTTTTACTACGAACCTACCAAAGCTGCTCAACTTGTAGCAAGAGGAAGAGCAAATTGCTAACAGAAAGACAAATGCTAACATTGACAGCTACGAATTAAACTCCTCCCACAGCCTCCAAGGCCAGGGGATTCCGCGTACTGAAAAATAAAAGGATTTTATTTATGAAAAAGCGTCCCGTACCCACAGAAGAATTAATATTTTCTGCCGATCACTTAAATAATCGCGGTCAATTTCAAGCTTTGCGCTCCAACGATACTCAAGCTAGATGTTATTGTGTTGCTCCTCAAGATCGCGCATTATGCATGATAGGAGGCAAAAAAAGAGGTGCTCGTCAGTCCTGGCTACGCCAAGTGTTAGAGCCTGGCCCCGATCGCCGAGAAGCGGTTTGTCCTCATTTCGGCTTTTGTGGCGGTTGTGCTTTGCAACATATTGAATACAGCCAGCAAGCCATAATGAAGGCTGCTCCCATTGAAGCAGCTTTGCGCAATTTAGCTCCCCAGGTAAAAATTTTACCTGTACAAGAAGCCCCTACTCCTTGGTATTATCGCAGCAAAGTAGAGCTAAGTTTTATTGACGAGCGCCTGGGATTTAATATTCGCGGCCTCTTCCAAAAAGTCACCGATGTTGACGAATGCTTTATCGGCCCGCCTTGCAATAGAGAAGTAATTGGTACGGTACGTCGTTGGCAAAAGAAATACTCATTTTCTGGTTGGAATCCTAAAAGTAATAGCGGATTCTTGCGTTATTTAGTTATTCGTTACAGTTCTTTTACGAAACAATTTTTGGTTGCTTTGGTTACAACTACACCAACTTCATTTGCTCTCGAAGAAGCCAACAATCCGTTGCAACAACTGGCCGAAGCATTGATGCAAATAGAAGGTGCTGCTGGGATTATCCACGTTATTCACGACGCTATCAGTCCCGTGGCTTCAGGCGAAAAAGAATATTTATTAGCCGGCCAGGCAGAAATTCAGGAGAAAGTAAACGATCTGGAATTTTCTTTGGGTTGGCGCTCTTTCTTCCAATCGAATCCTCCCGCCTACGCCCACATGCTGCGCACAGCTCGCCAATGGGTAGGCCATCAGAAAAAGATTCTCGATCTGTATTGTGGTGTAGGTAGTATAGGCTTGTCTTTGGAAGGCAATCTTATAGGTGTAGAGGCCGTTCCTCAAGCTATTGAGCACGCCAAACGCAATGCCGCCCGTCTGGGACGCTCCGCCGAATTTTATTGTGCCAATTCGGAAGATTGGCCCAGCTTGGAGTGCAGTTTGCTCATTTTGGATCCTCCCCGCAGTGGCTGCCACCCCAAAATGATTGAACGAGTAGTCAACGAAGGGCCGGAAAAATTACTTTATATTTCCTGCAATTGCCATCGCTTCATCGAAGAATATGCTACTTTACAAAAAGCCTACCGCTTAGTACAAGCTCAACTTTACGATTTCTTCCCTCATACTCCACATATTGAAACACTTATGTTGTTAGAGCGAAAATGCGAAGCTTGATTGGCTAATTTTGCTATAAGCGCATTTTTGCCCCTGCCTGAAGGCAGGGGCAAAAATGTTATTCTTCAACGCTTATATTCTTCTTCACTATGCACCTAGTTCGTGTCATAGGGATAGTCCGGCGTGATGAAAAATTGCAACTCCGTAGCGTGAATTTCCTCAATATGTTTTTGAATATCTGCCGCCAATGCAGAAAAACTAGCGTTACCTTCCTCCAAGGCTTTTTTGGCCTGTATGAAATTTGATCCGCTCAATTTTGCATACAACTTGATCATAGCGGCAGTTGTCTTTTCTGGCTTACAAAAACTAATCGTGTACACAGTTTCGTCTCTGTCAATAGGTGAAGAATATGTTGTTACCCATCCCCAGCCACATTCAGGGCACAGCATACCACAAGTGCTGCCTTTATGATGAGACTTCATTTCTGCTCCACATTTTTCGCACATTATCTTTTCACTCATTTTTTTGCACCTCTGGGATAGAATTTTACAAAAGTACGAAGTATGCAAATAATGTGAATGCCAAATCAAGAAAAAAATGCCGAAAAAAGGGATTTAAGCCATTTTTAACTGTGAATTTTTAGATATAATTCCCTAATTTCTTCAGGTACTTCGTCAGCGCTAAGATCGATGCAATGACCTTTTTCTACCGCTTGCTCATAGTACCAACACTTGTACTTCAGTACGTCCAGAACTTTGTGCATACGTTCAATTTCGGCTTCCACATTGGCTTTTTGTTTGCGAAAGAGCTCGCGCCTTTGCAAAAAAGTTTTGCTGCCCTGGCTGCACCATTCAATAAATTGCTTTATATCTTTCACTCCCAAACCGGATTTTTTCAGACACTCCACAATTCTTAAAGTTTCAATTTCCCGATCCGTAAACTGACGAATGCCTGACGAGCGCTGCAAATTAGGGAAAAAGCCCTCTTTGTCATAGAAGCGCAAAGTGGAAATAGGCAAATTAAATAACTCAGCAACTTGCCCAATAGTATAAGTTTGCAAAATAGTATCTTCCTAGCGAAATTTTTAGCTCTGAACACTTGACCTAAAGTTAGGTTTAGGTCTTACACTCCAGCATACAGGGGGCCAACAATAAAGTCAACAATTTTTGTGAGGTTCACAATCAATGTCTAAAAAAGTTTTAGTAATAAGCACTAGCTTAAGAAAAAATAGCAATTCCGAAGCCCTGGCCGACTCCTTTATAGCCGGCGCTCAGGCAGCTGGCCATGACGTCAAGAAAATCAGCTTGCGCGGCAAGAAAATTGCTTTTTGTCAAGGGTGCCTGGCTTGTCAGAACACACAAAAGTGCGTTATCAATGACGATGCTGTAGAAATTGCCTCTCAGATGGGCCAAGCAGACGTTATTGCTTTCGCTACTCCCATTTATTACTACGAAATGAGCGGTCAAATGAAAACTATGCTCGACCGCGCCAATTCTCTCTTCTCTTCAAATTACGCTTTTCGCGATATTTATATGCTTACTACCGCAGCTGAAGACGATAACTATGTACCAGAAAAGGCTATAAATGGTTTACAAGGCTGGATCGATTGCTTTGAAAAGGCCCATTTGGCTGGTTCCCTATTTGCCGGTGGAGTGACCAAGGCAGGCGATATCGAGAGCCACCCTGCTTTACAACAAGCTTACGCTTTAGGCAAAGCGATCTAAATTTATTGTACAAATCAAGGAGTATATACAATGTTGGGTAATTTCACTTATTGCAACCCTACTAAGCTTTACTTTGGCGAAGAAGCTTTACAAAATTTGACTCCAGAGTTGGCTAAATATGGAAAAAATGTAGTTTTAGTCTACGGTGGCGGATCTATTAAGAAAAATGGCATTTATGCTCAAGTAAGAGAAATTTTGCAAAAATGTGGCAAAAATATAGCAGAAATTGCCGGTGTTATGCCCAATCCAACTTTGGCCAAGCTTTATGAAGGCGTGGACATTGCCCGTCAGCACAAAGCAGACTTCATTTTAGCTGTAGGCGGCGGTTCGGTTTGCGATTATAGCAAGGCTGTTTCCGTGTCCGTCAATTGCCAGGACGATCCTTGGGAAAAATATTTTGTTCGTTTTGAAGAGCCAGATTGCGAAACTATTCCTGTAGGTTGCGTTCTCACTATGGTAGGCACAGGTTCGGAAATGAACGCCGGTTCTGTTATTACCAACCAAGAGACCAAGCAAAAGACCGGCCATGTCTTTGCCAACGAAAAGATTATGCCTCGCTTTTCGATCTTAAATCCTCGCTTTACCATGACTTTGCCTCATTACCAGATGGTAGCCGGCATTTACGATATTTTTAATCATATTTGCGAGCAATATTTTTCCGGTACCGATGACAATACCAGCGACTACATTAGCGAAGGTTTAATGCGCTCAGTAATCAATTCTGGACGTATTGCCAATAAAGATCCGCAAAATTATGAAGCTAGAAGCAATATCATGTGGGCAGCCACTTGGGCTTTAAATACTTTGGTAGCTAAAGGTAAGCCTACCGACTGGATGGTACATATGCTTGGCCAAGCTGTAGGCGGCCATACTAATGCCACTCACGGCATGACCTTAGCGGCGGTTTCTTTGCCTTATTATCGCTATATTATGCCTTATGGCTTGGACAAATTTAAGCGTTTTGCCATCAATATTTGGGGCATTAAAACTGAAGGCAAGAGTGATGAACAAATAGCTTCCGAAGGTTTAGAAGCCATGCAAGCCTGGATGAAAGAATTGGGGGTGGCTTCTAATATCAGTGAATTAGGCGCTACCGAAGACATGCTCGAAGCTATTGCCGATTCTACTTTTATTCTTGAAGGTGGTTACAAAAAACTTAGTCGCGCAGAAATAATCGATATTTTACGCGCCAGTCTCTAAAAGAACTTATCGCTAATACTAATAAGCGCATCGAGCTAGTCAAGCTTTGTGCGCTTGTTCTTTTTTTTGTATGTATTGTATAATTTCAACGAAAGTAGGGCACAATTATATGCAGAATTACATCGAGGAAAAACGGAGTTTCAGGCAAAACTTGCAGAAGTTCGCTTCTAGTTTGCCACAAAAGATTAGCCAAAATGGTCTATGGACTATCAAAGGTTTTATAGACATATATCATAGGATCTATCCAATTTCTTCAGACACAAAAGTTATATCAAAGTTATTGGAGATCCATTTATTACCCTATTTAGTGCAATTTGCAGAAGATATAGGTTACATGCTCGTTCCTGCTAAGTATCAAAACTGGTATCCAGATTTTACTTTTATAAATAAAAAAAATGAAAATCTAAAGTTTGCTGTAGATTTAAAAACGACATACCGCGACACACAAGATCCCAATTTTTGCAATGGTTTCACACTTGGTTCACATGGAGAATACTTCAAAGAAAGAGATAGCACAAAAAATATACAATTTCCATACAAGTCTTACAGCGGGCATTTTTGTTTCGGGATAATATATTATAGAATAGACATACCTTTTGCCTTCTATCATTCTTTAGAATCATTACAACAGATTCCATCAGTTATTGGCAAGTTTTTATTTTTTGCAGAAGAAAAATGGCGTATAGCCAGCGATAAAAGTGGCAGTGGAAATACCGCCAATATAGGGAGCATACATAATATCCAGGATATCGTCACTGGGAACGGTGTTTTTGCCAAAGCCGGTGAGGAACTTTTTGACGACTACTGGATCAACTATGGAAGGATAGAAACTATTGATAAAAATGGTAATCATAAAAAGATAACATCTTTTGAGGAATACTTACGATATAGGAGACTTTCCGATGACCTCTACAACAAAACAACTCATAAGAAAGCCAAAAGGAAGGAAAGTTAATGAACAAATTAATGGTTCCGCCAATCAAAATCCAGGGTATCAAAACGAAGCTCGTACCATTCATAAAAAATTTAATACCTCATCACGACAGAGACTTGTGGATTGAACCTTTCATGGGCTCAGGTGTAGTTGGCTTTAACGTTGTTCCGCGTCAAGCTATCTTCGCAGATATAAATCCTCACATTATAAATTTTTATAACCAGATAAAATCAAAAGATATCACATCAAATACTGTAAGACAATTTCTTAGTAAAGAAGGTAAAGTTTTAGCGGAAAAAGATATTGAACACTACTACTTTGTTAGAGAGCGATTTAACAAATATCATGATCCATTAGATTTTCTTTTCTTAAATCGTTCGTGTTTTAATGGCATGATTCGCTTCAATAAAAAACTATCTTTTAATGTACCTTATGGACATAAACCTAATCGTTTTTCAAAGGCTTATATTACTAAAATAACAAATCAAGTAGCAAACATTGAAAGATTAATTCTTAGTAATGACTGGTATTTTATATGTCAATCTTTTGAAGAGACTGTAGCAATGGCAGATACTAAAAGTTTCGTATACTGTGATCCACCATATATAGGTAGAAACGTTGATTATTATGATAGCTGGAGTGAGCAAGAAGAAACTGCTCTGTGTAAGTCTTTATTAGATTCGAAAGTTAATTTCATGTTATCAACTTGGGATCATAATCGATATAGAAAAAATGAATATATAGACAAGACATGGGCCTTTTGTAGAAAATTTACTAAAGAACATTTTTACCATTTGGGAGCTAAAGAACAAAACAGACATTCTATGACTGAAGCTTTATTATTAAATTATGATGTTCAAGCTAGAAATTGTATAACAGAACTTTCCGAGGGCCAGATGGTGCTCTTTTAACTAAATACACATATTAGGGTTGGTGTCATATATATTTACCTGCTTCACTAATAGAAATTCGCACAGTGTAAGATATAATAACTTCGTCATTACTAATCAAAGGATAGGATATATCACAATGAACGCCTACAAAACGAATCTTCTTGAACTTATATCTGGGACTTATGGAAAACAATTTGTGATACCAATTTACCAACGCAACTATACTTGGAACACAGAGCACGTCGATAAGTTGTTAAATGACATTGATCGATTATTGCAAGATAAAGACCAATTGAAGGATGAAGATTTTTCTCATTTTTTAGGTACGGTTATATACTTAGATATCGAAGGAGCTAAAGGCATTACTGAGCGCTCTATTGTTGATGGACAGCAGCGTATAGTCACGATGTTTCTGATGCTGTACGCGTTACGTAATATAGCAAAAAATAAAATTCTCAACGACAAAAAATTCGAACAATTCCGTTGCCGCATTGAAAGTTACTTAGAGAATGGATCATACAGCAATGACGCAAAATACAGGCTACGTCCATCGAGTGTAGACAGTAAAGAGTACGAGCTCATAATTTCAGGAGAATATGATCAAAATAGTCGAAAGGATTGCAAAAGTAGGCTTACGTCTGCTTACACAAAAATATACGAAAAATTTGCCTCAATGATTAACAATAACGGTTACGAGCAGGCACAACTATTGCATGAAGCCTTGGGACATTTAAGCGTAGTACATATAGCACTAAACAAAAAAGACAACGCCCAGCAAATTTTTGAAAGCATTAACTCTACAGGAGTTCAGCTGAGCTACGCAGACCTTATTAGAAATTTTATAATGATGGAACGTCCCGATGATATCCAAAAGCAAATATATAATGAATATTGGCAACATTTAGAACAACTGTTTGATGATTCAAAGAGGTTAACTCGATTTTTGCGTTTATACTTAATAAGTAAAACTACTGAAGACAGCATTAAACAAGGTCAAATAGACACGTATCAAAAGTTTAGAGTATTTTGGGAAGATCAAATTAATCAAGGCTTTAACTTCTGGGAAATTCTTAACGACTTAAAGAATTATTCTAAGCACTATGAGAATTTACATATACATTGCGATGATGATTACGAGTTCAAAGAAGAGGTTAAAGACTACGGAAAGTTAGACTTAGATTCGTTATCTCCTTTTACAATGGACGTGTTAGAAAACTGTCGAATTGGTAACATTAATGTCAATCAAGCGAAAAAAGTTATGCAAATGTTAGTATCATACGTCGTTAGGCTAAAATTAAACCAAATGCAAATATCTGTTGTGGCAAAATCCACTCCATTTTTGTTAAGGAGAGTGAAAAACGCTCTGAAAAACAATTATAGCAACTACTGTGATATTTGTGCATTTTATTTAACGAAATCCCAGAGCAGCGACCTAAAAGCACTTATGCCAGATGACTACACCACAACAGAACATGCCAAAAGCGTGAGTAACTATACCAAAGATTTTATAAGATTTATTTTAGATAAACTTGAAACATATAATAATCCAATACCATTCGATCCTAATAAGTTTAGCAAGCTAAGTATAGAACATCTAATGCCACAAACTCCCAATAAAGAATGGAAAGATATAGCTAACTGTAGTGATGACCAGTATAAATTTTTAGTAAATTTATTAGGAAATCTGACTTTATCCTCAGACTTAGACAACATAATAAATAGCAATAGACCATTCCGAGAAAAGAAAGAAGTGTTGTCACGTACCGGCCATTTGAGATTAAACAACAAAATACTTAATAAAGAATTTTGGGGGCCCAAAACTATCAAAGATAGGACAGATGATATGCTAAAAGAGCTACTCAAGATATATAAATACCCTGAAACGAAATGGAAACCTGAAGAGTATAAAGGGGATATTAGTGTTACTCTTAATTTTAAAGGAACCAAAGCTCAAGGTATTTGGCAAAGAGAAAATCTACAGAACAAAAATGCTTTATTAATAAAAAAAGGAAGTCAAATCTTTCTCAAGCACTCTCCAAAATGTGAAGAAGACTGGCCAGATGAGTTACGTGGCGTAAAACACAGTGATTGTAAAGATGATGGCAAAGTTTTCTTCTGTATACTAGAAGAAGACAAACTGTTCAAATCTCCAAGTGCCGCAGCAAAATTTTTAACTAACACCCACAAGAACGGTTGGAATTATTGGAAAGATGAATATGGTAATCCTATAAATAATTTACGAGAGAAAAGAGTTAGTAAAAAATATCGCGACTGATTCAATACTTAAATTAAGTGCACAAAATAGGCTCAAGTTTGCATAGGTAAAAAGCATTTTTTAGTAGAAAGCGAGAACTAAGAAAAAGAAAAACGTGACGAAAGGATCTAACTGACGTGACAAATGACTGTCCGCTTAAACGTTTGACCAACCATTGGAGTCGCTGGTGGTCGGTTCGTCCTCTGTTTAAGTCTTCGATTTTAGTGCGCAGATTAGTGGGCGAAGAAGACGCTCGCATTAACGCTGTCAACCTTTTAGAACTAAAGCCGGGGCAGCGCGTACTGGATCTAAGCTGCGGCCTGGGAGCCAATTTGCGCTACTTGCAAGCGACCGGAGCCGAAGTGGTAGCCGTAGACGAAAACCCGGAAAATGTTGAAGCAGCTCGTACAGAGATCCGCGCCAACCACTTTCTGAATATAAGAGCTATGAGCTTAAAAGATGCTGAGCAAGTATTGGAAGAAGGTAGCTTCGACGCCATACTTTGTACTGGCACTTTTACCAGCAGCTCTAATCCATACATGTGTTATTACAATGCCTGCCGTTGGCTTAAACCAGGCGGGCTCATTGCAGCTGTAGACTATGTAAATGAAGATTGCCTTGAAAAGCAATTGCTCTTTGGAGCCTTTATTTTCTCCACTTATATGCTAGCTGACAGTGCTCCCAACAATGCTTGGGAATTTGGTTTAGGCTGTTTCTGCGATATTCTTTTCCGCGAAGATATGCAAGGCGGAATTTCTAAGTTAGTCTTGGCTCGCAAACGTCAAGATGGAGTAGTTCCTCCACCTCCCAAGCGTGTAGAAATTCCTGTTTGCAAACCACGCCAAACTTCTACATGTTCATGCCCTAGCTTATCTCAAAGCTTCTCTTCTCTATTAAATGACGCTAGAAGCGCTTTGAAAGATTGGCAAACTAAGCAGCAAGAAGCTAAAATCCAAGCCGCAGCGGAAAAAAAAAGTTCTGATGAACTCATAAAAGCCGAAGCTGAGGCTATAGCTAAAGCAGAAGCTGAAGCCAGAGAAAAAGCCGAAGCTGAGGCTAGAGCTAAGGCGGAAGCTGAAGCCAAAGAAAAGGCTGAGGCCGAAGCTAGAGCTAAGGCGGAAGCTGAAGCAAAAGAAAAAGCTGAGGCCGAAGCTAGAGCTAAAGCGGAAGCTGAAGCCAAAGAAAAGGCTGAGGCCGAAGCTAGAGCTAAAGCGGAAGCTGAAGCCAAAGAAAAGGCTGAGGCCGAAGCTAGAGCTAAAGCGGAAGCCGGAGCCAGAGAAAAAGCCGAAGCTGAGGCTAGAGCTAAAGCAGAAGCTGAGGCTAGAGCTAAAGCAGAAGCTGAGGCTAGAGCTAAAGCAGAAGCTGAGGCTAGAGCTAAAGCAGAAGCTGA
>CAKUBG010000003.1 GCA_934636825.1 uncultured bacterium | reverse complement strand
TTAACCAAAGCAGACCTAGTCAGCCTAGCAGGCCCAGCTTTAACCAAAGCAGACCTAGTCAGCCTAGCAGGCCCAGCTTTAACCAAAGCAGACCTAGTCAGCCTAGCAGGCCCAGCTTTAACCAAAGCAGACCTAGTCAGCCTAGCAGGCCCAGCATGGGTAGCAGCAGGCCAAACCGCCCTTCAAGCAATCGTTCAGAAGGTGGCCGCAGAGGACGCAAAGACAGATAAATAATCTGTTTTAAGTGCATTGCATAAGAAAAGAATAAAAGAGTGAGAGACAAATACGTTCTCACTCTTTTATTCTTTTCTTAGAAAAATAGCGAGACACTGAAGCACAGGCAGACTTAAAGAGAACATAAGTAAAAAAGAGAAAAAGGAGCACTCATTTCTATGCCTTCATACAGACAAAACAGCGGCAGAATTATCCTCGGCGCCTTGGCAGTATTTCTTTTAGCCACAGCGCCCTTAGCATCTCAAGCTTCGCCCTATCCGGATCGCTACGCAAGTCCTGTCCCCCCCAGAACTTCAAATTCTTCGCGTCCTCCTCTCCCTCCACCGGAGGATAACCGCGCAAACAGACCTCCTTCTCCCAACGTCAGCCAGCAAAAAGCCCAAAGTCACCCCGAATATCGTGTTCACGAGCGCCAAGGTTGGGATGAGCGCCATCGAGAGGACTTCCGCAAGCCGCACCGCGATAAAAATGGATTTGAAAAACGCCCTCCGGCAAAACCTCATGCCAAACCTCACAAGCCTAAGCACAAAGATAAAGATCGCGATATGCGCCAACCTCCCAAACGCGACCATAGACCGGATGCAATGCGCAAGCCTCCTCAAAAGCCCGAACGTGTAAAAGCGCCGAAGCCACCTCATGATAAGAAACACAAAGATCGCCATTCGAAAACGCGTCAGTAACTGAGTTGCTTAAAAATTGAGTTACAGACTACAGCTATTCTGAGAATTTCAGAAGGAAAAAAAGTCACATATTCTAAAATTAGAAGCGCTATTCAGCGAAGATAATTAGTAAAGCCCGCGTCCAGTTTTGTACAAATTGACGCGGGCTTTGGATTGTAGTATTGCCACCCATGAATGTAACTAAACTCAAACGCTTTTTCGGCGTTGCTTTTTGTCTGGGCGCCATTTCTTTTGGAATATCGACTTTGTCAACCAGTGTCATGGCCACCGACGACCAAACTCCCATACTGAAACGCACACTTCTCAGTATTGTGCAAAATGCCAAAATAGACGAAAAGACTAAGGTCGGCGTCTACGTAAAAGTGCTTGAAAATGGCAAAGTAGTCTTTTCCTCTGACGGTAATACACCGCTGGTACCAGCCTCCAATTTAAAAGTTCTCACGACTGCCACATCTCTAAGTATGTTAGGCCCCAATTACCGTTTAAAAACGGAATTGTGCGGTCCTTTACCCAACGGAAATGGACAAATAGAAGGCAATTTATATTTGCGTGGCAGCGGCGATCCAACTACCACGCCACCTTATGATCAACCTTGCACCGCCCCTTATTCTAAATTTATTAAAAATCTCAAAGCTGCCAACGTCAGAGAAATTACCGGTGACTTGGTAGCCGACGATTCAGTTTTTGATCGGCAACATCTCCCTCAAGGTTGGCTCGATCACTACCGTCTCGACTCGTTTGCTGCTCCTGTAGGCGGACTTTCTCTCAACGGCAACCTCATTGAAGCCATAGTTTCACCCTTAGGCTGTAGCTTAGATCCGGATTGTTCCACTATGTCTATCGAAACTAAGTACGAAGGTGGTTACGATACGGCTGTCGAGCGCCCTAAAGGCAGCAACGTAGTGCAAGTGCTCGGTTCGGCACCTGGTGGCGAAGTGCGTCGTCAGATTTGTGTAGAGGATCCGCCTCTCTTCAGTATCGGCGTATTAAAAAGGATGCTTGATAAAGAAAATATTATCGTTAGAGGAAAAGTTCGTCTTATCAATCCAGCAGGCGAAGCGGCTTTTGCTAGCACTCTACCTCGTTATGGCATCCATTTTTCCTTGCCTATTTCCACTATTATTCAAGAAATAAATCATGAAAGCGACAATCTCTTTGCTGAACATCTCTATCGATACGTAGGTCAGATGACTTCCGGCCAAGGTAGCGCCGCCAGCGGTATGCAAGCTTGCAAAAATTTCTTGCAATACAATCACATCAACACAACCAATTTAAAAATGGTGGACGGTTGCGGTCTTTCTCCGGAGAATAGAATTTCCCCCAATCAGCTGGCTAATGTTTTGGACGCTATGGATCGTAGTTATTACAGAAGTTGGTACAAAGAGAGTTTGCCTCACAGTGGGCGTGGCACTTTGCGCGGACGCTTAGGAGGTGTAGAAGTCAGAGCTAAAACCGGCACTTTGGATCACGATTCTTCTTTAACCGGCTACGTAATTACAGCTGCCGGGCAAGAGCTTATCTTTTCAGTTATTGTCAATGACGCCCCCATTTGGACGGCTGTAGACACTCAAAATAATGTCGTACAAGCTTTAAGCGCCTGGGGAACGCGCTTATAATCTTGCCAAACCATCAGTAAAAAATAGCTAAGTTCCAAAAGTGATAAACCTAAGCCTTCTTAACAAATATCCGGAACTTAGCTAGTTTTTATAATTTAATTACGCTTTACGTCGTAATTTATCTACGGTAGCTTTATTCAGACTTACCTCTTCAGTATGGCCACCTCTAAAAGCGCTGATAATTTCAGCAATAATGGAGACAGCTATTTCTTCAGGAGTTTCACCGCCCAAATCCAAACCAATGGGAGCATGTACTCGCGCTAGCCACGAGACATCAACCCCATCAGCCAACAGATGCTCCATAATAATAGCAGTCCGTCTGCGGCTGCCAATCATGCCTATATAGCCTAATTCTTTGCCAATTAAACAGCGCAAACATTCCTCATCATGTTTGTGTCCTCTAGTCACTAAGACAACAGCGCAATTTTTATCTAAACCGGACTCCAATTCGGCAAAGAAATTTTCAAAAGGCTTAGATATTACTTTTATACCCTCAACAAAAAGGCTAGGATCGGCGTACATCTGACGATCATCATTTACAGTAACATCAAAGCCGCACATTTTACCTATAGCGGCTACAGGACGCGACACATGGCCTGCTCCGGCAATATAAAGGCGTTTGGAAGGAGCAATCAATTCGGCAAATACTTCTATTTCACGGTCGCCATAAGAGATAACTTTGCACAAAGCTCCCTCGTTAGCCATAACTTCTTCAGCTAGAGAGCATAAAGCAACTGACAACTCCTCTGAGTCAAGAGAGCTATCTTCGCTCTGTAATCCGTCCTGGCGTCCATAGATCCAGTGCTTGCCTAAAAGAGGTTCTTCTTTAGAAGTGGTTGGAGAAGCTGAGCAAGCGGTATGTTTTTGTATTCCTAAACAAACTAAGTTGACAACAGTTTGTCCCTTGTCAAGTAAACGCTCCAGCAATTGCTCCATAAGTTTAACTTTTGCCAGCTGTCCCTTGAAAGTTTCCACCAGCACCAACAAGCGACCGCCACAAATCATAGCTTCGCCGCCGTCTGTTTGTAAGTCGCCTGTGTGAGCCAAATTTACGTTAATTAAAGCGTTACCCCCTTGGCGAGCAGCAGCTTTAGCCTCTTGCCAAGCTTCGGCCTCCGGGCAACCGCCACCGATAGTTCCCACTACCTTACCGACACTGTCAACTAACATTTTGGCACCAGCGCCGCGTGGAGTAGAGCCATAGGCTTTAACTACCGTCACCAAAGAAAAGGACTCTTGACTCTGTAAATATTGACGCCAACGTCCGTAAAGTATACTGCTCATCGTAACTCCTTATAATCATTGCCCGCCGAATGTTCTAGAGACTAAAAAGCTCAGCTTCGGAACACACAATTGTCACAAAAGCTGAGCTTTCGTTTTCGACTCGCTAACAGTCTCGAAATGTTGCTACATTCAAGACGGTATCCACTTACTATTTAACAACCGGAAGACTCTGAACTATCTTGTGTGTCGGCCTCAGGCTCTGGCTCAGACTCTTTGTTTTGCTCTGGCTCAGTTTCAGCTGTCTGAGTATTTTCCAAAGGCCACACTTTGCATAAATCGGCTGCCAAAAGAGCTCCATCACCGTGATAATTGTCGGCCAAAAATTCCACAATAGAAGCATAATCGGCTCTTGTTTTTGGGCCTGGTAAAGCAAGGGCTTTATTATAAAATTCATCACAAACTTTGCCGATAACCAGTGCCGATTTAGGAGCCAAGCCATCGGCTTTTTTCAGATAATTCCAGGCGTCTTCCATTCCTAAAGCTGTAATAACCTTAATGGCCAAACTCGGCTCAATAAAGCGCAAAAAAAGCCAAAGCTTCTGAGCAGCACTTAGGTTTTCAAACTTAGGAGCGCCACCACGTTTTTCGTACCAATAAATTACAATCATAATGATTATAATTGGTAACAAAGCCAGCGCTACGACACCAGAATCATCAAATTTTGCAGCTATAGCCAATATTTCCATTATTTTACACCGGGACGCTCTTTGAGTTGCATACGAGGATGCTCAAGATGTTTGGGATTGTCAGGATTGACACCTCGAGACATGGCAATATAGAACATCATAAATTGTACTACCGGCAGCAGCAGCAACACGCGAGCAATTTCGCTAGCTCCTGATTTTAGTTCCAAAAGATCGTCACAGCGAGTCATAAGATCGTTGGCTCCATCTTCAGCTAGCATAACCCGACGCGCCCTGGTAATAGCTAAATCAGCCATTACTCTTTCCTCAACAACTCTGAAAGTGTTGGAAATCATACCAACTATTAAAGTTTGGTTAGTAGCATAGCCGTAGTAACCGTGGCGATATTCGATAAAATAGTTGCTGGTACTAGGCAAACCAGCTACTCTGGAGACTAAATAAGCTGCTTCTTTGGCCACTCCTTCAAAGGGACCAGAACCCAAGAAAACAATATTGCTTAATTTATCCATCATGACTATTTGTTGAGCTTTAACTTGCCAATCCTTTAAGTGAGCGCCCAAAATTTCCGGAAGTGAATTAAGCTCGTTTAACAGCACTTGCTTGCCACAAATCCAACCGACTAAATTCATACAAGCCAAAAGTATACCGTTAGCACTCAACACAGGAATCTTCATATTGCCTTTTAATTCGGGGAAAACAATTGAAGTAATGGCCAAACCTTGCTCTAAAGTGGCATTTTCACCTACTTCCAAAGCAATTATCTGAGCTTTTGGATCAAGTTGCTTGAGCCTTTCCACACCCCAACCAATTTCCTGAGCAATTTCTGGAGCGGAAAGCACTACAACCAAAGTACGAATACGAGCATCGTAGGGAGGGCGACGACCAAACATAAGTTCGCTAGCCGTAACAGCCAAAGAATTTAAGCCGGAAACTAAGTGGGTAATTTTGGCTGCCGAAAGTCCGATATTATAAAAATCGGAAGTTGATACGTATACGACTTGGCCAAAGTTTTGCTTACGAATCCACTCCACCATAGAAGCACTCTTGGAAGCCATGGTTTCTAAAACTTTGCGCCAAACTTTGGGCTGCTCTTGCATTTCGTTGAAAAAAATGGAACCTTTTCTGTAAAGCATTATACCCTCTCATTTTCAACCAGTTCTTCTTGCGATTTTTCTATTGCAGAAAAAGCAATTTTATTAATTTTTTGCTGCCTTTATAAAGCTAAAGATAAATTTTCCAGAGAATCGATCTGAGTATCGACAAAATATCTGGCTAAAATTTGGCTATAATCCTTGCCTCGCTTGGCCATGCCTATAGCTCCCCACTGACACATACCAACGCCATGTCCCCACCCTTGCCCAGATAAAACAATATTATCAGACCGTCCCTGAGATTGGCGAAGGCCGACAATTTCCTCTTCTAAGGCTTTTTCTGTTCCTAAAAGGTCCAGAACCTGCCCCAAAATAGGCTTTGTTTGCCCCGCGTGTGCGGGTTTTATTTCCGGATTTTCAAAAAGTCCTTCTGTGACAGTAAACTTTGCCGAAGGCAAAGAACGAATATTGTTGGCAGAATCTTTGAAGCGTAAGGCAGAACGAACAGCTCCATATTCTAAAAGCACAGTCGAATCATCACTGAAGTGTACTTTTAGTTTGGAAACCCGCCCCGAAGGCCCTTGCTCAACTATTTCCAAGCCCACCACTGGTCCCAATTTTTTCCCGAAATATTGACTAAGCTCCTGCCCCAGTTCATCCTTACTCCAGCTAGCTTGCCAAGAAGCGTAAGGAGATGCAGCACAATCAGCAACACCTTGCTCATCGGTGCAATTAACACTTACAAGGTAAGGTTCAGAACAAGCACCATACACATAAAGCGGACTTTCCGTTTTGCCTCCGCAAGCTGAATGATACAAAGTCTGGCCGGCTAACTTACCATGATAAGTTAGTACCAATCCCAATGTTTCAGCTATAGCTCGATCAGACATAGCAGCTTCGGCTGAAGCTCCTCCATAAACCTGAGAACGCGTTCCGCAATCTACATCATAAGTTTTATCGGAAAAGCGTCTGGCCAGCGCATAAGTGCGCGCCACCACTGCTTGAGCTTTGACGGCTTCAGAAAAGCCACACAAAAGTTCTTTAGGAACGACGCCTCGCAAATAATCTTCCAATGACACGTAATTGATTAGCCTAAAGCAAGCGGCATCACGTTCAACTTTGATACATCCCCTATAAAGAACGCCTCCAACTTGCAATACATACCCGGATGCGCAACTGAATATTTCGCCACTATTATCATTAAGCTTGATTTCGAGTTCAGAAACTTCACTTGAGCGACCATCAATAATCAAATTGGGGCTACACAATTGACAAGAGGCAGGATATAAAGCCGGAGACGGCTCTATAGTACTGCGCACTTTTACAGAAGCGCTGCCTTGATAAATAAGCACACGAATAGGACGGTGCAAATCTTGCAATTGCGCTATGCCATCTTTATTCGACTCTGCGCTGCCTTGGCTTTGTTCTTGCCTTACAGTATCGCTATTAGGATCAGCAGGCAGACTAGTGTTAGACTTTACAGCAGGTGTGGGAAGAGGCTGAACTACCTGCCTATGGTGGCGGCTCCAAGCTAGATTTGAGCCCAAAGACAACAGAGCCGCCACTATCAAAGCTACAGTAAAGTTTAAACTAATAATAGTTAACTTGGTCTTCATCTACATAGCCGCTGCTGCTACCCTTACTAAAATCGGGCACGACAGGTTCAGATTTTTGTGAAGGATCGGCAGGAGCTGTGGGAATGATTTCTCCATCCTCTGTACGATTAATAAATTCAGGCTCTTGTTTTTCCGCTTTTTTATCGACAACTTGAGTATGATTGTCAGCAGCAGAATCTTCAATAGGTAAGTTATTTTCTTCACTCAAAGCCGAATCGCCATAACTTTCGTACCCGGATTCCCGGCCATATTCATTAGAATAATCATAATTGCTATCGAAAGCCGGATCGTAGTCGCCTTCATTACTTCCGTACTCAAAGGGAACATCAGTAACTTGTTCTTCAACAGGTTTAACTTTTTGGGGCTTAGGAGTCAATTGCTCTAAAGGACGCAACTTCTTAGTCGAAGGCGATCTTTTGTCCGCTTTGTTTTCTGATTTTGAGATCGAAGCTTTACTCCCCGGTAAAGGATCGAATACACAGCGGAATCCGGAATTAGCCAAGCGCCCTTGCTCGGGAAGCACACCATGTTCCTGAATAAGCATACAATCAGCAGCACTGTCACTGCGCGATCCGCCTTTAATAACCTTAGTCAGAGGAGTATAGTCTTCAGCAGCTCCGTAAGGTATAAACCAAGTATCGACCCATTCCCATACGTTGCCGGCCATATCCTCAACGCCATAAGGAGAGGCTCCCTTTGGGAAAGAACCTACCGGAGAAGTGTTACTCAAGCCACTCTCAACACAATTAAATTTCGTGTAATCAGGCTCAGTGCCGCCCCAAGGATAAAGGCGCAAATCTCCTCCTCGTGCAGCTTTTTCCCATTCGTCTGCCGTAGGCAAGCGTTTTCCGGCCCAACGAGCATAAGCTTCACAATCGTAAAAAGAGACTCTAATGACAGGATGATCCAAACGATCATCGGTGGCGGCTTCCTCCCAGTTTCCCTGAGCCTTGTAACCTGTCGCTTCTACAAATTTTTTAAATTGTCGATTGGTCACTTCATATCTATCTATATAAAAAGCTGGCAAATCGACAGCCAACGGGCGAGCAGCTTTACCTGCAGCGGGCACGGGCCCACTATAGTAAGAGCCGGCCGGAATTAAAATCATGGGGGCATTATCTTTAGGAGAAACCCAAGATTGAGGCAAATTATCCAAAGTTGGTGTAGGACGAGCCGCTACTATAGATACAGTATCGTTATTGTTATCAATTCCGATAATACCACTGTAAAAGAGCAATCCACCTACACATAAGGTACCGACCAGAGGCAAAGCAACCATTGCCACAATAGACCAATCTATCGATTTTATGGTACTTTCAAACAGCCCAGCTCTTTTGGCTAAAGCAGCTCCTATTGGATCGGCGTCGTCGGCATATTCACTCTCTATAGCTAGTTCCACAGTCGTTTTGTTTTTCTGAATCTGCGGTTCTACAGCAACAGCCTTTTGTTCAGAAGAAGGCCAACGCCGTTTCTTTTGTTTTTTCTTAAGTTGTTTTTCTTCTTGCCTAATGCGATTGGCCCAATCGTGAAAATCGGGCAATAGATCAGAAGGCAATGGACGCTCCAGAGGATCTGGATCGAACAATTTACTTATATGTCGATTTAGCTTTTTCGATAAATCGGCCAAAGGTTCCAGTTCCACATCCGGAATAAGTAAAGTTTGAGCATCCGGAGGCGGACTTCCGCTTAATAAATGGTATAAAGTAGCTCCCAGCTGATAGTCGACAACACCGGGACCGATTTCACCCCTATTCACTTGCTCAGGAGCACAGTAAGGCGAATGGCCACGTTCTTCGAAACCTGGATCGCATAATATAATTTTATCGCCCTGACGAATTAGGTGTTCTGGACGCAAGTCGCAAATAACAAATTCGGAAGGCGCTAAAGCCAACAGCTCTAAGATCTTGCAAACTGTTTCCGCGTTAATAATAGGCTCAAGAGGAGAACCTTCAACCCAAGGACGTACCACAAAAATACGCCCCTCCTCTTCACAAACGGTGTAAGGCACCACCAGCCCCTTCATTTCACAAGAGCTTAGTTCGTGTAGACGTTCTTTAGCACTATCTAAAGTTATATGACGCAACTCCCTGATTACAGAAAAGCCGAACTTATCAACTTCTCCGCACCAAGTACGCGGGCCCAATTTCTTTAACTTAGAGAGCATAGATAAAATGTTCATTTATCGTCCCCTCCTTCAGCTCTATCATGATGTTTGCTGCTATCTTCGTCGGCTGTGTGCTTTTGTTCATTTTCAAAAACGCTATTAAAAAGATCAGCCAGTTCAGCCTCTTCCGTTATAAGCAAATTTTGAGCTTCAGGCAATCCTAAGAAGCGTTTTTCCGCCCCCAAACAGTCCTTACTCCAAGGTTCCCAATAGGGACACACCTCAGTGCGCGTATCTTCCACCTTGTCAGTTACCGGAACCATCAAATATTCTTCTTGACGGAAGATATTTAATCTCGTGCAATGAAACAGAGTATACTCTGTATTCAAAACCTCATCTATTTCTAAACCGTTATCAACAGTTTCTAAGTAGCGACATAAAGCGCAAACTTTCCATTTATCTTCAGTCATAATTACCTCAGCTTTTAAAATAGCTACGGCTAATATTTCAAAAAAAAAGCTCCCTTATCTTTCCAGAAAAAAGATGGGAGCACTAAGCAAACTGCGACCTATTTACCTGAAGGCGCAGCCGACACTTTTTCTTTCGAAGCGGTCTGAACGGCAGCTTTGGCCTTGTCATTAGGCTCATTAGAGGGAACAGCTATTTTTTCAGCGGGCTCGCTCTTTGCCATATCGACTGCCAATTTATCCTCTATAGCGACCAAAACTTCGGCGTGTTTGATAAATCCGGAACGGAACTGACCAAAACTAAATGTTTGAGCAATATCATGGAATTTATTCAAAGTGGCTTCCAAAGTAGTATTGCTCAACTCCGGCTTGGCCTTAAGATCTTCCATAGAAGGCTGATAATCTACAGCCGACCCCAAAAGGACATAACCAGCTCTTTCCTTTTGCTCATCTTTAATGGGCTCAACAAAAAACCAAGCTTTGCTATGAACTTTCAAACCGTCTTTTACTTGAGTAAAACTGACCCAAGGAGCAGTTTCGTCAACACCCTCTTCTATATCGCCGATTTCCTTTAATTCACCCTTCATGTGGGCAATCTGAACTTTGGCAAATTCGGCTGCATCTACTTGAGGATTTTCTATATTGATTCTCGTCAAGGCCACGTTGCTTCTGAAATGAGGAGCATTGGGCTGAGCATTGAGCGGAGCCAAAGCAATTACCACAGTGTTACCTATGCCGCGACGCAATTCCCAAAATTGGTCTTCTCCAGACACATCTTTAGAGCGCTCGATTATAGGTACTGTAAAGGAAATGCCATCTTCACAAAAACGGCCTATCTGGCCGCTAAAATGAGTCGACTGGGCTGCCGGGCCGCAAGCGTACAGTCCAGAAAGCAATAACAAAGACGCAGAAATAGCAGAAAAGCGTTTAAAATTGAATAACATACCAGGTCTTTTCGTTCTTTAAGGCTACTATTCTTCCTCTAAACAGAGACTCTGTGCCAAACTTATAAAAAAAGAAGCGAACCGCAGAGGCCCGCTTCTTTTTGTCAGTGCATAGAATGCCTTAAGAAATGCTCATTTACATTATAAGCGGCGTAAATATTCTCCGGAGCGTGTATCAACTTGTACCTTGGTACCAATTTCCACGAACAGAGGAACGTTGATGACAGCGCCTGTCTCTAAGGTAGCGGGCTTGGTAGCGCCGGTAGCGGTATCGCCTTTGAAACCGGGCTCAGTGTGAGTGATAACCAACTCTACGAAGTTGGGAACCTCTACGCCAATGGGAACGTCGTTATGCAAAGCGACGTCTACTTCCATACCGTCTTTAAGCCATTGCTTCTGATCGCCGAGCAAAGACACGTCGATAGCCAAATCTTCATAGGTTTCCAAATCCATGAAGTGATACATATCGCCGTCGGAGTAAGTGAATTGCATCTTGCGACGATCGATATGAGCGCGCATGATCTTTTCACCACCGCGGAACGTTTTCTCGATAACGTAACCGGTTTTGATATTTTTGATTTTGGAACGGACAAAAGCGGCGCCTTTGCCAGGTTTTACATGCAAGAATTCGACTATCTGATAGAGGTCGCCGTCAATTTCAACCGTCAAGCCGGTACGAAAATCGTTAACCGAGATCATAAAGTTCCTCCGCTAGGTAAGTATATTTACAAAAATCAACTTCGAACCATTCGAACGAACAGGCTCAATACCTGCCAAACGATAATTCAATCAAAAAAAATAAAACTTACGAGCGCACTACTTCGAGCGCCGAAAGTTTAACGCCCTTCCCAATTGAGTTCAACTTCCAAGTAATAAGAAATTCGGGGAATACTGCTACGCAAAGGATGACGTCCTGTTCCTTTGAGATTTTTGGTTTCTCCAGCTCCTACAGTGCCTAATTCTTCGCGTTTGGTAAAAACTTTGCCACCGTTACTGTCCACGACAGACAACACAACACTAACTTTTTTAGCTTCCGCTGCCGAGCGATTAAAAATATTGACTGAATACTCGATGTTGCCATCGCCGTAATTGGCGCTAACTTGAGGATTGCTATAAGAAACAAAAGGAACAGCTTTTATAGATTCGGTTGGCGAAGCTTCCGGTTTTTTTTCTGCTTTTTTCACTTCAGGCTTAGTCTCGGCCTTCTTTGGGGCCGCAGTAGAAGCTTGGCTATTTTTTTTCTTCTTGGGGCGCGGCTTGGCTTTAGGATAAGAGCCCTCAGAAGCATTGCTCTGTGTGGCTTTGACCTTGGTGGCCACAGCAGAGGCTCGGCCAGTCCTTCTGGGAGCTACACCAGCTAAAGCGGCATCATCGTTAAACTCGCTGGGGAAATCGCCTTCAGCCGAGTAGGTAACTCGCTTGCGCTTTACATTATTAGTTGCTGTTGAGGCCTTCTTTTTCTTTTGAGCAGCTTTTCTAGCTTCTTCCGCCTCTTCTTTTTGGCGTTTAAGCTTTTCGGCCCGGCGAGCAGCCAAAACTTGCTCAGCTCTCTTAACCTGGGCAGCTTTTTCGGCTTTGAGATCTTCAGCAGCCAAACGATCGGCAGAACTAATAGGGCGAGGGGCTATTATATCGATAATGCCGGTAGTTTTATTGTCTTTGACAGCAAAACCCAAACGCTCGGCTAATAAACGAACCGGAACCCACACTTCGTTGTCGCGCCACACATAAGCTATAGGAAAAACGACGCCATCATACTCCGCTTCCAATAATTTTGCTTCTTGAGTCGCCCAACCGGGCTCTTGATCGACAAGCGCCTCCCCTATTTCTATATTTTGCCTATTAGACGAGGCGGCGGCAAATAACAAGCGTCCATTTTCGGATACAGACACTTTTACATGCATAGCCTGAACAAATTGCTTCAAAGGAGCATACAAAGCGGAGTCTACATAGATGACACGCTTAAACGGCTTGTTGCGAACATACACTTCGTCGGCATAAACCGAGGAAGCACTTCCCAACAGACAGGCAAATGCTGCTAAGCCCACGCACCATCTGCGGACAGAATAAAAACTAAGAGACATCGTTTCACCGCCGCAAAAAAATAATCGGCTATACCGCGATAAGCAACTACACTTCTTACGTTTTTAAGAAGTTCTCTCACGGCACTAAGCATCTTAAACTATTTGAAAAAGATAGGACGCTTGGAGTTAGCTTCCAAGATAACTTCACGCATCTCGGCAAATTTGCGCATTTGCTGAATTTGGCCTTGCAATTGTTTCACTTCACCTTGCAACTCAGAAATTTTATTTTCAATTTCTTTGTCCTCCTCGGTGTTAACGTTGTTTTTTTTCTGTCCCACAGCTTGAGCTACTTTGCCTGCCCAAGCCTCAATTACTTGAGGAGAGGTTCCAATTTCCTTAGCCAATTTGCCTTCATCTTCGCCTGCTAAATAGCGCACGACGATAGCAGCACGATCTTCATCGGAAAAATTTGAATAATTGATATTTTTGTTCTGTTCCACGATAAACCTCAAATATGCGAAAAAAAAATTCAAACAGCTAGCGGTGCGCCTCCTTCGGTCTTGCACGGCAGCATTCCCGCTTACTAGAAAAACGAAAGACTAATGGTTATACCTTTTACTCTTACAGAGCAAAAAGGTAAAAAAAAAATGAGCCTCTTCAAGAGGCTCATCTTGGTGGGTTGTACAGGACTCGAACCTGTGGCCACCTGATTAAAAGTCAGATGCTCTACCACTGAGCTAACAACCCATATTCACCTTCAACACACTATGTTGTCTAGGTGGGGTGGATAGTGGGACTCGAACCCACGACCTCCGGTTCCACAGACCGGCGCTCTAACCAACTGAGCTATATCCACCATATTTCTTTGGCACGCCCAGGAGGAATCGAACCTCCGACCCACTGCTTAGAAGGCAGTTGCTCTATCCCCTGAGCTATGGGCGCATATACCCTATGCTTATCACCTAGCGCAACTCACTGACTGGTCGGAGCGGCCGGATTCGAACCGGCGACCCCTTGCTCCCAAAGCAAGTGCGCTATCCAGGCTGCGCTACGCTCCGTTCACAACCCTCCGGGCGAGAAGAATAATACCTCAGACCAATACCTAAGTCAATACCTTTATAAGAAAAAAAAAAAAACATTTTTTTGAATAATTTATCTCTAACCCCAAACTACCAATCGCTTAGGCCGTAAATTATATAAGAAAGGCCCTTCTCAGGAGTACCAAAACACATACTCAGAAGAGCCTTATACAAAAGGAGATGTCAGTAACTAACCATTTTCTCCAGTTTCCATAAGCACCAAACGAATAGCATCCAGTCTGGGGCTAGAATCAGCTATAGCCGAATAAACGGTTTCATTTAATTCTTCCTGGACTTCCACGTCATCTTGAGTTACCGAAGGATTGATTTTGGTAAGCTCTTGCAAACGCAACTTCTCGCCTTCCAAAATAAGCTTGGCTTTTTCCATAGCTTTAGTGCGCATAGGTTTAACCATATTTTGAATAGCTTTAACTACCTTCTCAGTCAAAAGTTCTACACGTTCGCTGCATTTTTCCCAAAGCTTGACCACGCTATTGGGCTTAACACGTTTGAGCCCCTTATGCGCAGGTATCTCTTCGCGATAAACAGTGCCGTCCAAGTTGATATTGAGCAAAATGGGTACCGGAGAAAGGTAACGTCCCAGCTCCAAGTTATCTTGGCCAATAGCCTCAAATATAAATAAGAACTGTATCACCAAGCCATTTTTAGGAGCGGACTTCCAATGCACGGCGGAAGCGCTGCCGTCGGTACCGTCCAAAGCAAACGAAAGCAATTCTTTCACCAAAGGATGAGCGCCATTTAAGTATTCCACTTCTTCGCGAGCCAAAGCCAACTCTCGATTGAAAGTGGCCAACATACCACCTTCATGCAAACGAGACAGAGCATCTATTTGCATGTTTTTACCAGGAGTAAGGTGATACATACCAGGTGTACTCAGCTCTTCAGCATTGACACCAAAGCGCTCCAGAAGTTTAGTCACTACTCCTTCGATATCAAAGTGCTTTGTCTCAGCCTCGATAGCCACAGCTAATTGCTGGCCGCGCTCTTCATTAAACGAATTTAAATCTACCAAATAGTCCACATTGTCTTCGGCCTTTTGCTTATATTGCTTAGCCAATTCCAAAGAATGAGCCAATACGGGTCTAAAATCGCCAGGCTGCATTAGAACTTGATCGAGGCGAACTGCCGTAGCGATTTCTTCTCCACCCTCAACAGGACCATCAAAAGAGCCCATAACTTTGTGCCAAGCGAACAAGCGTTCTTCCGGAGTTCCACCTTTGAAATACATGACATAAACATCAACAGGGTGAGTTTGACCTATGCGATCTAAACGTCCAATGCGCTGTTCTACGGTATCCGGACTTAAGGGAATATCCCAGAAAATAAGCGTATGGGCTGCTTGGAAATTGCGTCCTTCACTGCCAATTTCGCTGCAAAGCAAAATATCAGCGCCTTCGGGATCGGTAAACCAAACGGCCTGTTTGTCGCGTTCAAATACGGTAAGTCCTTCGTGGAATACAGCCGAATAGATGCCGAAATTATCACGCAAGCGCTCGTGCAAAGCAGCTACTAATTGCATACGCTTAGCAATTAAAACGATCTTTTCGCCGGGATGAGACTTTACATATGAAGCGATCCATAAGACACGCTGATCTTGACGCAGCTGAGTCGGCGTAAGCTCTCCCAAACCGGGGAAAACGTTTTCGGCTCCATTGCGTGAAAGCGGTACTGGGTGAACAACTCGTCCTGAGAACAAACCGGATAAGCGAGCACGCCTATTGCGGAATAACACACGACCCGGGCCATGACGATCGATTAAAGCGCTAAGTAATGCTTGACTGTGCTCAGCAGAACTCTCAGAATCTAAATATTCTTGCAAAGCGCGACTCAAATGGCTGATTTGTCCATCATTGGGGAACTCGGCCTCAATATTTTTCAAAGCAGATAAAACAGCCTGATGATCCGCTCCGGGCTTATCTTCACTCAAGGCAGAGTGCAACTCTTTGGCCAAATCGGAGCCGTGCTTCCAGCTTTCACGCTCTTGGCAATAAGTGTCAAAATCTGTAAAACGCTTAGGATCGACTAAACGCAGCAAGCCAAACTCAGTTTCCAAGCCGCTCCGAGAAGGTGTGGCTGTTAAAAGCAAAACACTACGCGAGCGCTCAGCTAATCGACTGACAGCCTCATAAGCCTCTTGTCCTTCATGCAAATGGTGGGCTTCGTCAACAATAAGCAAATCCCAATCATATTTAAGGGCTTCATCGAGCAAACCATCTTTCAAAGCTGTCCAAGGGGTAATAGCCCGTCTGGCAGCCATGTAAGGATCTTCCTCTTCCAAAGCCTCTCCATCCACTAAGTTGAACACTTCGTTAAAGCGACGGGCCATTTCGGCCAACCATTGGTTTGTCAAACTGTCAGGCAGAACTATTAGCACTCTAGAAGCACGTCCACACTCGCGTAAAACGCTAAAAATACGACCGGCCTCAATAGTTTTACCTAAACCGACTTCATCAGACAACAAAACTCGTGGGTTAAGCATTGAGCAAACACGTTCGGTAACATAAAGCTGATGTGGCAATAAACTGGCTCGCGAAGCCCCGATAAAATAAGCCTCAGAACTAAGCATTTTGGAGCGCAACTTATGAGCAGACAAACGCAAATGCAAATCTTCAGGATAGCCGACGTTTCCGTAATGCATACGTCCCAAAGAGCTTGACAAAGGCACTTTGTCTTCCAGATCGGCTTCAGACATTGATTGATCACCATTCCAATAGGTAATCAGCCCGCCTTCTTGGGTAATTTTTTCTATACGGAAATGGCGACCATCGCGAGCCACGGCCGTTTGGCCGACGTGCAAAATAATGCGACGCAAAGGCGCAGTTTTTATTCTATACAGACATTCTTCAGATTTGGCGGGAAAAAAAACTTTTAATAAACGTTCATCGACAACTTCTTCAACACACCCAAGCCCCATCTGCGGATCAGACTCGTTGATAATTCTTTGACCCTTAACAAAATTTTCTAATAGATCCGACATAGCAATCCATCCAATAAAGCACTATTATTCTGCGAATTGCGCAGCAAAAAAACGAAAGAAATATTCCCCCCGCCATCCCCTCCGAAGATATGAACAAACAGCCGCTCACTATACCACTTTTACAAGTTAATATCCTTTAGATACGCAGTCTCAAAGGTAGAACGGCCATTGTCATAAGCCAAAGAAAAGCGCTTAGACTATTGCTGCCTATCGCCAGCTTCGTCCAATTCTTTTTCTTCTTCAGCCACTATATCTTCAGCAACTTGCAAGGTTGTTTGACTACGACTATCGTCAGTTACAGCCCAGCGATACAAGACCGCTCCCAAGCCAATAAAGCAAACCAACCCCAATAGATTATAACCGACACTACCCAAAGCATCCGTTAAAATCTTTTCCAAGCTAATCTTGGCCATAAATTCAGCGGCCGCATTATTGACAGTTAATAAAGCAACCAACACGCCGGAAAGTGCACCTCCGGCCACTAAACCAGTAGCGAATAAATTGCCGCTGCCTAATTCGGCGTCAGCCTGATTGTCAGCTTCGCCACGGCGCCAATCAGCCAAACCACGCACTAAACCGCCCATAAAGATGGGCAAAGTTGTAGAAATAGGCAAATAAGCACCGACGGCAAAAGACAGAGCATTGACTCCACAGAGTTCAAAAGCCAGAGCCAAAAAGGCTCCCGTAATTACAAATTGCCAATCCAAATTAAAGGAGAGCAAGCCGCGAATCAAGGTAGCCATCAAAGTTCCCTGAGGAGCCGGATATTGCGCAGTTCCTATAGCATGAGTAATACCCTGAGCTTGCATAGCCAGAGTGGGAGCATCCAAAATGTGAATAGTCCAACCTACCACTAAAGAAGAAACAGCCGCTCCGATAAATAAAGCAATTTGTTGATATTTGGGCGTAGCTCCCACCAAAAAGCCAGTCTTAAGATCTTGACTAGTGGCGCCAGAGGTGGCAGCAGCAATACACACAATACTACCAACAACCAAAGCCATAGGTTCATATATGTGGCCTGTCCAACCGAAAGCGATAAAGACCAAGCAAGTACCCATTATGGTAGCGATAGTCATACCGGAAATAGGGCTGGAGCTGCTGCCTATCAAACCGACAATGCGACTCGATACGGTGACAAAGAAAAAGCCAAATACAACTATCAAAATGGCCAAAATACATTTGCCCAGCACACTATGAGCCGGCAAAATAGGCAAAACAGACAGGACAACCACCAACACGGCGCAACCGATTAAGACGGTCAACATGGAAAGGTCGCGCTCGGTACGGAGCTTATGGGAACTTTCTTCTTTGTTTTTTAAGGAGTTAAAACTGGAAACAAAAGAAGAGACAATAGTGGGAAAAGTTTTCAATAAAGTGATAAAGCCGCCGCAAGCTACGGCACCGGCACCAATTTGGCGCACATAAGCACGATAAATAGCTCCTGGTACATCGGCAAAAGTGCCGGTAGTAGGATCCCAACCACAAGGGCCGCCGACAGTAAATATGTCGGCCATTTCTCCCAAATTAACCAGTTGCTTAGCCACCATTTCCATAGGTAACAAGGTAGCCAAGAGCGGAATTAAAACAAACCAAGAGAGTACACCGCCGGCCACCATTACCCCGGCCAAACGAGGCCCAACGATATAACCAACGCCCAAATATTCCGGAGTAACTTCTCCTCCAACATAAGCTGACGGCCAAAACTTATTTTTTAAAGAAGTTACGTAACAAGGAGTCTGGGCGATAAAATTGATCCCTTTTTGGAAGAAAGCATAAATAAAAGCCGCCGCCACACCCCAATAAGCATTTTTGGCAAATTCACCACCTTGATCGCCAGCAATAAGTACCTGAGCGCAAGCTGTCCCTTCCGGATAGGGCAACTTACCATGTTCATGCACAATCAAATTGGGACGCAAAGGTACCATCATAAAGGTGCCCAAGAGACCACCGCACAAAGCCAAAATAAAGATAACCCAGTAGTTAAAAAAGGAAGAGCCATCTGAGCCTGCACTTAGGAATAAAAATCCTGGCAGAGTAAAAATAACTCCAGAAGCGATAGATTCACTGGCCGACCCAGTAGTCTGGATAATATTATTTTCTAAAATAGTTGTATTAAAAAGTTTACGACCGCAAGATATAGCCAAAACAGCAATGGGGATGGAAGCAGAGACGGTCATACCCGCTTTTAGCGCCAAATAGACCGAAGCGGCCCCAAAGAGAGCTCCGAAAAGAACTCCCATAATAATTGCCCGCACCGTAAGTTCGGGCATTTCTTTTTGCGGAGCTATGTAAGGGGTAAACTCCGCTTGAACATTATCGGAAGTCAAAATTATATAACCTGTCTTTTATAATTGCGTCGGTATGTCGACCAAGTTCGTCAGTTGAAAAGAGTTTACGAACAGAATATTTTTTGAATATGGCCGACATAACCGAAAAACACGGCCCCAACACTACAAAACTGAGGAGCTGTTTCCTCTATTGTGTTCGTAAAGATCATACTCTGCACGCAAATCAGCGACTCTTCCTTGGATATCGTCTATACGATCCTTAGTCAGAGGGTGAGTACTCAATAAAGAGTTCATAAACTGACTATCCCCCTTGCCGTTATCATTCTTTTTCAAAATTTGTAAAGCTTCCACTCCGTAGCCGGGATCGTATCCAGCCTTGCACATAAGCACTACTCCACCATCGTCAGCTTCTTTTTCTTGAGCTTGACTATAGCGATTACTGATAACAAAATTAGTCATCCCCAACAGACTCGAAACTTGATTACGATTGCCACCTTTTATGAAACTAGTCAGCAAAGCGCCGCCAATTTGTCCCATCATAGAACGCTCCAGAGCTTTTACAGAATGGCGCTTTTCCACATGAGTAATTTCATGTCCAAGTACAAAACTCAGTTGATTTATACTCATAACTTTGCATATGCCTTTAGTTACATATATATAACCACCGGGAAAAGCAAAAGCGTTGATAATATCTTGATTTAGCACCTTGAAGCTATAGGGTATGTCCCGTTCTCCATGCTTAACTAAGCTTTGTCCCAAATCATTAATTTGTTTGGCTAAGTTTTCGTTCTTAACCAAGCCGTACTTCTTTTCAATTTGTTGTGATGAAGATTTGCCTATTTGAATTTCCTGTTTGGTAGAGATCATAGCGGCCAGAGCAGGCAAAGTCAGTGCCAAAATCATCACTAATACGCAAATAGCAAAGCGTCCACTTTTCATCCTATTGAGCATAAAAAAACCTCTGAAATTATCTATTATTTAGGTATTATTTTAGCAAGATAAATTGGATCGCACAAAAATTCGAGGACATTTCTCGCCAATTATTTCAGCGTCAACTTTAAAAACACGTTTTATTAACTCTCTGGTAAGCACTGCTGAAGGAATACCATCAGCAGCAACTACGCCCTTTTCCAACACTACTAAACGCGAACAATACTGAGCGGCTAAATTCAAATCGTGCAAAACAACAACTACAGTTAGACGACGCTCTCTATTCAAAGTGAACAGCAGATCCATAATTTCTATCTGAAAACAAATGTCTAAATGGTTGGTAGGCTCATCCAAAAGTAAAACTGACGTATTTTGCGCCAAAGCCTGCGCAATACGAACGCGTTGCACCTCTCCTCCGGAAAGTTCGGATATAGAACGATCGGCCAGAGAGATCGTATCTGTATCTTGCATAGCTTTTAATGCAACTGCCAAGCCTTCGCTATTGCCAAGGCTGCCATATCGAGCGTAGCACCCCATTTCCACGATTTCTCGACAGGTAAAATCTTGCCAAATGGCAGCATTTTGCGGCACGAAAGCTAATTTTTGCGCAATTTGTCGCCTAGATAAAGTATGATAATCCTGTCCGTACAAGTAGGAGCAACCGCTTTCCAAAATCAGTAAACCGGCAAAAGCACGCAGAAGTGTAGATTTTCCCGCTCCATTAGGGCCAAGTATGCCCACAAATTCACCTTCACCAACTGACAGAGACAAATCACTAAGTACAGGTTCATTTGCATCTTTGTATCTATAAATTATATTTTTAGCTTGTATAACGGCTGAACCCATATGTTTCCTCTGCCAAATCTGAAAACGAACTTAAAAGTATACGTCCGCCATTGTTTTCGCTCAATGGCAACCCTTTTTCTTCAAAATAAAGAAAAAGAAAGGCGCTCCTACCAAAGCGGTCAGTACTCCCACTGGCAATTCTTGCGGTGCAATTATAGTTCTGGCTATAGTATCAGTTATAACCAAAAAGGTAGCTCCATTGATAGCTGCGGCAGGCAAAAGTAGACGATGATCGGGGCCTATCAACAAACGAGTCACATGGGGAATAACCAAACCTAAAAAGCCAATCATACCGGCTACGGCAACAGAAGCGGCTGTCATTAGCGAACAAGCGGCTACCACGACAATTTTTAAAGTCTCTACATTAACTCCCAAAGACTTGGCATGCTCTTCTCCCATACAAAGCATGTTTAAAGGGACAGCATAGCAATACAAAGCGGCCGCCCCCAACAACAAATAAGGAGCGACGGCCAACAAAGATGTATTGTCGGCTTGGTCTAATGTTCCCATCATCCAGATCACCACTCGTTGCAAATCTTGCCCGGCCAAGCTCATAAGCAAACTTACCATGGCCCCAGTGAAAGAGCCGACAATAACTCCAGCCAGCAAAAAAGTTCCTACCGGCAAAACATTGTCAACTTTAGCCAAACTATAGACAGCCAGCATAGCCAAAACGGCCCCTATAAAGGCCATTAAAGGCACAGAAGGCAAGTAAGAGCAAAGGTTGGGAATATGCAAAACAATAGCTAAAGTAGCGCCCAGAGAAGCTCCAGAAGATGTGCCCACGATGTAAGGATCGGCTAAAGAATTGCGCAATATGGCCTGAAATCCACAACCAGACAAAGCCAAAGAGGCCCCGGCAAACATAGCCAACAAAATACGTGGCCAGCGTAAATCGCAAATAATGATACGGCTAGCTTCCGGCAGTGACGGAGAATGACTTAACAAGTCCCAAAAATCTGACCAGGGCAAAGAAACAGATCCGTAGACAACAGCTATAATGGCAGAAATTGCCAGAAAAAAAACACTTGCGGCTATAACGGCAGCACGACTCCATAATAGAACTTGTGCTGTTTTTTTATATGTTGCTATAGTGCTGTCAATTGTCATAATCGACCTCGCAATATCGACGCAAAAGTTCAACACCTTGCAAAGAACGCATAGTGGAGCGATGCAACAAACTGGCAGGCACATGATATACATGCCCTAATCGTACAGCCCGCAAAGAAGACCATCCGACCATTTTAGTAATATCAGGTGCTCCTTCACAGTTCATAATAATAAGATCGGGATCTCGTTGCAGTAAATCTTCCAACGAAACGGTAGGATAAGCTATTTCAAGATCGGCATAGCAATTGCGTCCGCCAGCCAAAGTGAGCAAATTGTCTATATAGGAACCGCTGCCCACAGTCATTATGGGACAAGGCCAAATAATTAAACATACGTCCGGCCTTTTTAGCAAATGTTTGTTGCGTTCACGGCAAGCAGATAAAAACTCAGCCAGTTGCCGACTCAAAGCAGCGGCTTCTTCGCGCTTATCTAAAGCTTGCCCTAAAACAGGCAGAACTTTAGCTAAATCTTCCAAACTATTTAAACGCAGAGGCAAGCGACGCCCTTTAAGCTTAGCCAAACGACCAACGATACCAGAAGGCAAAAGAGTCTCGTCATAAACTATTAGGTCTGGAGCCGCCGCAGCAATCAATTCTAAATTTGGGTACATGTCGCCTACACTCGGCAACAAACTTACTGAAGGTGGGTAATCATCATTGTCAGTTACGCCTACCAGATAGTCCTCTGCCCCCAAAGCGCAGATAGTCTCTGTGAGACTAGGAGTAAGCGAAACGACCCTTTTGCTGCGTCGTTTGCCGTCCGGTTTGAAATTATAGTCCCACAACGAAGCTCTGTTCGAGCGTGTTTCTTGCGCAGAGACAATCTTTCTGCTGGGCGAATCTACCATAAAAATAAAATACACAACGACTGCGACAAGTGCGACGACGCCTACCATTGGGGAATACTTTGTAAGTTTGCCCAAGTTGCCCATATGAAGGCGCTATTTTTTATTTTTTACTTTTCTTCCTTCTGTGAAGCCTTGAGCTTACAAGGAAGAGCCTGCGCCTTGTCGAAGGCGGACGAACTCTGGGGGAGTTTTTATAAGCCGGATTGGACAGTTTTTTAAGCAGCAATCAACGGCGAACTCACAAACTCCGTGCCGCAGCCATGGCGGCAGGACGTTTAAGCGAGCGTAAGCCTGCAGAATTTGGCAGCTATTTGCCTAAAAAGTATGGTGATTGAAGAATGACAGAAGAATTAACCTCTAAAGATGTAGCTCGCATGTACAGAGACTACATCAATCCTGATTTGGCCAGAGTAATGCGCATTACCGGTCTGGGTACCGTCGAAGATCACGCTCAAGGAACTTATGTTTGGGACATAGCTGGCAAGAAATACTTAGACATGGCCGGCGGCTACGGCGTATTTTGCGTAGGCCACTCTCATCCTCACGTTATCGCCGCTGTCGAAAAACAGTTGCATAAAATGTCCCTTTCGGCCAAAGTATTCTTTACCGAAGCTCAAGCCAGATTGGCCAAAAAGCTGGCCGAAATTACTCCCGGCGATTTACAGTACACTTTCTTCTGCAACAGCGGCACAGAAGCTGTTGAAGGCGCTTTGAAAATAGCGCGTTTGGCCACCGGCCGCACCACTTTTGTGGCTATGAACAACGCTTTTCACGGCAAATCTACCGGTGGCTTAGCTGTTTCCGGACGCCCTAATTACCGCGATCCCTTTGAACCGCTCATGCCCGAAGTGCGCCATATTCCTTTCGGTGACGTAAAAGCTTTGGAAGATGCCGTAGACGGAACGGTCTCTGCCGTTATTGTCGAGCCAGTGCAAGGCGAAGGCGGCATCCATGTCGCTCCCGACGGTTATATGCAAAAAATGCGAGAAGTTTGCGATAAGCACGGAGCCCTTTTAATTGCCGATGAAGTACAAACAGGCTTCGGACGCACAGGCAAAATGTTTGCCGTAAATCACTGGAACGTAACTCCAGACATTTTGGTATTAGCCAAGGCTTTAAGCGGAGGCATTCTTCCTATAGGCGCCTTCGTTGGTACTCCCAGAGTATGGTCAGCCTTTAAGGGACGTCCTACCATCCATACTTCCACATTTGGCGGTAGCCCCTTGGCTTGTACAGCCGGCCTGGCCACTTTGGAAGTTTATGAGCAAGAAGATTTGTGCCGCAAGTCAGCCGAAAGCGGTGCCTATTTCAAAGCAGAATTGGAAAAATTGGCTGCCCAGTATCCCGATTTAATAAAGGAAGTTCGTGGCCTCGGTTTGCTCTTAGGTATCGAGTCTGTCAAAGAGGAATACGCAGGCTCCATTATTTCCGAGATGTCCCATCGCAACATCATAGCCGTTTATACCTTGAATCAACCTAAAGTCATTCGCTTTGAACCCGCTTTGGCTATTGCTCGCGAAGATATCGATTTGTGTCTGAAAGCCTTGGCTGAGTCTTTGGCAAAAACGAGAGAGCTTTTCGCCGGACGCGCCTAAGACTGAAATTATCAGTCATAGACTGTATGCTGCTTGAGCCATTCCAGGCAAGCCGCTGCGGCCCAAGCAGCTTTACACATTTTTTAAGCTATATACCGACTTAACAAAGTCCTACCCACAGAACATGGGAAAGTTAGGTCTGCCGAGCTCGGCAGAAAAAAAATAAGGAGAGCGGCGTCTCTCCGCAGCCGAAGGGCCTTTTAGCTTGACGGCAGTTCGCTTTCGTCTCAGTCTCAATAGTAACCGGAGGAAATATGACCTACGTAGCCCGCAGCATTATTGCAAAAGGCGACCCCAGAGCCGCTTATGAACTTGCCAAAGACATGGAAAGCTTTCCAAAATTCATGCCCGACGTTCAAAGCGTGGAAGTTGTCAAACGCGGCGAGAACATGACCGTTACCGATTGGAGCACAGAGATCGACGGCACCGAAATTATTTGGACCGAAGAAGACCACTTCGATGACGAACATCTGACAGTCAGCTACAAGCTTATTGAAGGCGATTTAGATAAGTTTGAAGGGCAGTGGATTTTTGAGCCTTGCGAAGAGGGATGCAAAATTACCCTGACTGTAGATTTTGATTTTGGCATTCCGGAATTGATTCACTTAATCGGCGGAGTTTTGGAGATTAAAGTTACCGAGAACTCAGATATGATGCTCAAGAGCATGAAATCACGTATCGAAGGACAGGCCTAGACAGTGAATCGTTTTGGCTTCTTAATCCATCCTTTGGGAATGCGTGATATTATCCGCCACCTTCCCAACGTAGCCGGTAAGCGTGAGCCCCTAGTCAAAAAAGTTCTTGAATGGACTCCGTCTTATCATGCTTCTCACATAACCGGAGTAACTTCGGCTTACGACGGCAGCGAAATTGAGGGCGATTTTTATACAGTTCCTCTCTTTCCGCAACAAATTACCGGCTTAGATCGTCAGTTGGTATTGGGACGCATTATAGACGCATGCAAGTTGGCGGAAGCTGACGGAGCTCAAATTGTCGGCTTGGGCGGTTACACTTCTGTAGTAGGTTCAGCCGGTCTGACCGTAGCGAAAGAAATGGATATAGCCGTAACCAGCGGCAACAGCTATACAGTAGCTACAGCCGTGGAAGGCGCTACCAAAGCTTGCGAATTGTTGGGGTTAGACCCAGCCCAAGCCACTGTAGCAGTGGTAGGAGCTACCGGATCTATCGGCAGCGTTTGCTCCAAGATCTTAGCTAAACGCGGTGTAGGTACGCTCATTTTGTTAGGTCGCTCCGAGCAACGCTTGGCCAACATCGCCGAAGATATTCATTCGCTCTATCCGCAAACTAATATTGAGATTTCCATTGATATGGGAGCCAATATTAGGCGCTCTGATTTGGTAGTTAGTTGCACCTCTTCCGGAGGAGACATCTTACAGCCAAATATTTTTAAGCCTGGCTCAGTTATATGCGATGTGGCCGTTCCTCACGATGTTTGCCGCGAAGTGGCTCAATTGCGTCCCGATGTTTTGGTTATCGAAGGCGGCGTATGTGTAGCTCCCGGTAAAAATCCCAAGTTCAACTTTGATTTCGGCTTCCCTGAAGGTATTTGCTTAGCTTGTATGGCCGAAACCATGATCCTTACCTTGGAAGGACGTTTTGAAGACTTTTCCATAGGTAGGGGACTTCAAATAGAAAAAGTGGAAGAAATAAGCCGTTTGGCCAAAAAACACGGCTTCAAGTTAGCCGGTTTCCGCGCCTTTGACGAGCCTATTACCGATGAGCGAATTGAGCAAGTCAGAACTTTATCTAAGGAACGCAATAAGGATTCGCGCACATTCTAATTATGACAGATCAAGCAGATAATAAAACAATGAAGCGTGTAGTAAGTGTCAGTATCGGCTCCTCTACTCGCGATCACAGCGTAAGAACCGAGCTTTTGGATATACCCTTCGAGATTTCTCGTCGCGGCACAGATGGTGATTTGCGCAAAGCCAAAGAAGTCCTCAAAGAGTTGGACGGAAAAGTGGACGCCATCGGTTTAGGTGGCCTCGATGTGTACTTGTATAGCAAGACCAAACGTTATGCCTTGCGTGATGGATTAAAGCTTCTCCAATTGGTTGAGCACACTCCGGTTGTCGACGGAAGCGGCCTCAAAAATACTTTAGAGCGTGAAATAATCAGAATGCTGGCCAATGATGAACGTATTCCCCTCAAAGGCAAAAAAGTTTTGATGGTTTGTGCTCTGGATCGCTTTGGTATGGCTGGAGCTTTGGAAGAAGCCGGAGCCAAAGTTACTTACGGAGATCTGATTTTCTCTTTAAATTTGGATCAGCCCATACTTAGCTTAGACGAATTGGCTGAAAGAGCTGACAAGTTGCTGCCTGATTTTTGCAAGTTGCCCATCAGCATGCTGTATCCCACAGGCAAAAAACAAGCAGATATTGAGCCTACTCCCCTAACAGACAAATATTATCAAGATGCCGAGATCATAGCCGGCGACTTCCTCTTTATCCGTCGCCATCTCCCAGACCGTTTAGAAGGCAAAACTATCATCACCAATACGGTCACCAGTAAAGATCTTGACGAATTGCGTAAGCGCGGTGTAACATATTTGGTCACTACTACGCCCGAATTTAACGGACGCTCCTTCGGCACAAACGTTATGGAGGCCGTAATGCTGGCGATTTTAGGCAAAAAATGGGATGAAGTCGAGCCGCAAGATTACTTAGATTTAATCAAACGTCTCGAGTTCAAACCGCGTGTTGTTAAGCTTCAGAACTAATCTCCCATTCTTATACATCAACGCATTTAACGCTATGCGTCGGAGGCAAATATGGCTAACGAAAAAACCAATTATTTAACCAGGCAAGGTCTGATTGATGCTCAACAGAAGCTCAACTATTTAAAAACTACCAAGCGTGAGCAAATTGCTGAGCGTATCCGCATAGCCCGTGAATTCGGTGATATTTCCGAAAACGCCGAATATGAAAGCGCCAAAGCCGAACAAGGTTTCGTCGAAGGTACTATCAGCGAACTCGAGCGCGTATTGCAAAACTACACCATTATTGGTGAAGATGCTGAAGGCAATGTTGGCGGTCAGCTTAGAGAAGTCAATCTTGGCGTACTCGTAACTATTGTCAACACCGAAAAAGACGAAAACGGCAACGAAGAGCGTTATTCTTTGGAAATCGTCGGTACTCGCGAAACGAATCCCCAGAATGGTCGCATTTCCAACGATTGTCCTTTAGGTGCCGCCTTGCTCGGTCATGGTCTTGGTGACATTGTCGACGTCAAGACTCCCAGCGGAATTATATCCTGGAAGATTGAGAGCATTCAGCCCGCCGGCGTCAAGATCGCTTAATATTTTCCGAACGTTTTTATTAAATCATAAGGTTCCGCCTGAGACAGACCGATAAGGCAAGACGGAGCCTTTTTTGTGCAGACAAACATAGAAAGGTCAGCAATGAGTCAAGAACAGAAAAAGGCTAAGCGCCAAGCTGCTCCAGAGCTCAGCTTAAGCGAGCAGCAAGCTATTCGTATTCAGCACTTGAGAGCTTTGGAAGAACAGGGCCTCAACCCCTACGGTAAAAAATTCATTCGCACCAAAAATGCTGCTTTCATTAAAGACAAATACAAAGATCTGGCTCCCGAAGAAGAATCGGAAGAAGAGGTTAGCTTAGCCGGTCGTATCACCGCTTGGCGCGGTCACGGTAAAGCTTCCTTTATCGATTTAACTGATCTTTCCGACCGTATTCAGCTTTACTTCAAATATGATGTGCTGGGTGAAGAGTCTTACAAGCGCTTGAGTTTAGCCGATTTGGGCGACCTTATCACCGTAAAAGGCGTGGTTTTCCGCACCAGCCGCGGCGAACTTTCTGTCCGAGTAAAGGAATGGAGCATTGCCGCTAAGAGCTTGATTCCTCCGCCAGAAAAATTCCATGGCCTGACCGACGTCGAAGTGCGTTATAGACAGCGCTACGCCGACCTCATTGCCAATAAAGACGTACGCGAAGTCTTTATTAAACGCAGCCATATTATAGCTGCCATTCGTCGCCACCTCGACAGCATGGGCTTCTTAGAAGTGGAAACTCCCTGTATGTCTGCAGTAGCAGGCGGTGCTGCGGCTCGTCCTTTCATCACCCACCACAATGCGCTCAATGTTGATATGTATTTGCGCATTGCCACCGAGCTTCATTTGAAGCGCTGTATTGTCGGTGGTCTGGAAAAAGTGTACGAAATTGGTCGACTCTTCCGCAATGAAGGTATCGACACCAAACACAATCCTGAGTTTACCACTATCGAGCTTTACGAAGCTTGGAGCGATTGCGAAGGCATGATGAAGATTACCGAAGGTATCATCGACACTTGCTGCAACGAAGTTCTCCATACCCATAATGTCACTTTCATGGGCCATGAACTCGACTTGCGTCCTCCTTATCCTCGCCTGACTATGGACTCTTTATTCCAAAAATACGCCGGTATTTCCATTAAAGAACTCAGAGAGCCCGGTCGTGCTAAAGAAAAAGCTTTGGAACTCGGTATCAACTTAGGAAATAAAGAGCACACTTTAGCTCAGTTGTTTGACAAGATCTTTGAAGTAACTTGTGAAGAGCACCTTATTCAGCCTACCTTCGTGACTGAGCAGCCCGTGGAGCTTTCTCCTTTAGCTAAACGCAAAGATGATGATCCTACTTTAACTGATCGTTTCGAACTTTTTGTTTGCGGCAGTGAGTTAGCTAACGCTTTCAGCGAAGTAAACGATCCTTTCGATCAGCGCAAGCGCTTCGAAGAGCAGCAAGCTCTTAAAGGTATTGATGACGAAGCCCATCCTTTGGATGAGGACTTCCTCAACGCCCTCATGTACGGTATGCCTCCTACAGGCGGCTTGGGTATTGGTATCGACCGTTTGGTTATGCTCTTAACTGGCCAAAATTGCATCCGTGACGTCCTTCTCTTCCCCACCATGAAGCCTTTGGACAGCGACAAATAATCCCCATACAAAGCCGACAGTCCGCCTAAATAGACTGCTATAAAAGCCTTGCCTGACGCTTATAGAGTGTCGGCAAGGCTTTTTTATAACTCGAGCTTTCCACTTTTTATAGGAAACAAGTTCGCTTTGTGGTATTTCAACCGATAATTTTCTTTTTCTTATAATTAAGGAGCCATTTGTATATGATCAAAAAAAGCCCCTATATCATAATGTTATGGATCTTACTCGGTTTAATAGCCGGTTTCGAATTGGTTCCGCTCTTGGGCCTCGTAGATCGGCCATGTTTTCATGAGACATTATTAAAGAATGTCTTTAATACATATCTTGGGCCTGCCTCTTGCTTAGGCGGAGCTCTGGCCTATTTTCTGATTTTGCCTATCAAAAAACACGAGCTTATAGGGGTAACCGTTTTGGGGCTTATTTTTGAGCTTATTTTGAGACATTACCGCCCCTTAGTTATTGCCTCAATAGTCAACTACAAGCCAGACATTGCCCTTTTTAATCAGTTTTTGTTCTTGGGACCAGGTTTACTCGCTGCTTGTTTATTAGCAATTTTGTGGAGAACTTGGCAAGCTTACAAAGCAAACGACCGTGACAGGCTGAATAGATGTTTAGAGACCTTGTTTTTGTCTATAGCTATGCCCTCTTTGCTTTGCTTCAATGGGCTTATCTCGGGCTGTTATGTCTACGATCCTCATCTTTACGCCTTAGATTCACTTTGGGGAGTCCAAGTAAGCTTTATTGTCGCAAAAGTTATACGCAATCATACAATATGCGCAAAGTTCATGGAAATTGTTTACTCTTATTTACCAGTATGGATGATCGTAGCACAAATTGTTGTATATAAAGACAACTTACAAAACAAGCGCGAGCATATTTGCTCTCTTATCCCAGCTTTTTTATTTATATTGATAGCTATTGGAGGGGAATTATGTTACAACTTTATTCCAGCAGTTGGAGTTGAATTGTACTGTGGAACTGATTCTTTTCCAAATGGCCCTTGGCCAGCAGCGAATATGAATCCTCAGCCCATAGAAGCGCCCTATTACTTGTACCGCAATTGTATGCCTAGTTTACACTTTGCTTGGATTCTGTCCGTATACTATTCAGTATATAGTTCGAAATCTATATACAAAAACACAGCCTTAGCTTTAGTAGTGTTGACAGTTTTATCTACTTTCAGTGTCGGTTGTCATTACCTCATCGATTTAATAATCGCTGTGCCATTCACTATGGCTATTTTGGCTGCGGTTACGCCAAAAGTTAGTAAGAAACTTCGTCTTACAGGAGTAAGTTTTGGTTTGATTTCTGTTTCCGTCTGGCTGTGCCTCTTCAAATACTCAGTTGCCTCTATATTGAGAGCTCAGACTTTAACCTTGTCATTACTCATAACTACTGTTCTTATTGCCTTTTATTTGGCTTATGCCATATGCAACCAAGCCAAAAGTTCTTTGCTTAAGATAACGCCGGAACTTCAGCAAGAAGCCACACCACCTTGCTAAGATTTAAATTTATGAGAAAAAGCCCATACATAATCTTACTACTTGCATTACTAACTTTAGCATCTGTTTATGAATTAAGGCCACTCATTCAACATGGTTATCCTTATTTTCACACGACTCTTTTTAACAGTCTTTGCTATAACGTTATCTTCACGACGGCATGTCTGGGCGGAGCCTGTGCTTACTGGTTCCTTTTACCAATCCGTCGGCAAGAGCTTTTTATAACTATAATTGCGGGCATAATTATAGATGGATTTTTGATCAATTATCGACTTACCCATGGAATGATCTTTGATCCGGTAGAAGATCATGTCTTTTGCATTGTCGATATTGGTCCAGGCCTGCTGGCCGCAGCGGCTGTGGCTATTTTATGGCGAGCCTTTCAAGCTTATCGCCTCCAAGAATTTGAGCAATTGCAAAAAAACTTGGAAGTTTTTTCTTTAGCTGTGGCCATGCCAATTACTTTATCTTTAGGCATTATTGAGTTTGGCCCTTACGTTTACGATCCCCATTGTTATGCTCTCGATTCTCTTTGGGGAGTGCAAGTCAGTTTTATTATTACAAAAATTATTCGTGGTTCTTTGCCATTATGTCTATTTATGAAATTGGCTTATTTCTATCTGTCTTTCTATATGATTATAGCTCAAATTCTCATTTATAAAGAAAGTGAACGCCTGGGGATAAGCCATATCAGCCGACTTATACCAGCTTTTTTATTTATTTTTATCGGCATAGCCGGTACATTTTTGTATAGATTTTTCCCAGTCGTAGGCGTAGAAGTTTATTGCGGCTTAAATTCCTTTCCCAACGGCCCTTGGCCTGCTGCCAACATGAATCCTGTGCCCATTGAGGCCCCTTCTTTTTTACCACACAATGGAATGCCAAGTTTGCATATGGCTTGGATCTTGGCAGTATATTACTCCTTATACCGATTCTACAAAAGTAGGCCGTATTACAGATACGTTACCCTAATCTTAATAATTTTGACCGCCCTTTCGGCTTTTAGCGAAGGTTGTCATTATTTAATAGATTTAATTATAGCCATACCATTTACTTTAATAGCTTTGGCCTTAACTATGGTTGAAGCTCCGCGTAAGTGGCGCATTATATCGACTATCTTTGGTTCAGTTACCACTCTGGGCTGGCTCTGTCTTTTTAAATATGCAATTACTACAACTTTACATAGGCCGATTTTAACCTTAGCAATGTTGGTTCTTACTGATGTAGTGTCGCTCTATTTAGCCCATACAATGTGCAAACAAGCAAAGCGAAATGGACAAAATAGCGACCGACCAAGCTGAAGTATTACAAACTATAGCTGCTCCTCAAACTTTACAAACATTATCTACCAAGGCATAACAGCAAGATGACAATAAACTAAATCGGTATAAATGCAGTTTTTTACGAAAGTTTATGGCATAAAACTTATGATAATCCGCTTTTCGGCATAGCTTGTTTAGATAGTGTCTTTGCCTATTGGATGTTGCTGCCTTTCCATAGGCGCGAATTTATAGTTTCTCTCCTTATCGGAATAGCTATTGAAGCTATTTTGATAAAATATCGCTTAACTATTATCGGCCCAGTTGGTCAACTTTTACATATAGGCCCAGGTTTGCTTACTGGAGCGGTCTTAGCTATCTTATGGAGAATCTATACCAGTTTAAAAGATTGTAATTCAGACTCTTTTAATAGATGTCTGGAAGTATTGAGCTTACCGGTCAGCATGTCAATACTCCTCAGTTTAGGAGCTTCGGTAAGAGGCTCGGACTTACACGTTTACGATCCCTATTGCTACGCTCTCGACTCTCTGTGGGGTGGTCAAATCAGCTTTGTAATAAGCAAGTTTTTACGCAGCAGTTTAATTTGGCGTCTCCTCATGTATATTATCTATTTTTATCTCTCACTATATATGATACTAGCCCAAGTTATCGTATACAAATACAATAACGAGCACAATTATAATCACGCTAAATACTTTATACCGGCAGTTTTATTTATTTTGATTGCCATATGCGGCAGTTGCTTATATTTATTTTTCCCTGTCGTCGGTGTAGACGTATATTGCGGCTCTAATCTATTTCCTAACGGTCCCTGGCCTGAATCCAATCTCAACCCAGTGCCTATCGAGGCTCCTGCCTTTTTAGTTCGCAACGGCATGCCCAGCTTGCACCTCTCTTGGATATTGGCCGTTTACTATTCACTCTACAAAGCTTCGCCTATATATAAACGTGTAGCCCTTAGTTTAGTCATTTTAACTACCTTATCTACTTTTAGTGTCGGCTGTCACTATTTAATTGACTTAATTATTGCAATTCCTTTTTGTACAGCTCTTTTAGCCCTAAGTTTATCGGAAGTTGATTTAAAACGTCGCTTATTGGCTTTCTGTATTTGTGCATCCTTTACCATGGGTTGGCTTTGTCTATTTAAATACAACATATCGGCTGCTTTATACTGCCGCACAGCTACACTTTTAGGACTGGTCATAACTGACGTTATCGCATTTTATATGGCCCACTGACTACTCAAATCTGCTTCAGGAACCACCTGTAGCCAGGCAATATCTGAAGCAGAAACTTAACTTTCGGCTACTGTTGTATGATTATCTGCTCCTTCGATATTGTGTTCAACTCGACAGCACACTACATAGAACAAGCATAAAGCAATAATACCAGTGGTGATAAACGAGATTGCCACAGCAACGTGACTATACAAAAAAGCGACCATGAGAGGTACCCTATTTAGCTGGTTTATCCAATAAATAGGGTACATCTCAGAAATGATTTACACACAATTTTGAACTTTGTTAAGGTAAAAGATGCATATCCACACACCATTATGCATATAGCTAAGGAAAAAGGTATAATAACCTCAACCGTAAAGAATTTCCTAACAAAAATGGAGGTTTAACTAATTGTCCTTTTTAACACATTACACAGATCCCAAAAAGAAGAAGCTGCAAATTATTGAAATAGCGTTAGTTGTAGTTCTTCTTGTTATAAGCGCGATTTTGCTCCCTCCTGCCATAAAAGAGCATAACGATTTTGAAACAGCCGTAGCCTTTCACAACATGGGACACGAGCATATTCATAACAATGACGACAAAGCAGCTTTAGAATGTTTCCAAACTGCCATAAAGATCTATCCATTAGAAAACAGTTTCTTGGAAATAGCCAGCATCCATCATTTCAGCGGAAACCATGATAAAGAGATAGAAGTATATCGCGAAGGTCTTAAAGCAATTAAAGACAGCATTAAGTTACGCTACCATTTGGCTTTGGAATATTATTTACAAGAAAAATATGATGAAGCTATTACCGAATTGGAAATTGCCCTCAAAATAGATCCGGATAGCTCAGAAGCAAAAAGCCTTCTGGAACGTTGTCAAAAATACAAAGCTCATCCGGAACAACGCGGTGAGCACAAGATCAGTTCCCAAGAACTTGACGAACGCTATCATTTGCATGACCACGATGGATGTAAAATTCATCAGCACCACTAGTCTAACTATCGAAGAATAAGAAGTGTGAAATAGCATAAAAAGGTACCTAGGCTGCGGTGTGGAACTTACCAGCCTGTTATTATGTTTTTTTAGCTTTGGAACGCTTTGCCGGGTTGCAACGAATGAGAACGGTGAGGCTCCGAAGCGCGGCTGTCAGTTTTCAGTAGCCGTTTAGTATCATTGCGAAAGGATCCTTTCAACTTTATTATGGCGAAGAAGAACACATTCGGTTTCATTGCTTTCACAGCTGCCGCCGGTCTGGGATTAGCCCTTACGGTAGCCGGCTGCGGTACTCACAACGGCTCTACAACTCTCGCCACCTTAGGCGGCAACAACAATGTTATTTTCCAATATTCTTTAGCTGCCTCCGTTTCCGGGCGCACCTTTATATCCAGAGATATTACCAAAGTCAGTTATAGCTTTACCGACTCCAGAGGCAATATCGTAAAGACAACCGACACCTATGATTTGAAACATTCTGATATAAATACAAATCACGATGTATCAGTTCCCAGTGTGCCCAGCACAGCTAAGGCCGCCACAGCCGCCTATTACGACTCTTTCGGCTCCATTGTGGCTGTAGGTATCAACGACATTGCTTGGGATTACGACGACGCAGAAGCTGTAGTTGCTAATCCTCAAGTTTCCGGTTTTGATATTCCTAAGGAAGTTAGCCTCCAAGCTAATCGCTACGTTTTAAGTCCGGAAGAAACCACTACTTTGAGCTTGCCCGTCAACACAAATGACGGCAGCGGCAAAGTAATCAACCTTATTTCTTTCGCCGATGTTACAGGCCTAGATGAATATACAGATGTTTTAAGCAAGAGTGACAAAGGCCAGACCTACACAGGCGTAAGCTTTACCGGCACTCACAAAGGTGTGGTTCCTGCCCAAGCTGTCAAAGCTGTTGTTCCCGTTGCTGCTGGCAACCTCACCGCCTTATTGCAACAACCTATTTACGTAACCGCTCAAACCCTCGAATCTATTGCAATTGCTCCTGCCCAGATCGATGGCCAAGAAGTTACTATTTATGGCGCCGATACGGTAGAGCCTTACAGCAAAGTGCTGACGTCTACTTCTGACGCTAAAAATGCCAACTTAGGACAGAAGGTTTTAACTTTATACAGTGCTACCAAGGGTGACGAGCAAGTTACCGAAGTTGTAGCCGTACAAGATCAAGCCTTTACCGCTACCGCAATTTATACAGATACACCTGGTAGAGGACCCGTTCCTGAAAGCATCGACGTAACTAGCAACACTGATTTTGCAATTGAGCAAAGTGGCAAATTACTTTCCGTTGTTGACAATGTGGTTAGTGTTAATAGCGTTCCCGAATCTAAGTATATTGCAAAAGTTACAGCTTCTTACAACGATAATGGCAAACTCAGCAAGTCACTTACCGATGCTCATACTTTGTATGTTTACCCTGCCACAACTGAGGTATTCTTTGGCGAACCTGGCACTGCGGGCAAAGATAGTAGTATGACTACTAGCCTTGAACCTGCCGACATTCCTGAAGAAGGCTACCCTGTTGAAGTATTTGGTCACTTTATCTATAACCCAGATGCCGGCAACGCCTTCATGTATTGTAACAACTTTGTTTTACCCAAGACTATTGTCTCCGAATATCCGGAAGCTAAAGCTACCAGCCCCACTCAAGGTGGAGCTGTCAGTGTAGTCAAAATTATTGACAACCAATACACAATTAAAATCGAGGAAAGCTTGACTGACAGTTGGACTGTAAAATTAGAGGAGAAAGCATACAATCAACTCGGTTTACCCACTTTCTTGCCCTTAACTATCGAAACCACTCAGCCCTAAGGCACGTCCGCCAAAATTGCTCAGCCTTAACTACTGAGAAATGGATAAGAGCTTGGCGACGATAAACTCGCCTTTATAGCCGAAAAGCCCGGGAAATTAAAATTCCCGGGCCTTTCATTTTCACGTGTGCAGTATCTTGATGACTATTATTGAAACTAGATACCGCCCCAATTGCGCCTTTCTACAAAAGTACTCGGCTCTACAGTAAAACCGTTTTTCAAACGCATAGCCTCACGGCGTATAGAAGCTAAAATAACCGGTCCACTAATCATGCCAATTACTTTGGTTAAAGAGCCAAAATCGTGTGCAAATTGCTCGCGCAAAGTATGGATTCGCTCTTGGACACTGCGGTTTGATTCTTTGAGATATTGCTCCATAGCCCACAAAGCGCCGTAAGCGTAATGACGTATAGTAGCAGAGTCTTGTTCTAAACGACGCAACACCCTCTTATTATCGTACTTATGGAAGTTTTTCCAACCTTTCCAGACAGTGTTTATTACTCTAAAGACACTGGGCCCGTTTACATCATAATCAGCTTGGAAAGCTCTGAGTAAAAATTCTTCACTTTGCTCGGGAGTAATGTGGGGATGCTTGAAATTAAAACGATATTGACCGTGAATATCAGCTAAGTCTACCCCCTCAAGCATAGCACCTTTGGCAACTTGTTCCTGGAAAAGCGGCGTACCAGGCAACGGAGTATAAAGCATAAACTGATGGAAATCGGTATTATGTTTAATGGCTCGGGCAATCACTTGATCGATATTTTCTGGAGTATGATTTTCCAAACCGATAATACTGGAGCCAAGAATTTTTATTCCCAACTCTTGGAGCCGTCCCACAAATTCCACAGAATCGCAGCCCTTTAATTTTGCATACTGGCTATCTTCGCCTTCAAGCCCCATCCAAAGCCAAGAAAGCCCTAAGCGCAACAATTCATCCATCGAGTACTGGCGCAAAGCGTTGGCAGAAGAGAAACAATAAAGTGACCATGCTTTGCCATCGCGTTCCATTAAATCCAGCAATTCCATAGCTCGAGGACGATTAAGTAAAAAGTTCTCATCCATAATAAAGAAAGAACTTGTACCCAAACGACGCTCAAAACCGCACATTAAATTGTAAAGTTCTTCTCCGCTATCGAAGAAAGTAACTGAATGGCCTTTGCCACCAAACAGTGCCGAAGTAGCACAAAAGTTACAGCCCATAGGGCAGCCAACTGAAGTAATAACCGTCGCTGCAGTGTCTTGACTGCTATTTTTTACATCAAAGCCAAAAAGTCGAGTTCCAAACCCAGAAACAATATCAGGGTGAACAATTTTAGCTGTCTCGTCTTCACCCAAGAAATGGCGGAACCAGCTTACTCCCTCTCCTTTGGAGATATAATCGGCATCGATCATATTTTCCAAGCCGGGTATAGAAGCTACATGGCCACCCACTACAATAACACTGCGCGGAGAGTAACGACGCACCAATTGACACATGCGATGCACTTTATGCACATTGGCAACAATACCACTGATGCCAACAATATCATAATCGCCAACTTGCAATTCATGAATGAATTTTTCTTGAGTAGGGAAATCAAGCACAGTAGACGGAGCGTGAATATTTTGTTGAATAAACATCAATCCCCAAGAGCGATGAAACATGCGCAAGGAGAAAGGCCCTTGCACTCGCGTAACTTGGTTATGGTAGAGTTCCATAGGATTGATGGCACGGCTGCCAAAAGAATCGTTTTGGGCATAAGGGCCAAATACCGACGAAAACAAAATAGTCGGTTTACCTTGGCCTTTTCCTTTATATACCGGACGATCTGCTCTGAGGTTTTCTGAGCTCATTTTGCGAATTGACCTACCTTTTTTAGTAAAAAGCAGCAAATTCACTCCCAAAATTGGCGCTGTAGCAAAGCTTAAACACATTTTGTGACCGTTTTTATTTACTATCACCAAGTTTAAGAGTGCATTTTCTGCGCCGACCGGTCAAAAAAAGAATAAACAGTCGGACTCCATAAACAGTTACCAAAGTTCGTAAAGTTGCAGCAGCAAACCTTCACAAAAATAGCGCAAACTAACACGATACAGCCCAATTTTGGCTTAATTTGTAAAAAAAAATAAACGTCAAGACACTGAGCGTTCTTCGGCTAAAAATTCGGCAATTACAGAGAGCATTGAAGGGCCATATTTTTGTAATTTTACTACACCAAAACCGGAAATTTTCGACAATTCTTCCAAAGTACGCGGTCTCTGTTGAGCCATAGCCAATAAAGAAGCATCATGCAAGACTAAATAAGGAGCGATACCTTCTCTGCGCGCCAATTCCATACGTTTGCGACGCAAAACTTCGAAAAGTTCACTTACCGAACGTGCCTCCTGATGACTATCAGAACGATCAGTCAGAGTGTTTAATACAGGACGTTTGGCCAGCTTAGCTTCCTTCTTAAGGCTAGAAGCTTTGATCTCTTCATCTATACGCAAAGGCAACTTAATTTTGCCTTCCAAGACATCGCGACTGCGTTTAGTCAGTTTTATGCTGCCGTAACCGGCTAGATCAACCTTCAAATACCCAGCAGCCATAAGTTGACGAAAAACCGAAGTCCATTGCTTCACGCTCAATTCTTTGCCTATGGAATAGGTACTCAATTTGTCATGTCCTTGAGATAGCAAGCGTTCAGTTTTGGCGCCTCGCAATACGTCGATCAAATAGGCTACTCCATAAAGCTGGCCGGTTCTGTAAACGCAAGAAAGAGCCTTTTGAGCATAAACTAATCCGTCTACTGAATGAGGAGGATTGGTGCAATTATCACAATATCCACAATTATCTTTCGTTTCTTCGCCGAAATATTCCAAAAGAGCACGACGCCGACAAGAGACCGTTTCACAAAAGCCTAAAAGTGCCCGCAATTTGCGTTTTTCAATATTTTTATGCAAATCATCAGCTGACGAATTTTCGATAAAGCTCTGACGCATGACAATATCTGACATATTGTAGGAGAGCCAAGCCGAAGAAGGCAATCCGTCTCTGCCAGCTCGACCTGTTTCCTGATAGTAAGCTTCAACACTACTAGGAAGACAGAAATGAGCTACAAAACGCACATTGGGTTTATCTATACCCATACCGAAAGCTACCGTAGCCACCATAATAATGGCTTCTTCTTGAACAAAGCGCGTCTGATTGGCCGCCCTCTCTTCATTGCTCATACCAGCATGATATGGCAAAGCGTCATAGCCCAAATCACATAGCCATTGCGCCGTTTTTTCAACATCTTTACGCGTCAAGCAATAAATTATACCGGAATCTCCTCGGTGTTTGTTTTGTAAAAAGGCCAAAAAACGGCGCCTAGTTTCGGCCATTCCCGAAGCTTGAGCGCAAATGCTGTAGAAAATATTAGGACGATCGAAGCTGGTAATAAAACGTTTGGCTTCTTGCAAACCCAAATGGTTGATTATATCACCGCGAGTAGCCTCGTCGGCAGTAGCAGTAAGAGCTATCCAAGGAACTCCAGGAAAGTGTTCGCGCAATTTAGCCAGTTTAACATATTCCGGACGAAAATCATGTCCCCATTGCGACACACAATGAGCTTCATCTATGGCAATAAGCGCCAAGCGAGACGAACCAAGCATCTCTAAAAATCCATCCATAATGGCTCGCTCTGGCGAAACATAAAGCAAGTCCAACTGTCCGGAGTAAATTTTGGCGCAAATACGGCGAGCTTCCTGAGCCGTAAGAGCAGAATTTAAAAAAGCGGCCCGCACACCGTTGCCTACTAAAGCATCAACCTGATCTTGCATAAGAGCAATAAGAGGTGAAACCACCAAGGCTACACCGGAACGCATCAAAGCCGGAATTTGATAGCATAAAGACTTGCCGCCACCGGTGGGCATAAGCACTACCGCACTGCCGCCACGAGCTAAGTGCAAAATAATATCTCGCTGCGGGCCGCGAAAAGAGTGGTAGCCGAAAACTTGCGACAAAATTTGCTGAGCTTTTTGCTCTAATTCATCTTCGGACATACTTTCACATGGATCTGGGAGAGAAGCAGACCCGTTTGCAGTATGATAAGATTCAACTGCTTGCAAAGCTCGCTCTTCCTCAGCAGGATCCACGTAAAAGAACTCGTCATCTTCGGCGCAAGTGCCATTCCAAGAGCTCCACTCTTGAATTAAGCTACCGTTTTGATCGGAATCAGATTTTAGCTTATTCTTCGTACTCAAAATCGGTTTCTTCCAACTTGTCTTTGTTACCATCAGCTTCACGTTGAGAAGCCATGGCTACCATAAAAGCATCATCAAAATCGGCAATTAAATCACGCAAATGGATAAAAGCCATACGTGCTCCAGCCAACTCATTAAAAATAGGAGTTTCTTCTATAGAAGGCTTACTGTCTTCTTCATCTTCATCGCAATCATGGCTGCACTCACAGGAGCAATCATGATGATGTACGTGCGTTTCTTCAGTTTCTTCCTCTTCATCAACATGGTGAGTCAAATCACAATTAACTAAACGAGGCAAAACTTCTACATACAAATTTTTAGCGCTGACCATAATTTCAGCTAAGCGATAAGCTACACTTTCACGTTCACCAGGTAAAAGACAATTTTGTTCTTTTAACTTGTCATGTACAACCTTAGTAATGGCGATTTCTTCGCTGCCGGGTTCAAGCTCAGGAACAGACGCAGGAATCAACTGTTCTTCCGAATTGAATCTTTCTTCTGAATTGCTATACATAAAAAACTACTATCCTCTCTTTTTACTATCGGCTGTTTGTCCCGAATTCATAACTTCCAAAGCATAAAGGATCAGAATATTATGATAATCTAAACGCACAGTATCCATATTTTCTCCCAACCATTCCATTTGGGATCGATTAAGTACATTGCCTAAGTCCTGGCGGAGTTTATTCTCACGCTTTTTATCAAAATTGGCCAATTCGCTCAAAATAGGTAAAATAGCTGCAGCTTGATTTGGAGTAACGGCCAAATCAGACACAGACTCAAGTTTAACAACCATATTAGCTACATCTTGAACTTGAAAATCTATAGCTTTATGAACATAAGGCTTAAATTTTTCTTGAGCTTTAGCTTTTTTTTGCAAAATTTCCAAGGCACAGGAGACTACCGGTTGATAACCAGCTTTATCTTTAACTTTATAACCGGCCAAATTCGGTTCACCGCGATGTGCTCTAGCCCACTCAATTTGTTCGGGAGTGAAGCATGATACACACTCGGTAAGTAAGCTATTTATTTTGGGAAAGCTCTGTACTAATTCACTGAGAATTTTTTGCCCTTTTGCAAGTTGTTCTTCAGTCAAACGTAACTTTTGATCCTGACAGCGGCTGAAATAGATAAATCCCGAAACCAGCTGAGTACCATATACTTGTTTGGGAGCAGCAGCAACCGGTGCTTTTATTTTAGGAGGAGGCGGCGGATTTGGTCTGCGCTCCGGTATGCCTTGCCCTTCTTCACGATAAGAGAACGGCTCCTGAGCTTGAGGTTGAGCATCATGAAAATCCATAGAGCTTGATTGAACTTGACCTGGAGGAGGAGGCTCAGGAATAACCGCCATAGGCTCAGGGACACTCGGATGGTTGCTTTGCTGTAATCCGGGGCCAGAAGAGCTCTCCCCTTTGCCTAAATTATCTAAAGCACCACTGTAAATTATCAAATTGAAAGCAATCAGCAAAACGACAAAAGCTAAGCCTCCGATATTAGCAGGCGTCCAAAAAGTACCGGAACGCCAGGCTTCTTCTGTACTTGCCTCCGTGGCGCTCAATTCACCGGCGCAATTAGCATTTTGCTCAGTCTCCTTCGAAGCTTGTTTGTCGTCATCGTTTCCCATTAATATTATCTCTTCTGTTCGGATTCATGCTTAATGGCATTTGCTCGCCGACGCAAGAAATTATCCAATTCTCGCATAGCTACCTCTTCTCCGTATTGCTCGGTAAGGCTTTGTTCAGGATCGACCAAGTCGACAGCTATGGCTTGAATTTGCTCCTGATTCAGTAAATTGATAACTTCTGCCTGCACCTGAGGATATTTTTCGTAAACAACTCGACGCCTTACGCTATCCAAGCAAGCATTTATTTCACCTTGAAGTCCAGATAAGCGACGAATTTTGTCTTCACTAAGTCTGAGTTTTGGATTAGCCTCTAAAATATAAATAATGCCGCAAATCGCTTGGCGCAATTGAATATCCGAAACGGCTCCACCTTCCCGGCTATCTCCTTTTGTATAATCGGCAGACGCCGTATTCGGCAAAGCAGTAGCTACTGATAGTTCTCTATCCTCTTCACCGGGAGTACGCAACAAGTCTCCGATATTTAAATCGAATCCTGCCAAGCTTGTTTTGCAAGCCAACATAGCGTGGAAACTGCGCAGAACTCCATAGCTATCTAATTTTAACGACATTACCGAATATTGCCATAAAAGTTCCAACAAACGCTGCTGTTGCTTTTCTGTGAGTACAGATCTTACCTGTGACTCCAATACAGGAAAATAAGCTGAACGAACTTTACCAAAATCTACAGCTAAAGTAGCTTTTAAAGGCTGTTCCATAGCCTTTAACAATATAGCTTGTTTTTCATTTATGGCATATTCCGGATCTGTTTCCAGAAGTATTACACCCACCAACCAATGTAACATACGCAAGCGCCCGAATCTTTCCCGCATAGGAGACAATCCGTAGTCGCTAAAATCATCCCTGAGCCCCCCATCTTGACAAAGCATAGTATAGAACTCCGGCAAAAAGCACAAAGTTTCTCTCGCTGAAGCTGTTAGACGTTTCTTATTATATAAATTGTAAATTTCGTAGCGCTGGCACGGACGCAAAAGCGACCAGAGGTAGTTTTTCAAATACTCAGCCATATTTTCTCCAGCTACAGACTTGCCAATCTCCGGCTGTTCCTTTTTGTCAGCTAGCCCTTCCTCAACAAATTGACGAGCCAGAGGAAGCACGGCAGTAATTTTTACCGCTTGCTCAGATTCAAAAAGCAACTTGGGATCGCCACCGAGAGAATACATTCCCTCCAATAGTTCCAATAAAGTGAGATGGCAAGCTTGTTTATTTTTCTCAAACGACATGTTCTTATTGTCCGGCAGAGCAGAAATTATTGCCAAAGATGAATGGCTGCGACTAACAAAAATCCATAATACGAAAGATACAGCAACTAAGGAAACGGCCAGCAGACAGGCCACAAATTGCCAAACGAAGGTACTACGCATCAATCCTGTCACAGTCGATATTGTGTCGAGACAGTTTTTGGTTATATGGCAATCTTTAGCTTGAGGCTTTGCCTTCATGATATGCGCTCTTTCTGCTGTTTGTTTCTTCTTGTGGAATCTCGAAAATAGCTATTCTATACCAGGCTATTGGACGCGTATCTTGTGGAGGCCATCCCCAACGTCCTCTAGACACAGGCTCATAATCTTCTAATATTGGAGCGCCGCACAATGCTCGCAATGCTAAATAGTCCTGGGCATAAGTTGCCCCACTCACACTTCCCCTTTGCAATTCTGCCCAATTGCAACCACGCTCATGCAAGACCAAGTGGCTAACTCCTTTTTTCCCAAGTTGCCGCCAAGCTTCCCTACGTAGAGCTTTGTTTTCAAGTAATTGCTTATATTCACAGCTCTGTTGTATAGAGCCTCGCCCCAATTTAGCTAACATTCCATGCAAAAGTTTAACACTTATATCACCGCCATGCGGTCTCAATTGCTTTTCAACTGCAAGCTTTAAACCATGCTCTGTTTGAGCAAATAGGTAAAGTGGCTGGTTGGCAAAAGGCAATTCCAGAAGAGAAGCTCTACCTTGTGTCATATATGAAAGCAAAAAATAAGACGGAGCAATATGGGAATTAAACCCCGGCACAGGCGATAAATTACTTTTCTCAGCTCCGAATATGCTTAACACTATAAAGATGAAGGCGATAAACGACGCCCCGTATTTATATCTAAAGCAACAACGCTCCGGCAAGGAACTCAGTCCCCAAGACCACCATAAAGCTAAAATTATTCCTCCAGCCAAAATTCCATACTTTCCCAGCAAAGACAGAAGCAAGATCAGAATTAAACAATTTACGCACCGCAGCCACTCGCGTTTTGAGAAAATATCATTGACCAGAGACCTTATAATTACGAGAAGAGCTATAGTTCCTAGAGTGGATATTTGTATAAAATAAGTGCCAGAGAGCCATCTCAAGTCCAGACTCAGAGAAGCGGAAGCCACATAAATTGCCAACGCAAGGCCTAAAAAACTTTTTATCGAAATTACACGCACCCAAGCTCTAGACAGTTTGGCGGCAAGGCCAATTCCTAAAAGCAAAATAAATGCCATCCACCCACAGAAAGCAGATGCTAATAATACAATAATCCCAAACGTCGGTAAGCTGACTTCTTCACCATGAGATATTTTTATAATAAAAGCCAATCCCAGAACGGCCCAAGCTGAATAAGCTACAGACCAATTTAACGCAGACAATGCCAACAAATTCAAAGGATTCAGAATAAAAAGCCAAGCTCCCAAAGCGGCACTTAAATTGCTTTTGCCCAATACTTTCAGTAAAAAAGCCATTGCCGCAGCATTGCTGAGTAAACTGCCACAAATAAGCAGTATGTTAGACAAACGCCTGCCCAGCAGCAACGTGCAAGGGGCCAGAAAAAAATTATCGAGCCATGGGTTACTGCTTCTGAGAAGTGCGGTGCTATTGTCAAAACCGACATCTTCGAATGCTGCCAACTGTGGAAATTCTCCCGGAATAGGGTTACCTAAACGCTCTCCACTAAACGCAAAAATAACTGCCCTTTGCCAACTTGATGAAGCGACGGCTTTTAGGTAAAGGCTGTTTACGTGTTCTTGCCAATAGACCGGTTCAGACCAGGAGCCACCAGGCAAATCATATATGGAGTTTATATTCTGACGTAACAAAATGAACGTGAGAATAAAAGTTACCGATATAATAATGCTCCAAAATGCCGCCGATCCGAAGTTTTCTTGACCGATAGGTTGCCCTTTCGGGTGGCACGATCGCCAATCGGCTTCCTGCCGCCAATATCTGAATTGTCCCATGATAGTGTATAAACAAGCAGTGAACTTTTTTTTTGCACTGAGCCGCAAACTGCCGACTATGTCTTGTTGTTTTTGCTAGGCTTATTCCTGCCAAATATCGGTAATTTGGGGACAAATGCTACTTCACTGTGCTATACTTGCCGTCAAATTTACTCTGTCGAGGCCCACTTTGCAGCCCTTTCTACGTTCCAATGTCCAAGACACCTTTCATACTTATCCATCCTGGCGGGAATGGGCAATCGTTTCTTTTTTATTTTTATTCTTAATAAGCGCTTGGCTAGGTAGTTCTCTGCTTAATTTAAATACAGGAGATCCGCAGATCGGTTGGACAAAATGCTTTAGCGAACGCTTTGTAGGCCATCCGCAATCAGATTTATGGAAACATGTTTGGGGAGCCTGGTGGACAGGTAGCGAACTAGCTCAAGGACGTTGGCCACAGCAAACAGATTTACAGAGTTTTCCTCGCGGCGGCAAACTTTATGTTATTGATCAGCTCAATGCCTTGATTACAGCAATATTTAATCGTTTTTTCAGTTTAGCCGCTGCTTTTAACTTAACGCAAACTCTTAAATTGTATGCCTCTTGTTGCGGAGCTTGGTTTTTGGCTCGCCTCATTACCCGAGAGAATTGGAGTGCGGCCCTAGCCGGCACAATTTACGGTCTGTGCCCTTTTATATTAACCAGCGGTCTTACCAGCGCTATTTGCGAAACAACCAACTTAGAGTGGCTGCCTATAAGTTTGGCAGGTTTGCTTCTATGCTTAAATTCAAAAAGCACCAACATTAAATTGATTTTGGCCACCTCTCTAGCCTTAGCTTTTAGTGCTCTAGGTTCTTGGTATTACGCTGAAGCTTGCTTACTTAGCACAGCAATTTTATTCGTTTGGATTATGTTTACAGGCTTAGTTCCGGCCTGTCAGCCAACTCACAAGGCTACAAATCATAGTCCCAATTGGTTCTGTGCCTCTTTAGCTTGCCTTCTATCTTTAGTTTGGGCTTCTCCGGCAGCTCTTCTCTTTGCTGATAGCCTTAATGGTCAGACTTCACTTTTGGCGCAAATTGATATTACCAACAGACAGCAAGCCCAAAACTTACAATTTTTCCATAAAGAAGGCAATTTTCACAATAATGCCAGCTTGGCTGGGTATTTTTTACCTGGTAAAAAGCAAATTTCAGTCTCCAATGATGTGGATTTACGTTGCAAAACCACATATATAGGTTGGATTGCTCTTATTTTGGCTGTTATTAGTCTATATAGAGCAAAAAAATCGATTTTTTTTTGGGCAGTGTTGGGAATATCAGCTTTGTTAATATCCTCAGGCCCCTATTTTGTATATTACGGTTCTGATTCTTTTGCCAAACCGATAAACATATTTTATTGGATAGCTTATAACCTAATACCAGGATTTAAAATGGCGGTCATCACCGATCGTTTTTCCATCATAGTCCAGCTCAGTGTCGCTATATTGGCAGCTTTGGGAATACAGTACATATTGAAAAAATTGCCTATTAGAAAAGAATTTGTAGTCTTGGCAGCAATTTTTCTTATCAATATGGAGATAAGCCTTATATCTCCGGTTCCTTTTCCTTTGCCATCATCTTCGGCTATGCAACCACAATTAAGCTATTATTTGCAAAAGCAGCCGCAACACAAAGCAGTTTTGCAATTACCCTTAACGCGAGAAGACGGAGAATTGCAACCCGGAGAATATTACTATTGGCAAACTTGCCACAATAAACCTATGGCTATTTCCTTGACAACCCGTTGGCCACGCTATCTTATGAATAATTTACTCACTAGTAGCCTAATTTTATGCGAAGACCCCCACTACGGAACAATTCCCGACGGTAGCATTTTCAACGAAGACTTGCTCAAATTGAAAAAAGACGGTTTTGGTTGGATATGCGTCAACGAAAAGATGATGCGAAAAGAGACGGCACTTAAAGTCAATAAAATATTGGGCGATTTATTGGGAGAGCCTCAGGCGTTTCCTAATGGCAGCAAGATTTATGCAATACCAGACTGATCTCGTAGAATGTTAAAGCATTAGGAAATGCTTAATCAGTGAAGTATCGTCTGTCTGACTCTCCATCTTCAGAAAACTCGGCATCCGCCTGAATTTCTTCTTCACCTTGTGCCGCTTTGGCATTTTCTACATTGGCCCAAGATTCTATAAAATCTCCGACAATCCCCTGATATCGCTCATCTTTCATGATCGTCCGTACAATCTTGTCTTTCATCTGGGGATAGCCACGACTCATTCCCAGCCGTCCTCCAAAAGCTTCACGTAATGCCGAATCTACTAAAGTGGAAACGGATTCATAAAAGAAAGCGTCCGACTGAGGATCTAATCTGGAGAGTTGGCTCACAGCATCGGCTAAGAAACGTTCTTGCGGAGTCTGAGGAGCGCTCGATTCGGCCCCTAACGCTTCCTGAGCCTGAGCAGCCTCGGAAGAAAGGGAAACATTATCCATGCCTTCAGCGGCTGAGGTTTTTGAAACGCCAGTTTGCTTGAGCATTTTTTTCTGCATGCCCAAAATATTGCTGCAAAATGACGCTAAGATACCGGTATGCAAAGGATCCAAAAGAACGAAACCTCACGTAGTGAAATAAAAATTTAATTCGTTGTACAATTCTGCTAAGCTAAAAAAACTAAACTATATACTGCAACGACAGATGCTGACGAGCGACTTTTCACCATATTCAAAAAACTTTCCTGTTATCACACAAAAGCCCATAAAAGTAAAGGGACGTTTCATGCTCATTTGTCAAAAAGGAAAGCTATTCAAAATTATAGAAAAACGGCGAAGTTTCCCCCTATCTCGAGAAGTTCAAGACTTTCGAAAGACTTCGGGAGCACTTGTTTACAGTTTGTTAATATATAAACAAACTATCAGCAACAGCCCCCCTTTAATATGCTAGGGAGAAAAAGAGTTAATTTTTCCGCTTAATCCGCTTCTGGCGGACTGCCGGAACAGGGAGGAGAATATACCGATGAAGCCAGTAAAGTTAGTTGACACCAATTTGCTTGAGAGAGCACTGGACGCCGCCTCTTTACGTCAGCAGGTCATCTCCAGTAACATAGCTAATGTCAATACAGAGGGATATGATTCCCAGCGAGTAGTTTTCGAGAGCCATCTCAAAGAAGTTATGGCCATGGAACAGGAAGACGAAACTGGCGAGTTAACAGCTAATACAGCTGTAGATCCGGAATTCCGCCTCGGTTCCAGCGGCGGCTATACCGCCGATACCTTGAAGGCCACAGTAGAATCTGTGGGCGGCCCTCTTGACATCAACCAAGAGATGAGCAACCTCGCCAAAAACCAGATTATGTACAATGCCTTAGCCAGCAAAATTTCCGGCGTGTACGGCACCTTAAAGTACGTGATCGACAACTCCGGCCGCTAGTAAAAAGCCCACGAATCCAAGGTAGGAGGATTATACGATGAATTTTTTCAACACCTTTGATGTAGCATCCAGCGGTATGACCGCCCAGCGCAAAATGATGGACGTTACTGCGGCCAACATAGCCAACGTCAACACCACCGAAACTGCCGACGGTACTCCTTTCCGCCGCATGGTAGCAGTAGTTACCCAGAAGCAAATCGGCGACTTTGAGAATGAGTTCCAAGCTTGTTCCTTCGACGACGACGCTCCTCAGGCCGCTAATGGCGTAGAAGTTGTCGGCGTACAGGCCGACAATTCCGATTTCCGTTGGGTTTATGATCCTTCCAATCCTAAGGCTCAGACCAGCGGTGAACACAAAGGCTACGTGGCAATGCCTAACATCAACGTCATTTCCGAAATGACCAATATGATGATGGCCAGCCGCGCCTTCGAAGCCAACGCCACTATTTTGGAAGCTTCCAAATCTATGGCCAACAAAGCCCTTGAAATTGGCAAGTAATTTCAAAATAGAGCTTTTCGACGTTTTGAGGAGGTTATAATATGCAGTTTTCTTCTATTCAAGGAATTGGCGGTCTCACTCAGGCCCCCCAGATGAACACTGTCAATTCTACCAATTCTATTCAGGGCATTTCCACCAGTTTGCCCTCCATCAGCGCTCCTTCCGAAGCTGATGCCAAATCTTTCTCCAACATGCTGGGTGACGCTCTTTCCAACGTCAACTCCACCATGACTACAGCTCAAGAGTGCACCGACAAGTTACTTGATGGAAGCTTGAACAATCTCCATGAGATGTCTATTGCTGGAGCAAAATCTGAAGTTATGCTCCACCTCACAACTCAGATTGCTTCCAAGCTTTGCTCCTCAGCTACCACTTTGTTCCAGATGCAGTTATAATCCAACTAGACTGTAGGGAATAATTCGGGATCGGCGTTCCCTCTGTAAGGAGGAAACGCCGATATAATTTATAAAACAATTATGGAGGGGGAAACCGAATTAGATTATTTCCCTGGAGGAAGGAGAACAAACTATGGCCACCGGTATCCAGACGGGCATGCGGACAGGCAGTGGTCCGTTAGCCACAGGAAGAGGTCCCCTGGGCAAACCGCCGGGTGGAGCCAATAACGGTAATCCTTTGGGCAAGCTCGGCGCTATGTGGACGGGCATGAACCCGAAGGTGAGGATTGCGATTATATGCGTCATAGTCCTGGCGATTGTCGGAGTTATCGGACTCAATGTCTACAGCTCTGCCAATAAGCCTGTGGAGCTCTACGCGACTAAACTCAGTGAAGACGACGTCAAAGACGTCTCCATGAAATTGCAAGAGTGGAACATTCCCCACCAGGTAGCTCAAACTAACGATAACCTTTTGGTCTCACCTAAAGATAAGGTTAGAGCTCAGGCTCAATTAGCTTCTCATGGTCTCCCTCGCCATGCTGTAATGACTAATGCTACAAAACCTGATTCCAGCGGTATTAACACTATGTCCGAGAAAGAGAAGGACGACATCCGCAAACAAGTTCTCGAAGGAGAACTTACTGAGTCCATGCGTCAGATGGACGGCGTTGCCGATGCCTACGTTAAACTCGGACTTCCCGAGCGCACTTTGTTCGATAACGGTCAGGAAAGCGCTAAAGCTGCCGTTATGCTTAAACTCAAGCCCGGTGCTCAACTCAGCCGCGACCAGATCACGGGTATTGTAAACTTGGTTGCCTACTCTGTCCCCGATTTAAAAGCAGAAAATGTCAAAATAGTCGATACTAATGGTAGAGACCTCACAGCCAACCTTCCTATCAACGGTAACAATTTTGGTATGGCTCCTAGCAGTCAGCTCGAGTATAAGCTTGCCTTAGAGAAGCACCTCAAAGACAAAGTAGAACAGCAATTGGCCACCGTGTTAGGTGCCCAGAAATTTGCCGCTCAGGTGACGGCTGAAGTCGACTTCTCACAGAATGAAGTTCAGCGTGAAGTTGTCGGTGGTCCCGATGATAGCGGTAAAGTTAAAGTCGGCGGTCAAAAGCGCGTCGAGCAATACAACAAAGATGGTAACAGCTCTGCTTCCAGCAGTGACGACGATGGCGCCGTCCAGATGGACACCAGCAGTAGCGAGAAGAAAAAAGGTACTTACGTAAAGACCGAAGAGTCTGAAAAATACGAAGTAAACAAGACCGTCTCTAAAAATGTCGACACGTCTCCACGCATTCAGCGCTTGACAGTATCTGTAGCTGTAGATAATTTGAAGCCCGATCAAGAAGCTGCTATCGCAGGTTTGGTAAAGGACGCCATCGGTATCAACGAGAGTCGCGGTGACTCCGTTACTGTAAAAAGTGTTCCTTTCGCTACTGCCACTTTAGATGGTGTTTACAGTGAAATGGCTGCTGGTATGGCTTCAGGCAACACTCCTGTAGCTCCCCCTTCCAGCGGTATAAGCACCTCAACTTTAGCTGCCATAGCTTTTATTCCCGCTGTTTTGCTCATGGCTTTGGTCGCCGTTTACGTTTCCCGTCAACGCCAGGTTAAGGCCAGTCAGTCTCAACTCATCCTCGGTGCTTCCACCGGAGGAGCCAGCTCCGATATTGCCGATCTTCTTAACGAGAAGTCAGGTAAATCTAAAGCAATGGGCGAGACTAGAGTAAACACTTCAGATCAGTTGGAGCGACTTGCTAAAGAGCGTCCCAACAAGTTGGCCGAGATGATTAAAAACACTTGGCTCAGCGATCAACAGCAACAAAGATAGTTTAGCCGACAAGCACCCCCAAGGTGCAGAGTGCAGAGTGCGCCTCGGGGCCAAAACAGCCCCGGGGCGCATTTATATATATATATGCAATGTTGTTCTAAAGCTTAGCCTATTCTTCAGGCAAGAAATATTATTAAATGGTCGAACATGCTCAATCGGCATAAAGAGTCTGTTACATACAGTAGAAGCCGAAAACGATATTTTTATAAAACACAAGCCGAGGAGGTACGATCATGTCTGTAAACTTGCCCCCCAAACAAAAGACAGCCATATTATTGATGTCTCTTCCGCCTGAGGCTTCAGCGGAAATTTTTAAAAACTTGGGCCCCGAAGAAGTCCAGGCTATCACCACTGAAATATCCAAGCTGCCCCAAATATCTCCTGAAACCAGAGCTCAAGTTATTCAAGAGTTTTTAGATCAGGATGGAGGCGGCGACGCTCCTCGGCCTTTCCCTAGCTTTGGCATAGGTAGCCATCCTTTAGGCGGGCCAACCGGCATAGGAGGTGCTCCTCCTCAGATTGGCGGTTTTACGCAGACAGCCGCTATGACGACCTCCTCAAGCAATCGCCCTTTGGATTTCTTGCGCCGTGTTGATCCTCGCCAATTACTGCAACTAATTCGCAAAGAGCATCCTCAAACTATAGCTGTAATCCTTTCCTATTTGCAGCCCAGCCAAGCCTCAGCAGTATTGAGCGATTTGCAACCACAAGTACAAACTGAAGTAGCCAAGCGTTTGGCAGAATTGCACCCTGTCAATCAAGAGATTTTGGCCGAGTTGGAAAAAGTTTTAGAATCGCGTTTACACCAAGCTTTAGAAGATGGTGCTTATTCTCACGCAGACGGCAAAGAAGCTCTTCTGGAGATACTCAACCAAGCGGATCGAGGCACTGAAGAACGTGTACTCAGCGGCTTAGCTACCAAGAGTCCTCTTTTAGTCAACAACTTAAAGACTAAACTCTGTGACTTTGAAGATCTTAACAATGTCGACGATCCTTCGCTCGAGCAAGTTCTGCGTCTCACAGATTTCCGAGATTTAGTTTTTGCCTTAAAAGGCGCCGACGAAAATCTCTCCAAACGCGTCTACCGTTTCTTGTCTCCAGATGTGGCCCGAGCTTTACGCGACGATGTGGAAAGTTTGCACCAAGTGTCCTGGGACGAAGTCAAACAAGCTCAGCAACGCATTCGCAACATTCTGCGCGGTTTGGTAACTTTAGGCAAAATTAAGTTCAGATAAAAAAACGGAAACATTTTATAGCAAAGTAGGTGAACACACTGGCTCTTTACAAAGGAAACAACAACATGTCCGGCGGCGACGGCACTCCCAAACGTTCTGCCCTTCTCAAGCAGCGGCCTACAGGTGCTGATTTAAGTGATTTTGTTCCGACCAATTTCGGAGCGACAAAAGTAGCTGGCGACGGCGGAGGCAAGATATTCCGAGGGCGCAGTGCCGCTCCCGAGGCCATGCCTCAAGCTCCCAGCGGTGACGGGGAGTTTCATCCTCAAACCGGCCGCCCGCCTATGGCTTCCAATCTTGGCAAAGTCTTTGGTAATCGCAGAACCGAACACACAGAGCACAAACTTCCACCAATTTCCACTCACTCAGTGAGCGTCCCCACAGGCGATCCGCCTCCTCCCGGAGCTCCTTTACCTCCCCCTCCTCCTCCAGTTGACAAAGAAATCATTGCCAAAGCTGAAGCACAAGCTAAAGAACTCATTGCGCAAGCCCAGAATCAAATTCAGCAAATGATTCAGCAAGCCAACGAGCAAATACAGCAGTTCAATGAGCAAGCCGCTGCCGACGCCGAAAATGCCAGACAAATGGCTTTCCAGCAAGGCACCCAACAAGGTATTGAAGAGGGCAAGCGCATCGCCCACCGCGAGTATGTAGATCTCATGCTTAAAGCTAGAGATCTTTACGTACAAGCCATAAATGAGAGACGCAAACTCATTGAAGATACAGAGCCAGCTTTAGCCAAACTGTCTATTGGCATTGCCGAAAAAATTATTGGCTTGGAAGTAAGCACCAATAACGATGTCATTATGGGTGTTGTAAAGGAAGCCTTAGCCGATATGAAAGATCGTGAAGAAGTGCGCATTCGCGTCAACCCGGACGATTATCACATCGTAAACAATGACCGCTCATCTCTTATGCGTATGGTAGAAGGCTTAAAAGATTTCGATCTCTCGGTCGATTCCAAAGTAACCCGCGGCGGTTGTATTATCGAGACGAACTTAGGCAATATCGACGCCAGACTGGAGACCCAACTGGCAGCCATAACTACCGCATTTGACAGAAGCAGCAAAGGAGAGGACATAGACGATGGCGCAGATGCCAGCTAAACCGGCTGCCAGACCGATGGCTGCCCGCCCGGCTTCAGTTCCTAAAACAAACTTTACCGCACCGAGACAAGGTGATGGCAAAGCGGCTCCAGCTCCAGCTGCTCCCGCGCCTCCTCCGCCAGCTCCTGCTCCTCCTCAGCCTCAACCGGAACCAGCTCCTGCTCCTCCACCACTCAATGCAGATGATTTAGCGACCAAAGAGCAAGCCTTGGCAGAGCCTTTACCTGAAGCAGAGCCTTTGCCTAAGATCGCTTTTCCTTCTTACTATTTGTCTTTAAGTCGCTGCAAGCCCATTCGTATGCATGGTCGCGTCAGCCAGGTAATCGGTTTAACTATCGAATCGGAAGGCCCGGCAGTCAAGATGGGTGAGTTATGCCTTATCTACGAGCGTGAAGGCTCCAAGCCAATTCGAGCCGAGGTTGTAGGATTTAAAGGCAGCAAAGTTATGCTTATGCCTTTGGGCGACTTAGGAGGCATTAGCCCAGGCTGCGAAGTTCGCGCTACCGGCAAGCCCCTTTCAGTAAAAGTCGGCCCCAAGCTTTTAGGACGAGTTCTCGATGGCTTGGGCAACCCTATCGACGGTTTAGGGCCGCTGGAATACGAAACAGAGTATTCCATTTACAACGAGCCGCCCAACCCTATTACCAGGCCGCGTATTAAGCGAGCCTTGCCCATGGGTGTACGCGTACTCGATTCTACCTTAACGTTGGGCGCCGGTCAGCGTGTCGGTATTTTCGCCGGTTCCGGTGTAGGTAAATCAACCACTTTATCAATGATTGCCCGTAATACAGCCGCCCAAGTGAACGTACTGGCCCTTATCGGAGAACGTGGACGTGAGTTACGCGACTTTATTGAACGCGACCTCGGCCCTGAAGGTATGAAGCGCTCTGTAGTAGTGGTAGCGACTTCCGACCAGCCAGCTTTGGTACGTCTTAAGGGTGCTTATACCGGTACAGCTTTAGCAGAATATTTCCGTGACCAAGGCAACGACGTCATGCTCATGATGGACTCAGTTACCCGTTTTGCTATGGCTCAACGCGAAGTCGGTTTGGCTGTAGGTGAGCCGCCGGCTACCAAAGGTTATACTCCTTCTTGCTTTGCCTTGTTGCCCAAGCTCATGGAACGTGCCGGTACTTCTCCCAAAGGCTCCATCACCGGCATCTACACAGTATTGGTAGAAGGCGACGACATGAACGAGCCTATCGCCGACACCGTGCGAGGCATCTTGGACGGTCACATCGTCCTTAACCGTAAGATTGCTCACAAAAACCGCTATCCGGCTGTAGACGTATTGCAATCTGTATCCCGTCTTTTTACTGAAATCAACCCCAAGGATATTCAAAAGGCTGCCGGTGTACTCAGAAACGTACTAGCCGTCTACCAAGAGAATGAAGACTTGATTAACATCGGTGCTTACCAAAAAGGTTCAAACCCCAAGGTAGACTTTGCTATCGACAAGATTGACGAAGTGCAAAAATTCCTCAGTCAGGGAATTTACGAGCCTGCTCCTTTTGAAGAGACTCGTCGCCGCTTGTTAGAAATGTTCGGAGATCAGAAGTAAACTATGGCTCAAAAACGCTTTCGTTACCGCTTGCAGCAAATTCTCGAATTAAAAATCCAAGCTGAAGAAGACGAAAAAGAAAAACTGGCTAAACTTATTCAACAGCAAGAAAATGAGCGCCAGATCAAGGCTCAACTCGAGCAAAAGCTGGTTTCCATTCGTGAAGAATTAAAAGTTAGACAAGCCAACGGCACTCTGGATATAAATCAGCTAAGATTTTTTCCTCAGCATATCGAGTTTGTCAAAGGCCAGATAGTCAACCAAGAGCTTAGAATCAAAGAGCTTAGCATTCGCATTGCCCAACAGCGCGACGCTCTAATGAAGGCGGCTCAAGAGAGGCAAAGTTACGAAAAGAACAAGGAGAAGAGTCAAGAGAAATGGCTGGCAGAGATCGAGCAAGAAGAAAATAAGATGCTCGATGAGTTGGCCACTCTGAAGTACGCCCGCGATCCTTCCGCAACTTAAGTCAGTGGCTTGTAAGAGCCATATTGCGTCAGCACGCAGTAAATAAAAGCTTGGAAAAAATCTTGTTTTTCTACTATACTAAGCAGAAGAAACAGTGATAAAAGTAACAAGAATCTTCATCTCATTTCGAGCTGAAGAAAGTATCAACAGAATGAAAGGCAGCACACTCAAAGGAGGCTAATGAAATGTCCATATTCGCCAGAATAGATCAAATTGAACGGCAAATGACTTCTTTGGAGAACGCTCTCGATACCAGAATGAGCTCCAAATCCGGCGCCGGAAATATTACTTCTCCCCAAGATGCGGCTTCTTTCCAGAGCATGATCAATAGCATGACCAGTGGCCAGCGCTTCGATCCTTCTGCCGCCGCCATCAATTCTTCAAGCATACCCGTAGGAACCGGTTCAGGCAGTCCCACTCAATTTGACAGCATTATCAAAGAGGCTTCCGAGAAGTACCACGTCGATCCCGCCCTCATTAAAGCCGTTATTAAGCAAGAATCGGCTTTCAATCCCCAGGCCACTTCAGTTTGCGGTGCCCAAGGCCTCATGCAGCTCATGCCTGAAACAGCCAGCGATTTAGGCGTAAAGAATGCCTACGATCCCAAAGACAATATCATGGGCGGAGCCAAGTATCTTGGCCAGCTTATGGAAATGTTTAACGGCGACATGACCAAGACAATCGCTGCCTATAACGCAGGCCCCGGCTCTGTGCAGCAGTACGGCGGAGTTCCTCCTTATCAGGAGACTCAGAACTATGTAGATAAAGTTTTGGGTTATTATCAGGAAAACAAAGGAATTCAAGCTTAGTTTTTTACCTATTCTTCTCGATTGCAAGCGAGCTCCAAGCCATTGGCTACACTTCACTAGGAGTTTGCTTGCGAACCCTAGTTTTCCAAACATAAAAAGGAGCCGTTATGGAAAATCAACTTTTTGTATCCATGTTGGGATCTTCTGCCGTCCAGCAGAACCGCGATAGCAAGAGCGACAAAGTAGAAACAAATTCCAGTGCCTTCAATAGCTGTTTAGAAGCAGCTACTTCCGATAAGGCCAACACCGAAAACGACGTCATAGCTAAGAAAGAAACCCGCAAAGAAGCTGCCGAGCGTCAAAAAGCCGAAAAGGCCGAAGCTCAAGCTCAAGCTAAAGCCGATCAGGCCAAAATGACTCAGAACCCTCAATCAATGGGCAGCAAGGCTTTCCTCTATGATATGATGTATCGCAATCCCGATACTTTGAGCATGGCTGAGAAGCAAGCTATGAAGCTTGATGAAGCCTCCAAAGCCTTAAAAATGCAAAATGCTCAGCCCAAAGAGAATGCAGGAGCCGCCAAAGAAACTCCCACCCAGGCAGGTGCTTCAAACAAAGAAGCTACCGCTTTAGCCGGACAGAAGTTTGACGAGCTCTTAGGCAAGACTAGCAAAAAAGAAGAGGGCAAGCAGCTTACTACCGAAGCTGGCCAAGCCGCTTCCGGCGCCGCCAAAGGCGACAAAGCCGAAAAAGCAGACGACAGCGTCGCTCTTAACAGCGCCAATAAAGCCGAAGAAACCCACAAAACCCAAAAGCTTACCCAAACTCAAAAGCGTCAGCAAGTTATCAACCAGATCGTGACTCACATGGAGATTCGCAACTTCACCAGTCGTGACGAGCTCACTCTCCGTCTCAATCCCGAATATCTGGGCGAACTCAAAATCAAGATCAACCGTGGCAAAGATGGTGAGCTGAGCGCTCAGTTTATTACTGACTCCGAAGATACTCGCGAAGTTCTCCAAGAGAGTCGTGCCGAATTGCGTGAGCATATCGAAAAGAAAGGCATGAATTTGCGCAGTATCGACATCGAGATGGTCGATCACATCGCTTAGAATTAGCATTGGGCTTGTTTGGGACTTCATTGTTTACATTTTAGAAACAAACTGTTTAAGGCGTGACAATAAGCCTTTGATACCTTTACGTTGAGATGGAGAGGGCTTTTCTCAACAGGCTCAAAGCTTAAAGAGTAACGTGCCCAACGGGTTTAAGGAGGCAAAAATAGATCATGTTTGATTTTAACAATTCAGCCAATGCCATTCAGCAGAATCAGACCATGCTGAACTCTTATTTCCAGAACTTGCAAAACCAGTTTACCCCCGGTTACAAGGCTGAGAGCGTACAGTTCAACGACATTATGGGCCAGACCATGGGCGGCGGCGGTGCCAAGACTCAGTCTAACGGCATCATCTTCAGCCAAGGTCAGCTCTTCCAGACCGAGTGCGCTACCAACCTCGCTATCGACGGTCAGGGCTTCTTCATGGTCAATGATGGTAACCAGACTCACTACACTCGTGACGGTCGTTTTGCTTTCAACAACGGTATGTTGACCAACAGCGAAGGCAAGAACGTTATGGGTTATCAGTTAGACGCTCAGGGCAACATTTGCAGCGATCCTCAACCCATCGAGTTGCACATGGATCCTAACACCAAGTTGTATGGTGGCAAATACACCGGTTACCACTTCGATGAAACTGGTAAGCTCTACGGCGAGCAGACCATCACCGATCCTACCACCGGTCAGAGCGTTTCCGAATCCGTGCCTATCGCTCAGGTATCTATCGCCTCCTTCGCCAATGCCAGCGGTTTGAAGAAAACTGGCACTACCAGCTTTGGCAAGACCGAAAATTCCGGTGAAGCCGTAGTAGGCGTGGCCGGTCAGGGCGCTATGGGCCGCATCGCTGCTGGTAGCTTAGAGCTCGCCAATGTAGACTACGCTCAGCAAGCCGCCGCTATCGGTATGGCTAAGCAGAATTACGAAGCTAACTTCGCCGCTTTCAAAGCTATGGACGGTTTGATGGAGTCCGCTATCGGCTTAGTCCGCTAGTATGTTTAGCATAAGGCAAAAGCGACACTCTTTTTTGTAAGTTTATTCTTAAAAGAGATATAGCTTGTGTTTGAAGAGGACGATGAGAAGCTATCTTTTTTGGAGATAGTTTCTTGTCGTCTTTTTTTTGTAAGGAATTGGCGGAATCTATGTCGAAGTGTCCCCGGACTTCGAGGAATAATTATTCAGCAATTCGTCTTTATCTTTTTGAAGACGAAGGGCAGCCTGATTCTAAGGGCATAAAAAAAGCAGCTTTTGTCTAATTTTTCCAATTAGTGTGCAACTTTTGAAAGATTTGGCAAAGTTTGCATTGCATCTTTGGGAGGAACCGATTGCGCCAAGATTCTGGTAGTTATGACGAAATCATGCGGCTGACTTCGTCGCGCAAAGGCGATGGAGCTTCGGCTTATGATTTCCGCAAAACAGAGAAATTTACAGCGGATCAGATTAAATTCATCGAAAATACCTTTGTGTCTTTTTCTGAGACCGTTATTACCAGCTTAGCTCCTATGCTCCAATCACGTTTCCGTATGGAGCTTATGACCATAGTTACGCGGAGTTATACTTCTTATATAAACTCCTTAGCTGAAACTACGCCAATGCTGATCTTTAAGCTGGAACAAGATGTGCAAGGCTTTATAGATATAGACTTCGGATTGGCTTTCGCATTATTCGAAAGACTTATGGGTGGTAAAGGTACTCCCTCTCGTGACGAATTGCGCGACACATTTACCGATTTGGAAAAAGCAATTTTGCAAAAGCCTTTGGCTCGCTTGCTCGACGCCTACGCTCAGGCTTGGAAAACTCTCAAGCCGGTAAAGCCGCAATTGGTTTCCTTTGAGTTTAATCCTATGGCCGTACATATTGCCAGCCCTTCAGAGCTTATGGTGGTAATTCCCTTCCAAGCCGACATTGCTTCAGCCAGCGGCTCTATAGATGTGGTATTGCCTTTCCAATATTTGCGCGATTGCTTGCCCAAAGGCTCTTACGACGAGTTTAACTTAACGCGAGGGGCAAAAACATCGGCTTCCCAACCCCCCATGACTGCCCATATTGTTGACAAACTGCAAAATGCCGAAGTTCCTATTACGGTCAGCTTGGGACGCGCTGAGCTCCTCTTCCAAGAGTTGCTCAGTCTGGAAGTCGGTGACACTATTCGCCTGGATACAGAAATTTCCGAGCCTTTAAAGGTAAAAATCAAAGGCAAAACTAAGTTTTTTGGTCATCCGGGCACAAAAGATTCCAAACTGGCTTGTAAAATAAGCCGCGTATTACAAGAGGGAGATGATGAATTCGATGAGTGATCAGCAAGGCCCCCGCTCCGTACAATTTGGTGTTTTAGACAGTTCCAGTCCGGCTGGAGGTTCAGCTTCCAGCATAGATTTGTTACGCGATGTTCCTTTGGAAATTCACGCAGAACTTGGCAAAGCCAAGCGTTTGGTGCGTGAAGTATTGCGCCTCAACGTTGGTACAGTTATCGATCTGGATAAAGAAGCCGGCGATCCTGTAGACTTAATTATCAATAATCGCCCTATTGCCAGAGGCGAAGTTGTAGAGATAGACGGACGCTACGGTATTCGCGTAACGGAAATTGTTCGTTAAGCTGCTCTCCTTAGGCGGCATATTCAACATATTGGAGGCAAGCTATTGGACAGCTTATCGGCAAACGCTAGACGCGCTCAGAGAGCAGGTTCTCCCGCAGGTTTAGCGGATAACGCGGAAGACCTAAACATTCTTTATGACGTTCCCTTCGTCATTGAGGCGGAGATGGGAGAAACGTCTCGCAAAGTGCGTGATATTTTGAAACTGACTCAAGGGTGCCTTTTAGAATTAAATAAAGAAGAAGGCGATCCTATAGATCTAAAAATCAACGGCCATTTAATTGCTCGAGGCGAAGTAGTCGAATTGGACGGCTGCTATGCAGTGCGCATTACAGAACTCGTTTCTAAATAATGTTCGACTTTAAATCACTCCTCAATGACATGGAACAAAGCAGACGACGTTCCTTCCTTTCGGTGGGCGTCGTTTGCTTTTTGGCTTTAGCTCTGATTATCGGCTTAGGCGTTTTTAGCAGCACTTCACAGCTTAAGCAACAGCCTTCCGCTTCCCCTACTATGACCGGACGGGAGCTCTTTAATAAAGTTGTAGAACAAGAAAAAGCTGCCTTGGAAAAACAAGCCGAGTTGGAAGCCCAACAAGCAGCTACAGAAACTAACAAAGTTTCAGCTAATCAAGCTTCCAAAAGTATAGAAACCAAACAAAAAGTTCAAATAAACACCAAAACAGTTGCAACGAAACAAATAAAAAACGCAACTCCGACAGTAGAAGCTTCTCCGAAGGCTACGACCAAACAAACTTCCACTTCTAAAGAAAAAGAAAACCCTTATTTTTCTATCTTACATGAGCCTTGGCCACCTTCATCAGATGCAGGAGCCACTAAGGTAGAGTCTACCTTCGTTCCTCGTTTAGGCTCCATGTTCTTAATGTTGTGCATAACATGCACAATTATTTGGCTGTCTCTAAAGATATTTGCGCCGCTATTTAACAAGTTTACCGGAGCTACAGCTACTCCCAAAAAGCACATAAATATAGTTGAAAGAAAAGCGCTAGCCCCCAATAAGTCTATCGTTTTGCTCGAAACTCACGGCCGACACCTCCTTTTAGGTATGACCGATCAATCGATCACAACTTTAGCCAATTTTGAAATTACTCCGAGTCAACTTTCTTCAACGTCAAAAGAGAACGAATCCCAAGAAATTAGTTCGGAATCAACAGACATTTCTGCAATTACTCCTTCCGAACCTCAATCAAATCAAGATTCAGCAGACTCTGACTCGAAGAACCAAGGGAAAAAGAAAAATTTATTAAAAGAGGTTCTCAGCCAACATTTGTCATCTTTACCCTTATCAAAGAATCAATAGGAGTTCCTTTTAATCCTCACTTTACCGGAAGTTATCAATCTTTCAGGTAGGGGATAAGGGTAAAGGTAGCAAAACACGTTTCTTTAGAAAGATACCGTGGGTCGCACGGGAATTTACGCCTGTGGAGAGTACATATGCCATTGCAATCCTTTGATTGTGGTGCATTTTACGTAGAAGCAGGAAGCTTCCGCTTTTACAAGTGGGAGTACGTTCACTCATCTTGAGGATGAAGCGAGAAAAGAAATGAATTTTCGCCTAAGACGTATACTAACTATTTGTCTACCGCTTTTGGCTGTAGCGATACTGTTCTGGCTTTTTACAGATATTGCCAGTGCTCAGAATCCTTTTCCTCAGCTCAATATGCCCAATATCAGCATAAACGGAGCTAAGGCCAACGAAAAACAAACTTTTTCAACAACCTTACTGTTGTTGGGCGGTTTGAGTTTACTTTCATTGGCGCCCTACATTCTGGCCATGTGCACAGCCTTTATACGTATAGTGATGACTCTGAGCTTCCTTCGTTCTGCTATGGGTACTCAACAAGTGCCACCTACTCAAGTACTTATGGGTTTAGCCCTCTTCTTGACAATGTTCGTAATGGCGCCGGTAGGAGAATCGATCAATAAAGACGCCTTGCAACCGTATTTAGCGGGGAAAATTTCTCAGAGTGCTTTTTTTGCCAAAGCTTATAAACCTATTCAGTCGTTTATGCTCTATCAAACTAGAGAAAAAGACATTCAGTTGTTCTTCGATATAGGAAAAGTCAAGAACATTAAAAAACGCGAGGATATTCCCTTTTATATTTTACTTCCATCTTTTGTACTCTCTGAAATCAAAACTTCATTCCAGATAGGTTTCCTTCTCTACGTACCTTTCTTAGTTATAGACATGGTAGTAGCATCGGTACTCATGTCTATGGGTATGTTCATGCTCTCACCAATGTCAATATCTCTACCATTTAAGCTGCTTCTCTTCGTGCTTATAGACGGTTGGCACCTAATTATTAAAGGTGTAGTAGAGAGTTTCAATTACCCAAGATCTTAAGCTAGACAATCGCCAATAATGTAGCGATAAAGAATAAAAGGAGGCAAGATGTTAGTACTGGGAGCAGAGGTTTTTGATGACGGCTTCGTTTTGGCGCTTTGCACCAAGGCTCTCTATCTGGTGCTTATTCTCTCAGCTCCAATGCTGATGTCGGCTCTGTCCGTAGGTCTCATGGTCAGTATTGTGCAAGCCACTACTCAGGTGCAAGAGCAAACTCTCTCCTTCGTACCTAAAATCATTGCTACTTTTATGGCTATAGTTTTATGTGGCAACTGGATGTTCAATATGCTCTCCAGCTTCACTATATCGACATTTGCAGACATTGCACGTATGGGGCCCAAATAAAAGACTATGACTGGCATGATGAGCGATCCGGCACTACAGTTGCTGGGCGTTGGGCTTCTGGCCTTCGTCAGGATAGCCCTTATTTTTGTACAAGCACCCATTTTAGGTAGTAACCACATTCCGAACACTGTGCTCGTAGGTTTTGCTGCAGCTATCACGGTGGCTATCTATCCGACTTTGCCTGTACCTAACGATATGCCCACCGATCTCTTTCCTTTTTTTGGAGCTCTTCTAACTCAGGCCTGTGTAGGATTGGTTATCGGCTTTGTCTCTTTTATTGTTATAGGCGCCGCCCAATTCGGCGGTGAGATGCTCGATATTCAAATGGGTTTGTCGTCGGCGGCTTCCTTCGACCCGGCTAGCCACGGCGCCATCAACTTGCTGCGTAAAGTATTGTTCTATACATCCATGAACCTGTACTTGGTATTGGGTGGCCATCATCAACTTTTTGCCGCAATTTATAAGAGTTATCAAGTAGTGCCTCTAACATATTTCCATATGTCAGAGAATTTGGCTATGACGCTCTTGCGTATGACTAGCGATTTGCTAGTTATCGGTACTCAAATCGCAGCACCAGCTCTAGCAGCTCTGTTTATCGCTCAGTGTGCTTTGGGTTTATTAGCCCGCGTAGCTCCACAAATGAATATCTTTATGTTGAGCTTCCCTCTCAACATTGCTATCGGACTGATCCTTTTAAGACTTTCATACCCTTTAATTATGAGAGTTATGGGCAATCAGTTTGAAATAAACCTAGATCTTTTGCTACAATGCATAGGAATGATGAAGCCATAAGGAGGTGATATTAGATGGGTGGTCAGGATAGCGACAAAACTGAAGAACCAACTGAGCATAAGTTACAAGAAGCCCGCAAAAAAGGTCAAGTAATGAAAAGTCAGGAGGTAATATCCACCTGCCTGCTTTTGGCGACTGCCGGCGCTATGTACGGAGCCGGTGGTGGTATGTTGTCGAGAATACGTGAACTAACCGTCTATATTTGGGGCATGATACCAACATACAACATGAATGCTCGCAGCCTTAACGGAGATATTTTCCACGTTATGGTGACGATTCTGTTGGTTTTGGCTCCACTTTTGGCCGCAGGCTTTATGATGGCTATCGTAGCCAACTTAGCCCAGGTTCAGTTCATATTTTCCACCGAAACTCTCAAGCCCAGCCTCAATAAGATCAACCCCTTAGAAGGCTTTAAGCGTATTTTCAGCGTCAAATCTGCTGTAGAGTTGCTCAAGCAATTAGCCAAGTTGGGTATTATCGGCTATATATGCTACAAAGTTGTAGGCGAAATTATCCCTCAGTTGCAAACAGCTCCAGCAATACCTTTGATGGCTACTTTAGAGCTTGTAGGCGTTACCGTCAAAAACTTAGTTATGAAAGTTTTAATCGGTATGATAGCAATCGCCGGCTTGGACTATATCTTCCAGAAGAAGCAATTCATGAAGCAAATGCGCATGAGTATGCAAGATTTGAAAGATGAGTATAAGGAAACCGAAGGTAACCCTCAAGTTAAGGGTAAGCTTCGTCAGCTTATGCGCCAAAGCTCCCAAGGTGGCGGCGGAGGCGGCGGCAACATGATGAGCGAAGTTCCCGACGCTTCAGCGGTAGTAACCAATCCTACCCACTTAGCTGTAGCTTTGCGCTACAAACAAGGGCAGGATCCCGTGCCTATCGTAGTTGCCAAGGGCGAAAACATGACGGCTGTTCAGATTAAGATTATGGCTGAAGATCATGATGTTCCTATTGTGGAGAATGTCGAATTGGCCAGAGCTCTGTTCAAGACTTGCGAACTTTCCGGCCCCGTACCTACAGAGATGTATAAAGCGGTAGCCGAGGTATTAGCTTATGTAATTAAGCTTAAAAGAAAGCGTGAGTTATTGCGCCGTCGTCGTTTGGCACGCAACGGCCCTCCACGCCGTACAGCTCGTGCCGCCACAGCTTCACCTTCAATGCCTAAGACGCAATTTACGGCTAGAGGCATGGCTGCGGGAAGACGTTAATACTTGGTTGGCTTTTTAGCAAACTTTTCATCCAAGACTCGCATTTAGACCGGCCATACTTTTTCTTGGCAGGCTTAAATGTGAGTCTGTTAGTGTTTAAACCAAAAATCTAAAATAACTGGAGAAGTCGAATAATGGGTGCCCAGCCCGGTGAAGAAAGCCTGTTAGGAAAACTAATGAAATACTCCGATATCGGCAGTGCTGTTGCCATTGTCGGTATTGTGGGTATGTTGATCGTTCCTCTCCCGCCCGATTTGCTCGATGTACTTCTGGCCTTTAACTTAGCTTGCGCTATCATTACAGTGCTCATTTCAATCTATATTGAAGAGCCTTTGCAATTCGCGGTCTTCCCTACCGTCCTGTTGGTAGCGACTTTGTTCCGTCTGGCCCTGGACGTCTCGGCTACACGTATGATTTTGCTCCATGGCAACGAGATTGACATGGTAACCAAAATGCCTACTGGAGCGGGCCACCTGATTCCTACATTTGGACAAGTTGCTGTAGGTGGTAACTTGATTGTAGGTTTCATTATGTTCATCATCTTAATTATCATTCAAATTATGGTAATTACCAACGGTGCTGAACGTATTGCCCAGGTAGCTGCCCGTTTTAACTTGGACGCTATGCCAGGTAAACAAATGGCCATCGACGCCGACTTACACGCCGGCAACATTGATGCTGATACAGCACGTAAAAAGCGTAAAGACATCGAAAGAGAATCCGACTTCTACGGCTCTATGGACGGTGCCGGTAAGTTCGTAAAAGGTGACGCTATGGCGTCTGTCGTGATTATGTTAGTCAACGTAGTCGGCGGTATCGGTATTGGCGTACTTTACCACGGTATGGACGCTGCCCACGCCTTAAACACTTACGCTATTCTCTCCATTGGTAACGGTCTGATGACGACCTTGCCCGCCTTCTTGATGTCTACAGCCATGGGTTTGGTTGTATCCCGTGCGGCCTCCGAATCTAACCTCGGCCGCGATGTTGTCGAACAAGTTTCCGGTCAGCCCGGTGCTTTGAAAATGGCCGGTTCTTTCATGTTGGTTCTGGCCTTCTTCTCTTTGATTGGCGGCTTACCTAAATTTATGGCCTTTACCTTAGCTTGCATCGGTGGAGCCCTTTTCTTCTTGGGCAAACAGCTGGAGAGGAAGAATATGGAAGCTGTGGCAGTGGCCACCGGTGGTGCGGCGACAGCTCAAGAGCAAAAGAAAAAGACCGAGCAAAAGAAGCCCGAAAGCGTGGTTCAACTCATGCAAGTCGACCCCATATCCTTGGAAGTCGGCCGCGGCTTGCTCTCTTTGGTTGACCCCAACCAAGGCGCAAAGCTTTTGGATCGTGTCACTTCAATTCGCCGTCACATCGCTTTGGAATTAGGTATCGTAGTTCCCGGTGTGCGCTTCCGTGACAACTTACAATTAAAGCCCAATGCTTATGTAATTAAGATTAAGGAAATTGAAGTTGCTCAAGGTGAAGTGCAAGTCAACCAATTCTTGGCTATCGGCCCAGAAGAGAAATTAAAAAACTTGCGCGGTACTAAAACTGTTGACCCGACTTACGGTATGCCCGGCGTCTGGATTTCTCCAGAACAGCGTGGTGACGCCGAACGCTTGGGATGTATGATCTTCGACCCTGTGAGTGTTATTGCAACTCAATTAACCGAAGTTGTCAGAACTCACGCTTCCGAAATGCTTGGTCGTCAGGAAGTTCAAGCCCTCATCGACACCGTCAAAAAGACTCACCCCGCAGTGGTCAAAGAAATTTTCCCCGACGCTTTGGGCTTGGGCGAAATTCAAAAAGTCTTGCAAAACTTGGTCAAAGAGCGCGTCTCTGTTCGAGACTTGGTCTCTATTTTGGAAACTATGGGCGACAATGTCCATATTACCAAAGATCCGGAAATGCTTACCGAATTTTGCCGTGTCAGCTTATCCAGGGTTATTTGTAAAGATTATTGCAACAATGACGGCACCATCAATGTAATTACTCTCGATCCTAAAATTGAGCAAATGATTCAAGGTGCCATCCAACGCAGTGAGCTTGGTTCTTTCTTAACCTTAGATCCAAACTTAGGCCAAGAGATTTTGCAAGCTATTTCCAACCAGGCTAACGCTTTGCAAGAACGAGGTTTACAGCCCATCCTTTTGGTTGCGCCACAAATTCGTCCAGCCGTACGCAAGTTGACTGAGCGCTCCTTCCCCAACTTGGTAGTGCTGTCTTGGAACGAAATAGCTCCTAAGATCAACGTAAACTCTGTCGGTATGGTTTCCTTCTAAACTATACTGTGCCGGAGCTTAACTCAAAAGCTCCGGCACTTAGAGTATGCTAAAAACTTTTTCTCTTAATTTTGCCGCTGCTTAAAGCGAGAACGGAAGGTCAAAACAAGCTATGGAAATGGAACCCAGAGTAGGTTTAAGCCCTGAAGAAATGATCGCCAACTTCAACCGCATGTACCAAGATGCTTGGGAGCGCAGCCGCGAACAAATTGACTGGCAAGCTATAAAAAGACCTAATGCCGATTTATCCAAATGGGTTTTGGAAGTTTTGGAAATTGTCATGGCCTCCTCACGCGACGCTATGACTTTTACTTTAATGGAAAACAATAAACGCATAGCCGAACAAATGGTTGAGCAAGGCTTGCCTGTTCATATGGAAGAAGTACAAGATGACGGCTCTTCAGAGCTTGATTTTGATCGTTTAGCTTAAAACATTAGCTATTGCTAGCACAAAAAAAATACGCCTTACCAAACAAGTTTTGGCAAGGCGTATTTTTTTAGTCATCGACCCAAGTTATATCTTTTTCAGCTTCCCAAAAGGTAGCTCCATTAAAAATAGGAGCAGCCAAAAAAGCTTTTAAACACTCCATTTCATCTTCAAGATCCACTTCCCATACAGCACCTTCTTTAGAAGGTTCATACTGATATACTTCCATATGGAAGCCACCAGATGGTCGGTTGTACCCTTGAAACCAATACTTAACACCACCATAAACATAGACAATGTCCTGTCCAGTATAAACGGTATCTAAAAATTGATGAGGATCACCATCAATCATAAATTCACCCCCTTAAAGTACCTACCATACTTTTGTATCATCTCACTAGTAATAGGAATAGCATCAGAGCGATTACCATCTCCTTCTTTAGTCATACTAAAGCTCTTGTCATGTAAGGTGTATTATTTTTGTAATAAAGCGATAAATAAATGGCAAAGTTATAGCCGAGAAATTGGTAATAATAGTCGGGTACACTGCAAGCATAGAAAAGGCCGAAATTGATAAAAAAAAATCCGGCCATACCAAAAGTAAAGCGGGGGACACAAATATGGATATAGCAAGTTTAGGCACTAACCTCTTCGGAATTTTTTGTGGACAAAGCCAGAAAGCTCACAATATGCAAATGATGGCTACTGACTATCAGAATGCCCAGACGATTTATGCTTCTATCGACGCTCAAGCGCAAAAAAGTGCGATGGAGCGTTGGAAGATTGCTAGCGATACCCAGACAAAAATCTTTGAAATTCAGCAAGAAGTGACTGTCAATCGTGCCAAAACCCAAGACAAAATGTTTAATAAATGGTGTGATTATATAAAATCTTAAGGCTATCGCATGTTACTCGACCGATAATTGTTGATTACTCTACTCTGACTTTTAAGCATATACAAAATAGCCAATCAAGCTAATTTATGAAAACAAGGGGGGACGTAATGATTATTTCCAACCGTTCTTTAGACAACGTTACGCTTCGTTTATCGGCATTGCCGCCACAGCACCAGAATTTGGCTCCTCCGCCCTTGGAGGCGGCAAACAACAAAGATTCTGTGCTCTTATCCAGAGATACACAAAGTGAGCCACAGCAACTTGATACTTCAGCAACACTATCTGCAGCAACTGCTCTGTCTACCAATTTACTAAACCAAGAGAATCAAACTGTAGACAACACCTCAAGCCAAGCTCAAAATCGAGCCCAAGGCAAGTCTCAAGATCAAACTCAAATTCATGATGAGCTAGAGCCTCTACCAGCAGAAGAACGCGAGCCCCAATGCCGCAGTCGTCCAAGTAGCTATTCAGTCGCTGCTTCAACAAACTGCGCCTTTAGTTCGGAAGCAGCCCCAGCCTTGCTCTTTCAGGAAGATTTCTATACCGCCTGGCCGCTTGGGGCAACTCTTGGAGCGGCGTCACCTAGTACCACACAAATAGGTGGTTCGCCAAATAATACATCGCAAACCGAAATATCCCAAACTGACAGCTCACAAGTTGGTAATCCACAGACTGGGATATTACAAACAGAACAAGAACAAGCTGAACAGAGCGAGCCAGCAGCGGAACCATTGGGGACAGCTTATTCCCAGCCAGAAGCGCCACATAACACGATAGAATCTGCCAATATAGATAAGACAAAAGGCACAGCCGATTCTATTACTGCCGAAAGTTCCTCTTCTACTCGCTCTAAAGCAGAAGCCAAAAAAGCATCGTCAGCCGAGGGGCCACCTACCCAAGCTGAAGAGCAAGCGCTTAAAGAAGAAAAAGAGCAACAAGAAAAGCAGCGCTTAGAAGTAATTTACGACCGTATTAAAGCTGAAAAATTGCTTCATGAAGCTAAAAGACAGGCTATTTGGGCAGACTTGCAAACGGAGTTGCGACGTATTTGGCGAGAAGTTATGCTCAGGCGCAAAAAATCGGAAGATGATTACCAAAAGAGTTGGCAAAAGATCTTCCTTAATGCAGGATAGAGAACACTGATAATCGGCAACGGCAGCCTAATCTAAACGACTTATCCCAATTAGATATATTTACTCTATGAGGCTGCCCGCCCCGATTATGGCTAAAATTGTTAGTTCAACTCTTCACCACGAGTGCCTTAAAGCCCCTACCTTCAAGCATAAGGCTATAAGGCACATCCGTCCGCTAAGCTATAGACAAAATATCTGAAGGAAAACTATCAAATAAAATTATGTTAATTTTCCTGAACTAAATTTCACAAATAAGCAACAAGACAACCTTTTTTTAAAGGGGCTAACCATTTATAATACTAGGGAAAATAATTGCATTTTAGCCAGAACGTTCTGGCCTTTAGCCTTGTAAGGAGGCCTATATAAATGGTTGCCCCTATCGGAATCAATACCAATACATATTCGCAAGCCAACGCTACTCGCAATATGCAGCAAGTTGGCGGCCAAAGCCAAGTAACCCGTAAAAACGACGTAGCTCCTCAGAGCGAAACTCACAACACCGCTGCAGCCGACAACGTTCAGCTCTCCGAAGGTGTTTCTTTTGCTCAGAATGCTGAAGAGAACGCCACTCATATAGGTGCTGCCCAAAACCAGTTTGAAGAAGAAATCGGCGATACTTTCGAAAGTGCTGAAGAGCCCGAAGTAGGTGCCGCTCAGGCCGGTGCGGCTGGTACAACTGAAGAAGCTGCCGCTCCCAAAGAGCCGCAAACTGACGAATACGGTTTCATTTTGATGGATGACCAAGGCAATACCATTGGCGGAAGCGTTCCTACTGATGATGGTGGCGCTGGTACTCCTCCTCCCGTAGACGGTGGCAACGGCGGTGCTGCTGGTGAAGTTCCTCCCGAAGATGGCGGAGCCGGTGAAACTGAAAGTGCTGCAGCTCGCGCCGAGCGTCTCCAGAAGATGGAACAAGATCGCGAAGCCGCTCTCTCTATCCTCACCCAGATGCAAGCCGACCGTCAGAAATGGCTGGCCGAGTTGATGAAGATCCTTTCCGATACTCAGGCTTCCATTTTCGATATTATTCAGCAAGCTGCCAACAACCGCGCTATGGCTTTCGATAGAGCTATGATGGGTTGGTCCAGAGTATTTAACGGTCACTAATTTAGCAAAATTAGCTATATAGTATAAAGAGCCGCGTGTTTGCCACGTACATTGCATTTGTGGTAAGCACGCGGCTCTTTTTTTTGCACAAAATGCCATAAAGTCCATGTCTTTAAGGCATGGCGGTATAAAGCATATATCCACTGAATTTACATAAACAATTGAAGATATGCGGTTATCATGTCTTTTTCCACAATTGCCATAGAGCCAACATAATCAATTCTCGCAAACCATCTTAAGATTCTCGCAAACCATTTAATGTGTTATACAAATATGGCTATATTATTTGCATAAAAAAATGCCCTTTGGGCCGATTTTGCTCGAAGAAAAGGGCATCTTTTTAGCTACTTAATTTTTTATTCTTAAGCTTTGCTCAACTAAATGTTTTGCCAATTGGCAGTAATATCGTTGCGAGCTCCAGCTTTAGCTTTTTCGATAAGTAAATCGGCCATTTTATTGACAGCCCAAGGGAAGTGGGCGTCTCTCAAAGAGCGATAATCGAAGTCGCAAACATAATTGGTAATATCGATAGCGTAGAGCACGTGATCTTTCACAGCGAACTCCAAGGCATTCATATCGTAACCTATAGCACTGTTAAACTTAATAGTATACTCTTCAGCTTTAGCTAAATCGGCAGGATCAAGCACTCCCTGGTCTTGGACATATTCGCCCTGGCCCATAGGACGAGGAATATAACGAATAGCTCTAGCGTTGGTACGACCAATACTTAAGCAACGAATATAATCTTCCCAAGCAATGAACTCTTGCAAAGTCATAGTCAGGCTGCCGGACTCGTTGTAAGCTTTAATGGCATCTTCTTTGCTATAAATTTTATAAACGCTCTTCCAACCACCGCCAAAAGCCGGCTTCATAATGCAAGGTAAACCCACTTCCGCTAAACGAGCGTCCCAATCGATAGGCCACATGTTGCGCAAAGAACCAGCCGTAATGTCGGCAGTGTAAGCTAAGTTGGGTAATACTACAGTTTTGGGTACGGGGATACCCAAACGCTTGGCTAAAGAGTAGCCAAAGAATTTATCATCAACATTCATCCAGAAAGGATTATTGACAACGTAGGTGCCTTGCAAAGAGGCTTGCTTCAGATAAACTTGATAGTAAGGTACTTCGTGGGAAATACGATCCAAAATGGCGCCGTAAGGGCACTTTTCACCACAGCTGGTACCACCCAAGTGAATATATTCAGCCTGTACACCACAGTTGCGGCGATTTATTTCTGCCAATACGCCATCAGGAAAACTGTCCTCACGACCGCGCAAAATACCGACTTTCAACATGTTGTAAACAACCCTCCTCAAAGGAATAGGCGGCCACTGGGCCGCTGCTTAAAAATGTTTGCAAATTCGGAAAAAGCCACTATGGTCAGCGTCTTTTGTTAAAATAAGCCAAAGCCCAATTGCGCACACCTAAATCGTCATCATGCAAGGCACTGCGCAAGAATTCATCACTCTCTGTTTCGGCAGCCAAAGCATAAGCGCGACGGCGTACACTAGCGTCGCCATAATTGCGGCAAAGATCGTAAAGCGCCGTACACTGTACTTTAAACTTTTGATTTTGCAAATCGATACGCTCTTCAGGATCCATAAGAGACATTAAATCCAGAACGCCATGCAAAAGAGGCATTATATCGTCGCTCCAGTAGGAGATATTCTCTACAATATGACGGAGAACCTTAGGAGCATTTTCTGTGGCCTTAGCTAAGCACGTAACAGCTTTTCTAGCTAAGAAGTTGGGAGCATAGACCGGCTGCTTCAAGAAACCGCTGGAAACGCTTTTTTCGACATCTAGCCCCAAAGCCCATTGACAAATAGTAAGTTTATTATCGGCAGTAAAACCACGTATTCCTAAGGACTGCTCTATCAGAGCCAAGCGTCCCTCTTTCGAAAGATAGTCACTGACTAAAAGACAAATGAATAAACAAACTCTGTCGTTGTTACTCAATTCCGGCTTGCTTACCAGGGCTTTACCACAATACAAGCTTTCTTCTTTTTTCAAAGGCTCAAGCGAAGCTTCTCTGGCAAAGTTGACTTCTGTCTCGGGATTGATAAGTTCACAAGCAAAGCTGATAATCTTATCGACCATAATAGTTTCCCCGGCATTTTCACAAAGCCAAGCCATAGCTAAAATTCCACCGGGAGAAACTTGAATCAATTGGCTGAGAGCCTTCTGGCGTGTACTATCATTTAACTTTTTAGTTTTAAATATCTCACGAGCTAAAGCATCAATCCAATCTTGCTCTGTTACAGAAGCCTGTTCACCGGCCACATCGCGTTTCATACAACGCTGCAAACGCCTGCGAGCCGCCCCCTTAACTTGCTGTAAGGCTGCGCTACTGAAAACCTCGTCCAAAAGAAAATCCTCCCAACGAGAGCTTGGGAGCATACTTTTCTCCCAACTCCGTTACCTTACTTATTCACTGCTCACTTTAGCAAATAGCAGCAAAAAACCTGCTCCAGCCTAAGTGAGCAAAGTACCAAAAAGGCGGGCTCGCCCTCATACACAGAACAAGAACGACCCGCCTCCAGTGTGAATGCCTACAAACAGCAGCCGGGGATACTTAAACTCCCCGACTCCGTCTTTCGGTTTTCAATCTAGAAATTAAAGGAACTGCTACCTAAACTCACAGCCAAGCTGTCTTCAGGAGCAAGCGAGCTATCGAACACCGAAGGCTCTTCGTGCTTAGTCTCCTCATAGACCTTAGCACCGTGCAAACCAATCTTCACCTGGCGATATTGATCCATACCGGTACCGGCGGGAATCAACTTACCGATAATGACATTTTCCTTCAGGCCGCGCAAATGGTCAACCTTACCATTGATAGCAGCTTCCGTAAGAACTTTAGTGGTCTCTTGGAAGGAAGCGGCAGACAAGAAGGAGTCGGTAGCCAAGGAAGCTTTGGTCACACCTAAGAGCACAGGCTCAAAGGTAGCGAAAGCTCTAAGCTTGTCAGCAGCACCAGCTTCACCAAATTCGGCAATAAGCTTGTCGTTTTCGGCGCGAACCATATTGTTCTGGCTCTCGACATAGAGTACGTCTTGCAAACTGCCAGGCAGCATGTTGGTATCGCCAGCGTCGGTGATGCGTACTTTACGCAGCATCTGACGAACGATAACTTCTACGTGCTTGTCGCTGATGTCTACACCTTGATCGCGGTATACGGTTTGTACCTGATCTACGATATAGCGCTGTACGTGCTCCAAGCCCTTAATGCGCAGAATGTCATGGGGGTTCATGAAGCCGTCAACAATAACATCGCCGGCAACTACAGTATCGCCTTCGGTAACGTTAAGTCTGGCATTGTGAGGTACCAACATATCGAACTCGTCTTCAACACTGCCATCGGCACGACGACGAGTAATGGTAACCTTTTGCTGACCTTTTTCTTCACCGAGAGTGACTACGCCACTAATCTCGGCCAAGAAGCCCAAGTTCTTAGGTTTGCGAGCTTCGAAGAGTTCTTCAACACGAGGCAAACCTTGTACGATGTCTTCCTGAGCTACACCACCGGTGTGGAAGGTACGCAAGGTCAACTGAGTACCGGGCTCACCAATAGACTGAGCAGCTACAATACCGACAGTCTCACCGATTTCAACCGGCTTACCAGTAGCCAAGTTGCGGCCATAGCACTTAGCGCATACACCATGTTCGGCGTGGCAAGTCATGACAGAGCGAATTCTGAAACCGGGACGATACCAAGTGTGGCGATCTTCCGGATTAGGCTTAATGAAACCACTGGCATCAGCATCGCGAGAGAGCCAACGCTCGATATCGGCAGCTTGCTCTTCTTCGATCAGATCACCGGAGCTAATGTGGCAAGGTTTGCCGCTCTTATCTTCATAATCGAGATCCTGAGCAGCATAACGACCGGTCAGACGCTCAGCTAAGCGCATCTTAACATCGTTGCCATTGACAGCGGGCTCGACCAAAATACCATGGCTGGTACCGCAATCGGCCTCGCGCACGATAATGTCTTGAGAGACATCGATCAAGCGGCGGGTCAAGTAACCAGAGTCGGCCGTACGCAAGGCAGTATCAGCCAAACCTTTACGAGCACCGTGAGTACCGATGAAGTATTCCAATACGGTCAAACCTTCACGCAAGTTGGCGCGAATAGGCATCGGGATGATCTTACCTGTCGGGTCAGCCATCAAACCACGCATACCGGCCAGTTGTTTCACCTGAGATGGGTTACCACGAGCACCAGAGGTTGCCATCATAAACACCGGGTTCAAGCGATCTAAGTGACGCATCATCGCTGAACCGACTTCCTCTGTGGCGTCAGCCCAAATCTTGTTGAGCTGCAAATAATGTTCGTTTTCGGTCAAGAAGCCTCTAGCTAAGAAGCGATCGGCCACGGCAACCTTTTCATCGGCGTGAGCCAAAATACGACCTTTTTCAGGAGGAATCTTAATGTCGTGTACACTGATAGACGTACCAGAGCGGGTGGCAAACTTGTAGCCCAAAGCCTTGAGGTTATCAAGGAAAGCAGCTGTCTTAGTGTTGCCATGAGCAGAGTGAGTACGTTTTACCAGAGCAACGATATCTTTCTTGCCAAAAGGATGGTTAAATTCGGCAAAGACCATACGACCTTTACCTAATTTGCGACCGTCGCCGGGCAAGATGGAATCTTCGCGAATATTGTCAGGAACGGCGCCCCACATGAGCAAACGACCCACAGTAGTGGAAACACGTTCATTAAACAGACTGACAAAAATAGGAGCCTGAATTTCAACTACGCCAGATTCGTAAGCCAAAATGGCTTCGTTGACGGAGCTGAAGCACTTACCTTCACCTTTGGAGTCGTGCTTTTCAATGGTGAGGTAGTACATACCCAATACCATGTCTTGGGTAGGTACGGTAGCGGGAGAGCCGTAAGCGGGCAACAAAATGTTGTGCGCAGACAACATGAGAATGCGAGCTTCAGCCTGAGCGCCGGCAGACAAAGGAAGGTGAACAGCCATCTGGTCACCGTCGAAGTCGGCGTTGTAAGGAGTACATACCAAAGGATGGAGTTGTAAAGCCTTACCTTCTACCAACACGGGCTCGAAAGCTTGGATACCTAAGCGGTGCAGCGTTGGAGCACGGTTGAGCAAAACGGGATGGTCTACAATAACCTCTTCCAAAGCGTCCCAAACTTCAGCACGAGCTTTTTCGACCATGCGTTTGGCGGCTTTGATATTGAGAGCTTTGCCATTGTCAACCAAGTTTTTCATGACAAAGGGCTTGAAGAGCTCCAAAGCCATTTCTTTAGGCAAACCGCACTGGTGCAACTTCAACTTCGGGCCAACTACAATTACGGAACGGCCGGAATAGTCTACACGCTTACCGAGCAAGTTCTGACGGAAACGTCCTTGCTTACCTTTGAGCATGTCGGACAAGCTCTTCAAAGGACGGCTGTTAGGGCCGGTGACGGGACGACCGCGACGGCCGTTGTCGATCAGAGCATCGACAGCTTCCTGAAGCATGCGCTTTTCGTTTTTAACGATAATGTCGGGAGCTCCCAAATCTTGCAAACGACGCAAACGGTTATTACGGTTGATAACGCGACGATATAAGTCGTTCAAGTCGGAAGTGGCAAAACGGGCGCCATCGAGCTGCACCATGGGACGCAAATCGGGGGGAATAACGGGAATAACCGTCAAGACCATCCATTCAGGACGGTTGCCAGATTTGCGGAAAGCTTCAACAACTTCCAAACGCTTGATAGCTTTGGCTTTGCGCTGTCCACTCTGCTCTACAATATCAGTGCGCAGTTCTTCGTAAAGTTTATCTAAATCGATCTCTTTGAGAAGTTCTTGAATAGCCTCGGCACCCATACCGGCGCGGAAGTTACCATAAGGATACTTTTCTTTGAGCTCGCGGTATTCTTGCTCGGAAAGGAGCTGATATTTTTTGAGACCAATTTCCGGATCGCCGGGATCGATCACAATATAGCTGCTGAAATAGATAACTTTCTCTAAGTTGCGGGGAGAAAGCTCGAGGAGCAAGCCTATGCGAGAAGGCACGCCCTTAAAATACCAAATATGCGTCACGGGAGAGGCCAAATTGATGTGGCCCATACGCTCACGGCGCACTTTAGCGCGGGTAATTTCCACACCGCACTTATCGCAAATCAAACCTTTGTGACGTACACGCTTATACTTACCGCAATGGCATTCCCAGTCTTTGACCGGACCAAAAATGCGCTCGCAGAAAAGTCCATCGCGCTCAGGTTTGAGAGTTCTATAGTTAATAGTTTCGGGCTTCTTGACTTCGCCGAACGACCATTTGCGAATCTGTTCGGGAGAGGCAAGACCTATTTGCATAGCCTCAAAATTATTGACATCCATATTAACTTGAGTCCTCCTGGTGGGCGGCAGAAGATAGGCTCTATGTTCAGCCTTCCCCTTCTGCCAACCGCAGTAAGAGCTTTTAACCTAAGAAACCTTAGATTTAAGCCAGAGCATTATCGGACATACCAAAGATTTCGTGCGATCCACTGCTGTGCACTTGCTCTTGTTCTTCCACCGAGCGGATCTCAATCTCACGTCCGTTGGAGCCCAGAATCTTGACATCCAAGGCCAAACTCTGCAATTCCTTGATGAGTACTTTGAAGGACTCAGGAACGCCGGGTTCGAGAACATTTTCACCCTTAACAATAGCTTCGTAAGTCTTGACACGACCCAAAACGTCGTCGGACTTAACAGTGAGAAGCTCTTGGAGGGTATAAGCAGCACCATAAGCTTCGAGGGCCCAAACTTCCATTTCACCGAAGCGCTGACCACCGAACTGGGCTTTACCACCCAAAGGCTGCTGAGTAATCAAGCTGTAAGGACCGGTGGAACGAGCGTGAATCTTGTCATCCACCAAGTGGGCCAACTTGAGCATGTAGATCTGACCGACAGTGACGCGGCCATCGTAGGGCTCACCAGTACGTCCATCGTAAAGAACGGTCTTGCCATCTACGACAACGTGTCTGCGATAGAGCTCGATGTAAGCCGCGATTTCGCGAATTTGCTCTAAGCTGTAGTGTTTACGATGACCGATAAGGACTTCGCCTAAACGATCTTCCAAGCTGCGCTCACGCAAAACTTGATTTACTTCGTTGATATCAACGTCGTAACCGCGCAATTCTTTGATGATAGCAGCAGCTAACTGATTTTCAGGAGTCTCATCGATAATTTTCTTGAGCTCTTGAGTAGTGTAGATAAGCTTGGTCTTATTCTTGATGAACTCTTGCAAACGAGAGATACGGCTAGGCTCATCTAAGACATAAACCAACTCTTCGGTATTGAGATAAACGCCTTTGCGCTGCAAGTCAGCTTGCAAATTGGCGGTATTCATCACATAACGAAGTTCTTCTTCGGAAGCGGAGTCGAAAACAGGGACTTCCACACGGAAGCGAGGCTTACCGGGATCGGAAAGCATGGCCATAGCCAAGCCTAAGTGAGTCTCCAAGATCTGACCGATGTTCATACGAGAAGGTACACCCAAGGGGTTCAGAACGATCTGAACGGGAGTGCCATCAGGCAAATAAGGCATATCTTCGATAGGCATAACGCGAGAGACTACACCTTTGTTACCGTGACGTCCAGCCATCTTGTCGCCTTGCATAATCTTACGCTTCTGGGCAACATAAACGCGCACTAACTTATTGACGCCAGGCTTAAGATCGGTAGACTTCTTGCCACCATTTTCTTCGTCGTCGCGGTTAAAGACCTTAACGTCGATAACTTTACCCTTTTGGCCATGGGGCACTTTGAGGGAAGTATCACGCACGTCGCGAGCTTTTTCGCCGAAAATAGCACGGAGCAAGCGCTCCTCGGCAGTAAGTTCGGTCTCACCTTTAGGAGTGACTTTACCAACTAAGATGTCTTCGGTGTTGACCTCGGCACCGATACGGACGATACCGTTTTCGTCGAGATCTTTAAGAGCGTCTTCGCCTACGCTGGGAATATCGCGAGTAATTTCCTCGGCACCAAGCTTGGTGTCGCGGGCTTCGCACTCATGCTCTTCAATGTGAATAGAAGTGAATACGTCATCGCGGGCCACTTCTTCGCTAAGCAAGATAGCGTCTTCGTAGTTGTAGCCTTCCCAAGGCATAAACGCTACCAAAACGTTGCGGCCCAAAGCTAACTCTCCATTTACGGAAGAGGCGCCATCAGCCAAAACGCTGCGTACGTCAACGCGCTGACCCAAGCTCACAGCAGGACGCTGGTTGATGCAAGTGCCGGCGTTGGAGCGCTTGAACTTACGCAAATGGTAAACGTGCTCTTGACCAAGTTCGTCGGTGACAGTAACGGCAGTAGCGGAAACTGCGCTGACGAAGCCCTTATGTTTGGAAACGACCAAAGCGCCAGAGTCGGTAGCAGCTCTGTATTCCATACCGGTACCAACGATAGGAGCCTGAGGAGAAAGCAAAGGCACAGCTTGACGTTGCATGTTGGCACCCATGAGGGCTCGGTTGGCGTCGTCGTGCTCCAAGAAGGGAATCAAAGCCGTAGCTACAGAGACGATTTGCTTAGGAGTTACGTCCATGAAGTCGACTTCTTCACGAGCTACAACCGTGGTCTCTTTTTTACCGCGTTTGCGGCGAACTACTACACGGTCGTCAATAATATTGCTGCGCTCGTCGAGGCGAGTATTGGCCTGGCAGATTACATATTCGTCTTCTACATCGGCGTCTTGGTACTGAATCTCGTCGGTAACGTGTACACGCACGGGAACCTTAACGTCTTGAGCCAAGAGCTCGTCGTAATCGCGGCGTTCAATGATGTCTCCGCTGTGGAAAACAGCACCGGTGCTGGGATTAATCACATCGGCGGAGAGAATCAAATTGACTTTGCGGTAAGGAGCCTCAATGAAACCGAAGGAGTTGACTCGGCCATAAGTAGCCAAGGAACCGATCAAACCGATGTTGGGACCTTCAGGAGTTTCAATAGGACAAATACGGCCATAGTGGGAGTCGTGTACGTCACGAACTTCGAAGCCGGCACGCTCACGGGAGAGACCGCCAGGGCCCAAAGCAGACAGACGACGTTTGTGAGTAAGCTCGGCCAGCATGTTGGTTTGATCCATAAACTGGGAGAGCTGAGAAGAGCCAAAGAATTCTTTGATAGCAGCAGTTACGGGGCGAGTGTTGATGAGCAACTGAGGAGTAATGGTCTCCACATCCTGTACGGACATGCGCTCACGCACTACGCGCTCCAAACGAAGTAAACCGACGCGGAACTGATTTTGAAGCAATTCGCCTACGCCACGAATACGACGATTACCTAAGTGGTCGATATCGTCATGTTTTACTAATACATCAAAGCTATCTTCACTGTCAGCTTTGAGCTTCATGACGCCATTTTCAACATAAAGATGGAGACCTTCGTCCAAAGAGACGGTGGGTTCTTTCTCATCCTGACGTCGATAAGCATCAGCCTTCATTAAGGCCAACACGTAACGAATGGCAGCGACGACATCATCTTTGCTAAGAATAGAAGGATACTCCAAGTGTTTGCCACACTCGCAGCAATCTTCTTTATCAGGCATATTGTAAGCGCCACAATGGGTGCAAACAATTTTGCGTCCTAATTTGCGAGCCAAACGATAGCTGCCTACTCTGGCTAAATCGTAGCGCTTGCGCTCGAAGAATAAATTGTTCAGCAACGTGCGGGCGCTCTCTTGGGAAGGCTGCTCGCCGGGACGCTGTTTTTTGTAAATCTCTAACAGAGCTTCTTCAACAGTTTCCACAGAGTCTTTGGCGAGAGTATTCTCAAGCAAAGGCTCGCCATTGAAGAGGGCTCTGATATCGTCATCACTCTCGTACTCTAAAGCGCGCAGCAACACGGTAGCGGGCAACTTGCGGGCCTTATCGATGCGCACATAAATGATACCGGCAGTATCAGTTTCAAATTCCATCCAAGCGCCGCGATTAGGAATAACTACGGCTGACCAAGTGGAATGGCCGGTATTAGGATCTTCGTGATGTTGATAGTAGATACCAGGAGAACGTACCAACTGACTAACGATAACACGCTCGGCGCCATTGATAATGAACGTTCCTTGCTCAGTCATGGCAGGGAAATCGCCAATGAAGATCTCTTGTTCCCTGGCTTCGCGTACTTCGCCATTTTCTTTGGTAGTTAAGCGAACTTTAACCTTTAAAGGATAGGCGTAAGTTGCATCTTTGTCACGGCACGTTTCAACCGATTGGGGCGGTTCGTCTAATTTATGCTCAAGGAATTCCAGCACTAAGTTGCCGGTAAAGTCCTCGATTGGAGATATATCTTTAAAGGTATCGTCCATACCTTTTTGTAAAAAGCGGCTGTAAGACGAGCGCTGGAGCTCAATTAAGTAAGGGAGCTCCATAACCGGCGGAATTTTTTGGAAAGATATACGCCCTGTGGCCTCGTTCTTGTGTCGAAGAAACGACATTCGAGAAGATCCTCCTCTGCGCAATTAGCTGACATATTCCCCATGCCCAAAGGTAGAGGATTCTTAGATACAAACGAACTTTGCTTCCACTAAGCAGACTGCATAAGTTCTCTCTAAATAGATGATGCCCCATCTATGTATAAATATACTCATTCTTTGCGCCCTACTTATCTGCTAACAACGGCAGATCATATACGGCGTCTTAGCTGAATATGCTTTGGGAACAGACCGCTTCCTCAGCCGACTGCAGCAAAGCGAAATTGCCATGCCCTAGGGCTGCCGATTGCAGCAGTTTTAGCTTATTCCTATGCAAAGAAAGAACAAAAAGAGCGCACACTAACACTTCGCCAGTGCGTAAGCTCCTCAGCTATCCCCTTTTATAGAACTTTTCAAGCAAAACTTGTTCCGAGTCTTATCAATACTCAACCCAAACTGATCGGCTTAAAGACCGATCTCGCGGGGGCTTAACAGCCCCACGAGGGGATTTTGACCCTCTATCGCGCATGATATAATACAACAATAAGATAGTAAAGTCAAGTTTAGAAAAACGCCCGTCTCTCCTTTAGCCGATTCTTCAAATTGAGCCGCTAAAAAAACTGGTTTCTAACTAACTTTTTTGTTATAATGCCCCGGCAACTTAAACGAATAGAAACGCTTTTGGAGGAACAAAAATGGAACCAGATGCCAAACTTGAAGCCATTGTCGAGCGTATTGAAGCCTTAGAAGAAGAGAAAGCCGGCATAGCTCAAGACATCAAAGATGTATACGCCGAAGCTAAAATCGAAGGATTCGATGTTAAAGTTTTGCGTCGCATTATCAGCTTGCGCAAACTTGAACCTCAAGAAAGAGAAGAGCAAGAAAGTTTGTTAACTCTCTACATGCAAGCTTTAGGCATGTATAGCAACGCTCACAACAAGCCCGAAACAACAAAGTAGTCTATTATTTTGCGACTTGTATAAATTATGTTATCTTTTTGTATATACATTTAACTAGCATTGACAAGCCGCAAAATATGGATATAATAATTTGAGCATAGTTATGTCGAGGCGTAGCGCAGCCTGGCAGCGCGCAACGTTCGGGACGTTGAGGTCGGAGGTTCAAATCCTCTCGCCTCGACCATACAGCGGATAAAGAGCCGATCAGCCGTCAGTGGTTGGTTGGTTCTTTTTTTTGCAGTAAATTTGCAAGAAGCTCCCCCCTGCTACTCTGATACTCACTAAAAGAAGCGCACACTTTTTACTGCTTAAAAGAATATCAATAAATACTTATTCAGAACCCGTCAGCTCAAACTAAACTTGAACATCAATAACTTCTTCGGGATTAACAGTTTCAAAATTGCGATGCTTGGCCGGCAGCAATTCCAACAGACGGCGCAAGATTTGCAAACGGAAGGGAGCGGTATCCTCAATAATTCTATGCTCAAAAGGACGAACAGCCGTTTTTATATAAGGTCCTACAATATCTTCTATTTGGCTAAAACGGACTACAACATTTTCCGGATCTCCAGCCGGAAAACGTCCAAAAATAAGACGTCCGGGCTTGCTTAAAACTACTGCGTCAATATCCGGCAATACAGTAGGTTCCATCTCTGTCCAGAAAATCGAGCGAAAAATTTGTTGACGAGATAATTTGTTGCGCATTAAAACGATACGCGGTACATAAATTCCACGTCCTTCGTAGCGCTTAGTCAACTGAGAGCGAGCATTGGCATAACGCCACATGGCGTCCATTTGCTCCATAGGGAAATAGTGAGGCAATTCATCATCACCCATAGACATGCGATGAATAGTGCGTTTATTTTGCTCATTCCATAAAACTTGCAACTGAGCTCCGTCGGGCTTTTCAATTACTTGACCGTTGGGAGTATAAATCCAGTATTTGGTCTGTTTGGCAAATTGAGCTAAAATAGGCATACTCTCACGAGCAATAAAAGTAGGACAAACACAAGGAACGCTGACGCTCAAGCCGGTTTCATAAGCACTAAAATTGATAACTCCGGAACTTGGAGTTTTACAAGTAAATTCAAAAGAAACCAGAGTTTCCGGGTTGATATATTCGGCGCTCCATAAAGCTCCTCTGGCTCCTCCTTCGGTAATTTCGATATGGGGAGAAATGGCTGCTACTTTTTCTTTTAATTCTTCCGGAGTGGGACGCGGATCTGCCGTTGAGACCAAGAAATCCATATCAAAACCCAAAACGCGTACCTCCGAAAACTTAGACCCTGTCTATTTTGAATAACCTTTTGTTTTTTATTACCACGAGTGCCGTAAAGCCCCTGCCTTCAGGCATTAGGAGCATGTCAATATTAACCTCCCATCTTAAACAGGCGAACAGAAAACATAGCCTATAAAATGGACTATCTTAAGTGTCTACGTTTGTCAAAAGAAGGGCCGGAGCCAAAACGACAAGAAACTTAACTTTGATTAGTTAGTATAAAATATGTCAGCCTTCAAGAGGTGGAAAATATGACTGCTTTTAATTGCAAAAAGTATTTATCTATTGTCGGAGCTTTAGCTTTACTTTGTACAGGTTCTTCGCTCTCTCCAGCTCAAGCGGAAAATAGCGAAACAAGCGGCAGCGTCACAGTTTATCAAGCTACAGAAGCGGCCCCCGAACAAGAGACTCAAAAAGCAGAAATTACTGAAACTTCTTCCTCTACTATTGATAATTCCGCCTCAACCAACTCAGATTCGGAGTACACTGACGCGGCCGCTCCCATATTTGATATGCGCGGAGATGATGGCGTATTGAAAGATTTCCGTCCCAGTGCTTTGTCTTTTATTAGTCGCAACCGTATTTTAGTATGCGATGAAAACAGCCAACAAATGCACATTTTCGACACTGAGGGAAGGCGTTTCCGACGTCTGGAAGTGCCCCGCACTTTTCCTCAGCCGCGCTACACCGGTTTGTGCAACCTTGAAGACGGAAAATTTTTCGTTGTAGGTAGTCACCACCATGTCAACAATAATGTGCGCTACCTCTGGGCTAGAGGCGTACTCCATTATTATGAATTGCGCGGCGAACGTTTTACGGACAACTCAGCCGCCAACAATTACGATCCGGAGATGGCTTGGCGCAATACAGGATACTTTGGCGAAAATGCTCAACAGCGTTTAAAAGTTGAAGGTATAGCTTGCAATCCTATCGACGACGCTCTTTACTTTGCTCTTTCCCAACCGGTCAATAAAGATGAAAGCGTAATTATTTATAAAGCTTCACTCAACCAAATTATTGAGCGCAAGAAAAAAATCAATTTTGAAGTCTTAAAAACTAACTTAAAGCCAGGCTTGGACAGTTCACTCAACGAGCCTTTTATTCTGACCGATATTTACTACGTGCAAGATAAAGGTTTACTCTTCCTTTTGTCTTCAAAAACTCCAGACGAAAGATTTAGCGGTACCAGTCAAGTATGGTATCAGCCTGACGGCTCAGAAGAAGCACGCTTGGTAGCAGACAATATTGCTCCCGGCAACTTTGCTTCCGGTTTAGCAGCCTACAAAGTGGGCGACAATTACAATATCGGTATAGTTTTTGATAATAACCCGGCCCAGAATGATACTCCTTCGCGCTTTTTGTTACTGGAGGACGTATCTTTCTAACAGAACTAAACTTACAGTTAGTTAGAGCTAAAAATATGAGTAGAGACAATTTAGAATTTTTGCCAGAATCAGGCCACGAATGGTATGCCCCTGAAGGACTGCGCTTTACTTGCCAACGCTGTGGACGTTGCTGTTCCGGCCCTTCCGGAATAGTACAATGCACAGAAAAAGAAGCCAAAGCCATGGCCAAAGAACTGCAAATGGACTGGCAAGAATTTTTGCATTCTGTAGTTTGCCGCTACAAGAGGAAATTCTATGTCAAAGAAGTCGAGTGCAAATACGGCTTTGATTGCGTATTGCTAGAGCGTAACGAAAAAAATACTCAGGCTCCCACAGGATGTATGGTAAGAAACTCACGTCCCATACAATGTCGCACCTGGCCATTTTGGCCGGAAGTGGTATTTTCTCCTAAAGCTTGGCGTTTGGCTGCCAAACGCTGTCCCGGCGTGGGCGTAGGCGAGTTACACAGCGTAGAGGAGATACGCGAAAAAGTAGCTTTAACTTCCGATCCTACAGATGCTCCCCCAGAAGAGATGGTTTTAACAGTCCGCTTGCAACGCCATACAAGCGGAAGCTAAAAACAACTAATTTTTATACCAAATTTTTTTGGCATCTATAGATCTATCCCAATCACGTCCACCATGCACAGTGATGAGCGAGCCTTTTTTTATGTCATTAAAAAAATCGACCCAAGGCACCTTTTCATAGCGAAATTCTCCATCATCGGGATTGGGATTGACACGCTTCATAAGTTCAGTGTTGTACTTAACATAAACCCAATTTTGACGGCGATTGGGGTTGGCTTCAAGTTCAGCAATACCTAAACGCTGCTCAGCCTTATCAATAACGACTACTCTGTATTCGCCAGTTGTGAGAAGAATTTGAGCTTGAGCGCTTTTCATGCACCCCAATCCCATGATAATTGCAGCCAAAATGACTAAGTATTTAGTTATTTTTTTCATTTTTTACTCCGCTTTTATAGTGTATCTTAAAGTATAAAAGAAGCTCTCACGCCTTTTGTTTCGGACAAATTTTTATACTAGCCACCGAGAGCGACATTTTCGCCGCCTCAGCGGCACTCTTCCTCCTAGCAGGATTTGAGCACCAAAATCTCGCAATTCATAGGTGAGTATTTTGTTGGTAAATTTTAGAGGCGGTGTGTTTTTATGGCAAATTATCCTTGTGCAGAATGTGGCAATATGGTGGATACCAAAGGCACAGGCACCTGTCCGAAATGCGGTTGTAAGAAGCCCTTCAAATGCAGTAAATGTGGCAAACAAATCGGTCTGGATTTCGTTTACAAGCCAGAAAAGCTCACTTTTAGCGGCAAGCCGCTTTATTGTTTGGATTGTGGATCAGACGTGGAGCAAGTCCCTTGTGCTCGCTGTGGCAAAACTTTAATTCGCTCTACCGGTGTAGAGCGACCGATAGACGGAGTGATCAAGGTTTATCACAAAGAATGCCTTGAACAGCAGAGCAAAATTTATACTTTTGTAATGCCTATTATTGTAATTGTAGGCGCTATCGCTTTTGGCTACGCTTCTTGGATGCTTGTACACGCCTGGTATGGCTTGTTGGTAGGCATCATACTCGGAGCAGGTATAGGCAAAGCTGCAGCCGACAAGTTCTTACCCAACTAAGGGAAACAAGCTATATCAATTCATACAAAAAGCCGCAGTCAGCTAAATTTTTAGTTGGAGCTGCGGCTTTTAACTTTGTAGTAAAATAAATTAGGCGGTAAAAAGCTTAGGCACAAAACCTAGGCAATGGAGCCTAGAGATCGATTCTTGAAAATATTCTTCTGTGCCCGGCTCCAATTCTTCCCAGGCATAAGTAAAGACACTTTCAGCAGAACCCAACTTGCGTCTTACTCGACGCGGAGTATTAAAATATTCGGTCAAGCGCCGGTTTAACCCCACATCGGGACAATCAACTTTTATGCCATTTTCAGTATCGAAGCTCACGGTGCCTAAGGGAAATTCTCCCAACTTGCGTCCGTCACGAGCCATGACTAAAGGATACAAGACATAATCCACAGCTCATAAACCTTTCATAAATTTGCAACTTTCGTTATCAAAAAGAGACAACTCTACCCTATCGATTTTAACTCTCTATTAGAAAAGACGAAGGGCTTCAGTTTAAAAGCATTTAAGCTTGCTTGCCACTTTTAAGGTGCAAATATTCTAAATAGTCATACATCAGCCGATCGAAATCATAAAGATCTTCACGACTCCAGAAAGTTTCGCTACAGTCGTTAGCTGAGAAATAAGCCTCTACCGCCTGAGCGAAATAATTGACAGGATCGGCGCAAGACATCGGATCCGGAGCGCAATGGCCTTCCAAACCGGTCTGACAAGCTTGAGCATTAGCCTTAATAACCGGCGATTGTAAACTGGCGAAATTGCCTTCACCAAGAGCATGATCCCAAGCCATACCGAAATAATAAAGTGCAGGATGGAATCCGTAAACCGAATTTTCTAAACCGGATCCGGAAAATAGCTCTGAGGCAATAAGACAGAGACGCTCTTTAGCTAGATAGGCTCCATGACCTATATTACGACCTTGTAAAGAAGAATCGGCTGCGCAAACAGCAGCCTTGAGCTCTTGGTGAGGCAGCAATTTGACCTTTAAACCGTCGCGCATACAAGCATCAAGTACACCTTTGCCAAAACGACTAAGCAACAAGCGTAAAGACTCGGCAGCTTCGGGCACAGCTTGGCATACGATCAATTGATCAAGCACCTTTTCTAACTCGTGAGGTACTTTAAGAGCCTCGGCTTCACGCTTACTTTTAGAAGTACGACCGGACAATTCTACCACTTCAGGTACAGCTTCATGAAAGATGAAGCCTTCGGAATTGTCTAAAAGGGACGATATAAAACTGCTGCCATGCTTGGGCTCAGGCTGTGCTTTTTTTGTCTCTGCCTTTGATTGCGATAAATCGACGTCTTCGGCAGCCGGAAGAGGCGCTTCCTGAGTACCAACCGTTACTTTGACAACTCTATCAGGATGTTCCGCTTGCACTTCGGACTCAGCTGAAGAGGCAGCTTGGCTTGCAGCAACAGGAGCTTCTTCTGCTTGCTCCTCTTGGGCTTCTCGAGCCATAGCTTCAGATAAAGCTACCTCGCGTTGACCCTCTAAATCAATAACGGCATCTACACCCAAATTGTCGCGCTCAGGCGCATTTTTGGCAGGAGAAGCTTCATCTTTCAAAGGCTCGGCGACTTTTTCAGGTTCCTCGTCTTCTGGCTTTTCTGGCTCCAGTAATTCGCCCAAAGGAGCATTTTCAGCTGAGCTTTCCACATTTGAATCGATAAGGCAAGTGCTTTGACCTTCGTCAAGGAGAGTGTCAGCTGAACGCAAAGCGGCTTTCTTATCCTCTTCCTCTATATCTTCTTCCCACATTTTGCGGAAAAGGGCAGCGCCCCCGCCTCCTCCTCCGCCACCAACTAAATCGTCCATACCACCGAGCATGTCTTCGCCCATATCGGACAAATCTGAACTAAATTCGGCAGTATCATCAATATAATGGCTCTTGCGCACGCCAGCCTTTTCTTTGCGCTCGCGCATCATATTGGTACGCAAACCATCACTGGAACGCTGAGTATTTTCCAGCATACGCTGATTTTGGGAATTCATTATGAAGATTGGATCCATCATGACTTTGTCTAAGTTCGCTCCATACAAGCAATTCCTTCAGCGCTTATTTTTCGCTTAACTAAACTAAAAAACAAAATAAAAACCACAGCAGACAGATCTGTTACAATAACAAGCAAAAACATTCTGTCAAGCTGTGGCTTAATTTAAAGCAAAAAATACAGCAAACTAAGGCTTAATCAGATAGTCTTCGCCATAACCGTAATGCTCGATAATATAATCCATATCTTTATCGCCGCGACCAGAAAGGTTGACCAAAACAGAGCCATGAGCCTGATTACGGGCCAGCTTCATAGCGTAAGCCAGCGCATGAGAGCTCTCCAAAGCGGGAATAATACCTTCGTATCTGGAGAGATTGTAGAAGGCCTCTAAAGCTTCTTTATCGGTTACTTTGTCGTAACATACACGACCTAAGCTGTGTAAGAAAGCGTGCTCGGGACCTACAGAAGGATAATCTAAGCCGGAAGCCACAGAGTAGACAGGAGCTGGCTCGCCATCTTTATCTTTAAGCATTAAGCTATTAAAGCCGTGCATGACACCAGGGGTACCATAAGTGATACTGGCAGCGTGATCGCCCATTTTTTCACCGCGTCCTAAAGGCTCAACACCGTAAATTTTAACGGGATCGTTGAGGAAAGCGGTAAATAAGCCCAGAGAATTGCTGCCACCGCCTACGCAAGCGACTACGGCATCGGGCAAGAAGCCCATCATATCTATAAATTGCTCGCGAGCTTCTACACCAACTACCATTTGGAAATCGCGCACAATCATAGGGAAAGGATGAGGGCCAACAGCAGAACCGATACAATAGATGGCGGTTTCGTACTCTTTAAGATAAGCTTCAAAAGCAGCATCTACAGCTTCTTTCAAAGTTTTCAGGCCATGAGTGGCCGGAATAACTCTAGCACCGAGTAAGCGCATACGCGATACGTTAGGAGCTTGTTTTTTAATGTCGACTTCGCCCATATAGATATCGCACTCTAAGCCAAAATAGGCGGCGGCAGTAGCCAAAGCTACACCATGCTGGCCGGCACCAGTTTCGGCAATGAGCTTCTTCTTGCCCATAAACTTGGCCAGCAAGCCTTCACCCATGCAATGGTTGAGCTTATGAGCGCCAGTGTGATTCAAGTCTTCGCGCTTTAAGTAGATCTGAGTATGACCGAGCAAGTTAGAAAGACGTTCGCAATGGTAAACAGGAGTGGGACGTCCTTGGAACTCGCGGCGAATACGACGCAATTCGGTAACGAATTTAGAAGAATGGCAGATAGTCTGATAGGCTTCAGTGATCTCTTTAAAAGCCGGGACTAATTGCTCGGGCAAGTAGGATCCACCAAAGGGGCCGAACATACCTTCGGAATCCGGATAGTTCTTCAAATAAGTGGCGAAATCTACACTGTTATTGTTCATCTAAAAAATATAGCTCCTAGCTAACCGACTCTTAAAACGAGCCGATGAAACTAAAAATAAAGAAAAAATTGCCAATAAGCTAATTTAGTTTAGCACTTGAAATTAGACCAATCAAACAAAATATACTCGTAAAAAGCTAGTATTTTACTTTTTTTAGCCAAACTTAAGCAATTTTTAGCTTTTTTATGTTGCTTCTCCATAGTTGAAAGCTCAATTCCGCATAAACAGTATTTGCCCACTTAAACTAATAGCAGCAACCTTCGCCTAAAAGTCTACTGAGTTCAAAACGCAACTCGCTGCTATCATCTACGCAGTAATCTCGGTGTAAACGTATCACAGTAGTATCTTCGGGACCACGTACGTGTACAAAGACAGGACGATCGCCTTTATGGCGCAGCAAAATTTCTTTAAAATCGGCTACCAAACGACGAGCGGAACCGGGCAAGGCCACATTAAGACCTTTTAAGCTTTTTACTACAGAATCATCAAAGTCGTTTTGTACTTTATTGCCAGAAGCCATAATAAAATTGACATCACTTACTTCTATGGCATTTATGCGATATTTTTCTTCCTCCGGCTCTGCCTCTTCAACAGCTAAGGTTTCACCTTCGTCATCATCTTTTTCGTCATCGTCCGTTTCGTCAAAAACGACCGGAGGAGCAGGATTAAAGCCGTGATCCACTTCTACAGTACCGCGTACAATAATAACTTGGCCCTCGCCACACTTTTCGATATTGGCTTCAAAATCACGCGGCTTAAGAGAAAATTCTACTGTGCCTGTAAAATCTTGCATAGTAATAAAAGCCATTTTATCTTTGCGCTTGGTAATAACTATGCGACAAGAAGTAACCAACCCGCCCACTTTTACATTGCGACCGACCATAGGGCCAAGCTGATCGATTGTGCAAGTAGTATTTTCTTTCAGTACTTCTACATAATCTTCTAAAGGAGACCCGGAAAGATAAACGCCCAACATATCTTTCTCAAAATCTAGCAATTCACGGCGAGCAAATTCATCCTCGTTAGTATGAATTATGCAACGGATATCGTCTTGGCCACCTCCTCCAGGTTCATCGCCGAAAAGGCCCACTTGAGCATTGGCTGCTTCGCGCTGACACATTTTCATATATTCAGAGATATGCTCTAAATTGCTGAGCAAAGTGGCTCGATTAACTCCGAAAAGATCGAAGGCACCTGACTTAATAAGACCTTCCCACACTTTTTTGTTGATATAACGTGGATCGAGACGAGAGCAAAAATCGATTAAGTTTTTGTAAGGGCCATGCTCTTCTCTTTCCTTAACGATTAAATTTACAGCATTGAGACCCACACCGCGCAAAGCAGCCATACCCCAGCGCACAGCTCCTTTGGAAACAGAGAAACCGGCCAATGATTCATTAACGTCCGGGCCCAATACTTCCAAACCAGAGTCACGGCACTCATGAATAAAGAAAGATACTTTCTTAATATCATTCATGACGCTAGTCATTAACGCAGCCATATATTCGGGGCGATAGTAAGTTTTAAGCCAAGCTGTTTGGAAAGTGACCATAGCGTAAGCCGCCGAATGTGACTTATTGAAGCCATATTCAGCAAATTTAGCCATAGTATCAAAAATATTTTCGGCGCATTGTTCGTCTACGCCGCGCTCTTTGGCTCCTTCCACAAAGTAGATGTGGTGCTCGGCCATAACATCTTTTTTCTTCTTACCCATAGCTTTACGCAACTTGTCAGCTTTAGCCATGGTATATCCGGCCAAAGTTGTCGCTGTAAGCATAACTTGCTCTTGGTACAAGAAGAAACCATAAGTGTCGGCCAAAATAGGTTCAAGCTTAGGATGGGGATAAACAACTCCGCCGCCGCGACCGTGACGTCTGGCAATAAAGTCGTCGACAACGCCACCTTTAATGGGGCCGGGACGATAAAGAGCCAAGAAAGCTACAATATCAGTAAAGCGATCTGGTTTTAATTGCTTTAAGTAGCGTTTCATGCCATCAGATTCAAGCTGAAAAACACCATTAGTATCGGCGGCCGAAAGCAAAGCGTAGACTTTTTGGTCTTCATAGTCCACATCGTGGTTGATGTCTACTTTTATACCGCGAGAGTATTCGATAATTTTTAAACAATTGTTGATAACAGTAAGGTTGCGCAATCCCAAGAAGTCCATTTTTACCATGCCGACTTCTGCAGAGTCGTTCATATCATATTGCACAACAACATCATCGCCGTTTTTTTGCAAAGGCACCAATTGGCCCAGAGGACGGCTAGAAATAATAACGCCGGCCGCATGCATACCGGTATTGCGAGCCATACCTTCGCAACGTATGGCATCATCGACAAGTCGTCGGTTAACTTCACTGCTCTCATAAAGTTTTTCAAAATCGGGGTTTTTGAAAGCGTCTTTAATAGTTATCTTCATTTCGTCAGGCACAGCCTTGCAAAGCTTACCCACATCAGCCAAAGGCACGTCCATAACGCGGCCCACGTCGCGAATGGCATTTTTGGCTTTCATACGCCCGTAAGTGGCAATTTGAGAGACGCGATCTTCGCCGTAGCGCTCGCGACAATATTGAATTACTTCACCACGCCGATCTACACAAAAGTCGGTATCGATATCGGGAAGTTCGGTTCGTTCGGGATTTAAAAAGCGTTCGAAAAGTAAGTCATATTTGAGAGGATCTAATTGAGTAATGCCTATTAAATAAGCTACCAAAGAGCCAGCAGCCGAGCCGCGTCCAGGGCCTACAGGAATGCCATGTTCGCGTGACCAGTTAATAAAGTCCCACACCAACAAGAAATAGTCGGGGAAGCCCTTACCGATAATAACATCCAATTCAGTTTTTAAACGATCTAAATATTTTTGCTCGGGAGTAAGCGTACCAAAACGCTCTAACAAGCCTTTACGACAGAGTTCTTTAAGGTAATCGGTACTGTTAGTACCTTCAGGCACAGGAAACTTAGGCAAATAAGTGGTGCTGAAATCCATTTCAAAATTGCAACGTTCAGCTACCAATAGAGTATTGTCGACAGCTTCAGGGCAAAAAGAAAAAGCTTCCAACATCTCTTCACGCGTTTTTAAGTAACATTCGGGGCAAGAATGGAGACGTCTGGAATCGGCTAACAATTTGCCCGAGCCAACGCAAATCAAAATATCTTGTACGTCGGTATCTTCTTTGTTCAAGAAGTGAGCATCATTAGTAGCTACTACTTTTAAACCATGCTCTTTGGCCAATTTAATAAGTAAAGGGTTGGTCTTTTGCTGCTCTTCTATGCCATGATTCATAAGCTCCACAAAGAGATCGTCCGGGCCAAAGCACTTTTTCAAAAAAGCCAAGCGTTGGCTAGCCAATTCATAATCATCATTTAAAAGGGCGTCATTTACTTCACCGCGCAAACAACCGGTTAGAGCAACTAATCCTTTGGAGTGTTTTTCCAAAAGCTCATGATCGGCTCTAGGCTTATAATAAAAACCATGCAAATAAGCTTCGGAAACTATCTGGCATAAATTGGAATAACCTTCACGATCTTTAGCAATAAGAGTTAAGTGGAAATAATGTTTATCCAAATCGCCTTCACGATCGAAACGAGTGCGCGGCGCCACATAAATTTCACAACCGATTAAAGGCTTAATACCGGCATCTTTGCAAGCATGATAAAATTTTACGCAACCGCCCATTACACCATGATCGGTAATAGCCAAAGCCGGCATGCCGCACTCTTTGGCTTTTTTTACAATATCTTTAATACGATTGGCACCGTCAAGCAAACTGTACTCTGTATGGACGTGCAAATGGACAAAAGACATAAAAAGCTCCTTGCCTACAAAAGGTTGATGTGAAAAATTTTTATGAATTGGAATGTGGGTCGCCAACTTTTATAAGTGGACATACAGCGGCTGCATATCGACTATTTATATATGTTTGTAAGGAATTTTGCTCAAGCATAGAGGGCAGGGTAATTGTAACCGGAGAAAGTTGCTCAGCAGCAATTTCATTAAATTCCAATTTGCTAATAAGGGGATCGACTTGGGTTATTTCCAATAAATAGGCCGTAAAAATGCTATCTAAAGCGCTGCTTACAGCGGTATTTTTTATATGTTGACGTCGCGCCCAATAAAAGCAATCCCAAATTATAAGAAGTCTATTGAGCGCATCTTCATGAGAAGCCCAAAATTGCATTTCTTGAGCCAGCCGAATTGCATATTGTTCATCTAATTTGGCTTTGGTAAAGCGCTCAATAACACCACCGCGACAAAGCTTATCCAGAAAGTTTAAATTAGACTTGCCGTCCGGAGCTTCAAACTTTTCGCCCACCGGTCTCGAATTGCTTTGCTCTGCCATAGTTGCCCTCTCCTCCCTATTAGTTTTTAACTCAGTATTTAACAAATAATCAAATTGTCACAATGGATAACGTCAGCATAAGCAGCGTGGCCTAAAATTGACGAAATTTCAGAATTGGGGCGACGCACGATCTGCTCTACTTCGGCTCGACTATAGTTGCACAAACCGCGAGCAAAAGGCACATCCTCTCTGCCCTCGACTGTAATTGTTACCAAATCGCCAGCCTTAAAATCTCCTTCACAAGCTACACATCCTACAGCTAATAGACTGTTGCCACCTTCAGCCAAAGCTTGGGCTGCTCCATTGTCAATCACAATGCTTCCCTCGGCTCTGGCAGCTTCAGCCAACCAACGCTGTCTGCTATTCAGTCTGTTTTCCGCACCTTCAAAAAGCGTGCCCAAAGGCTCGCCTTCAGCCAAACGCAAAAGTACATTTTCTTCTTGGGCTGAAGCAATAACCATAGAGCCACCATAACGCATAACCATTTTGGCCGCCCGCAATTTAGAAGCCAAGCCACCGGTGCCACCTTTAGTGGTCGTTCCACGATCTAAACTTTCAATTTCAGAATTGATTTCCGTAACTAGCTCAATAACATGTTCGTCTTTACCTTCTCCGACCAGTATACCGGGCACAGAAGTTAAATTGACTACCACATCGGAATTGACTATAGAGCCTACCATAGCGGCCAAACTGTCATTGTCGCCAAAGCGAATTTCTCCGGTCGAAACGGAATCATTTTCGTTGATAATGGGCAAAATGCCATAATCCAAAAGAGCATTTAAAGTGTTGCGAGCATTCAAATAGCGATCGCGAGCAGAAATATCATCACGTGTGAGTAAAACTTGGCCAACTTTTATACCTAACATAGCGAACAAGTTTTTGTAGCTGTCCATAATTTCTACTTGTCCCATAGCTGCCAAAGCTTGTTTTAAAGGCAAATTGTCGCCACAGCCTTCTACTTGTAATAATTCGCGCCCCATGCCTATAGCGCCAGAACTCACCAAGCATACTTTACGTCCTTGTTCGCGCAGAGCTTGAATTTGACGCGCTAAGCTGAGCATAACCCTGCCATTTAAACGGCCATGACCGTCAACACAAACCCTCGTGCCTACTTTTACAATCCAAATAGTGGCTTTTTTCAGGGTTTCCCGCATAATCTATACCTCGAACACAAATTAAAAGGGCTCTCCTTACTATGCGCAAAGCCAGCCCCTTTGTTTATCTTCTTCCCCCTATTTTTTAAGCTTTATTTTTGCTTAGCCTGAGCTTCAGTTTGGTTAATATTGTGAAGTAAAGCGCTAGCTTCAGGCATGCCCATAAGGGAAGCTTCATTCAGAAGTTGCTTGGCTTGTTCTATGTCTTGATCGACGCCGTGTCCCTCAAGATAACAAATGGCCAAAGCAAATAAAGCCGGCGGATATTTCATCTGGGCTGCTCTAGAGAGCCAATGCACTTCTTGAGATACATCTTGTTTTACGCCCTTACCGTCTCTGTAACAAGTAGCCAACAAAAAAGCGGCCATTTCAGAACCGTGCTCGGCTGCTTCGCTAAGCCAGCGTACACCTTCGGTTGCATTTTGAGCGACGCCGTCTCCCTCTAAGTAACATACACCAAGCTTAAATTGAGCTAAAGTTACTCCCGACTTAGCTGCCAAAGTATAATAATGGACAGCTTGCGGAGCATTGGCAGCCACACCTTCGCCGTTGTGATAACATTGTGCCAAATTAAAGTGGGCTCCAGCATAGCCTCCTTCAGAGGCCAATTTGTAGTAGCGTACCGCTTTAGCGGCATCTTTAGGCACTCCCAGACCGCGCTGATAATAAGTACCGACGGTACTGCAAGCCGCTGCGTTACCACTCTCGGCACAGCGCAAGTAATATTTTAAAGCTCGGCTATAATCCTGTTGTACACCATTGCCGCGCTCGTAACAGTCAGCCAAAAAATAAGCGGCTTTCATATCGCCCTGTTCGGCAGCTTTAAGAAACCAATGGGCCGATTCTTTAGCATCGGCGCCTACCCCATAGCCACGTCGATAGTAAATACCCAAATTGGTTTGCGCTTTGTCGTAACCTTGTTCGGCGGCTTGGTGCAAATATCGAAAAGACTCTGAAGGAGAAGCTTTTACTCCGGTACCATTAGCTAAACACACAGAATACTCATATTGAGCTTCGGCCAGTCCCATTTGAGCAGCTTGAGCATAAAGCTTAGCCGCTTCTTTATGTCGGCCGCTTTCAGTGCAATCTACAGCTTTAGCATAAATTTCGTAACCGGGCTGAGCTGTAAGATCGCGTTTTTCAGACCATATTGCCTTAGCTTTGGCCTTGGAGTTTAAACCGGCTTTAGTATCGTCGGCGGCGATTGTTTTTCTCGCCTCTTGACTAAGTGAAGAGACAACAGGACTATCTTGTCCCATAACTTTTGAAGCTGCGGATTTGCCTTTGCCTGCGGAAGGATAAGCGGTTGACTTAAAAGCGGCTTTTTGAACATTACTACCCTCAGCGGGCTTAACTACTTGCTTAGCCTTCTGTTCGGTGCTACCTACTTTAGAGGCTGATTCGGAAGTCTTCGCAGCTGTCGCTTGGGAAGAAGCTACTTTTGACTTGGAGCCGACAGGCGCATTTTTTGATGTTTTTTTATCGGCTGTGGTAGCTAATTTGTTTTTACCTACGCCTTTGGCTTGGTTGCTGCCTTTCTGGACAGCCCCGGCTTCAGCCTCTACAACCGTAGAAGAAGTGGCCGACGACGCCGTCTGTTGAGTTTTACTCTCTGTCTGTTTTGCTTGCTTGCTGCAAGCTCCCAGAGACGACATTAAAAGGCCACATCCTAGCAAAACGATCAATTTTCGCCAATTAATCGCCATAATTATTCCTCCCATAGTTTTCCGGCTGAACTTAGAAGCTTGTTGCCGAACAGAAAACTAACCTCCCCCTCTTTAGGCAGGGCTATTTTAGCTCCTGCCTTGCATAGTTAAACCGCCGTTTCTTTCTTGCCAGCTAATTCTACAGCCGCCGTAAAGAGCACATCGGTCGAAGAATTGAGAGCTGTTTCACAAGAATCTTGAATAACACCTATTACAAAACCTACTCCCACCACTTGCATAGCCACATCTACAGGAATACCAAACAAATTACAAGCTAAAGGAATAAGCAAAAGTGAGCCTCCAGCTACTCCTGAAGTTCCACAAGCGCTGATTGTGGCAATAACACAAAGCATTAAAGCGGTCACTATTCCTACTTGTAATCCCAAAGTGTTGGCAGCAGCCAAAGTTAAAATGGCTATAGTACAAGCGGCGCCACTCATATTTATAATGGCTCCCAGAGGAATAGACACTGAATAGGTGGCTTCATCTAATTTTAATTCTTCGCAAATTTCCATATTTACGGGAATATTGGCCGCTGAACTGCGAGTAAAGAAGGCAGGTATACCGCTTTGACAAAGGCATTTCCAGACCAAAGGATAAGGATTGCGGCGCAATTTAAACCACACAATCAGCGGGTTGGTAACTAAAGCCACAACGGCCATAGCTCCCACTAAAACAAGAATTAAACGTCCGTAAACTAATAAAGCTTGTAAACCGCTTTCAGCAATAGCACTATATACCAAGCCCATAACACCGAAAGGAGCGCATTCTATAACGTAGCCGATGACTTTGCTTAAAGCGTCAGATATTTCCGAAATAGACTTTTTCGTCGATTCTGAAGCAGCTCTCAAAGCTAGTCCAAGTAAAACGGCCCAGCAAAGTATGCCCAAATAGTTGGCTTCAGCAATTGATTTTATGGGATTATCTACCAAAGTTATCAGCATATGACCCAAAACTTCGCTGACATTCTGCGGAGGGACAATATCTTTATCGTAGCTTCCCAGCACTAACGTAGGATGGAAAAGATAATCAAAGCCTACAGAAACGCCGCCGGCTAAAAGCATACCCACCACATAAAGGCACACCACTTTGCCCACATTGTTTTTCATTTCGCCATTGTGCTGAGCCAAAGAGGCGGCAACTAGCACAAAAACTAAGATTGGCGCCAATCCCTTAAGGGCACCGACAAACATTTTGCCGAAATAAGCGATAGCCGTCGCTTGAGGACAAACAAGAGCCAAGATTATACCTATACATAGACCGATAACAATTCTGACAACTAAGCTGAGTTGAGAGAATTTAGTCCAAGCTGAACGCAATTGCTCCAACATATTTTCCATACCTTTCTTTACAACTCCGATAAAAAATTGGCTTTTTACAGCAGTCTGCCTGCCGCTAAGTTTTTTTTACTGTCAAATTGTCATTTTTTTTGACAAAAAGCTCAAAAAAGGTTTTTTTAGGGGAAATTTGAAGTAGAGCGAAGTTTTATTTTGGCCGTTTCCTGCCATTTTTCCAACTGAAGGATTTATATGAGTACAACTATTTTGGGTAAATTGCTCAAAAAGCTTCGCGTCGAACATAGCGAGACTATCAATGATATGGCCAAAAAGTTAGAGATAACGCCGTCTTACTTGTCTTCTATCGGCGTAGGTAAGCGCTCTTTGCCTGCTAAGCAGCTGGAACTTATCAAAAAGCACTACCATCCTACTCGCAAGCTTTTGCGTCAGATTTTTTGGGCGGCCGAGTTTTCTAAGCTGGGAGTAAAGATCAATTATGCTAAGTTGAACGACGCTCAGCGCCAATTAGCAGCAGTTTTTGCTCGCAATGCTGCAAAATTGGATATTCAAGCTATCGCTCAATGCTACCAATCATTAGGCATTCCCATTCAGGAACTGCGCGGTTGGTGTGCTCTTCTTAAGCAAAATCAAGGCTTTTATAAACCTTTTCAGCATGTTTTAGAATATATCCAGTCCGAGCGCCATCGTCGCAAACAACAACAATTGATCTTAAAGCAAGCTCGTCTAGATTCGTCTCAAAATGCCAAAATAAGAATGGACGGACTTATCGAGCAAGTTAAAATTTTGCAAGAAGCTATGCCTGATAATGCTAACCTTCAGGCTCTGGCCGCCAACTTAAAAAATTCGCTGCAGCACTTAAGCTTAGAAGTAGTTTCTTTAAGCGCTTTATTAAATGGCGAAGACGCCTCTAAACAGAGCGAAAATGAGATGCCTATGGCCAGCAGCAATACTGAGCCCAAAATAGCTGACGAAGCAGACGATTTGTACGATAGCGGCCCAGGCCAAGAATTGCTCGATTTTTAATTAAAATTGTTTCATAACGTAAGCTAAAGCCCCGCTTTCTTTTTGTAAAAAAGGAAGCGGGGCTTTTCTTTGTCACAAAAACTAAAAGTCCCAAATTGCTTTTGGACAACTTGGGACTTTTATGCCGGAAGCTCTCTAACTGAACCAAAGAAGCTCAAGCAAGAGAGCCTAACCTATATGCTTAACTCCTAGCGGATGTCAGCAGTGGCACCTTGACCATTGCGTTTCTCGCGAACAGCAGCCTGAGCGGCGGCCAAACGAGCGATAGGCACACGGTAAGGAGAGCAAGATACGTAAGTCAAACCGATTTCGTGGCAGAAAGCGACGGAAGAAGGCTCACCGCCGTGCTCACCGCAAATACCGATTTCCATATCTTCACCGCGAGTAGCGCGGCCCTCTTTAACGGCCATCTTCATTAAGCGGCCAACACCGACCTGATCCAATACCTGGAAGGGATCGGCCTTCAAGATGTGCTGCTCTAAGTAGATGGGCACGAAGGTCTTAGCGGCGTCATCACGGGAGTAGCCGAAAGTGGTCTGGGAGAGGTCGTTGGTACCGAAGCTGAAGAACTCGGCTTCAGTGGCGATCTCACCAGCGGTCAAAGCGGCTCTGGGAATCTCAACCATGGTACCGACTTTGTACTTCACGGTTACGCCAGTTTCGGCCATAACTTTCTCAGCCATTTCGGTGACCATCTTGCGGTTCCAGCGCATCTCTTCGACAGTGCCTACACCAGGAATCATGATCTCGGGCTTGGCGTCGATACCGGCTTTAACCAAACCGCAAGCAGCTTCCATAATACCGCGAACTTGCATCTTGACGATTTCGGGGAAGACGATACCTAAACGGCAGACGCGCAAACCGAGCATGGGGTTGCACTCGCTCATCTTCTCAACGCGGCCAAGGAGAGCGACCAAGCTCTCTAAGGTTACGTCGGCACCACGTTTGGCGCGGATTTCGGCCAAAGCAGCTTCGTAAGCTTTGGTATCTACATCTTTGAGGGTTCTGAGACGAACGACATCTTCGAAGAGAGGACCGTGCTTAGGAAGGAACTCGTGTAAAGGCGGGTCGATTAAACGGATAATGGTCCAGCAACCTTGCATGGCTTCCAAAATTCCGCGGAAGTCGCCGCGCTGGAACTCGAGCAACTTGGCCAAAAGTTCCTGGTAGCGGTTCCAAACGGGCATGTGCTCTTTGTCGAACTCAGCCAACTTGGCTTCCAAAGCTTCTTTGTGACGACCGGTAGCTTCGGCGAGCTCTTTAACGATAGCCTGACGGGCGCGGTTGCCGTTTTCGGCTTCACCGGCGATAAGGATCATATCCTGTACGTAAGGCAAACGCTCGGTTTCCATGAACATGTGCTCGGTACGGCACAGACCGATACCGGCAGCGCCGAAAGCTCTGGCTCTAGCAGCATCTTTGGGGTTGTCAGCGTTGGCATATACTCTCAAGCGCTTGACTTCGTCAGCCCAACCCAAAAGTTCTTTGGTCTCGGGAGTGAGGTCTTTGGGCTCTTCCAAAGGAAGCTCGCCGAGCATGACTTCACCGGTGGATCCGTCGATGGTGAGGAAGTCGCCATCTTTGAAGGACTTGTTACCTACGGTGACGGTCTTGTTTTCGATATCAATGTGTAAGGCTTCGCAACCTACTACGCAAGGGATACCCCAGCCACGAGCTACCAAAGCGGCGTGAGATGAAGGGCCACCGGTGGAGGTGAGGATACCCTTAGCCACCAACATACCAGCAGCGTCTTCAGGAGTGGTGTCGATACGAACCAAGATAACGGGGGTCTCGCTGTGGAGGCGGACAGCTTCGTTCTTGTCAAATACTACGCGACCGCAAGCGGCGCCGGGAGAAGCGGCAGTACCTTTAGCTAACATGCTGCCGTCGGCTTTGGCTTGTTTCTTTACCTTGTCGGGAATGAAGGGGTGGAGCAAGCGATCGAGCTGATCGGGAGCTACGCGCATAACGGCTTCTTCTTTGGTGATGAGACCTTCGTGAACCATGTCGACGGCGATCTTTACGGCGGCGGCAGCGGTTCTCTTACCGTTACGGGTCTGGAGCATGAACAAACGACCTTTTTCAATGGTGAATTCCATATCCTGGAGGTCTTTGTAATGGAGCTCTAACTTGGTGGCGATGTCGTTAAGAGTGTTGTAGCTCTCAGGCATAATTCTCTTAAGCTCGTCGATAGGAGAAACTTTGCGGATACCGGCTACTACGTCTTCGCCCTGAGCGTTTAAGAGGAAGTCACCGACTAAGCCCTTGGTACCATCGTTGTAGTCACGGCTGAAAGCTACACCGGTACCGGAAGTTTCGCCCATGTTACCGAAGCACATAGCCTGTACGTTTACAGCGGTGCCCAAGTTGTGAGGAATCTTCTCGTGGTTGCGATAGATGATAGCGCGTTCGTTCATCCAAGAACGGAACACGGCCAATACGGCTTCTCTGAGCTGCTGGTGAACATCCTGAGGGAAGTCAAAGCCTTTTTCTTCTTTGAATAACTTTTTGTAGTCTTCTACAACTTCTTTCAAAGCGGCAGCGGAAAGCTTGGAGTCTTCTTTTACGCCTTCGGCATCTTTCTTAGCACGCAGGATTTTCTCGAACTCGGACTTGGGAAGATCCATTACTACGTCGGAGAACATCATGATGAAGCGACGGTAGGCGTCATAAGCGAAGCGCTCGTTGTTGGATTGCTCGGCCAAACCTTTTACGGTTTCGTCGTTGAGACCGAGGTTGAGGATGGTGTCCATCATACCAGGCATAGAGAATTTGGCGCCAGAGCGAACGGAGACCAAGAGGGGGTTCTTGGGGCAGCCGAAGCCTTTGTCCATCTTCTTAGCCAGAGTGGCCATCTGTTCTTCAATTTCTTCATCTAAGCCGGGAGGCATAATTTTACCCAGCTCATAGTACATATTGCAAACTTCAGTCGTTACAGTAAAGCCGGGAGGTACGGGGATTCCCATACGGGTCATCTCAGCCAGGTTGGCGCCTTTGCCGCCCAGGAGAGCGCGCATTTCAGCGTTGCCTTCTTCAAATTGGTAAGTAGCTTTCTCATTGGTCAGCTTTTTACGCCAACTTTCACAACTACAAGTCATTTATTGCCTTTCCCTTCCAACGCCGCAGCAGGGATATTTCCCACCGCATGCGGTTTGTGTTTTTAGTAATCTTGCGCTTCCGATTGATGATTGCGAAAGTCACAAACCGAAAGCGAAGCGAGTCCGTCGAAAAAAACTTCGTCGGTTCGCTTCCAAAAATTTTGTTTCCCCCGACAGCAGGGCCGACTTGGCCGCCCCCACCTTTTATACGCTCTTCTGCGCCAAAGCCAGCATTTCTTCCGTACTGGCTTGAAGCATAGTGTACGATTTCCAATTCAGACGCATAGCTTTATTGAGCATTTTGGTTCCGCTCTCAGCAGCCTGAAGAGCTAAAGTACGCACAGAGATATCGTCACTTTGGGCATATTGTTTTACCAAATCCAGAGCCCTGAGCAAACTCTCCAATCCCATGCGGCCAATACTCAATTCCTCACTGATTTCGGCACGAACATCCTCAGGAACATCCATAGCGCACACTTCTGACAGCCTTGAATTGTAAAAGGCGGTGCGCTCTTTGAGGCGTTCTTCCAACTTGTCAGAATCAAGTTTTCCATCTTCCCAATCGGCTATCAATTCGGCGACTTCCAGCGCAGGGCCATTCTGATAAGGAGGCACGGCCGTTCTGGAAGGCAGAGGAGCTTTGCAATGCTCACAAATATCTGTAGAATCAGTAATTTTACCACAAGCTACGCACAACATTTCTCTTTTACCTTTCCCTTCGGAAGGACTATTCCCTCCTAGAATTGACCTCAGCTCAATAAATGTTCCCGTCTAATTGCGTATATTTTTCCTTACAGAAAAAAGTCTATTTTACCGGAGTGAAGGCAGCGACGAAGCAAGGATGTTCAGAATCTGTATGTTGCCCCTGAATCACTTTTACTTCTTTGAAACCGGCCATTTTCATAACAGTCCGCACTCTGCCTATAGGCGGATCGCCTCCATCGTCAACTAGAAGCAAACCATCTTTCTTTAAGGCTTTCTTTATGCTGGCCAAAAGCGGTAACCAATCGCGTTGAATCAATTCATCCGGTCCATCGCCAATATGGATAAGTCCGGCATGAACCACATCCACGCTTTCAGCAGGCATGTGACAATCTCTGTAAGAGCCGTCTATAAATTTAATTTTGCCCCAATCGGTATAGCCGGAAGCCAACAGTTCTTCGGCAAAACGTTTGCAAGAAGAGTCTATTTCCACGGCCCAAATATTTCCCTTGCTGCCCACCTCAGCTCGTAAAGCAGAGAATATCTTGCCGGTGCCATAGCCAATTTCGCACCAGTTGGCTCCTTGCCAGCTCTTCCCCTCGGGAAGCAATTTTTTCAATTCTTCCATTTGCTTAAAGCCACCTTCGCTGGTGGCATAAGCATAGAGCTGGCGAAAAGCTTCCAAAGGCCATTGAGGAGCCGGTCCCAAGCCGATTTGGTTATGCAATTCTTGCATTTTGTTGTAGTCTCGACTACGTATGGCTAAAAGTATCTTCAGTGAGCAACTTAAGGGAAAGTCTTTGTTTTTATCCGTAAAGTAAGTTTGGTAGACGGCCTCTTCAAAAGGTGTAAATTGCCAGCCCTTGGCTTGTACATTCCAGTGGCCTTGCTTATCAATCCACTCTTGAGCTTGGGTGCCAAGAGAACTTAATTGCGGATCTAAATCTTGCAATTTTTCCAAGGCAGAGCGTAACGGATATTTATACATGTAAAGCATAGGCAAATCGCCATTTTTTACCGGCCATGCCTCTTTAAGAACAGTTGCCAGCTTATTTCGATCAAGTTTGGGGGCGGCAGCAATTTCCAAACAATCGAGATAGTCTTCCACAGCTCGGCGCAACTGCTCTTCACCACGAACTTGAGGAATTTGTGGCAGTGAGTGCATAGCCACTCCGGATTTGCCTTCTTCAGTTTGAGCATCTGTCGATTGCACAACCACCGGTGCAGAGGTGGTATTCGTCTCATGTAAACGCTCGTAGTTAAGGCCACACCAAACTCCGGCGCCGACAACCAAGCCTATACAAAAAAATAAGGCTCTCGACTTCCAACTCCTTTGCACAGCTCACTCCTCCTCTGCTTTTGTGGCCTATCTTACTATGCCCTTTATGTTCAGTTGCGTCCAGTCTTCTACTTTTGGCCAATTCTGTCTATTTACGGTACTTTATTGATTGCTCGCGATACCAAAACAAACGCCTCACTGTTCTTCAGCCATTTGCTCCCAAATAGCCATAAGTTCGGTATTTTCCTCTTGTTTGCGTTCGTATTCGTCACGCAATTTTTTGAGTTTTTCAGGATCGTTATAAAGCGCAGGATCAGCCAAGCGCTCACCCAAAGCTTGCATTTCTTCTTCTAAAGTGCAAATGCGCTTTTCCAAAGCAGAAAATTTCCACTTAAATTGGCCACCAGCTCCACCAGAGCTCTTGCTGTTTTGGCTTTCAGCTTTGCTCTGTTGATAGGCTGCCAGGGCTGCTTTGCGATTTTTAGTTTGCTGCGTTTTGGTTAGCGCAGGCTTGCCTCCCCCAGCTTTTTCGGCGGCTTCACGCTGCACTTCTTTGCGACGGGCTTCAGCATAATCATCGTAGTTGCCCAAATAGCGGAATGCCCGTCCTTGGCGTATTTCCACCACCACATCGGCCAATTCGTTCATGAAAAAGCGATCGTGGGTGACGATCATGACAGTACCGGGATAATCTTGCAAAGCGTTAAGTAAAGCCTGGCGCGATTCGATATCCAAATGGTTGGTAGGCTCATCTAAAAGCAACAAGTTAGAGGGTTGCAAAATGCAGCGTGCCAAAGCTACACGGCTGCGCTCTCCTCCGCTCAATACAGAAATTTCCTTGTTGACGTCATCACCTTCAAAGAGCAAACATCCTAAAATAGTGCGCACTCTGGTCTGATCGACATCGAAACCACATACGGAATAGACTTCTTCCAAAATAGTGCGACTCATATCCAGCGATTCGGCTTGATGCTGGGCATAATAGACAGGCTCCAACTTGTAACCAGCTTTGATTTTGCCGCTATCTGGCTCTTCTAAACCGGCCAATAAACGCAAAAGTGTAGATTTACCTACGCCGTTGCCACCTACCAAAGCCATTCTTTCACCGCGCTGCACTTCCAAACTCAATCCGGTAAGAACCTGGCGCTGACCGTAAGCTTTGTAAACATTCTTCACGGAAAGAACCGATTGGCCTGAAGCTGAAGCTGTAGCAAATTGAGCCTTGAGAGAGCGCTGATCTTTGTCGGGAGCTTCAATTAAATCGCGCTTTTCTACAAGTTTGATGCGACTTTGTACACGCGTAGCCAAAGTAGCTTTATAGCGGAAGCGCTCCACAAAGCGCATTTCTTGCTTCAGCTTCTTTTGCTGATTTTGATAGGCGGCTTCTTGCTGTTCGCGGCGACGTTCACGTTCTTCTACATAGAAACTATAGTTGCCGGCATATTCGCTGATTTTAGTATTGCGCAACTCAAGAACACGGTTGATGCAATGATCCATAAAATAGCGATCGTGAGAAACTAAAATAACGGTAGCCGAACTTTTGCGAATATAGTCTTCCAACCACTCGGCGGCATAAATATCCAAATGGTTGGTAGGTTCGTCTAAAAGAAGTAAATCGGGATCGCGCAAAAGCAATTTAGCCATAGAGCCGCGCATTTGCCAGCCGCCGCTAAATTCGGAAGTCAGGCGATCCATATCGCTATCATTAAAGCCCAAACCATGCAAAGTGCTGCGAATTTTGGCATCGATAAGCTCAGGCTCACTGTGTTCTAAACGCATGCGGCAACGTCCGTAGCGATTAAGTACCGATTGTAACCGCTCAGCATCGGCAGGATCGCTAGATTCGCCCAGTTTGGCCATTTGCTCTTCTAAAGAGCGCACTTCGGCTTCAAGTTCTTTAACATCAGCGAAAACTTGTTCCATCTCTTGATAGAGAGTTAAGCTATGATTGAGTTGTCCTTCCTGTCCCAAATACCCCACTTGGCAAGAAGGCCCCAAAATAATAGAACCACTATCGTAGGGCTCGGTGCCGCAGATAATATGCAACAAAGTAGTTTTGCCACAACCGTTGCGGCCCACTAAAGCGACTTTTTCGCCGGGCGCTACAGCGAAACTGACATCGTCCAAAATAACATGAGCGCCGAAAGATTTGTTTAAATTTACTACGTGAATCACGCCGTTGATAATAACACAAACTGTGTAGAGAACAAACAAGCGCAACCTAAACCAAGCAGGAAGAAAAAAAAGGTGGCTAAAAAGACTCTTGCCTTTAGCTTTGCTTAGGCCGAACAGATATCGAAAAGAAACGATTCTCAGCCAATTTCAACAAAAGATTTTAAGGAAACAACAGATATGGATACAGTACGCGAATTAGCCCAAAGAGCGCGGATAGCTTCTTTTACTTTGGCCAATTTGAAAACCGGAGAAAAAAATCAAGCTTTAGAAAAAATTGCCGGACAGCTTTTAGCTGATCAAGAGCAAATTTTGGAAGCGAATAAAAAAGATGTGGCTAAAGCCGCTCAAGACGGAGCTACACCGGCTTTCTTGGATAGGCTCAGCCTCACCTCGGCCCGCATTTTGGCTTTGGCCGACAGTGTATTAAAAGTGGCCCAACTCGACGATCCAGTGGGACGTGAAGTCGGTTGGACTCGTCCCAACGGTCTCTCTATACGCAAAGTCCAAGTGCCTTTAGGCGTTATTGCTATGATCTACGAAGCTCGTCCTAACGTAACTGTAGACTCAGCTGTGCTTTGCTTAAAGTCCGGCAATGCTTGTCTATTGCGCGGCTCTTCCCATGCTGCCGAATCGAATAAAGTGCTGGCTCGCAGCATGCGTCAAGCCCTCTCAGAGTGTGGCTTAAATCCCGACTTTATCATTCCTGTAGAAAACGAAGGTCGCCAAGCTGTCGAAGAGCTGGCTAAAATGAACGATCTAATCGATTGTATTATTCCCCGCGGCGGTCACAGTTTAATCAGTCGAGTTAAAGAAATATCCACCGTGCCAGTTATCGAAACCGGCGTAGGCAATTGCCACCTTTACGTACACAAAAGTGCCAATTTAGACATGGCTCTCAATATTTTAATTAACGGCAAAACTCAACGTCCCGGCGTTTGCAATGCCTTGGAAACTTTGCTTATCGACTCCGAAGTGGCCCCACAATTCTTACAAAAAATGGCCGAAAATGACGATATGGCTGAGGTAACTTTACACGGCTCCCCCGAAGTATGCGCTTTGACTGATAAGGCAGTGGCCGCAACTGAAGAAGATTGGGATAAAGAGTACCTCAGCTTAGACATAGCTGTAAAAATAGTGGACGGTTTGGACGAAGCTATCAATCATATCAATGCCCATTCTTCCGGCCACTCCGAAGCTATAGTCACTGAAGACTGGAAAGCGGCCAAACAATTCCAACAGCGCATAACGTCCTGTGCAGTTTATGTCAACGCTTCCACCCGTTTTACCGACGGCGGCGAATTTGGCTTTGGCGCTGAAATAGGCATATCTACTCAAAAGCTTCATGCTCGCGGCCCGCTCGGCTTGGAAGCTTTAACTACTGATAAATATTTAATTGAAGGCGAAGGCCAAATTCGCTAATTTTAAGACTATGAGCTCACCTAACGAGGGCGCGGTTTCAGCTGCGCAGCAAGCTGAAACGGTGGCTGTTTCGGCCTCACAAAATCAGCGGGAGAGCAGCCTCAAGCAACAGGCTGCTGCTCTCCTTACAGAAAGCTATGCCGAAACAGCCACCTACCAAGTCGGGATGCACAACTTGGCTTCTTCGCGGCGTTTTCTCATGGAAGAAGCGCAAAAAAGCATCCCGACTTGGTGCGCCCGCGAGGCGGGTGAGCTGACACTTTGGCTGGAAGCTAGGAAAGCGAAACTGCACAGCCTTTACGGCAGCGCCTTGGAAAATTTTTCCCAGGCGCTGCAATGTATGGCCGCAGCCGCCCAAGGGCTTTCTGCCGAGAAAGCCCAAGCCAAAGCTGCGGCCATAGAGGCTGCCGAGCATTTGCTTATGAGCGATAAGCGCCGCCAAGAATTAGCCTTGTTGCAGCAAAAGTTGGAAACTGCCGCCTCATCTTCTCCTTCTGACGGCAGCCAAACGACAGGCTGAGGAAAAACAACCTTTACGTTTAAGCCCAAAACCTTATGGAACTGTTGCTCATTGCTTTCGAAAATATATTTTGGATTATAAGACAAACTTTACGCGAGTTTTTCCTCTATGGAAGCAGCCTTTGGTGGTATAGGTTGCGCTTCTCGCTCATGCTAAGTTGGCTCGGCAGCTCGCCCAACGTGGCCGTTTTGCGATATTTTCAGCAACATGCGCCCCAAAGGTTGCAAAACGGCCATAACTTGCCAGATGATTGCGGCGACCTGACTTACGGAGAGACCTTACCGGGCACAGCCTATGCCTTGTTAAAAACGGTCGGCGCTTCAGAGAAAACAAAGGTAGCAGACTTAGGATGTGGACGCGGGGTAGTACCCTTAACGGCAACTCTGGCTTTTGGTTCACAGTCTGTGGGCATAGATATAGTACCGGATTATATAAAACGAGGACGTCGAGCGGCCAACTTGTTAGGCTTAAAAAATAAAGTCAGCTTCCAAGAAGCTGACTTTAGCCATGATAAATTGCCTATCGCAAATATTTATTTTTTAACCGCAGTATGCCTGGACACGAAAACTTGGCTAGCTTTACAAAAGAACTTGCTAAAACAAGCGCCGCAGGGATCCCAAGTAATAAGCGTCAGCCGGAAGCTAAATAGCTCCGAATGGGAATTGTACCACCAGTCTGCCTATCCGTTTACTTGGGATGAAGCAACTGTATATATTTATCGCAAAATAACCAACTAACCGGCCGCAGCTTTAAGCTTGGCATTGATTTTACTAAACTCCAATTCGAAGTGCTTTACCAATTCAGGATTAAAAAGTTTGTCGGATCCCTTTTTTATCAGCTCCAGAGCCGCCTCTTGAGTGCATGCTCCCTGAGCGCCACCTTTAGTGAGCAAGCGCTCATAGTAGTCGGCTAAACCAACTATTTGAGCAGCTAAAGGAATGGCCTTCCCTTTCAAACCTGCGGGGAAACCACTGCCATCCCACATCTCGTGGTGATACTGAATAGCTTCCAACACACCATCGGGGAAAGGCATAGTAGAAAAGTTTTCATAGCCTAAAAGGGTATGTTGTTTATAAAGCTCGTTGCAATCTTTTACATCCGCATCATTGTTGGGGTTATCGGCATAATACATAGCTACATCAGGCAAGGCCATTTTTCCTGAATCGTGCAAACAAGCTCCAACATGGATGCCATTTTTAAGTTCTTCTTCTACACCAAAAGCTTCAGCCAAAATATCAGCAATAACGGCTACTCGCTGGGAGTGTGATTGACAATATGCATCGCGCAAATCGGTCAAAGCAGAAAGAGAACTCATAAATTGAAAGAGACTATCTTCTACATTGCTGCTATACTCTCGCTCTTCTTGGATAGCTTGATGAAAATGAACCGCTTTAGTTCCAAAAAATTGCAACATAGAAGCTTCAAAAAAATCGCTTTTGCGATTAGGTAAATCGCGCAAAGCCGCTTCGGCCAAAGTATGTAAAGATAGAGCATCTTGACCTTTTTGCAAAGAATCGACACTATCGAAATAAATTCGCTGTTCCTTATCCGCGCTATCTTTCATGGCTTCCAATAGATATTGCTCAGCCTCTTTCATTTTGCCTAAAGCTCGGTAACTGAGCCCCATATAATAGCGAGAGCGACAATCTAAAGGTGAGAATTTACTATAAGCCTCAAGCTCTTTTATAGCCTCTTCATATGAAGCGCTTCTGTAACGGAGAACACCTATTTCGTAGCGAGCTTCTTGGGCCTTGGGATTCAATTCCAAAGCTTTAGCAAAAGAGGCAACAGCTTTATCAAAATTGTTAAGCCTGGCATAGGCTACGCCCAAGCCGTAAAAAGTGTAGCTGCTGCGAGGATCAAGCTTGGCGGCTTTTTCCAATTCTACTACCGCTTCGGAAAAACGTTCCAGAGAGCTAAGCACACTACCTAAGCAATCATGCACTTCACTTTCATCGGGAGCAAGAGCAGAGGCCTTGCGGAAGTAATCTAAAGCTTTGGCATTTTGTCCCAAATTTTTAAAAATTTGACCAGCCGCAAATTGATATTCGGCCGCTTCCGGAGCTAAATCGGCAGCCTTAGCTATATATTCGGCAGCTTCATCCAAACGATATTGCTTTTCCAAACACTTGCCTAAGCCGAAATAAGCTTCTAAGCAGGACGGATGCCTCTCCAACACGCTGCGCAAAATATTTTCCACTTGTGGATATTGCTCAGCCAGCATATAAGCCTGAGCCAAACGTAAACCGGCTTTTATATGACCGGGAGCAACTCCTAAAGCTTTGCGATAGGCCTCTATAGCTTTGGCAATTTCTTTCAAATTAAAATGGGCCAAGCCCAATGCATAAAAACCGTAAGCATCGTCCGAATGGCGAGCGCAATATTTTTCCGCAGCTTGACAAGCTTCCGTAAATTTGCCCAATTTATTAAAAATAAGGCTGCGCCACAGAAAGAGCTGCGGCAATAAATTGTCTTGCCCCCCCAATTCATCTAGAGCAGCTTGCGCTTCAGGGAACCGATTTAGCACCAGGAAAGCCGCTGCAGCCTTAATCAGAAACTGCAAGTCGGTGCTACTTTCGACGGATTTTTTCAATAAATCGGCAGCTTGCACCGTCAATTTAGGATCGGCAAACTTAATTAAACTTAAATCTAAATCTCCATCTTCATCGACAGTTTTGCCCAGCGCCTCTACGCCATAGCTTATTTTGCCGCTTAACATATAGGCTAAGCCTAAATTAAATTGCAAAGGCCCAGAGTTATCACCGCAAGTCGCCACTTGTCTGAAATAAGAGGCAGCCTCCGCGAACTGTCCATCGGCTAAGCACCTTTCCCCTTTGGAAAACAGTGCCACGCTGTCTTTAGAGTCAACAACTGCATTTTCTTCTGAAACTGTATTTTTCTGTTCTATGCTCACGCCAATATTATACACAAAAACTTATATTATTAACAATTTTTCCGATAATATCTAAACAGCAGATAACTTATGATATTTCCACAATATGCATACATTTTTGCAAACAATTGAAAATATTTCTCTTTTTTAATTTTGTGGAATTTTCAGCTTTGTCAACTAAGAGAGAAAAAAAATCCTACAATTTTGCCACACACAAAAGCAGGGGACTTGATTTTGAAATAAAAAAGTACGGCTATATACCGCAGAAAAAAAAAGAAAGTTAGTTTTTTGCTAAGCCGCCCCGAAGGCGCAGCGAAGCAGAAACACAGTCCTTGTTTCAGAGAATACTTTTTTCCAAGTTGCAGAGGCGGGTGCCACCATGGCTCGAGTGCTTTTTATGCGGAGTTCTGATGGCAGAGGCAACAAAGCGAGTGGGCGGCGCCATACGGTGCCCTAGGCTTAGCTTAAGGAAAAAGGCGTCTATTCAGAGTCGCAGTATAAAGTATGCTCTGCTGTTTTTGAGCTTATTCCCCTCTTTGTTTTAGGGGATTCTCAGTAGTGGAAGAGGTTGTATGGTCACTAAATTAAAATCCAGGAATATCACAGAGAACGATTTCCCCAAAGATGCCGACGATCTAACGAAAGTATCATTTATCCTTCATTACGCTATTTTGGCGCCTTCATCTTGGAATGCCCAGCCTTGGATGTTCAAGTTGCATGGCAATACTATTAAGTTATTCCATGACGCTGAGCGCATGCAAGCTCATCGCGACCCCTTAGGTAGAGAGAATATTATTTCATGCGGCGCAGCGCTATGCAATCTTCGCATAGCCTTGCGCCGTTTTGGTTTCTTGGAAGAAACCGTCATCATGCCTCCCAATTCTGAAGAGAATTTAGTAGCTGAGATCACGTGGAAAAATACCGGCGAATTTGGTAAAGATAACAAACTTTTTAAAGCTATTCAGCAACGCCATTCTTATCGTAAACCTTTCAGCGAAGAGATTGTCAAACCTGAACTTATTGAGCTTTTTGAAAATGCTGCCAAAGTTTACGGTTGTGAGTTTGTACCTATTACCATTAATAGTACCCAAATGGCCTTAGCCGGCATGATTAGTGAAGGCGATAAAGATTTGGGCGCAGATTTGGCCACCAGAAAAGAATATGCTTCTTGGGTGCGCAGTAGCGGACGTTCCGAAGACGGCGTTCCCGGTTATGCTATGGGCAATACCAACGCTGTGGCCGGAATCTTGGCTCCTCTTACCCACAGAGTTTTTAACTATACAGACGAATTTGCCCGCGGCGACCAGGCTCTCACTTGTGCGACCACCCTTTTGGGAGTAATTACTTCTCCTACAGACACTCCCAGCGATTGGGTACAAAGTGGACAAGCTGTAGAAAGAGTTTTGCTCAGTGCCGCTGCCAACGGCTTGCAAGCTTCCTTCCTCAACCAGCCGATCCCTGTAGTAGAATTGCGTAAACGCTTGCAAAGTCTCTTGGGACTGACCGATTGGCCGCAACTTATTTTGCGCATAGGCTATCCTACCGAGCCGCCTAAAGTGACGGCCAGACGTAAATTGGACGATGTGCTTTTAGTCTAATCCCATTGCTAATCGTCTGCCTCCCCTAAAGGTGATACAGACGGGGGCACGTTCAATTAAGTGCAAGCCTCCTTTATCCGAAGCAATTGGCAAAAAATAGCCATGGTCTCGGACTGAGGAGGCTTAATTTTTCACCAGACAAAAGGGCTTAAATTTATGAAAACGCTGCGTTGGCTGTTAAATGCCGGTACATTTATTCTAATATCTATTATGCCATTGGTGGCTTGGACCGGCTTTTATGACAGTGTAGAAGAGCCCAAAATGGCCATAGCCTTATGGAGTTCAGCCTTAGTAATTGGCGCTTGGTTGATCGGATGTTTGGCCGGGAAATTGCATTTTTGGCCACAAAGCTCTTTAACTAAAGTGGGAACGCTGTTTTATGCAGTAATGGCTGCTAGCGGAATATGGGCTGGTCTGGAACTCAATTTACTGGAATATACCATTTTTTATGCAACCAACGCCCTTTTACTTATGGCCTGGGACAGCATTTTCCATTCATCCATGATGAATAGCCTATTTGCAGAAGAAACGGATGATAAAGTTCAGACAGCCGAGCCCAAAGACGATGCATCAACAGGCGAACAAGCAAGTATAGGCGAAAATTATATTTGGTATCTGCTAGGTTGTTTAAGTCTAACATGTTTGTTGGCTTGCGCTTATGCTTATTTACAAAAGATAACTCCCTTAGGGATAACAATTTTCGGCTTTCCTATCGGTGATCCCATGAATTGGGATAACCCTCACTTATCGCAAGAACGCACCATTTCTACTTTTAGCAACCCCAACTATTCCGGAGTATGGATAGCTTCTGTTTTGCCTTTGGCTTTATCTTGGATCTATGCACGCACCGAAAAAACCTGGTCTCGTTATTTAGCTTTAATAGGTTGGCTTTTCTGCGCTTTAGCCATGATTTTTACCCAAACCAGAGCAGCCTGGCTGGCCTTTGTCGGCGGACTGACAGTTTGGTTTGCCACCATGACGCTATGTACAAAAAATAAACGCTCTGTAATAGAAACGGGTATCACCTTGCTGCTAGGTTTAGCTTTATTTACAAGCGCTTATATGTTTTGCGGCGAGCGCAACTTGCAACAAGTTAATCATAAACAACTCACAATCACTGAGCGAATTAAAAGCTTTAAGGATCTAAGCGATCCCAGTTTGCAAGCTCGCCTTTGGTTTTGGAAATCGGCCTTAAAAACTTCTTTCGCTTTTCCTTGGACAGGCGTAGGCCCTTACGGTCAGGTACAAGCCAATTTGCTCGAACGTGATTCAGAGCCGATGTATACACGTCCCCATGGCTCACTTCCCACTTCTACCCACAGTCAATTTTTCCACGCTTTAGCAACTGCAGGCTGGCCAGCTTTGATTTTATGCCTTATTAGCATAGGTTTTGCTATCAATTCAGCCTTGCGAATCAAATCAGCAGCGCTCAAAGCAGCTTTTTTGAGCGCTGCTGTCACCCTTTGGATCGCCCATATATTTACCAGCTTCATTATTTCGGCAGCAATTCTGTGGATTTTTATGATGGCCGCCATTAGCGCTCTAAGTAAACAAACAGAAAAAAGCGCATCCAACTGGGATCCTAACGAAAATTTGTGGCAATTGAGTAGCCAAGTCCGCTTGGGCATTTTAGTAGTTGGCATAGTCATGTGTTTGGTAAGTATAGCGACCTTGATGGATTTAGCCAGCTTGCGCTTTGGAGCTCTGGGGAATAAATATTTTGGCCAAGCTCAAACTTTGAGCCATCAGCCTAATAAGAATATTTCGAAAATCTTGCTAACTTACGATCGAGCCAACGCCTACTACGAACTGGCTTCAGCTTTGAGTCCGGCTTGGATGACTTGGAATTACAATTTGGAAATAAGTAGAGTTTTCCGTCAAGTTTACGTTGAAGTACTTCCCGAACCTGACGACAAAATTTTGTTTAAAGCGGTAGAATACGCTTCCATAGCGGCAGCTTTTGCTCCGGAAAAGACGGCTCCCTTGCTCAATTGGGCTTCAATTTTAGCCCAAACTCCTCAAGGTTTAGAAGAAGCTCTTAAAATAACCAATCGAGCTTTGGGTATAGATCCGCGTAATCCGCGCATCTTAGTAGCCAAAGCCCAATTTTTAATTGAATTGCAGCGTTTTCCTGAAGCCATCGAAGTTTTAGATAAAATCGAAACTATTACTCCCAATTTGCCAACCGCTCTATATTCTCGTTTTGTTATTTTATTGCTCACTCACAAAGATCAAGAAGCTAAGCAAATTATGAGTCAATTAGAGCGGCTTGATCCTTTGGCCAAACATGCCGCCGAGGAATTTATGCAACGTAGAGAGCAAGAATCCCGACGCCAAACCGGAGCAAAAGCCCAATAGGGCTGAAGGAAAAGCTTTTTATGAGTGAATTTTTAGCCTAAGATCCCTTAAGGAGTGCATCAAGTGGCAGAGCATACACCCAACAATATAGTCGGCAGTACGCGCAATTTTGATAATCCGCAAGCTTTAAGTTTAAATATTGCCAGAGAATTTAATGTGGCCGATTTTTTATTGCAAGCTGCTATTACCGAAAATGGTGACAATATTGCCATAGTTTCCCCTCGACAAATTATGACTTTTAAGCAACTGGCTGCTTTAGTCAATCAAGCGGGAAATTTTTTGCTTAAGCACAAAGTCAGCATCGAGCGGCGCATCTTGCTTATGTTAAAAGATAGCGTTGATTTTGTTTCGCTCTTTCTGGCAGCTATAAAATTAGGCGCCGTTCCGGTAGCTTTACCTGCTCAATTGCAAAGACATGAATTGCGCTACTTGTTGGATGAATCGCGAGCAGCTGTAGCTATAGTAGATCCGGAAGATTTCCTTACCGTACGTGAGCTATGCCAAGAATTACCCTGGAAAACAGAAGTTATTTCTGCGCAGCCCTCTGAAATAGCCGGAGGCGCTTCTATGCAAGAAGAGCGCCAGGAACAAAATTCAGAACTGGCTGCTGCAGCCACAACATGCGATGATACAGCCTTTTGGGTCTATACCCAAGGCTCAGCAGGCTTTCCTAAGGCCACTATGCACAGCCACCGCTCACCTTTGTATGCCAGCCTAAGCTATGCCAAAGAAGTGCTCAATTTAGATGAGAATGACATTATAATCAGCACTTCAGCTTTATATAGCAGCCAAGGCTTAATGGAACGCATTTTCTTTCCACTCTTTAGCCGATCTTCTATAGTAATGTTGGAAGATGAACCTAGCGGCGCCGAGCTTTTGGAAAAAATGCGCACCCATAAGACTACAGTTATTTTCTCTTCACCAGATATTTATAATAAAATTTTACAAGACGCCGAGAGCCAACACGAATCGGTAAGCTTGCCAAGCTTGCGAGCATGCATTTCCACTAACCAACCACTCACTTTGGCAACTCAGATTAGTTGGAAGAAAAAATTCGATTTAGATATAATCAACGCTTTGAGCAGTACAGAAGAGTTATATGCCTATATCACCAATCGACCCGGTCAAATTAGAGCCGGTTCGTTAGGACAAGCCGCTCCCGGTTACTCTATTCGTCTGGAAGACAAAAACGGTTTACACGTGGCTCCCGGACAAATAGGCAATTTGCTCGTCTACGGCGGCTCTACCATGCTCGGATTTTGGAATAAACACAAAAAAACCACCCGCGCTTTAATCGGCCCTTGGTTAGACACGGGCGACAAATGTATCATGGACGAGGATGGCTATTATTACTTTGCCGGCAAACGCGAAGATATGATGTTTATTGACGATCATTGGGTTTCGCCGGGAGATGTAGAACAAAATTTGCTCAGTTTGCCAGAAGTAGCTCAAGCAGCCGTAGTTAGCGCTATAGACAACAATGACAAAATGAGGTTGAGAGCTTACATCGTACTGGAACCGAATATCGAGCCCAGCGGCGAAATGGCCACGGCTCTACGCATTAGAGCAAACAAAAATCAGCCTTTGCATATGCAAATAAAATGGATCGATTTCGTTCCTGATTTGCCCCGTTCCAGTACAGGAAAGCTACAGCGTTACAGGTTGCGATAGAAGATAAAGGCGCTTGGCTTAATTTTTAACAAGCCAAACCGCCTTTATAGGAAAGGCCCGCCTATAGATTCTTCTAATTTGCTGCGATTTTCACGGTTTATCCGCATAGCTTCGTTGATACGCTCGTTACCTTGGCGTATTAGTTCGAGTCCTTCTTCCAAAAGGGCGGGATCTTCGTTTTCTACAAAAGCAAAAAAGACTTGCATACCCTGGTTATAAAGTTTGATGCCTTCGAAGCCGACATCCAATTCATCTTTAAAGTCGTCGGCGGCTTCTTCCGGAATGTCTATCGAGCGGATTCCCTGTTCTTTTTCTGCCAAAACAGCAGCCGTATCTTCGAGGAAGGAAGCAAATTCTTCTATACTCCATTCACCGGAACCGACTTTATTGACAGCATCTTCAAAAATTTGTAAGCGCTCATTAATAACCGGAGACTCAACTTTTGGTTCTTCCTGAGTTTCGGCTTCAGAGACATAACGCGGCAAGGTTGCTCCACATTTCCGACATATTTTCGCTTCAGACTCATTATCGAAACCACATTTTACGCAGAACACAGAGATCAACCTCCGAATTTAGTAGGCAAGTTGAGTTTATACCTTCGAAGCGGCAAAACTATGGGTTCGGAGTTTCGAACGAAATGGCTCCTTCCCCTTCCGGACAAAATCTAAAGAGAAGTTAAGCTTCCTTAGCTGAAAGAGGGAACATTATTTATTTTCTAAAATCTAAGTAGGACAAGAATTTCAGAAGAAAAAGGGCAGGTGGAAAGAAATTGTTAAAAGCCAAATCTTTATTTTCCTTGGCACTAACCGCTGTCGCTTTGGCTATGCTAAGTCTGGGAGCAGCTTTTGCCTCCCAAGCTAACCAAGCACGTCAGCTAGTAGAATCGCTGTATTCTCCCAATGGCGTTATGCCCATTCGTGACTTAGTCATAGAATTGGAATGCTATGATCTTTCCAGTGAAAGCAACGCTTTTGTTTTAAGTTCTAACGATAAAATTTATTTTAAAGCTCCTAACAAGTTGCGCATTGACGCTGTTATTAACGATCCCGGTGGCCCTATGGACAAAAAGGAAGCCATTATCATCCGTGACGGCATCAACGTTTGGCATTATATCAGTATGGGCCAATACCCAGTTAAAAAAGCTCTGGATCAGCCCAGCGGCACGCTTAATTTACCTTTCAATATTCAAAAATATCCTATCGACGCCAGCAAAAAATATACCATTAAAGGCAAAAAGACTATCGATAACGTCGAAACTGTCGAAGTTCTTATAGAAAATCCACAAGATGAAAACGATACTAAAACAGTTTATATCGACACAAAAAGATTGGTACCGCTCAGATTGGATGCTATCCGTATAAGCGACAAACAAAAGATCTTGGTACGCGCCGAATATAAAGATATTACCAAACTGGCTGACGGACGTTTCTTCCCTAAGAAGATCAATATCTATGAAAACGACGTTCACAAGAAAATGCGCGTTTACAAAGGCCTGGAAATAAATTGCGGCCTGGAAGATTCTATGTTTAACCAAATGCGCGGTTTTGTTAATCCCTAAGTTGCCAAAAGCTAAATAACCTTTGGCTTAAGGTAAAATTCCCATAAAAAAAGGGCTTCTGACATAAATTCAGAGGCCCTTTCTCTTTACTTGATAGATAAGCTATTAGAATTCCATATCCATGCAAAGTTTATCGTTAAGGTATTGACGCAAATCGGCGATCTTAATGCGCTCTTGTTGCATAGTGTCGCGATCGCGTACGGTTACGGTATCATCTTCCAAAGTATCGAAGTCGACAGTTAAGCAGCAAGGGGTACCAATTTCGTCGTAGCGGCGGTAGCGCTTACCGATCTGGCCACGCTCATCGTAATCAACCAAGAAGTGACGGCGCAATTTGGCTTCAAGCTCTTTGGCCTTTTCGACTAATTGAGGCTTATTCTTCAAGAGAGGCAACACGGCTACCTGAACGGGAGCTAAACGAGGATGTAAGTGCAAGACAACACGCACTTCTTCCTGGCCTTTGGCTGAAATAGCGGTATCTTCGTCATAAGCGTCGGCAATGAAAGCGAAAGTAGCGCGATCTACACCGCCGGAGGGCTCGATAACCCAAGGCATAATATGCTCATTGGTATCGGGATCGAAATAACTTAAGCTCTTACCAGAATATTCGGAGTGGCGAGTTAAGTCAAAGTCACTGCGGTTGGCAATACCTTCCAATTCGCCCCAGCCCCAAGGGAAGAAGTATTCTACATCATAGCAACCCTTGGCATAGTGAGCCAATTCGTCGGGCTCGTGTTGACGCAAACGCAACTTGTCTTCTTTGATGCCCAACTTTTTGTACCAAGCGTAGCGGCAATCTACCCAGCTCTTGAAAGCTCTGTCGGCATCTTCGGGACGGACAAAGTATTCAATTTCCATCTGTTCAAATTCGCGCATTCTGAAAGTGAAGCGGCGAGGGGTAATCTCGTTGCGGAAAGATTTACCAATCTGAGCGATACCAAAAGGCAATTTGCGACGGGTAGAAGTCTGTACATTGGCAAAGTTTACAAAGATGCCCTGAGCGGTTTCGGGACGGAGGAAAACGCGGGAAGTCTCATTTTTAACTACGCCCATCTGAGTTTCAAACATTAAGTTGAACTGACGGACTTCAGTAAGATCGTGAGTTCCACCAGCCGGGCATTCAGCGTCGGGAGTAAGCTCATCGGCACGGAAACGCTGATTGCACTTGCGGCAGTCTACCAAAGGATCGGAGAAAGCCTGAACGTGACCGGAGGCTTCCCAAGTACGGGGATGCATAAAAATGGCGGCATCGATACCGACCATATCATCTCTTTCCTGAACATTGGTACGCCACCAAATATCTTTGACGTTCTTCTTCATTTGAGCGCCTAAAGGGCCGTAATCCCAGCAATTAGCCAATCCACCATAGATGTCGGAACCGGGATAAACAAAACCACGCCTCTTACAAAGGGAAACTATTTTATCAAACAGATCTTCCTGCGTTTGCTTTTTCATATGAGCTCCAATAACAAAAAAATAGGGCCAAGCCGAAACTTACCTAATAAAAGCTGAAGCTCGGCTTATCCTCAAAAGATACGACCGCCAAGTGTTTGGAGGCGGTCAAGTTAAGTGTAAAAATTTATACGTGAACTTCGGCGTCACTGAAGATTCTGACGATACGATCGGAAAGAATCATCATTTCGATAGCCTTAGGAGTTAAATCAGCCGAGAAAGCGTTGATGATATAGAGGTTATCTTTCACTCTTCCGCCCAAACTGGTAACCAGACGCTCATCTTCTTCTTTAAGTCCATCTTTAGTCTGGACGATAACTTGTAAGGGCTCGCTTCCTCCGGTGGATAAAGCACTGCGAAGTGCTCCGTCGAGTTTTTGGTTGATTAATTTAGCCTGATCCATTCTCTCCTGCGCTCTCCTATCTCTTTTAGAGGGCTTCCTACGCAAAAACCGGAAGCTGCTCAACTAATATATCACAATTGCCTTTACCATGCAGAATGATTTTTTACTTGGTTGTTTTTTCTTCCGGTATGGCAAACGTCTCTTCACTGGGACGATTATAGATACCCTCGACAAAATCGCCAAAATGGGCATTTACTATACGCCGTTTGACCTTCAAAGTGGGAGTAATCTCCCCCTCACTGGCTTTAAGTTCGCGAGGTAACACAGCTATGCGGCGTACTTTTTCGTAAGCGGAAAAACTCTGGCAACAATCGGCGATCTCTCTCAAAAGCATTTTTTCGACTTTGACATCTTTAACCAACTCTTCTCTACTTAAGCTAAGATCCTGTTCTTGAGCCCACTTTTCGAGCTTTTCGAAATTGGGTACGATTAAAG
>CAKUBG010000002.1 GCA_934636825.1 uncultured bacterium | reverse complement strand
GATCGCTTACACTGTGATAAGCTTGATTTAGAAGTTGCTGTTCAAAATATTTTCAAAAGAAAAAGACGTTCTGTCGCGAGGCAGGGCGTTTTTTTTATGCCTTTTTAAAGCCACATTGTTACCAGCCGCACCATGAAGTGTAAATACGCAACATACACGCAAAATTACGCTTGCGTAAATGAAATTTATAGCCGCCAAAACGTTCGTTATACCCACCGGAGAAAACTTTTCGCGTTAGCGACGTTTTCGAGGAGGGATATAACGAACTAATCAACGAGGCTATAAATTTAGCACCAACATGCATAACGTAAAACTGTTTGCTTGCGTAGTTTTTTAGCCTAGAGACGCTGATAGTGTTCCGCCCGCCAGTTAGCTATTTTGTGTTAGCTGCATTTTTCACCATATCTACGCTCCGGCTGACTGGCCTAACGGCCAGAGGCCTGCGCTACCGATATGGTGAAAAAATTCCGCTACAAGTTTAGGCTGCGAGCTCTCGTTCATGTTGGCTGGCTCCACCAGCGGCTCTTTCAGGCTCGAACTGACCGAGCTTAACAGCTCGGCCAATATTCTTCGCCTTCATTCGTCGCTGTCTCCGCCTGTTGGTTAAAAACTACGCTTATCGTACACTGTCCGACGGGCGCAGCTACGTCGGACTTCACAAAATGCGCAACTGGCTTCCGCTTGTAATGCCTCATCCGCTAGCCATCCCGTCCCGCTAGCAATCCTTCCGCTAAAAGCAACTCTTTCGCTATCAGCTATTCTCTCCGCCAGCAATCCTCCCGCTAAAAGCTATCCTTCCGCTGTTAGCGATCCCCTTCCGCCAGCTCCACAGGCCACCACACAAAGGCAGTGCGGCGGCGAAACAATGCCGCACCTACCGTTGTCCGAGTGAAATTTTCTCCCGCTTCCGCCAATATATTAAGTCCAGCTAGCAAACAAGCATGGAGCGCAAGCAAACTCGGTGGAGTTCTTAGCTTCGGCCAATTGACGGTATGGCTGCTCGTTTACGAGCAGACGCCGGCAATCCAGGCCGGAAGCTTTGGACGAAACCTACAAACACTGAAAGGCTCCGTTTCGGCAAATTTAAAGCGGAGTTTAGCCTATAGCAAAGCGAAAGGCTTTCATACGCCTGTAGATTGCTATAGGCGTAAACGCAGCCAACAAACCTGAGAAACGGAGACTTTGAACACTTATACCTTACTCTCGCAACCGCTTATGAAATGTCCGCCTGCAATCCACCAAACACTCACCAAACACCAAAAACAGACGCAGCAAACACACCAGCGCTATGTATCGCAAAAAACGCTGATTCTAAGTTTTTCTTGCAACTATAAACGAAGCAAATCTTTGCAAAAAGGAAAAAGTATATTTTTGACAAACTTGCCGCCCTTCGACTGCCGACTTTCTTTTCTTCGGAAAATATTGTACATTTAGATGATTGGGTTTCGCCGAATATTCAGAAAAATTAGAAAAAGTGGTATGGTTTTATGAGCAGAAATTTTATAGATAAGACTCGTGTATTCGTGCAAGGTGGTAAGGGAGGCCGAGGCGCTTGCTCCTTTGACAGACAAAAATTTGTACCTATGGGTGGACCTGACGGCGGAGATGGCGGCCGCGGTGGTAGTGTTATTTTTTATGCTTGCGAAAATAGTAGCAGCCTTTTAGATTTTAAGCATCGCTCTCACTTTAGAGCTAAGCCAGGCGGTTTTGGGCGCAGCTCTAACAAAACTGGAGCTAATGGCGCTGATTTGCGCGTACCTGTTCCAGTTGGAACTTTAGTTTATACCGATGAAGGGCACGATTTAATCGCCGACTTAAATGAGCCTGGCGCCGAATATGTTGTTGCTAAAGGTGGCCGTGGAGGTCGAGGCAATACACGCTTTGTTACTGAAATAAATAATGGCCCTCGTGATCACGAGCTTGGTGAGCCTGGTGAAGAACGTTGGTTGCGTTTAGAGCTTCGTGTAGTAGCCCAAGTTGGTATTATCGGTTTTCCTAATGCCGGCAAATCCACTCTTTTAGCTTCTGTTACCAATGCCAAGCCTGCTATTGCTGATTATCCTTTTACAACTTTATGTCCAGTGCTCGGTGTCTGGGAACGCAACTATCGCACTTTAGTTTTTGCCGATATTCCTGGTCTCATTGAAGGTGCTGCCGACGGAGCTGGTTTGGGACACGATTTCTTGCGCCATATTTCCCGTACTAAGGTGCTTTTGCATATTTTAAGTTTAGCTGATGTCGATAAAGATGAGCCTTTAGCTAAGTATGACCAAATTAGAAAAGAGCTGGAATCTTATGATGCTTCTTTAGCTACCCGTCCTGAAGTAGTGGCTTTAAATAAGATTGACTTACCAGATAAAGAAGAAGAGTTAGAAGCTATTAAGAAAGCAGCATCTGAGCGTGGACTTAAGTTGCATTTAGTCTCTTGTTATACTCGCTCAGGTTTAGATGATCTAATGATGGACGTTTTTGAAACTGTCCAACATGCTCCAGATTTGCCTGCTTTTGAGATTACTCCAGAAGTTGTCCCCGCTCCTGAAGATTTTGTTATTAGCCATGAAGGAGACGGCTGGCATGTTGATGGTGTGCGTGTCAATAAATTGGTGCGCATGACTAATTTAGACGAAGAAGAGTCTGTAAACCGTATGCAACGCCGCTTCAATGCTTGGGGAGTAGAGAAGCGTTTGGGCGAAGCTGGTGCTGTGCCTGGTGATCCTGTCTTTATTGCTGGTCACGAATTTAGTTATGATCCTGCTCCTGTTTGGCTGGACGATACTGAAGAAATTGAAGAACTTGACGTGCGTCCTTCGCAAAAAGTTCGTTTAGAAAGAAAATCTTCCGGCAATAAACGTCAATCTTTAGCTAGTTTGGCCGGTTTACGTGGTCGCGGGCGTAGTAAATATTAGCTTATTTTCGCTTAATTGAACAAAAGCGGTGCTCTCAAATTCTCGAAAGCACCGCTTTTTTTGGGTTTAAATACTGTCCATCTCTCTGATATCTTTAGTTAGAGTAAAATTAGCCTCTTCTGAGCCCACATCTAAAGTGTGAACATCTGTTTCGTAGTGTTGACGAATCCAAGTTAGCAAATTCTGAACGACAAATTCGGGAGCTGAAGCGCCGGCAGTTATACCTAAACTTGTAACCCCTTTAAGTTCATCGATAGTTAAATTGCTTACATCATCAATAAGTAAAGACTTTACACCATGACTTCGAGCAACTTCAGCTAATCGATTGGAATTGGAAGAATTAGCCGAACCAACCACTAAAATCAAATCGCAAACTTTAGCCAGCTCTTTTACCGCTTTTTGTCTATTGGTAGTAGCAAAGCAAATATCTTTAGCTCTGGGCTGTACAACTGAAGGAAAGCGCTTTTTTATAGCTTCAATCATAGTTTGAGTTTCATCTACAGCTAAAGTCGTTTGAGTTAGAACAGCAATTGGCTTGTCTTTGGGTAATTGGACGTTGTCTAAATCTTCCACTGTTTCTATTAAAGTAATAGAATCGGGGGCTTCGCCCATAGTGCCTTCTACTTCGACGTGTTTGCGGTGACCGAGTAAAATAATATGATAGCCATCCTTGGCATAGCGTTTAGCTTCCGAATGTACTTTGGTAACTAAAGGACAAGTCGCGTCGATAATGCGCAAGTTACGCTTTATAGCTTTTTCTCTAATATCGGGAGAAACTCCATGAGCTGAAAAAATAGTCACAGAGCCTTCAGGAATATCTTCTATATCATCGACAAAGATAGTGCCTTTATCTTTCAATTCTTTGACAACATGATAATTGTGAACAATTTCATGGCGTACGTAAACCGGAGCTTGGAATTTTTCTAAAGCAAAATTTACTATTGAAATAGCGCGATCGACTCCGGCACAAAAACCGCGTGGTTGAGCTAAATAAATGTGCATAACCGAGACAAGCCTTTCACTTATCGAATAAAGCCAATTCGACAAGCTTTTTTACTGGTAAAATAATCTTTTAGGATTAACAAACTGCATTTGCTGTTGGGGGGAATTTTTTTTTATAGAGAAAATTCCTTTTCCGGTGTTTTTTGCAAAGCCTGATTTTAATTTTTTGTTCTTTTTTTATTGATATTTTAGGAGGCCAAGACTATGCACTCGCGTTGGGCAGTATCTTTACTGGTAGCTATATTGGCGGGAATACCGACTATAGCCGATGCGGAAGAAGTGCGCCAATCAGAGCATTTTTTAGCTCAACAGCCTAAAATCGAACGTACAGTAGTTGATGGTTTGGAAGTTACCAATATCGTTATCGATCAATCTAAAGCCGGATCCACTAGTTTAGAAAGTCGGACTGTCAATAAAAAAGGCACTATTATAAAATCTCCACCTAAAGACGGTAATGAGGGGACTTATCCGCTTGCTGGATCTTCAAAAGCCAAAAAACACAAAGTACAAACAATTGCTCCCCCTAAAGATGGTACCGAGGGTAGTTATCCTGTTGCCAAAACAAAAACTAAGAGTAACAATGCGCCTTCTTCTGACGGTCAATTTACTGTAAAAATTCGTCCTGCTCCAGGAAATAAAACTGAGCAGAATACGGGTGTTTTGATGCCAGCGCCAGCTATTCCAGCTCCCACTATAGGTGAACCAGGTTTCCAATACGATAATGGAGTGTTGGATACTGCGACGCCTGACAAGGCGCAAACACCTGTAGAAAGTGCAAGTTCAAGCCAGTTAGATAACAATGGCTCAGACAGTAGTAAACTTCCCGAAGGGAATAACCTTAAAGAGGCGGCAAGTCAGGAAGTTACACAGTCTAAAGACAAAGCCTTAAGTGTTCCTTATGTGCCTAAAAATGTGCAAACGGTTACCGAAAATACTAATTATCCCACTACTGATCAAGAACTTAAGGCTTTGTTTGAAAATCCTGAGCTGAGGCGTACTACGCCAAGGTATTTCATTGATAATTGTGTGCGCAATGCTGAAATTAATAAATTTGCCAAGGCTAAAGTGCGTTACAATATCGCTACAGTTGGAGGAGCTAATCTTTTGCTTTTGGCTTTCCATATGCCTCCTTTGCCGGAAGAACGTGGACAAGCAGCTAAAGCTTGGATCTTAGACGGCAACAAAGGTATACGCACTATAGACATGCGCGATTTACCTGTTGGCGTTTATCAATTTTGCGCTTTAGCTTTAGATCAAAACAACCAGCCTGTAGCCAAGCCCAACACAGATCGCTTTATGGTTCGCTACGGTGGTTTGGAAGCTTTGGTAGACTATAATGATCGGCGTTATATTATGTTGGGAGCCAAAAACGATAAACCAAGCGGCTTTGCCGATGTGGAATTGGCCGACGCTGTAGCTGAAACACCGCTTTTTAAGATCGTGCCTAATACTTGCGTATTGCGCCCCGGAGAACATATCACACTTACTGCTGAGGCTTTGCCTACTAAACATGAACAACGTATTAAGCGTATTCATGAACGCTATGGCTTAAATACCAAAAGTGCTGCCGATACGGAAGAAAATGGCACTGCGCCTGTACAAAACAAGAAAAAGCGTTATTTATGGGCTATAGCCGGACGTGGCAGATTGGAAGTAATAAATGATAACAGTGCCATTTATTACGCTCCCAAAGACGATACTACTGGGGCGCAAATTAGTTGTCGTGAAGAGGGCAGCGACAATGTAGCTACAGCTTCTATGTATGTTACTACTATGCCGTTGGGAGAAATGCCTCGCTTGGAAGAGTTTATGCCTTAGTTGTGACGGCCGGTAGCCAAGAATAATTCCTTCAAAGCGAGACTAAAAAAGTTGTGCCTGTGCCCCTTTACCTTTAGCTTTAGCTCCAAACCTAGGCTTAAGTTGCGATTTGCACACCCACAGAGAGTTGGGTAATCGCACAATTTGGCCGCTCAATTCAAGTTTGTTGAGAGCGGCTACCAAATGACCTAATGGGCAAGAGGTGCGCAAGGAAATAGTAGATGTATCGGTGCCGCTAGAATCAAGAGCGTCCAAGATAGAGCGTTCCAAACGATTTAGTCTGTCTTTAGGCGCTGCTGTTGACTCAGTTTGTGGTGTAGAAATTAGCACTCCTAAACTATCCAATACGTCTAAGCTGTGACGCACTAGGCCGGCTCCGTTAGCGATTAGTTCTAGCGGCCCTTCGCTCTGTCTACTGTTAATAGGGCCAGGTACAGCTAACACTTGCCGTCCTAAGTCCGAAGCTAAATTGGCAGTAATCATAGCTCCGCTTTTATAATGAGCTTGCACAACGACTACTGCTCTTGATAAGGCGGCAATAATACGGTTGCGATAGGGAAAATTGTAAGGCAAAGGCTGGAAATTCTCCGGATATTCGGAAACAACCACTCCTTGTTCTTCTATAGATTGACTCAATTTTGTATTGGATCTTGGGTAACATATATTTATACCACAGCCCATAATCGCTATAGTTTGGCCGCCGCCTTCCAGAGCGCCGCGATGGGCGCACGAATCTATACCCAAAGCCAAGCCGCTGACTACGATTAGGCCATATTTGGCCAGTGAAGAGCTTAACTCTAAGGCCATAGCTTGGCCGTAACCATCGGCATTGCGCGATCCTACTATAGCTATTCCGTTATTTATGTTCAAAGTGCCGCTGCCGCGACAATACAAAATTGAAGGCGGATCTTCAAGATCTAGCAGCTGTTGTGGGTAAGCACTGCTACTGAGAGTCAATATTGTGTATTTTTGACTATAAACTTGCCAGCGTTTTTTGGCTTCATCCAGTGTCGGAAACTGATATTTTTTGCTCTCCTCACGCTGTTCGTTTTGACGCTCTATTTCTTCTTTTACTATTTCCGGATTAAAATCGCCTAAAACAGCTAAACGGTTGAGCTTAGATTCAGAAACTCCTTTTATCATAGATAAATACAACCAAAGAAGTTGAGGATCGCAATTATTGATGGTATTGCCCAAAAACATAAAATATTTCCCCCGCATGATATAAATATTTTCTTTATATTGCCAGCAAATGTTTTCCATCTATTTAACAAGGTATAAAAATGGCGTAAACGGACTATTAAATAAGAGTAAACAATATTAACATAAAATCAATAATATAGCTTTTCGGACATTTTCTTCTGTCATATTGGTCATGAATAGTTAAAATAACGCTCTTTAGCGCAATATCTTCAAGTCTATTATAAAAGGAAAAGCTGCGTCATCCGTCTAAGTCACTAAAGGTAATTCAATATTTTTTGGCTCAGGAGGCTTCTGCCGCATGTCTGACAATATGGGATATATCCCACCCACAGTTTCTCCGGTATGCAACATGATTTTAGAGCGCTTGGAGCGGGCACACGCGGGGGACTTTGATTTACAGTCTTTGGCCCTAATTGTGGTTGAGCAATTAGCAATTGTTGATAAAACTCAAAAAGAAGTAGTCGCCAAATTAGAAGAAGGCGGCAATGAATGCTTAGAAGTAGCTCCTGAGATTGTTGATGAAGTAAAAACTTCTCTGGAAGATTACAACTCAGGGTTGCGTGGGATCCTCACTTATATTGAAACCAAAGATGAAGAAGCTTACCAACAAGCTGCCGACATTATTTTAAATGTTGGTATTGATGGACGGCTGATCTTTGAAGGCTACAGCCGTGAAGAAGGTGAGATGGGCCCGACTAACATGCCCATGATCAATGTGTTGGTTCGTCTTTGCGATGGCTTTATTCAGGAAGCCGTCACCAAGGCCGCTATTGAGCGTACTATCGTCAATATCTATGTAAATGCCAGAGTTGCCGCCAGCGATGTAACCTCTAACGAAGAAGCCAATGAGTACCAAAAAGAGAGCTTGATGGGCGCCTATTGCGACTTCGCCGATACCGTTTTAGAGCTTCGCTCCGTTTTGGATAATGGCCCCGAGGCTATGCAACCCTATATCGAAGATATTGTTAATGCCGGTACTTCTTTGCGCCAGTCTGTAGAAAATTTCACTATGGCTCTGGCCACTAAGGGAGAGAGCAAACTTCCTCAAGTAAATTTAATTATCAACTTGGCCAAATCTTGGAAAAACGGCCGCCTTGATGACGAAGCTTTCCTCAAGTCTTTAGAGCAATTCCGCACCAATATTGATGATTTGTGGCGTGAAATTGAATCTTTGGTCGCTATTCCCAATGATTGCGAACAAATCGGTCAACAAATGGTTGGCTGTCGAGCTGCTTTTGAAGATCATTTCAAAGCTATCGACATGTTGGAAAATACTGTTCATGGTCAAGAGGATGCTTTCGAAACAGCCATCGCCTTGCTTTTAAAAGCGGCCGACGAGCTTTATGCTAGCAAAGAGGGCTTCGACAATATTGGCGAGCAAGCTGATAAAGTGCCTTGCATCCATTGTGGAGCTTATAACGATCCTGGCAATCGTACTTGCTCCAATTGCGGAGCCCGCATGCTCAATTCTACTATGGGCGGAGCTATGCAAACTTCCACTATGGAAATTCAGGAGGATGGCGGACAAGTCCAGTACGGCGGCGAGTTAGTTATGACCAAAAACTTGGTCGCTGTCTTCGAGGCTGTCAACAAAGTCGCTGAAGGTAGAATTTCCGGTGAAGAATACAGTGAAGTGCTCGATTGGTTCCGCAATTTGATCGAAGACAATTTGATCAATTTGCCTCCTGAGCCCGAACTTGATGGCTCCGGTCTCGATGAGGAAGAACTTGAACAACTTCACGTCATTGAAACTCAAATTGCCAACAGCCGCGCTGAAATTGACAACGGTGCTAGAGCTATGCTCGACGCTGTAGAACATTTGCGCAAGTTCGTAGAAGACAACAATTCTCTCAATTTGGTGGAAGGTGTGCGTGAATTGCGCGACGCTTCTATTAAGGTACAGCGCGGAGCCAGAGAAATTGATGAGCTGGTTAAAGCTTGCCGTATCCAAGCCGGTCTTCCTACTGAAGATGAAGAGAGTGGAGAAGAAGAGTAGGATTACAATGGCAGATTTTTCTAACGCTGAAGAGTCTGTGCGCCCCGAGCGGATTCGCTTGGGGCAGTTCCTTAAATTAGCCGGATTGATAGGTACCGGCGGTGAAGGAAAAATGCTCATTCAGCAAGGGGTAGTCAGCGTCAACGGTGAGCCGTGTTTCCAGCGCGGTCGTCACCTCGATCCTTCCGATGTTGTAGAATTGGAAGGACGAAAGTATCTAGTATCAGATTTCACAGATTATGAGTTTTGAACTTATAGGGCGACACAGTCGTCTAGTTAAAGAAATAAAGCGTCTTGATTCTCCTAGCCATCGCTTGGAGACCGGGCGCTTCTTAGTTGAAGGCATACGAGTTGTCGAAGAATTGCTTTCTTCCAACTTAGATATCGTCCATTTGCTTATTTCCGAGCGTTTAATCGCTTCTGAAGCTGCCCAATGGGCTGAAGAAGTTAAGAGGAAGCGTCCCGGAGCTTCGATTTGGATCGCTGCTGATTCGCTTATGCAAGATTTATCTTGCGCCAAAACTAGCCAAGGTGTTTTGGCTGTAGTTGAATTGCCTGAAATAAAACCGGAAGATATATTGCAAGTTTCTCGTCTTTTAGTTTTAAGTCAAGTTCAAGATCCCGGCAATGTGGGCACACTTATTCGTTCCGGTTTGGCTTTTGGCTTTGAAGCAGCGCTTATTTGTGGGGGAGCGGATCCTTTCAATGCTAGGGCTGTACGCTCAGCTGCCGGCGCCGTATTCCATATGCCGGTTTTGCGTGTAGATGAACATGAGCTAGACTCTTGGAGCTGTGAGCTTAGAGATAGAGGTTTTACTTTAATTACTGCTGAGGCTCACGGTGGCCAGAATATTAAAGAGGTAAATTTCCCAACCAAATCAGCACTCATTTTGGGAGCTGAGGTAAAAGGAGTCGACAAATCCTGGCGCAGCAAAGAACATATAAAAGTACATATTCCTTTATCTGCCAAGAGCGAATCTCTCAATGTCGCGGCTGCAGGTGCAGTAATTATGTACGAAATGGCTCGCTAAATTAATAAATGGAGCAAGTCTCTCCTATATGGCGGCTTATATGGCGCCATTTTTTGTATTAAGCAGTAAAAATAAAAATTAGCATTAGCTTTTAGTGGGTATATTGGTTCTGTTGGCGAAAGAGTCGACCCTTTTGGACTGATCTATTCTATCTAGAGCGTGAGGATTTATGGTGAATATAAGACGTAGTTTAGCTGCGATCGCTTTGGCTTGTCTCTTGGGATGTTCTTGCTTCGGATATGCCGCAGCCGAACAAAACAAAGGCAATGTACCTAACGGTAAGCAAGCCGTCACTTTAAATTCCGATCGTGGTGATTACAACGAGAAGGAAAAGCTAGTCAGGCTTATTGGCAATGTGAAGTTTACTTGTCAAGATGCCGTCATGACTTCTTCTTTTGCCAAGTATCATACAGATACTCAAATTGCCGATTTTCAAGGCAATATCAAGTTGACTCAGCCCGGTACTTCCGTCACCGGTCGCTCTTTGCGCGTCTATTATGGTAATCAGAGAGCTATTTTTAAAGGCGGAGTGAAGATCGTCTCTACTAAATTTAAGTTACAGGATAGTAAAGAATCAGCCAAGAGTGGTGCTGAACCGGCTTATTTAGAAGCTGACGAATTTGAATATAATTGGTCTCAAGGTATTGGTTACGCCAAAGGAAATATCCGTTTCCGTCAAGGTGAGCGTAAAGTCTTCTCTGATAAAGCCAAATATGATCGTGTTGCTTCTAATATAGAAATGTCCGGTAATGTGCGCTTAGAAAATGGGGATAATGATTGGCTCTCCAGTCAGAGGGTCAGCGTAGATTTGGCTACTAATAAAGTGCAAGCAGTGGGACAAGTTATGGGACGCTTTCTGATTGAAGGTTCATTCAAGAGCGAAGATTCTCAGCAATCTAAGTCAGAAATGCCTGAACCAAGCCTTATTGAGCCTGATAAAAGTGCTATAGTTCCGCAATCTGCCGAACAAGTTGAGCCTTTAGATTATCCCAATTTATAGAATTTTGAAGTCGTAAAAAAATGAACAGATATTTTCATTATGCTTTTATTCTATTGAGCATAGCTTTGTTGAGCTCGCAACCTGTAAGTGCTCAAAACGAGGAGGAGTTTTTTGTGCCTCCTCATCCTGTGACTACTATTCATGATTCTGTACAAAATTCAGAAGCTCCACTCAGAATAAAAGATTCTGTCGAAACAAAAAGCTCTGAATCTCTTCCTGTAACTCTTCCCGCGAATGAACATTCTGCTCCGGTAAATGTTTCGGGGAGTGATTCTCTTCAGGTTTCTCCTAGTGTAAAAAACAATATTGTGCCGGAAAACAAGCCACAAGTGCAAATTACCAAGAAAGAAGCGAAAACTTCTTCAGTGGAAAAATCGGCTTTGTCTGTAAAAACTGTCGAACCACCCTATCAAGAATTATTCAATATCTATTCCGGATTATTGCAAGCTAAAAACGGCGCCTCTTTAGACAAGGGCACTTTGAATAAGCTAGAGCAACTTTGTGCACAAGAGCCAGATAACGATCTTTACACTAGAGCTTATGCTGCCCATGTTAAGGCTAGGGGAGCGCTTGTTACTTCCGGAAAGGGAAATCTGGCGGGACGTTTAGTTAAATCGGCAGAGCGCGATTTGGAATTTGTTGACGGTTGGCTAAAAATTCATGGTCGGCGTAATACTGTACATGGTCTCATTGAACCAGCTTGGCTTCATGGCCATGTAGACGCTGCGTCCCAAGCTATATTAGCTTTATGCCTTTTGGAAAATTACCGTCCCAACGCTGGTAGACGTGACAAAATAGCCAAATTAGCCGACGGCTTAGTAACATCTACGCGCTCGGATACCAAACAATATCCTTACGGTGCCCATTTGTCGTACGTAACTGAAGATAACAGAGAACGTACCTACAAAGTACCTCAAGAAGATAAAAAAGTAGCCGGCATTACTCTCTATCCAGAGAGGCAATATGCAGCTATGGCTTTAGCTAAGGCGGCTCAGCTTCTCAAAAACGATGATTTTAAAGCTTCAGCTGAAAAAGAGGGCATGGGTTTGTTAGCCAAATTGGCCTTAAGCGGCAAAGTACCCTATTGTTTGGCGCCCCGTCCCGAAGAAGAAGTGCGCTCTATTTTGGGAACAGCCGCTCTGGTAGAAAATTTATTAGCTTTAAAAGATTGTACCGGCAACAATATATACGGCACTTTGGCTGGTTGTGCTGCTATAGATATTAATAAATTTGATGATCGCGGCCAGAATGTTAAAGCTAAGAGTTTAGTAAATTATTTATTGTCAGCTCACGGTTGCTCGGAGTGGATTGGAGCTCAAGATATTTGTCATCCTTTTGCTGGTATAAATGTTGAACTTGAGGCTGGAAAAGCTGTTGAAAAAGCTTTCGATGTAGCTGATATAAATTATCCCGGCGGTACTCCCGGCCAGTTTGTAGTAGTTGGTAGAGATAATATGTTTTGGATGCGTTTTGATGTAGAGCGTGACGATCCCTATTATTTCTCTATGGACTTTTTGAAGAGCAGTTTCTCCGGCGCTTTGGTTTCCATTATGGTTCGCATCGACGGAGACCAGATCTTTAGGGTTAATTTAGGTGGAGCTACCGACGATCCTTGCGTAGATAGTGTCTTTATCAATGGACCGCGTCCTTTACGCCAAGGACCGCACTCTGTAGGCGTGCGTTTTGCCGGTTTGCTAATGAAAAGTCCAGCCATTTTAGACTCTATTGTTGTCGATCCGGCTATTGGCAGACGCTGGGTTAAATTGAGTGACGGTCGAGCCAGAATGGTTATGCACTCTATTGCCGATCAAGTGCTCAAGACTCGCATGCAAGAATTAGAAGAAAAAGGTGCAGAATCGCCGATTTGGACGCTAGTTGAAGGAACGGGAACTCCGGCAGTTAAACAATTAAGCAACGATAGACGGGGACACGCTTGGCTTGAAATGCCTGCCGGCGGTACGGCTGTTTTGGAATGGTCCAATGGTCGCATACCTAACTTGGTGCTTGATGAAGATTAAGCGAACAGCCGATCTGTCGATAGCACGACAATAGTTAGAAAAATCGAGGCTTTTCCATGTTTTTCTTTTTTCTGGCTCAAGCTGCTGGCGAAGAATACAAAAATCTGGCTATACATCCCGATTTGCAACGTTCGTTAGTAAATCCGTTTGACTCGTCTTTACTAAACGAAGCGGGCAATTATTTTTGGCCTTTTGACAGTTCTGTTATCAATATCGGAATTTTGCTGCTTTTTGTAGCTGCTTTTCTGTTTTGGTGCAGTTATCGGGTTAACAAGTCTTATGTATACCACATTTTAGCTTGGTCAGTCGCTATTTTGGGACTCGATTTTTTGATCGGTTTTCGTACCCCGTTTCCGGGCATTGCGTCTACTTTGACAGCGGCTATCGTTTTGTTGGCTTTATTTATAGATCTAACTGTCATTTTAACGGTAGTTGCTTTGCGCTATCTTTCTTATTTTAGCATTGAAGAGAGGATGCTCACCAATATAAAAGATGGTTCGGTAACTAACGGCACCATGATTGCTGCTTCTGTGGTAAGTCTTTTGCTAAGCGGTTTTTGCCTCTCTCCTTGTCGCGCTTATATTTTGGCTTTGTTTAACCACAGCGTCTGGCCTCTTTGGATTATGGCCCTATTGTTAGTTCCTTTAGGGGCCTTGGTTGCCCGTGAACTTTTGCCTTGGACCATACTCAAAGAACATCCTATTCCCGGTGGTGGCTACTTAAAAGAAATCACCAACATATTCATAAAAGATGGGGATGCTCAGCGTAGTGAGATTTTTGGGGCTTGTCTAAGTTTATGTGTTATTTTTATAAGTTCTGTTTGGCTTTTTAAGGGAGAAATTACCAGTACCGATATTTTTGGCATTATTTGTATCGGATTTTTATGTGCCATTATGGTACGCGCCGAACTTAATAAGAGCATAAAAGAAGATAAGACTCCAGTAATAGAAGTAAAGCGACGCAAAGACGCTTGGTCTTAGTCGTTTGATAGCTTGAAAAAGGCTGCGGCCCCTTTCAAGCTTTTTTGTCTTTTTGAAAGTGGTATTGATAAGATTATGCAAAATTTAACTGAAGCATCCAATCCGTTAAGTCTGCATTTAGATAAAATGACTCCCTTGGAATTAGTGCAACTTATGAATAGCGAAGACGCCAAAGCTGTCTTAGCTGTTAAAGAGGCCTTGCCCACTATTGCTGAGTGTATAAAAGCTATTACTGATAAATTAAGAAACGGCGGCCGTCTTTTTTACTTTGGAGCTGGTACTAGTGGTCGTTTGGGGGTACTTGATGCTGCTGAATGTCCGCCTACTTTTGGCACCGATCCTCAGCAAGTGCAAGCAATTATTGCTGGCGGTCCTGGTGCTTTGGTAGAAGCTGTAGAAAATGCCGAAGATGATAGGGAAGCGGCCTATATTGAGCTTAGCAAGCGCTCTATCAATCGGGGAGATTTCGCTATTGGTATAACAGCTTCAGGAAGTACACCTTTTGTTTTGGGCGGTTTACAGAAATTGCGCGAAGTCGGCATCCAGACTGGAGCTATTTTTTGTAATCCCGGTGCCAAAGCGGCGACAGAGACCGATTTTCCCATTTTACTGGCTGTAGGGCCGGAGGTATTGCGCGGCTCGACTCGCTTAAAAGCTGGCACGGCCACCAAATTGGCTTTAAATATGATTTCTACCGGAGTTATGGTTTCTTTGGGTCATTGTGCGGGCAATATGATGATCGATGTCAAAGCTAGCAATGCCAAACTGGTAAAACGCCAAATAGAAATGGCTGCTTCTTTAGCTAAAGTAAGTTTCGCGGAAGCTGAGCAAGCTTTAAAAGAAGCCCATGGCAGTTTACGTGAAGCTTTGGCCAATTTGCAATCAGGACAACGAGGATAAAGGCATGAGCAATAACAAACAGCGTTTTTTATATAGTTGCATCTTCACCCTTATAGCTTGCTTGATAACTATGTATGTTTCTTATGCCAGAACCATAAAGGAGCATAAAGCAAATTCTGCTGCTTTTCCCAATGCTCAAGGGACTCAAGCTGACTCTAAAGAGCCCAGCAACCAAGCTATGCTAGCTTCTTATATAGAGTCTAGCCAAGATACTCAAAAAGCCTTCTCTCCTTCAACTGAAATAAAAGTCGGTTTGCCGGACATTCTAGATGAAGCTGAAATAACTGCCCCCAATGGCATTATCTATCCGGATGGTCAGGCTTCAGTGATAAAAATTCGTCTTATTGCCACTATGTGGAAAAAAATGAGACTCAATTTTTACGATGAAAAAGATCATTTACTTTTTAATAGCGAAGAGCCTGTAACTTTGCGAGCTGCTGAAACTTACGGCAATGGCTCTGCCTCTTTAGCTGGTGATCCTACTGTTTGCACTTTAACTTCCATCAATGTGCAGAAAAAATCTCAAGTACAAGCTTCTTATCGTGGAAGTCTTACTTTCGCTATCCGTCCTGGCAAAGATAATACACATACAATCTCAGTAATCAATACTTTACCTGTGGAAGACTATCTTAAAGGAGTAGTGCCTAGCGAAGTACCTGCTCGCTTTGACAATGAAGCTTTAAAAGCTATGGCTTGTGTAGCTCGTTCTTATACTCTATCTAATTTGGGACGTCATGATAAAGAAGGATATGATCTTTGCTCCGGCGTCCATTGCCATGTTTATGGTGGCGCTGGTGTTGAAAATGCCAACGTCAACGCCCAAATTGAAGCTACTAAAGGTATGATCATTTGCTATAACGGGTTTTTGGCTGATACGCGTTACCACGCAGTTTGTGGCGGTATGGGTGAAAGTATTGAAAATGTATGGGATATGGCTCAGCCACTCAATTATTTAGTAGCTTCCAGCGATACTATCAATGGCTTAGCTTGGAATAGCGACGCTCCTGCAGGGTATATTTCCGATTACGATAACAACGGATATGAAGATTACTACGCTCCGGAGCAAACTCAAACTACCGATAATAAAAAACAATCGATTAATTTGTCTGCCATAATAGAAAATACTCCTGAATTGGAAAACAGATTCAGAGCTTTTATCGATAATCCGCCTGAATCTTATTGCAAAGAAGCTTCTCGTTTTCGCTGGCATGCCGATTTCTCAACAGTAAATTTCCAAAAGATGTTGGAAGCTTCTTTGCCGATTTTGTGCGGAGCTCAACTTGCTGATATTGGTAATTTGACAGATATAGCGGTTACTAAGCGTACCGGCAGCGGTCGTGTCGCTGAATTATCTATTGCTACCGACAAAGGCAATTTTACTGTAAGTGGTGATAAAATCCGCTGGTTAACTAGCGGCGGTAAAATTGGTCCTTCCGGTTTAAAAAGTACTTTATTCTATATTGAGAAAGCAGATAACGGTATTATTTTTAAAGGAGGCGGTTGGGGACACGGTGTCGGTTTGTGTCAGGAAGGCGCTCAAGGACGCGCTCGAGCTGGTCAAAGTTATGTCGACATTATTAAACATTATTATCCCGGCTGTGAATTAAAGACGGCTAATTAACTATTGAGGGCGATATGATTAGTAAATTTAAGCTGACATTTCTAATGACTATGCTGGCTTTAAGTACGGTTGCTTGTTCTGATCGAGGTCCTCTGCCTGAGGAAGGGCGCCTTTACTATTCTGTAGTAGAAGGGGGGCGCTCCCGTATTGAGTGGATGGATAAAAATGGAGAGCATCCTACCTATGTAGTGGGGGACGTGCCGGAACGTTCTCATATCAGTTCTAAAGGGCGTCGAGCCTACAATAAACTTAAAAGTAAAGCAGAAATAAATGGCGCTCCAGCTTCTTCTCCCAGTTTATCACGTAATGGTCGTTTGATGATCTATGTTTGCAGTGAGCCCAATTCACTGAGATTAATCAACTTAGAAACTTACGAAGAAGAAGGTCTGGTAAAAACTGGTGAACCTTTGGCTTTTCCTTGCCTAAGTCGCGATAATGAAGGGTATTTTACATATCTGCGTGGAGATGTGACTCAAGAACAGCAACACATATTTGTACAAAAAATAGGCAAATCACCCGTATGTTTAATTGACGCTAGGCGTTTAGGGCCGCCAAGTTGGTCTAATTTTGGACGAGATATTCTTTTCTCGTATGCCAGCTCTTCCGGAAAAACAGCTTTGTATGCTACCGATTCAGCTAAAGCTGATGGAGAAACTAAAGAAGTTATGCCTGGTTCTGTGCAAGCTTGCATGGCTCCTACCGGTAGTAGTATCGCAGCTGTAGTCGATGGCCAAATCGTTCTCTATGATATGTTTTCTAAGAAATCGCGCACTATTGTGCATGAAGGTGGATGCTCGTCTCCCACTTGGAATCCATCCGGAAATACTATCGCTTTTGTTAAAGACAATGCCATTTATACTGTCGACTTGTTTGGCGATAATTTAAAGAGAATCAGTCCGGAAAGTAAAGTTATTTCTGACGTCTGTTGGGCTAAAGGTTTTTAAAAAGCTGTCTTTTTCCCAAAAATAAACTATAATATCTTTCCCCCTCAATCGATTTTGCGAAGCTGAGCTTTGCTAGAAAAGAAGTGCACCTAAGTGATAACTCCAGGCTCCTATTTAGAGTATATCCAAGAAAAGAAACTTTTACCTGCCGTCTGTTTGCGTCAGGACAAGCCGGGCAAAGTTTTTGTTCGCAATATCCGCAACCGTGAAGAAAAAATTGCCGATTCTAAGGCTATGTTTATTGTTCCCGGTTTTATCGATCCCAATTCTTCTTACGATATGTTAGCCGAGGCTTTATCTAAAGCTCAAGCTAAGCGTGAAGAGCTGTCTTCTCAAATCGATCCAGCCGAGTTGTGGGAACTTTTAGAAGGTGAAAGTGACGATCATCTTTGGCCCTTGGAGGAGATAAGCGACTTAATTTTAAGTCGTACCGATTCAGAAGCTCTTTCGGCTACTTACAGAAGCTTAGATAATGATAGTGTATATTTCTATCGCAAAGGTAGCGGCTATATAAGGCGTACTGAAGCTCAGGTGCAAGAAATTTTCCAACGGCGTGATGCCGAAGAATTTAATCGCAAAGAGCAAGCGGCCTTGAGTCAATGGGTGCTAAATATTTGGAAAAACCCTGTTAGCGATGCTTCTCAGTTGACTTATCCTGAAGAATTTGAACAAAATGCCAAAAAGCTTTTGCGTGGTTTCGCCAATGTCGCTGTCAATGGCTCCGAGTCACATCGTTACAAAGAGATCAACGAATTATTAAAATCTGTCGATATTACCCGTCGCGATGCTCCTTTCCAGTTTATGCTCAAAACCGGCATTTGGAATGAGCATGAAAATTTAGCTTTACGCAAATACAATATTTCTACGCAATTTGAAGAAGATGAATTGCAAGAAGCTATGTCTTGCGTTAAGTTATTAGACGAAGATGGTAATGCCAAAACAGAAGACAATAGGCTCGATCTTACCTATTTACCTTGTGTAACTATTGATGATGATACAACAACAGATATCGATGATGCATTAAGTTTTGAAGAAAATGAAGATGGAACTTTCCGTATCGGTATCCATATTGCCGATGCTTCTAATTATGTAACTCCGGAGTCTTTAATAGATCAGGAAGCTTTGCAGCGCGGCACGGCCATTTATTTACCAGATTTAAAAGTGCCTATGTGTCCGGAAATCCTTTCTGATAGCGTTTGCAGCTTGGTGGCTGGCAAAAAGCGCTTGGCTTTCTCTTTCTTAATCGATTTTGATGCTGATTTTAATATTGTATCTTCAAAAATGGCTTCCAGCGTCATAAAAGTAGCTGAACGTCTTACTTACGATTCTGCCAATGAATATTTGGCTCAGGGGCGTTGGAGCAAGTTTATGGACATCGTCCGCAAACTTAAAGAAAAGCGTTTGGCCAATGGGGCTATGGTGGTGCCTTTCCCTCGTGTAAATGTAAAAGTTAAAGAGGGAAAGATTTTAATTGAACGTGAAGCGCCCGATTCTCCTTCGCAGCTTTTGGTTAGCGAGCTGATGATTTTAGCTAATGCCACAGCTGGCAACTATCTGGCTGAGCATGAAGCTCCTGGTATCTTCAGAAGCCAAGAGCCTCCGGAAAAGCCTTTAGATGATTTAATTGCCGATTTTGATCCTGTAAAAGCTTACAATTCTCGACGTTTCCTTAAAAAAGGAACAATGGGTATTACTCCAGCTCACCATACTGGTTTAGGGTTGGATAGCTATGTACAAGTAACTTCTCCTATCCGTCGTTATAACGATCTTTTGATGCAACGCCAACTTAAGTCTATGCTTAATGGTTCAGTTGATGAACCTATATATAAAGCTGAAGATTTGGATCGTTTATTAGCCTATACCAAGCAAGCTACCAGTACGGCAGATCTGTTGGAGCGTGAACGTAAAAATTACTGGATCTTGCGCTACTTGGAAGAGCATTCCGGCGAAGAGATGGAAGCTATCGTGCTGGCTAACCATCCCGATAAACATATTGTCCAACTTTGCGGATGTTTGTTAGAGAATGAATGTCCACACGTTCCCGGCCATCCGCTGCCGCCAGGTACCCATATTCACGTCAAGATCGACTTGGTCTGGCCCCGCGATTGCACAGTGCGTTTAAGTCCTATTGTTTGAGTTTAAAAAGCAGAAGCGATAGGAAAGGTGAGCAATCGGCTAGCACGTTTAATTAAACAGCACGAATCTAAGGGCGATTTTACTCATGCTTTGGTTAGTGGACTTCAGCTTGGAGAGGCAGAGCAAAAGCTCGGAGTTAAACTGCCTGATCAATATGTTTACTTCCTTAAGCAGTATGGGCATGGTGGTATTGCTGGAGTTGAAATAATGGGTGTTGGCATCAATGGCAATCTTCTTTTTGTCAATGAAACGCTTAAATACCGTAAATATGGTTTGACTGCCAACCTTGTCGTGATAGAGAATTGTGATGAATGGTTGTATTGTATAGATTGTAACACTGGAAATGTAATTTCATGGAGTGACGGAGATTGTGAATACTCTTATTCTTGCTTTGACGATTTTCTTTTAGATCGCTTTAATGACGCTATTGAAAATCTTTAGTCAAATATTATACTGTCACTTAATAATAAATCCCGAGTAGGAATTTCCTGGCTCGGGATTTATTTATGTCTAGAAGCAATTACCGTTCATTATGCTGAGGCAAAGTACATTCGTGTAGTGGCAAACCGTTGAGGTAGGCTAAAGCTAAGCCGTAATTACTCATAGGAATGTGTTGCTCTTTGGCTCTAGCAATACGTGAAAGGACATGCTGGCGATTAAACATGCAAGCGCCGCATTGGATAATTAAGTCGTAAGGGGTAAGATCTTGAGGAAAATCTTGTCCACTGACAATATCTATATGGAGCTTTTCTCCAAAATGGCGGCGCAATAAACGTGGCAATTTTACGCGGCCAATATCTTCTTGCAAGGGCGCGTGAGAGCAACACTCAGCTATTAAAATATGGGACTTTTCGTCAAGTTTGGTTAACTTATCCGTACCTTGCATATAATAATTTAAGTCGCCCTTATAAGCGGCAAACAAAATAGAAAAAGAAGTTAAGCGGCTCTCTTTAGGCTTCAAACTATAAACTTGTTTGAAAGCTTGCGAATCGGTAATAATTAAATCCGGAGCTTTGCTTAGTGATGTTAAGGTCTTACTTAAATTCGTGGTTGTTGTAGCAGCAATAATGCATTGGCGATCCAATAATTCGCGAATAGTTTGTACTTGGGGGAGAATAAGGCGCCCTTGCGGAGCTTGTATATCTTGAGGCATAACTAAAACAACTAAGTCACCGGCTTTGACTAAATTGCCTAAAATTGTGCGTTCTTGTTTAGGTTGGATACTGTTTACTAAAGCTTGGCGCAAACTTTGCACAGTTTCCGGCTGATAAATACTAACTCGAATTGCGTTAATATCTAACTGAGCCAATTTTTTTTCTATTTGAATTACCTGAGTAATCGGAACAGAATCAATTTGAGTTAGAGCCCAGATAATGGTACTTCCTTGCTTTTTCAGCTTATGAGCCCATTGTTGCTCTAAACTAAAATTGCTATTAGTTTCCAATTGCTGGGCGGAAATTAAAATAATTGCCAGTTCAACTTTTTCAGCAACTGCTACTGTTCTTTTTACACGTTCAGCTCCCAGCAACTCTTCATCGTCATCAAAGCCGGCCGTATCAATTAAAACGCAAGGGCCTAAGCCTTTTATTTCCATAGGCTTGGCAACAGGATCGGTAGTTGTACCGGCTCGCTGGGAAACTATAGACACATTTTGGCCCGTTAACGCATTTATTAAAGATGATTTACCACTGTTGCGACGGCCGAAAAAGCCAATATGAACACGATTAGCTGAAGGCGTACTATTTAAATTATTTTGCGTGTTATTTTGCATATAAAACTTTCTTGTAAAAATAAAACGGCTGCCACTAATTAGTTCAGTTTAGTTGCATTACAAAAAAAATAATCTAAAGCGGCAGCCTGAGCTATCAGTTTTGCTAGAAACGGAAATCGCGCTGTCCTTGAGCTATTTTTTCTAAGCGCTCGATAGCTATTTGACGCACTTTGTCCTTAGGAATAAGAGGCAATTGCTCTTGAATCATCTTTTCGCCTAAAAGTTTAGTTTCAGGTGAAGCATAATCTTGCAAATACTCTTTTAAAGTAAGCAAAGCGTTAGGGTGGCAGCAATTTAAGATCTGTTTCTTTTTGCACAATTCCATAAAGCGATCGCCAGTGCGTCCTTCACGATAGCAAGCAGTGCAGAAGCTTGGTACATAACCAAGTTCCATAAGCCAGCGCACAACTTCATCTAAGCTGCGCTGATCGCTGACGTCAAATTGAGCTGAATTATTTTCTGCATTTTCTTTTTCTGCATAACCGCCTACGCTGGTGCGAGAAGCACCGCTAATTTGCGATATGCCTAAATGGAGCAAACGTTCTCTTACTTTTTGACTCTCTCGGGTAGAAATTATCATACCTGTATAAGGAACGGCCAAGCGAATACAAGCACAGATCTTGGCAAAAATATCGTCATTTATTCCATGTTGGAAAGCGTTAGGATCGATGTCGTCAGCGTGCTTAATGCGTGGCATACTGATAGTATGGGGCCCTACGCCAAAAACAGCTTCTAAATGTTCGGCATGCATAAGCTGGGCGGCAAATTCGTAGCGGTATCCTTCCAAGCCAAAGAGTACACCTAAACCTACATCATCTATGCCACCTTCCATAGCTCGATCCATAGCTTCGGTATGGTAAGTGTAATTATGTTTAGGGCCGGTAGGGTGTAAGGTCTCGTAACTAGTCTTATTGTAGGTCTCTTGGAAGAGAATATAAGTACCGATGCCAGCATCTTTCAAGCGACGATAATTGTCTACAGTTGTGGCTGCAATATTTACATTAACTCGGCGAATGGCACCATTTTTATGTTTAATACCGTAAATAGTTTGAATACACTCTAAAATATATTCCAATGGATTATGTACTGGATCTTCACCGGCTTCGAGAGCCAAACGCTTGTGTCCCATATCTTGTAAAGCGGTGACTTCACGTACAATTTCCTCTTGAGTGAGTTTTTTGCGAGCGATGTGCTTATTTTTCAAATGATAAGGGCAATATACGCAGCCGTTGACGCAATAATTTGATAAATACAGAGGAGCAAAAATGACAATGCGGTTGCCATAAAAGTCTTTTTTTATCTGTTCAGCTAAAGCGAAAATTTCGGCTTCAATTTCTGGATCGGAGCTAGCTAAAAGCACAGAAGCTTCACGGTGATTTAAGCCGCGACATTCTTTAGCTTTATCTAAAATATCTTTAATTAAGGTGCGATTATTTTTGTTGGCTTCGGCATATTCTAAAGAAGCCAACACCTCTTCGTGGGCAATAAATTCTTCAGCCCTACGAGACTTGGGATCGTACATATAAAACCTCTCTTTTGAGTTAGTAAAATAACTTTCTCATCAGCAGCTTGTTTGTTTTTTTCCACTAAAAAAATGCTATTGCTTTGGGGCATCTCCTCGGGAATAGTCTATGAAATAATTAAAGCGTTCCAATTCTTGAGCCAGTTTAGATATTCCCTCGGCTGACTCTGTATTGAGGAAAGCTTTATTGTCATAAAGCGTGTAATCACTGCGATGTTGTAGAGGAGAAAGATTGGGCATAACTACATTGCATCCGCAATTCATACCTAAGATTCTACCTTGGAGAGAAATAGTAGCCAAAGCTGTAGTAGCAGGCAAAAGTACCTTAGGCAATAACAAGCGCAACAGAGCCAAACAATTTAAAGTCGTCTCCAGGGATCCGGCTGAAAAATTGGCAAAAGGCGTGTCTTGGTGAGGAATAAAGGGGCCGATTCCAACCATATGAGGTTGAAATTGCTGAATAAAGCAAAAATCGGCAGCCAAATCTTGCCAAGTTTGATAAGGTGCTCCCACCATAAAGCCGCAGCCGACTTGATAGCCTATATCTTTAAGAGCTTTCAAGCAACGCAAGCGGTTCGCTAAAGATGATTCAGCTGGTTTAAGTTTGGCAAAAAGCTCAGCCGAAGCTGTTTCATGGCGCAGCAAATAGCGATCGGCTCCAGCTTCGTAAAGTTTTTGATAACTTTGGGTAGAGCGTTCTCCTAAAGACAAAGTTAAAGCACATTGCGGGTGACGAGCTTTGATTTCTTTTATTAGATCTACTAGAAAACTATCATTTAAAGTAGCATCTTCTCCGCCTTGCAAAACAAAAGTATGTAAACCTAATTGTTCACCCTGGGCGCAGCAAGTTAAAATTTCATCTTTATTTAAACGATAACGTTTGACTGCACTGTTGGAACGGCGGATACCGCAATAAAAGCAGTCTTTGGCACAAATGTTGGAAACTTCGACCAATCCGCGCAAATAAACAGCTCTACCGAAGTGCTTATCTCTGAGCGCAGAAGCTCTCTGGCGTATAGTAATGGCTAAATCTCTGTTTTTTTCTGCTGTTTGCAAAAGTTCAGACCACTCAGACAGTTTGAGCTGTTCTTGTTCAGGTTGTGAAATTTTCTCAAGTAGAGCTTCGGCCTTATTAAGCGACAAAACCGTCATTACTAAAATAAAAGCAATCCTTTCACAAATTTAAGCATAGAGGACTTTTACTTTAGTATCAAGCAAACGGCCTATTTTACCGGAAAGGGCATTTATGGCATCGTTAGGAGCGTCCATAGCTATACTTATTAGATTTATGCCTCTGGATCTTTGCGGTAGTCCCATTCGACCAATAATGTATTCACTATATTGGTGAAGGAGAGCATTAAGTTTATCAATGGGAGACAATTGGCCCACTATTACGGAAACTATAGCTAAACGAGTAGTTACCATACTTTTTTCTTTCTATTTAGGGCTTACCTAAGAGCAAAAATAAAAGCCCGGTTGCAAAAGAGCAATCGAACTTCATAAATAGTGGATCAATTTTTTTAATTAGTCAACTGCTGAAAATTGATCTTTGCCTACACCGCAAACAGGACACTCGAAATCGTCGGGAATATCCTCAAATTTAGTACCAGGAGCAATACCTAATTCGGGAGCTCCGGCTTCTTCGTCATATTCCCAGCCACATACATCACATACGTATTTCATAAAAATTGTTACCTCCAAAGAAAGCGCCCGGCTGGGGCGCTAAATTTATATTTTATCTTCCGGGCTCGAAAGCGCGGGGAATAGCGTCCATATTATTTAATTCACGGACATTTGATTGTAAACCGGCAAACTCGAGAAGCATTTGCTTGTCGGGGTTGGGGCCTATAGCATAACTCCAGCGGATAGCCTGCTGGAAAGATTTTAAAGTCTTTAATTTAGCTAAACTATTTTTGTAATCGTCGGTGGGACGGCCATTGGAAATAAGTACGAGCACAGGGGGTACGCCGCCACCTTCGGAAGTTATGTACTTAATCTGATCGTAAAGAGTATCGAAAGCTTTGCCCATGTCGCAAGCTCCGCCGGCAAAAATATTGCTTACTTTAAAACGGTCAATGTCCATAGCTGCGGGAGAAACAAAATAAGCTCCCGTAGAGAACCGCATAGCTCTGGCTTTCATTTTCATGCGGGGATACAGAGAGTTAGCTTTTTGTAAAGCGGGAACGATAGAATTTATCGCTTCAACAACTTTATTGATTTCTCCGGCCACTCCGTCGGAACAATCAATTAAAAAGAAAATTTGCAGACCGCTGTTTGCATTTAAAGCAGATATACCCATCCGTAAATCTAACCTCACAGTATCGCTATTTTTTGTTTCGGCTCTCTTTGTATGCTTGCAAAAACGAGCACACCGCACCGACACTCGACTTTTGATTTTCAATTTACCGGAAAATCTTCCTGCCCTTTTGACCCTTTGTTTCTCCTTTGAGTTTGGGCTGAGCTTCCAATAATGGGGGAAGTTTGGGCTAAAAATAGAAATAAAGCAATTATGGCTGATGATACCGTATATGAAATAGCGTTAAATATCATTCCTGTAAGGATTCGTCCCTGTAAGCCTTATCAGGAAAAAATTTCTGACTTTGCTCCCGATGGGCGTCCGCGCTTTGAATGGGAAACTATGCGCCACAAAAAAATGCTTTATGGCGACATGGCTGTAGATGCAACTTGTGCCGACTGTTCCATAAACATTATGCAATGTGGAGAAGGGTGCAAGAGCTTAGTTTATGGCTTGGAAGTTTTCCTTAAAGCCGTAGCTTGTTTAGTTCCCGACTCACTTTGCGCTTCTATCAATTTAGAGGCCGAAAATCGTTTTGATGCAGCTCGAACTGTGGAATTAGCTGACGATTTAGCCAAAATCGAGCAAGTGTTCAATTCCAGCAATTGGAAAGTCGCTCAGCTTTATGCTTATGATGAACCGGTTATGGAATATTTTGGCGACGGCTCTTCGCGTCCTCGTTTTTACCCTTGGAATGCCGAAATTTTGCCTTGCATGATTAGCGGTAACGAAGGTTATCAAATTTATCTTTGCACTGATGGAATTATTGTCAAGTCTAATTTCGACGAAGGCGGATCACATATTTATGAAAAGCTGGTTCGCGACGATTCTGGCGTCAGAGGCATCACCAGAGAAGGAGAAAATGTTCCTTTTCAGGCTCTGATGGATCGTTATCCTGAGTGGGATAAAGAAGATCCTCGTTCCGACGGAGAGTTGCGTTTTGTAGAATTAAATGCTGGTGAAGTATTTCGCGATACCTTAGATATGCTTATGGTCTTTACTACGGTAGCTCGCAACTCGAAAACCGGTTTTACTTTAAACGTAGTATAACTTCTTTGTTTACTTTAGGAGAAAATTTAAGGTAAGAAATTATGGGCGAATTGGAAAGAATGTGGGCTCCTTGGCGTATGGAAATGATTAAAGCTCCCAAGCCTAAGTGCAAGTCGGATTGCTTCTTGTGTGTAAAACATGCTCAAGATGATGATAAAAATAATTTGGTGTTAGAGCGAGGCAAAACTTGTTATTGCCTGATGAACTTATATCCCTATAACAATTGTCATCTTATGGTTGTGCCTTATCGTCATGGTGGCAACGTAATGGAGCTCACTCCGGAAGAACTTGGCGAAATAATGACTATGGCCCAAACTTGGATAGCTGTTATTAAGAAGACTGCTCACCCAGAAGGCTTCAATGTAGGTATGAATATCGGTCGTGTTTCTGGAGCTGGTATGGCGGAGCACTTGCATTTGCATATCGTACCGCGTTGGAATGGCGATACCAATTTTATGAGCGTTTTCGGTGGCTCTCGCGTTATAAACCAAGCTTTGGAAGAAACTTGGGAAGAGCTTATGAAAGGGCGTCAGGAATTAACTGACGAGGAGAAAAAAGCGCTTGGCTCTACTCCTTCTGAGGCTGAATAAAAAATAACGTTTATCTAAAAAAATACCCTCTTTGACTGTTTTATCCAGTAAAGGGGATATTTTTTTTGGTGGGGATATTTTTTTGACAATCGTCAATAACTAGCTTTTAAAACCGCTCTTAGGGTGAACAACATATTTATTGCGTACGGCTGTTTCCAAATCTATGCCATTCATATTAGCTAGAGTAGAGAGCCAGCCGACCACATCGGCAAATTCTTCTTCTAGGTTCTGTCTATCTTTTACAGTAGCTTCTGGACTTTGGCAAGTTCTTAAAGCTGAAGCTAATTCGCCTACTTCTTCCATAAACCACATAAAAGTGCCATCGGTGCCGCGTTCGCTGTCATGGCTGTAATATTTCTGGCGAATAAATTCTTGAAATTCTTTGAAAGAAAGGTCAGTCATCGCACGTCTCTTCCCTTTGTCGATTGTTTTCGAAATTTCCTAAAGATTGGAGCGCTCTAAATAAGTAATGCTCAGCGAATAACCAGTTCCAAAGGCCACAATAAGAGCCTTTTGAGCTTGGAGATTGTTTCTTTTTACTTCGTTGGCTAACAAACTGGGAATACATCCGTTGGTAGTGTTGCCCAAAGATTCAATATTGTTGTGAATTTTTCGCTCCGGAATGTTGAGGCGCTTGCCTATAGCTTCGATCATTCTGCCATTGGCTTGATGGAATAAGAATAAGTCTATATCGTCGACGCTAAGAGAATGTTTCTGCAAATGCTCAATAATTTTGCGCGGCACTAAGCGAACCATATCTTTGTAAACTGAGCGTCCGTCCATAAAGACGGTCATTTTACTGAGTTCATCAGGCTCTACACCAATTTTTCCTTCACGAGCAACAAAACGGTAAATAGTTTGCTCTTGTTTTCCTTCGTGGCCTATAGTGATAAATTCGCCTTTGGATCCATCTGTATAAGTTTCAACTGAAACAATTTGCCAAGGATTTTCGTAAGTAGATACAGGATTTAATTCCTTGTGCTCTCTGTCAGCTGTACCTAAAAGTACCGCACCTCCGCCGTCTCCAAAAATAACACAGGTAGAGCGATCGGAAGCATCGACTACACGGCTCATACAATCGGCGCCTATAACTAAAGCCAGTGAACCAGGCTCGTAGCTTTGCATCATGCGCGAAGCAATTTCCAAAGCGGATACATAGCCGCTGCAACCTACGCGTACATCAAAAACTTGCACACTATTGGGGAGTTTTAAAGCATCTTGCACGGAGGCAGCTACGCAAGGAACCACTCTGTCAGCAGTAATAGTAGCTACAATAATGAGCTTTAGTTTATCTAAATCTTGACGTTTTAAAGTAATTTTTTGAGAAGCGGCAGCGGCTATATCATAGACTCCAAACAGACAATCTAGGATGCGGCGCGAACGTATGCCTATACGATCAAAAGGAAAATCTACGTCACTTATCTCTATATTTCGAGGATTGGACGAGTGAAGCAAATTTTCTTTTACCTGAGCCATCAGATCGCTCAAGCCTTCATTGGTTAAGACTGCTCCGGGTAAGTCTTCAGCCGGAAAAGCCTTAGCTGCATCAACAATAATTATCGGTTTCTCTAATCTATGATCCATTGACGTCTATGCAAAATTGCTATCTTCATTCAGACAATCTCTGATAAGCATTGATTGATTTTTTAGATAAACAATTTTTGCTTTCTCATACTTTTATTGCCTTCTTTAAAGGTCAATGCATTGTCTCACAATGCTGCAGAGTCTTAGTTATCTGTTTACTAACTCCTGCTTTTGCACTTTTTAAGTAGGCTTTGCCAAAGTATCAACTTGGAAATTTTTATCAAAATAAAAAGCCTATCCCAACACTTTAGGTGGAGACAGGCTCTTTATTTTGTTAGCTAAGCCGTAAATTTAGGCTTAATAACATTGCTTCGAGAGCTTAAACTAACTTGGCTTCCAATCTCTTGGCAATAGCATCTAAGAACTCTTCGGAATTGACGGCAGTAGCCTTAAAGCCAGGTTCAACTAAGTTGACTAAGTCTTTAGTCATAATGCCATCATTGAGAGTTTCGAAGCAAGCTTCTTCTAATTTTTGGCCAAAAGCTACCAATTCAGGCAACTTGTCCAGTTCGCCGCGTTTTTTCAAGGCGCCAGACCAAGCAAAAATAGTAGCCATAGGGTTGGTAGAAGTAGCTTCGCCTTTAAGGTGGCGATAGTAATGTCTGGTGACTGTACCGTGAGCAGCTTCGTATTCGGTAGTACCGTCGGGAGCAATCAAAACAGAAGTCATCATAGCCAAAGATCCGAAGGCGGTAGAAACCATATCGGACATTACGTCGCCGTCGTAATTCTTACAAGCCCAAATAAAGCCACCTTGAGAGCGAATAACGCGAGCTACGGCGTCGTCGATCAAAGTATAGAAATAGGTGATGCCTAATTCTTCGAACTTAGCTTTGTAATTTTCGAATTCTTCTTCGAAAATAGTTTTGAAAGCGCCGTCGTAGATTTTGGCAATAGTGTCTTTGGTAGAGAACCAAAGATCTTGTTTCGTATCGATAGCGTACTGGAAGCAAGACTTAGCAAAAGAACGAATCGATTTTTCTTTATTGTGAGCACCTTGCCAAATGGCCGGGCCATCTACTTTTTGTACCAATAAAGTTTTCTCTTCGCCACTGACGCCCTTGAAAGTCATGGTGCATTCGCCGGGCTCGTGAGTATACATATCTACTGATTTGTATACGTCGCCATAAGCATGACGGGCAATAGTAATGGGCTTTTGCCAGTTTTTTACTACAGCCTTAATAGCCGGAATGACAATAGGTACGCGGAAGACCGTGCCGTCCAAAATAGAACGGATAGTGCCATTGGGAGATTTCCACATCTCGGTGAGCTGAGGATACTCTTGCATACGCTGTTTGTTGGGAGTGATGGTAGCGCACTTTACGGCTACGCCATACTTTTTGGTAGCTTTGGCGGAATCGACAGTTACCTGGTCTTTGGTAGCGTTGCGATTGAGCAAACCGAGGTCGTAATACTCAGTTTTAAGATCGACGTAAGGAAGGATAAGCTTATCTTTGATCATTTGCCAAAGAATGCGGGTCATCTCATCGCCATCCATCTCAACCAGAGGAGTGGCCATTTGGATCTTAGTCACGTTTTGTTTCTCCTTGAACAGTATTGCTTTTATAACCTAGGCTTTGCCATAACCGGCAGCGTAGTAATTCATCAGGCAGCCTTCCTTGAGGATGAGCTTTTCATCTTCGGTAAGGCCTTTACACTCTAATTTGAGATCGTGGACAGAGCCGTCTTTGCGGATAACCTTGGCTTCGAACTCTTCTTGGCCTTTAAGGATACCTTCTTTAACGCCGGGAATGTAAACATAGTCGCCGTCTTCGTAGTTGAAAGGCACGTTCTTATCCATAGTAAAGGGCACGATACCCCAGTTGATACAATTGCTGCGATAACGCTTTGTAGCATACTCGTAGCAAATATTGGCGAATCCGCCCAATACTTTTTGGCAAGAAGCGGCTTGTTCGCGAGCTGAACCATCACCGGGACGATGAGCAAATACGCAAGAACCGATAGTCGTTTTGGCCAAATCGCCGCCAACTTTAGCTAAAATATTTACGACTTCTTCGGGCTTCTCGCCAGCTAATTTGGCTTCTTCCAAAGCTCTGACTTGTTTGGAGCGACCTACATATTCGGGGACGCGGCGGGAAAGAGCAAATTCGGAAAGGCCGATAGGATTGGAGCGATAAGAAGAAGTTTCACCCGAAGGAATCAACTCGTCGGTGGTAGTTACATCGTCATGAATAACGGCGCAAAGCTTGACTAAAAGATCGTCCTCTAAAGCGGGCATGTGGGGCCAGTCTTTAATGTTGGGGCCGTAGCGCAGCTCAGCGGTAGGATCGGCCTTACCAAAACCTTCGTAACAACGCTTGGCATAGACACTGCCGTCAAAGTGGTATTTAAGTTGCTCGGGAGTAGGCTCTACATAGTCAAAGTCGGTAGCGGCAGTAAGTACGCCCTTATTGGCGGCAGTAGCGGCAATAGAGCGAGCGTCCATCAAGGCTACGGCAGAAATCTGGCCATTACCGGGCTTGGAACCTTCGCGGTTAGCAAAGTTGCGGGTAGCGTGGCGGATAGACAAAGCGTTGTTGGCGGGAGTGTCGCCAGCGCCAAAGCAAGGGCCGCAGAAAGCGGGCTTAATTACACAACCAGCTTCCATCAAGGTGGCGGCGGTACCGTCTTTAGTGATAGCTAAGCCGATAGGCATAGAAGAAGGATAGACGCTCATATCAAAGTAGCCGTTGCCAATGCTTTGATCTTTGAGAATTGCTGCCGCTTCTACGATATTTTCGTACATACCGCCGGAGCAACCAACAATTACGCCCTGATCACAAGTTACCTTACCATCTTCATTTATGCAATGGTGTAAATCGAGAGTGACTTTGCCACCCAATTGCTTGTTGCAATCAGCTTCGATCTTGGTAAAGATGCCTTCCGGATCGGCTTGCAATTGGTGGATAGTGTAAGCTTTGGAGGGGTGGAAAGGCAGAGCGATCATAGATTCGATCTTGCTCAAGTCGATATGAACAACCATATCGTAATAGGCGCCATTGCCGGGCTTAAGCTCTTTGTAGTCTTCGGGACGACCGACAATTTCGTAAAACTCTTTGGTAGTTTCGTCAGTTTCCCAGATAGAAGAGAGGCAGGAAGTTTCGGTAGTCATAACGTCGATACCGATTCTCAAGTCGTTGCTGAGAGTTTTGACGCCAGGGCCTACAAATTCCAAAACTTTATTTTTTACATCGCCATTGGGGAAAGTGGCACCTACTAAAGCGATAGCTACATCTTGAGGGCCGACGCCTTTTTTAAGCTTACCGTCGAGATAAACCAAAACTACTTGAGGAGCGGCTACATCGTAAGTATTTTTAAGTAATTGCTTTACTAATTCGCCGCCGCCTTCGCCTACGCCCATAGTACCGTAGGAACCGTAGCGAGTGTGACTATCTGAACCTAAGATCATTTTGCCACAGCCGGCCAAGCGCTCGCGGGCATATTGGTGAATTACAGCTTGATTGGCCGGTACGTAGATGCCGCCGTATTTTTTTGCTGCAGAGAGACCAAAGGCATGATCATCTTCATTGATGGTGCCGCCGACAGCGCAGAGGCTGTTATGGCAATTGGTCATAGCGTAGGGAACGGGGAATTCTTTGAGACCGGAGGCTTTAGCCGTCTGGATAATGCCTACAAAGGTAATGTCGTGGGAGATAAGGGCGTCAAATTTTATCCTCAGATGCTTAGGATCTGAACTGACGTTGTGGTGCCTCAAGATAGAATAGGCGATAGTTTTCTCGCGAGCTTCATCCGGGGCAGCCATTCCTTGAGCTTGGTCTGCGTAGATTATCTGACCGTCTACTAAGTAAGCGCCCTTTTTGATAACTTCCACCATGTGGTTCTTCCTCCTTGGTTTCCTATCCGTCTGCAGCAATTTTAGTGATGTTTCTGCACGAATAACGCTGTTAATTCGTCATATAAGCAAAAAGCCTACTACCAAAAAGATTAAATGTTAAAAATATTTTTCCGAGGCCGCCAGTTTATCTAAAAATATAGTTACGCTTAAAAGATCGGCTGAGCCACCGGGGCTAATCCGCTCTTTTATAAACAAATCGTCCAAGCGGCAGGCAGCCTCGTATGTGTAGTGCTCGTGTAGCGCAGCGCAGGCTTCCTTGGCCCAGGCGGCCTTATTGGCGCCGACTCGGTTGAGAATATTAGTATCATCTAAGTCGGCGCCAATCATTAAGAGCGTGCGCACCAATATCTCGTCTTGGTCAAGCTGTTGTTTTTTGAGGCTTCTCAGGTAAGGCAAATATTTATCGATTACCTGAGCAAAACCGCTTTCAGCTTGACCGCGAGCCCCGCAGGCGCCGTATCGCAAATACATACGCTGTCCATGCGTTAGCGCTGAAGCTGTTTGCACTTTAGCATTTTGTTCAGCTTTGGTAAGTGATACGGCGCCTGTTGCTTGGCTTGCGTTGGTGGCCTGCGCTGCGAGCGTATTTAGGTCGGCCAATTCGCGACTACAGAGCCCTTGGCTCATTTGGGCAACGAATTGGCCCAGCGCAGCGGGTCGCCAGCCCGACTTGTTGGCTTTTTGTGTGCAGCAAGCCCGGCCTGCCGCCGCACACAAAAGGCCCAGGGCAAAGAGTGCGCCCTTGTGGGTATTGATATTATCAGTGGCCGCAAACATAGCTTTTTCGGCCTCTAAGCCCAAGCTGCGCACTTGGTTAAAAAGCTCTTGCGGAGGCTTTTCAGCTAGATCTTGTCCAGCTTGGGCCATAAGAGCAAAGTGTGGGCGCAAACTTAGGGCGCTCCGGATAAAGGTATAAAAATTCATATCGCGGTGAGCGCCATTATTGCGCCTATCCACCAAGCCAGGTTTAGGAGTCGCGGCCACTTCCAAAAGCAAAGCTTCCAGGGCGCACTCAGCTACATATGTACTCACTCGGTCGGGCTGGCTCATGATTGGCGTTGACGGAGCGAGGCTATAACTTTTTGGCCTGCAGGTGTAGCAAAATAAGCAAATGTGGATGGTGGCACCAAGCTTTGGGTTTCGGCCAAGCGATTTTCTTTCAATAAAGTGCGAACACGACTGGCGCTAACTGGTTGTCCATTACTTTGCAAGCGCTCGATAACCTCAACTTTTATGGCGTGGAGTGGCAAAATTTGGAGCATTGTTTCGTTAAAAGTTTGGGTAAAAGGATCGAGCGGCTCGCTGCCTACAAAACGTATTTTAATATCTAAGCTTGGAGCTATATGGCGAGCAAAAATATCCAACACCAGTTGGGCTTGTGTCTGGGCAGCTTGGCCCATTTGCTTCAAAAAGTAGGTGGGAAAAGTGGCTCCGGAAATGATATAGTTGCCACCGTCTAAAATTTCAACATTGTCCAGGCAAGCGCAGCCTTCTTCCACCAAGCGATAGCGATCTTTGTAGGGAAATTCGGAACGGTCGGCTCGCACGGGAAAGACATACAAGTTGTCACAGCGTTTGGCTGCTTCTTGAACTAAATAAAGGTGGCCAAGTGTAAAGGGATTGGCATTCATTACAATAGCGCCGTTGATTCCCGGCTTCTTGTGCTTAGCTAAGCCATTTTTTAAGCGTACTATACCTCGCTTGGAGCTTTCTAACAAAATGGCTCTTGGGGAAGTACCGACAGTATAAAAAGCCAAACTTTCGAAAATATGTTTGTTCTCAGGCTTAGTGTACACAAAAATATTGTCGGCTCCGCGACTGACAATTTCGGAACGTAAGTGCGAAATAAGAGTATTTACCAAACCAAGGCCGCGAGCTGCTTCCGAAACGGCCACACATTTTATAATGTTGCCATCGAAGCCTCCGCCGCAGATAATCTCGCCTTGTGTATTGCATAACACGGCATAATACTGCAAATTTTCGTCTAAACGCAGTTCAGCTTGAGCTAAAAAAGCTGCCAAACGCTGTCTTTCTGAATCGGATATTAAGTTTAATTGCAGCGGAGCAAAAATTTCATTTTCCACTTTTTAGGTAGATTCTCCGAAATATTGGTTGGCCATTTTTTGTATATGGCTCAAAAGTTCTTCAACGCTATGGGCTCGGCTGCGGGCGCACACCGGAGCTGGATTGTTGCAAATAAGACAAGTGCGGGGAACAATATCTAATTGAGTACGACTTACTTGGCCTTGTTCGGTATGTACATCAAAATCCCACAAGCGTCCTAGAGGATGGGTGCCCTCCAAATTGCAAGTCAAGCGCTTTAATTTTGTAGCCTCTAAATCAACTACAAAATACCCCTCGCAGCCTGTATCCAATACTCTTACCGTGCTCCAAATAAGCTTTGAATTTAAAGCTTTCTTTAATTCGAAGCATCCCAAAGCATGAAGCTTTTCACTTAAAGGACACCTTTTAACAGGCCCCGGCATATTGACCATAAAGCTGACGAGGGGTAAATGATATTGCTTGAGAAGTTGCTGCTGAAAAGCGCAACGTTGGTCGCGACTTGCCAGCAGCAATTCCAGTTCTATTTGTGGTCCGCTAATCGGTAACACCGTGAACCAAATCCAAAATAGTGCCGTCGGGAGCTGTTACTACAGCGACGATTTTGTCGGTAAACTCTAAGTCATCAGGTTTACCCACGACTTTTTCGGCCATTTCTTTAAGTTCGTGAATATCGTAAACTTTCATACCGGCTGCTACCAAACGCTCTTTTACTTCAGGGCGATTGGGATTGACTGCAATACCTACATCTGTAACTAAAACGTCGCAATCATGGCCATCAGTACAAATAGTGCTCACTTTATCACGTACACAAGGAATGCGGCCGCGAATCAAAGGAGAAACGATAATGGCTAAATCGGCGCCTTTAGCTGTGTCAGGATGGCCGCCAATGGCGCCGCGAATGACGCCGTCAGAACCGGTCAATACGTTGACGTTGAAGTTGACGTCAATTTCCAAAGCGGAAAGTACCACGATATCGAGTTGATTTAAAATCGAACCTCTGTTGAAAGGTGTAGCGTATAATACGCCGTCAACTTCGTGGTGATTGGGATTACGACGCAGAGAAGAGGCCGCTTCGGTATCGAAGTCTTGGACGTCCCAAAGAGTCTCGATTAAACCTTGCTCGTGTAATTTGACGATTTGACCGGTAATACCGCCCAAAGCGAAACGAGCTTTAACCCCTTTTTCGATCATGGAATCGGCCAAGAAGCGAGTTACAGCCAAAGAAGCGCCGCCGGTACCAGTTTGCAAAGACATGCCGTCGCGGAAGTAGCCAGAATTGATAATAACTTTGGCTGCAGTTTCGGCGATCATTAAGTCACGCGGATTGCTAGTGAAGCGAGCGGCTCCGGCAGAAATTTTGGAAGGATCGCCAATTGAATCGACCAGCACTACATAATCTACCAAAGTGCCCTCAATGCTTTGCACGGCGTTAGGATACTTTACGATTTTGTTAGTAATAATAATAGTTTTGTCGGCGTATTGGGCGTCAACTTTAGCGTAACCGAGACTACCGCATTCGGCTACACCTTCTACGTTTTCGTCCAAGCATACACCGCTGGCGTTGCCGTAAGCGTCGGAAACGGGAGCTCCTAAGAAAGCTACGTCGATATGCAATTTACCGTCGGCAATGGCAGCAGCGCGTCCGCCGTGGGAGCGGAAGATAACCGGTTCATCCATAATACCGCGAGAAATTTCATCGGCTAAACGACCGCGGCAACCGGAACTTTCAATGTGGGAAACAACGCCATTTTTGATATGCTCAACTAAAGGAGCGTGAACGCTAGTTAAAGAGGAAGAGGCGATACGCAAGTTCTTAAAGCCCATTTTGGCCAAAACATCCATAACTTGGTTGAGCACTTGATCGCCATTGCGGAAGTGATGGTGAAAAGAGATAGTCATGCCGTCTTTTAAGCCGCAGAGCTTCACGGCCTCTTCTATAGAAGCGACAATTTTGTTATTTTTCTTTTCACGCTCGGGAAGCGGAGTAGGATCTTTTTCCGCAACGCGAGGATCGACATCAACGCCGTAAATGCCCAGACCGAGTTCTGCTGCCACCTGTTCTGGAATTTCATGTCCGATAAGGTTCTTCATGTTCGTTATACCTCCGAAGGGGAAATGATTCCTGAAATGATGGCCAATTCGATAACTCTTTGAGCTCTAATGGCGACGGGCTTATCGACCATTTTACCATTTAAGCTGATTACACCGGAGCCTTTAGCTTCAGCTTCTTTAATGGCGGCTACAACTCGCTTAGCCTTCTCAATATCTTTGGCAGTAGGATTGAAAACAGAATGAACGGGAGCTATTTGGCGTGGGTTAATTACACTCTTGCCATCAAAGCCCAAGTCTTTAATAAGTCTGGCTTCGTAAAGTAATTGCTCTTCGTTATTGACGTCGGAATAAACTGTATCCAAAGCGTCAATGCCGGCAGCACGGGCTGCTAAAACGATAGTCTGACGAGCTAATTGAAGCTCAGCGCCAGTTTTGGTGCGCTGGCATTTCATATTGGCGCAAAAATCTTCGGCACCTAAGGCTATACCGATCAATCTTTGCGAAGCGGTAGCTATTTGGTAAGCATTAACTACACCCAAAGCTCCCTCAATGGCGGCCATCATGAGAGTATCTCCTGTTGGACGGCCGTGCTTTTTCTCCATCTCTTCAATGACGGCTTCGCAATCGGTAATATCTTTGGGAGTTTCAGTCTTGGGCATACGCAAAACGTGAGCTCCGGCGGCGACCATCGCTTCTACGTCGGCTCTGCCGTAAGGCGTGTCTAAAGGATTTATGCGGACAACAATTTCAGTGTTGCCGTAATCGATAGTTTTTATGGCTTGATAGACGAGCTGTCTGGCGGCATCTTTTTCGGCCATAGATACGGAGTCTTCAAGGTCAAACATGAGAGAGTCAGAACCGTAAATATGGGCGTCTCTCATCATACCGGGATTATTTCCCGGCACAAACATCATAGTTCTGCGGAGTCTTTGCTTCTGTGCCATAATTTTCGCCACTTCCTTACTTTTTTTACCAAGAATACTCGTTGCTTTGACAAGCTCTGTAAATGGCAGTTTTGACTCTGGCTTTAACTGTGCAGTCTAAAGCGCCTTTGTCTACAGCCGTGACGACGACACCGTCCACACCGAGTTCAGCGACGGTTTCTTTGATAACTTTAGTAATTTGGCGTCCGTACAGCTTCATAACTGTACTGCTGAGATCTACTTCTACGCCGGGAGTATCGGCAGATTCTACTTCGATATGGATATCGCCAGATTCTAAGGTACCGGCTTCGGCTTTGGTAACTAACTTCAAAGTAATTGCCCTTCCTTTTATCATTGGAGAGGTGTGTGCCAAACTCTGAAATGCTCAGACAGCTCAGGACTGGAAAGTCCCACACTAATATGGCCATAAATATTTCTATTAAGTAGGCAAAAAGCCTTTGCCAGTTTAGCTGCTTTAAAGGCTTAATTTTTTCTAGATAGCAGCATTTATTTTTGTATTTTTTTAATAAGTATTTGTAAAAACCAACTATTTTTACCGCAGCTTATCACAAAAACACATAAAAAGGTAAAATAAAAGTTTAATTATACCTTGATATTGAACAGACAATAATTTAGTATAAAATAGCGAACACAAGACAGACCATATAGGTGCGAACCGGTTTTCCGACTCTCCTTTGTGTTTTTTTTTGTGCTAATAATCGTATATGGCTATTGGCCGAGCGTATACAAATGTGCTTCGCTGTCTGGTAGTGTAGGCTTCTTTGTCCTATGTCGTACCTACACTTTGTTTAATTGTTTTTTACTTATTTTTTTGTTTATCCATTTTGTTTTATTTATTGTGATATGGAGGTGCTTTTAGAAAGATACCCTAATTGAGTCCAATACTGTTACAACTCGCTTAACCGCGCCAATACTGTAGAGGCTAAAAAATAAGAAATACTACTGTAAAACGGTAATAATAATTTATAAGACCAGAGTTAGTTTTTAACTGAAGTTTTATTGTAGGCGGTGCTATATTTATGAAAAAAAATAATGCTCTCAGCGATTTTATGGTAACTTCCGGTAAATGGATCCATAACGTTCTAAAATGGTGCTCACTAGCAGCTAGAATTAATGTAGGAGCAGTGTGTTCTGGTGAAATAGGTTATCTATTCAGCGCAAATGGCAAATTTATACGTGGACTAGAATATAGTCATGGTTTTTTGAGAAAACAAAATTACAATGAGGCATTCAAATGGTTTTATGAAGCTGCTAAACGAGGTCATGCTGAAGCCCAGTATTGTTTAGGTAAATGCTATTTAAATGGCTATGGAGTAGTAGAAAATATTCGAGATGGTCTAAAATGGATCAGTAAATCTGCGGATCAAGGGTACGCAGAAGCTCAATATCATTTAGCTATATGCTGCTGTAATGGCCATGGAGTAGAAAAAAATGTCCAAGAAGGCTTGAAATGGCTAAGCAAATCTGCTGAGCAAGGATATACTGAAGCACAATATCAATTAGGTATGTTCTATTCTGAAGGTGATATTGTAGAGCAGAATTTCAAAAAGGCCACAGACTTTTTCAGCAAAGCAGCTCAAAAAGGACATATCGAAGCAAATTATTGTTTAGCAATTTGTTACAAACATGGTTGGGGGGTAAAAAAAGATCGCAGAAAGTTCATAAGGTTGCTCCAGTATGCTGCTGAACATGGTTATAGTCAGGCTCAATGTGTTTTAGGAATTTACTACAGTCGTGGTGATAATGGCAAACAAAATTATCTTGAAGCTGTCAGGTGGTTTTATGAGTCTGCCATACAAGGAAATAGTGATGGTCAATATTGGTTGGGGACTAGCTATTATATAGGTTGGGGCGTAAAGCAAAATTTCAACAAGGCTTTTATGTTGTTTAGTAAAGCTGCTGAACAAAAAAATATTAAAGCGTTATGTGGTTTGGGAAATTGCTATTATTATGGCTATAGTGTAGAGATAAATTACGAAAAAGCGATTGCTTATTTTAGGGAAGCTTCTGAAAAGGGACTTCCTGAGGCTCAATACCAATTAGGATTGTGTTACGAATTAGGCAATGGCGTTCAAGAAGACTATGCTAAAGCGGCTCAGCTTTACCTTATGGCGGCTAAACAAGGCTATTCTGATGCACAATTAGAGATAGGCATGTGTTTTGAATTGGGGCGTTCATGCTTTGAGCAAGACCTTGTGGAAGCAGCAAAATGGTATTACAAAGCTGCAGTCAATGGAAATTATTACGCGCAATGGCGTTTGTGGATATATTATAGTCGAGGATATGGTGTGAAAAAAAATTATCGTATAGCAGTAAAATGGCTCCGTAAGTCAGCTAAACAAGGTTATGCTAACGCACAACAGATGTTGGGTTATTGCTACCATAAAGGAATAGGAGTAAAGAAGAACGACGCTAAAGCTATTAAGTGGTTTTTAGCAGAATTAAAAAATAAATCAGAATACAGAATTTCTGATAATTAGCTCTTAGATAAATAGTATAGTTATAGATTTGTAGAGTAGCAGAGCGATAACATCATAAAACATTTCACTAGATAGCTTTTATGCAAAAAAAAATGCCTCCCGAGCTTTTCAGCTCGAGAGGCAATTTCTATTTAGGGGCTATTAGCTAATCGCTTAAAACTAACGAGACCAGCAAATGAAGTTTACTACGTCGTTGAACTTGGCAGCGGCGTGAGTAGGAATTACTCTTACGGAATAGGCGAAAGTGCCAGTAGCGTTGGGAGTAATTTTGCCTTCGTAGCAATGAGCGCCGTCACGATAGCCGCCGTAATTGAGCTTGACTACTTGAGGATTAATGATCTCTTCATTGACCAATTTACCAGCGTAAAGCTCAACTTCAACTTCTTGCGGGTTGAGTCTGCCTAAGAAGACACGAGCGCTGACAGAAAGCTCTTGACCGCGCTTGACTTCGCCGCGCTGCTGAATCTCTGATTCTAAGTTTACATCACTCCATACGCCTTCTAAGTACTGTTTCCAACCAGCCAAATCTTTAGCTTTGGCATAGTCGTTTTCTCCAGCGCTCTCACCAGCAATACCGGCGGGAACGTAGATTTCGTGGCAATAGTCGTGAAGCATACGATGAGTAGAATACTCAGGTACCAAGGTGCGAACGGCATTTTGCATCATGGCAGTCCAAACGGTAGGAATACCGTTTTCGTCGCGAGCATCATAATAAGCGGGAATGATTTCGTCTTCCAAAGTGGAGTAGAGCGAGTTGGTATCGATCAAATCCTGCTCTTCATTGCTGTTGTAGTGGCGGTTTTCACCAATAGACCAACCATTGCGGCCATTGAAGCCTTCAGCCCACCAACCATCTAAAACGCTGAAGTTGAGCACGCCGTTCATGGCAGCTTTTTCGCCGGAAGTACCAGAAGCTTCTAAAGGACGACGAGGGTTGTTGAGCCATACATCGACGCCTTGTACTAAGTAGCGTGCCAAATCGATATCATAGTCTTCCAGCAAAATGATGCGTCCTTTAAATTCGGGCATCTTGCTGTAATCGTGGATACGCTTAATGAATTCTTGACCGGGACGATCGGCAGGGTGAGCTTTACCAGCGAAGACGAAGTTTACTTCACGACCGGGAGTAAGCATGATCTTCTTGAGGCGCTCAATATTGGAGAAAAGCAAGACGGCACGCTTGTAAGTGGCGAAACGTCTGGCAAAGCCGATAGTAAGAACGCCAGGGGAGAGGATCTTTTTGGCAGCTTCGATCTCAGACAGAGAAGCGCTCAAACGACGCAAACGACGTTCGTGACGAGCTCTAACTCCATCGATCATGCGCTGTTTCAAAGTCTGGTGAACAGACCAGATGTCGCCGGCAGGAATCTTAGCTTTGTCCCAAAGTTTGTGGCTATCAGGATTGACGCGCCAATCTTTGGAAACGTGCTTGTCATATAAGCTGGCCATTTCGGGAGCAATCCAAGTTCCGATATGGACGCCGTTGGTAACGGAAGTAATAGGAATCTCGGCAGCGGGAACTTCAGGCCATACATCGCGCCACAAGTGACGAGAGACGTCGCCATGCAACTTGCTTACGCCGTTGCGGAAACTGGCCAACTTGAGGCAGAAGATAGTTAAATTGAAAGGAGCGTCGGGCTGGCCGGGGTTCTGGCCTAAGCGCATAAACTCGTTGCGGGACATGCCCAACTCGTTGCGCACTTTCCAGAAGTGCATTTCCATAAGGTCGCTGCCAAAAGCATCTTGACCGGCGGGCACGGGAGTGTGAGTTGTAAAGCAAACCTTGGGAGAAACAGCTTCGATAGCTTGGCGCCAATTGAGACCTTTTTCAGTAACGTACTCACGCATAAGTTCGATGGTCAAGAAAGCGGAGTGACCTTCGTTCATATGCCATACCCAAGGATTGATACCTAAGCGACGCAGAGCTTTGACACCACCAATACCCAAGATCTTTTCCTGGGCGATACGCATCTGGTTGTCACCGCCGTATAAACGGGCAGAGAGACCGCGGTCGGCTACAGAGTTCTGCTCAATGTCGGTATCGAGCAAGTAAAGCTTAATACGGCCAACTTGAATAATCCAAACGCGAGCGTTGACGATACGATCAGGCATCTCGATTTGTACGACAATTTCGTTGCCGTCGGCGTCGATAGCTTTTTCAGCCGGAACCATAGAGAAGTCCAGGGGTTTATAGCTAGCTTCCTGCCAACCATCCTGGTTGATAGTCTGAATGAAATAACCGTGGTTATAAAGGAGACCTACACCGATCATGGGGATTCCCATATCGGAAGCAGTTTTAATATGATCACCAGATAAAATGCCTAAACCTCCGGAGTAAATAGGCAGACTTTCGTGCATACCGAATTCAGCGGAGAAATAAGCGATGACCTTGTTTTTGCTTTCGGGGAAGGCTTCGCTGTAGCGAGTGCTCTTAGGATTCATATAAGCCTTAAATTTGGCATATACATCGTCGTAAGATTTTAAGTATTTGGCGTCTTTAGCAGCTTCTTCGAGCTTAGCTTGGTCGATGTTGGCTAAAATGGCCACAGGATTGTGACCTACGCTCTTCCAGAGCTCTTGATCTAAGCTGGAGAAGAGAGCCAAAGCTTCGGGAGTCCAAGACCACCACAAGTTGTGGGACAATTCTTGCAAACCGGCAATACGCTCGGGCAAGACGGGACGAACTACTACGGTGCCTAAAATGTGCACGGTATAAACCTCCAAATGTTTTCTTATTAAATTTAACGAAAAAATGTTTCTGGAGCCGCCAACCGGCTTCCAAACAGTTTACGATCTGAGTTTTTACAGCCGAAAACTTGCAAAAAGCCGTCCCCCTATAGGCTAAAATACTTTATCATCCAGGGGTCGCTCGGCTTTTCGAATTGCAAAAGAATATACCTTTCGATATAAAAAAGAAGGTAAAAATATTTATAAGTTTAGTGCCTATCTTTGCTTAATAAATGTGGATAAACTAAATATGGCTAATTTTTTGCCGATCATGAATATACATAGAGCCAATATTCCTATGCCTAAGAGAGCGGCTACAATTTTGTTGCCAAGCGTTTTGCCGTTGCTATCAGTGGTTAGGGAAGATTTTTGAGGCGCATCGTTAGATCGGTTGGCGTTCGAATTGCCTAAGTTTTTTAGCAATGCGCTACCGCTAGAGATAATTTTTTGATAGTTGTTTGCCAAACTTGAGAAAAAATTGCCTATCGCAGTTTCCTGGGTAGCGTTGCGTTTAAGCAAGTTGCTTTTCAGAATTTGTGAAGAAGCGGTAGGTAAGGCAGCTTTGCTGCTATTTGTAGTAGGCAACGTTAGCTGTGGAGAAGGCTCGCTTGGCATCACAGAAACAGCCGCACTGTTTGTTGGCTGTGTAATCGGCTGAAGTTGCGTTGCCTCAGAAACAGACTCAGATTCGGTTGGCAACATTTGCGCAACGCTTATTGCTTCTTTATCTGCTTGAGCCAACTTGCAACCGCACTCGTCGCAATAAATCGAATTTGGCAAATTTTGAGCATGACATTGAGGACACTCTGACATATTTGCTGTGGCTACTCCTATCTGGCGGCGGAAACTTTATTTTGGGTGTCTATCATAAGTGTTGCTCCTGCAACTATTACATCAAAGCCTTCATCCAAAATTTGCTCGTCCTGATTGTCAAAGAAGCTTTGCATCTTTTTGACTCCTCTGGATAGAGTATTTAAGCCAGTTTCCATATCATTGTAAAGAGAAAGTATGGCTTCTCTGTTGCTGTCTTCGCCTTCTGGTTGAGCGGCAGCTTTCTTTTTCATTTCGGCAAACTGAGCAAGACCATCGGCTACTTTTTTGGCAAAGAAGTCTATTTCGCGTTTGAGATCTTTTTGATCTAACAAGTGGCGCTTGTATGAATTGAGTGAACCTTCCAGTCTGGAAATATAAGTGTAGGCCGGCCCCTTAGTTTCGAGAGGAACATTCTCTTTTATTTCCATTGTTTGGGTAGATAGACCTACAATAGTAGGCATAACGGCGTTGCAAGCTCGGCACTTTTTTGCTCCACCGGGATTGAGAGCACCGCAATTGGGGCAAGCTGCAGGCTGGGCAGTGGAAGCTTTCATGAGTCTTTCCTGGACAGCGATAAGTACTTCACTGCTTTGCAATAGCTCTGAACAACCTTCTTTCAGAAGCTTCTTGTCATAGCTTCTTTGGAAGCGAGTCATCTTATCTAAGGCTTGTCCCATTTTTTGTAAAGCTTGCTCGGCTATGGGAAGCAATTTTTCAACGTCGTCATTCTCTTTGGGAATTTCTTTTATACTGGCAAAGTCATCTTTAAATTCCAAAAAGCGATCGCGCAACCAAGCTACTTTATCTTTCAATACTTCAGGCTTATATTGGCCTTTGGCAACTCCGGTAGCTATACGAACAATTTCCTGTATATATGGAGATTTGGAAAAGACAGGAAAAGACTCTTCTTCCTTTTTCATCTGTTCGAAAATTTCGAACATTTGGGCCAGAGCTTTGCGTCCTCGGTCTATAAGCTCGGGAAAAGACCCAGTCTTATTGTCTCCCAAATTCTGCTTTAAGCCACTCAAAACGTTGGTAATGACTTTAAGTTCGGCGGCAAAATCTTGAGGAGCTCTTACTGAAAGTTCCGTTTTGGGACGAACTTTTATGGCTTCTTGAAATGAAGCGGCCAAATATTGGGTAAATTCTGCCATGTCGCGCAGAGTTTGGGAAAGCTCTTCTTTAGCGGAAGGGTCGTCGGGAGCTTCGTAAACTAATTCGGCAGCTCGGATAACTTCATTAAAAACAGGCGATATAGAAAGTTCAAAAGGATCCATGCGGCAAGGTTTCTAGCTTATTTATTTACTACCTTTTTTAGCTTAGTTAGCTGATAATTTTTAATTTCTTTGGCAGCAAAAGTGAAGTTTTTATCTTTTTGTGTGAATTTTAGGATGCTTGGTCAGAAATTTATATTTAATAGAAAGTTTTGGAATGTTTGTTCAAAAACTATTAAAAAATAGAGAGTTTTAGAATGGTTGGTCGAAAATTTTAAAAACACCTTTGGGTAAATTTATCATAATGAGGAAATAAAATGGCAGAATTAATAAATCGTGATAGCTACTTGCAACAACTCATAGAACACAAAGATATTAATATTGTAAAAATTGTTACCGGAATAAGACGTTGCGGAAAATCGTCTTTGCTGGAGTTATTTCACCGCTATTTAGTAAAAAATGGTATACCAGAGAAAAACATTATTGACATAAATTTTGAATCGTTGCGTTATAGGGAACTGACCAATTACATACTTCTTTATGAATATATTTCTTCTAGAATTTCAGATAGTGATAAAACTTATTTAATTTTTGATGAAGTACAGCAAGTAGAGCATTGGGAAAGAGCTATAGAGTCTTTTCGTTTAGATTTTAATGTTGATATTTACATAACAGGATCTAACGCTTATTTACTTTCTACAGAATTATCTACCTTACTTTCTGGACGATATGTAGAAATCAAGGTCCTTCCGCTATCTTTTAAAGAGTTTTTGATATTCCATGAATTTTCTTCTGATGACAGCAAGTATGACAAGTTTCAAAAATATTTAAAATTTGGCGGTATGCCGGTTTTGCGCGAATACAAGTTTAATGAGAATCGCATAAATCAAGTTATGGAGGGAATTTACTCAACTGTTATATTGCGCGATATTTTGCAACGTCAGGGACAAATCGAGCAATCCATACTTCAAAAACTTGTTATGTTTTTGTGCTCCAATATTGGTAGTATAACTTCACCAAATAATATCGGTAATAATTTAGCTAATGAGAAAGAATTACCGTCTGGGCGTGATAGAAATGTCTCCGGCAAAACTGTCAATAAATATTTAGATATGCTGCATAATGCTTTTTTCTTTTATTCGGTGGGCCGCTTTGACTTAAAGGGAAAACAGTTTTTAAAAACTTTGGAAAAAAATTACATAATAGACTTAGGCTTTCGCCATATGCTATTGGGGTACCGCAATGCGGATAGAGGTCATATCCTCGAAAATGTTGTTTTTTTGGAACTTTTACGCCGCAATTATCGTGTTTATATAGGGAAAGTTGGAGAACTGGAAATTGATTTTGTGGCCGAAAAGCCAGGGCATAGGTTGTATATTCAGGTTACCGAAAGTATAAATTCGCCTGAAACTCGAGAGCGTGAGTTGCGTCCTTTGCAATTGCTTAGAGATAACTATGAAAAAATTATACTTTCTATGGATAGAGATTTCATCGATTCGTATGACGGCATAAAAATTATCAATTTGATTGACTGGCTGAGCTGACAAAAATAAGGAGGTTTTTGTAGTAAATTCCGCTTCACTTAGCTGATAATTTTAATTTCTTGGCAGCGAAGGAAAACGGCTTTTAGCAAGCAAACGATCACGATTCTAATTTACTTTAGATTTCTCGCAGATAGAGTCGGTTTGTGTTTTTGTGGCCGTCCGTCTTAGCGTAGGAGCAATTATATTTATGAAACAAGTTATTTTAACCGGCGACCGTCCTACTGGCCGTCTTCATGTTGGACATTATGTGGGCTCTTTGAAAGAGCGCGTGCAATTGCAAAATTCAGGGCGTTTTGACGAAATTTATATTATGATTGCCGACGCTCAAGCTTTAACTGATAACGCTGAGCATCCGGAAAAAGTGCGCCAGAATATTATGCAAGTAGCTTTGGATTACTTGGCTTGCGGACTTGATCCAGAAAAATCGACCATTTTCATTCAGTCTATGGTTCCCGAGCTGACGGAATTAACTTTCTATTACATGAACTTGGTGACTGTTTCTCGAGTGCAGCGCAACCCTACCGTTAAGGCAGAAATTCAGATGCGCAATTTTGAAGCTAGTATCCCGGTAGGCTTTTTCTGTTATCCCATTAGTCAAGCTTCTGATATTACCGCTTTCCAAGCTACTGCTGTGCCTGTGGGCGAAGATCAATTGCCTATGTTGGAGCAATGTCGTGAAATTGTACACAGGTTTAATACCGTTTATGGCGAAACTTTAGTTGAGCCGCAAATTATTCTGCCTTCCAACAAAGCTTGTCTGCGCTTGCCTGGTATCGATGGTAAAGCTAAGATGAGCAAATCTCTGGGTAATTGCATTTATCTCTCCGAAGAGCCGGAAGAAATTCGCAAAAAGGTAATGTCTATGTTTACCGATCCTACCCATTTGCGTCGTGAAGATCCCGGTCACACCGAAGGCAATCCTGTTTTCATCTATTTAGACGCTTTTTGCCGTGATGAACACTTTGCCGAATTCTTACCCGAATATGCCAATTTAGCTGAATTAAAAGCCCATTATGAGCGTGGCGGTTTGGGGGACGTAGTAGTCAAAAAATTCCTCAATAATGTTATGCAAGCCGAATTAAAGCCTATTCGTGAGCGTCGTCAAGCTTGGGAAAAGCGTTTGCCCGAAGTTTATGAGATCTTACGTGCTGGCAGTGAAAAGGCTCAAAAGAAGGCGGCCGAAACTTTGCGTGCCGTGCGTCATGCGATGAAAATTGACTACTTTGAAGGTAGCAATTTGCTTAAATAATTAAAGTCTATTCTTTAGCTAAAAAATAGCGTTGGTAGCAATTTTTTACATTGCCGCAACGCTATTTTTTTATTGTATATGCTATTTTATTCTAATTCAAAAAGCCAACAACGGTGGGCTTTGGAATTTTCAAAGTCGGGAGAAACTGTTTGAGAAGTGATCTCTTTCCAATTCAGATTAGGATAAACAATTTCTTGCATAGTGAAATTGCGTTTATTAGTGCTGAAATAAAGCTTGCCTCCAGGGTAGAGAAGTTTTAGGCAATTTTCAATCAGTTTTACATGATCTTTACCAACTTCAAAAATACTGGAAGTCATTTTAGAATTGCTAAATGTGGGGGGATCACAAATGATAAGATCAAAGTGCTCTCCATCTTGTACAGCATCTTCTAGCCAACATACTACATCATCTTCAATCAATGTATTATCTTTGTCTTGTAAACTATTTAGTTGCAAATTGCGTTCCAACCAATCGAGATAACGACCGGAAAGATCTACAGAAACTGTAGAAGCTGCTCCGGCAGCACTGGCATAAACAGTAAAGCTTCCTGTGTAGCAAAAAAGGTTAAGCACTTTTTTACCTTGACTTTGTGAAGCAACCAAAGCGCGAGTACGGCGATGATCCAAGAAAAGTCCAGTATCATGGTAATCGCTTAAGTTAATTAAAAAATTATGGCCGCCTTCATGCACTATAAATTCATTTTTGTTATGACTGTGCCGTCTGTACTGACCGCCGGGGCGACGATCCTTTACAAAAAGATTACTCTCATCAAGGTCTAAGCCAATTAAAGCTTGCTTTACAACCTCTTGACGAAAAACTTGGCGAGCTTCTTCTGAATCGTCGCGAGTGCGATCGGAAATCCAAAGAATCACTTTGCCTTCATAATAGTCGGCAATAACGGGAAATTCAGGAATATCATGATCATAAATTCTGAAACAGCTGATATTCTGACGGCGGGCCCATTTGGAAAAATGTTTAAATCGCTTGCGAAGACGATTGGCAAAAATAAGTTCTTGTTCACTCATATTGTTTACGACAAATTCGCTAAATTAGTCTAACTTATAGCCATTTTCGGCAAAAACTTCGAGACCGCGTAAGTTCAAAGGCTTACCAAAGGCATATCCTTCCTGAAGTTTCAAGCCTACTTTAGCCAGAGACTCTGCTTGATCAATACTGTTAATACCATTAATTATACACTGGCAGCCTAAAAATTCGGAAACTTTTAAGCACATTTTAGCATAACGTTCTTTTAATTTAAGGCTGTACTGATCGGAAATCAAATCTAAATAGTTACTCTTAACAGCTTTTAAACTCAAGTCCAACATGTCGCACATAGGCAAACAAGCACTGCCTAAACGATCTAAAACGCAGCCTATACCGTGTTTGGTGAAGGAGGCAATAATTTGTTTGGCCTTGGCTAAATCTTTGGTTAAAGTGTCTTCACGCACTTCCAAGCGAATGCGCTCGGGAGCGAATTTAAAGTCTTGGCAACTGAGTAAAATATTGGCTAACAAGTCGCTGTCATAGAACTGACGAGTGCTGACATTAAAGTTGATAGTAAAGTCTTGGGGCAGAGTAGAAAGCGTATCGAGTTTTTTTATTTGCTCAATAGAAGCTTTGATAAGCTCGTAACCGATAGGTAACATAAGCTGATCTCGATCGCAAAGATCAAGAAATTCTTCAGGTATGAGAGTTTTACCGCTGGGATGACGCCAACGCAAAAGAACTTCTAAACCGCTAATAGTTCCATCTTCCCGATTGACTATAGGTAAATATCGAGGAGTAAACTGACGTCCTCCTACTGCGTCATAAAGCTCTTGCTCGCGCGTTAAGCGCTCTTGAGAATATTTTTGATGCTCGTCATTACACATAAGAGCTTTATTTTCGCCCAAGGTTTTGGCTAACAGAGAAGCTTTGTAAGCATCATCTAACAAGCTCTCCGGAGATTCGTAACCGTCGCAAGAGACGGCTACGCCTATGCTAATATTTACTTTGAACCTGTCTTCAAATATAAGCGACTGATTGGCTAATGATTTGGAAATTCGGTTAGCTACGCGCAAGGCATCACTAACTTCGCGCAAATCATCTAAAAGAATGGCAAAGCGGTTGTGCTCAATTCGGGAAATAAGATCGGAAGCTCGGGAAGAAAGTTGCAAACGTCTACTAATAGCTGACCAAATATGTTCTATTTCGGCATCGGTAAATTTAGCTTTAAGTTGATCGAGATCGTTGACGGTTACATTTAAGAGACCGAAAAGATACTTTTCATTGCGAATAGAGCGTACCATGGCTCTTTCCAGTAAATCGTAAAATACGTGACGACCAGGCAAACCGGTTACGCTATCATAGGAAAAAGAATTGCTTATATCGCTGATATTTCCAACCAAGCGTTGAGCTTCGCCATTGCTGCCGCGTACGGCAATAGCTCGTACTAAAACCCAACGGTGAGTACCATCCTGGCGCATTACTCGATGCTGTGCTTCCAAATAGGGAGTTTTGCCTTCAAGGTGCTCTTTGAGTTTTTCTGATACAGTATCGTGATCTTCCGGATGAATAGCGTTGAACCAGTCTTGGGGAGTAGCCGAAGTAGATGAGTTATGCTCTATGCATAAAAGTTCATATACTTTGGGAGAGTTTACAATGGAATTTGCTTTGATATCCCAATCAAAAACACCGCCATTGGTGGCTTTGACAGCTAGATCAAGGCGTTCTTCCTGAGTGTGCAAATCTTGATAAGACTTATGTAACGACAAGCAAAGATTGATTTTGGCAATAAGTTCTTCTTCGCCTACGGGCTTCACTATGTAGTAGTTGGCGCCTGCATTCCAAGCAGCTACTTTATCGGTGTATTCTCCCAGAGAAGATACTACAACAATGGGCAATTCTGCTAAATTGTGGCATTTTCTGAGATTTGCTATAAAGTCCAGACTATTCATATCTTCCGCTGGAGTTTCCATAATAAGCGTCTGAACTGGCTGTTCTTCGATTATTTTAAGGGCTTCATGGCATGAAGAAGCAGCTACAATTTCAAAACCTTTGTCTTCGAGATAGTGGCAAATGGGCGTCCGGCTGACACCCTGATTTTCCAACACCAAGATTCGGTTGGAACTGCTGTTTTCCATAAAATGAGCCTCCACAAGATTTAACTTGCCGAATCAAAAAAATCGATACCTCAGCCTGGGAAACTACGTTAAAAAACTATTTTTTTCCTGTTCGCTCATTAATGTCTGGCTGCGTTGCTGTTATTTTTGCCTGAACAATCACTGTAAGTGCCAAAAGCTATAGCGCTTTAAGCATTCTTTTGTTATACTGTGAGGGCAGAGGAGCGCACGGGCGAACAAACAATGCCAACTTGGTAGTTTGTTCAGGGAGTGAAACCTCTGGCGGCTACCCATCGACACGCGGGCGAATGTGTCGACCCAGCGGCCTCTGCGCAACTTTTTTCTATAAAAAGCCCTTGTGGTGTTTGCGGTTAGTTCTTGTATTTTAAGATTAGCGCAACGCTGCGAGGGCTTTCTTTGTGTCGGTGCAAATTTTGTAGCACCTACTTCTCTTTAGTGCAAATATAAACAAAAGCCGGTGGCAAATTGCCCCAAACTATACGTGACTTTTCTACTTTGGCAAACTTTGAGCGTATCTTTTGAGCAAACCTGTGTCCGGCCGGCAACAGTAACCCTTGAAGGTAGGCAAACGTAACGAATTTGCCCCCTGGTTGCAAATATCGCAAAACTGGATCTAGTAGCATGTCTTGTAATTGTTCATCGAAAGCCGCCCAGGGGAGCCCACTTACTATAGCGTCAACATTTTGAAGGTTGCGTTCTTGCAAAAGACGGGGAAGCTCTGCTGCAGAATCACAACATATATCGGCTTCTGGCAATTCGCGCTTGAGTACTTCTACTAACGATTCGTTTTGCTCTATAGAAAAAAAAGTTGCTTCGGCAGGCTTGCGTTTCAAAATCTCTCTGGTGAATACACCTGTGCCGGCTCCAAACTCAACGATCACTTGAGATCTTTCTACATTGGCTTGGGTAACAATCTCTTTGGCCAGTTCTTGCGAGCTAGGATAAATAGCCCCTACTTGGGTCGGTTTCTTGAAAAATTCGCATAGAAATGCTAAAGCGTCATTCATGAATATATTGTTGCCTATAGAAGGCTCCTAGTTTGGTGTTGTCGCCAATAATAGCACAGAACGGTAATACAGACAAACTCTGGTGCCGATTTTTGGGCATTTAGATTGTGCAATTGTTTTTGATTGTTTATCTACAAAGCGCGTTGGCTCTTTTGAGCAGGTAAAAACAGTATTTTTAGCCAATTTTGCATCCCTGTTTGGGGGCGGAAAGCATAATGAAAATCGTTTGGAGTTGCTGATATGGCAGATGAACGTCAGATTTTAGTCGCTAGTTTGCGCGAACATTTTGAAGGCATTGTCGAAGCTACCGATCTTTTTTTACAAAATTTAAGCGCAGATAATGCCAGCCGAGAAGAGTTAGAGGCGGCTCGCGGTGCAAACAGCGTGCTCAAGTCTGAATGTGCTGATTGGCGCAAGCGAGCTTTGGAAACTAATGGAGCGCTCAAAGAGCTTAAACGTCAATTCAGCGAGTTGGAGCAACTTTCGGATAAAATGCGTGTGCTTTGTGTTGCAGCTATCGGTAGCTTAAAAGAACATGCCCCTGAACTGTATGCCGAATATAACGCCGAACTTGCTGCGTTACTCGGCACCGACCCTGCCGCTGAACCTGCAGCTGTTGAGCCTGCCACTGAAGTTGCTGCTGAAGTTGCTGCCGCCGAGTCTACAGCTGATCCAGTTACTGAAGCCTCTGCCGCTGAGTCTAACGACGAGCCTGTTGCTGAGCCTGCTGCTGAAGCTGTTGCCGTCGAGCCTAGCGCTGAGCCAGTGACTCCGCCCAAAAAATCTTCTCAACATGCTGATCCCAAAGCCGCTTTGCGAGAACTTGTGAAAGTTTCTATGTCTGCCGGACGCGGGCTTAAAGGTCTTAAGGGAGCTAGCGGCAGTCGACGCTTAAAAAAGGCTGCCAACAAGGAAGCGGCTGTAGAAACCACTGCTTCACATGACTCCGCTTCAAAGTCTGAAGAAAATTCCGACAAACCTGACCCGGCTGCGGCTGAGCAAACTTTAATACCGTCTGCTGCCGAAGTTGCCGCCGAGGCTGTCGCTGAGCCCGCTGCTGAAACTGCTACCGAAGCTACCGCTGAGCCCGTTGCCGAAGCTGCTGCCGAGTCTGTCGCTGAGCCCGCTGCTGAGGTTGCTACCGAAGCTATCGCTGAACCCGTTGCTGAGGCTGCCATCGAAGCTGCCGCTGAGCCCGTTGCTGAAGTTGCCGCTGAAGTTGAAGAAGAACCTATTATAAATAACAGTAAACTCAAATTACCTATGTTCGCTGATGGCAGGCTCAAAGATCGTCTGGAGGTTGCTCTTGATACAGCCTTAGCTGACAAGTTAGACAAAATAAGCGATATTGTTGAGCAAACTGAAGAGGCAGAAAAGTTGTCTCCTTTGGAGTTGCTTCCGCGATTTAGCGAAGATATACATTTTGTGGCCAGCGATGACTTACAAATTGTTGATGAAGTGAAATCCGGTCTTGAATTGTCGGAAAATGGTGAATACGATCTAGCCTTGGCTAAATTTGCCAGATTGCTAAAACAAGACAGCTATATTCTCCAACCTAATTTGGCTATTTTGCATAATTATATCAACATGGCTCGTTGGGAAGATGCTTACAAAGCCGGTTTGCCTTTACTTTATGATACTTTCGGTACTGATTATTGGGAAAGCTATGTCAAAGATATGGCACAAGCTGTTATCAATAAAATATCTGTCGATAAGTCGGAAATTGACACTAAGAAGTTGCTTTTTGTTTTAGCTTTGCTTTGTGCTAAATATCCTGTAACAGCTCGAAAGTTCCTTCGTTTGGCTGATGCTATAGCTGAAAAGTGCCCTGATGAAGCCGCTTTACACTACTATTTGCTTAAAGTTGGTGTAACTTCAGCTAGTATCGACAATACTGTTGAAGCATTACAAGAAATAACTACTTGTCCAGAGCTTTTTGATGAACTATTTGAACAGGCTAAAGATCCAGTCAACAAAAAATATAAACCAGTTTTGGATATGATTGAAGCTCTTTACCTTAACAGTAAAGACGAAGCCAAAAATATAGAAGACAAGATGGAGAGTTTAGTTCCTCTGGGACCGGTGCAAATTTCTCCTGCTGATATAGGGCGCTACCACAGTAAAGCAACAGCTGGCAAAGTAGTGGAATTTATGCTGAATAAGCTTTTTCCGGAGGCCGGTTTAGAGCCTGCGTCCTGGCCGGAGCGCTTCAACGGCATAGTTGAGGAAGCAAAACTTATTCCCTTTAGTTTTAAGCCTGCTGAGCTCTTTGAGCGCTTTAATGCTCGCATTTTTAAGTTTGCCAATGTGGAGTTGCGCTACTATGATGGGCAGGAACAGTTCTTTATCAAAGCTTTTAACTTTGAAAAAGGCAAAATTTTTATTTTACATGCAAAGATGGCCGAACTTACGCCAGCCGAGCAACAATTTATTATCTTGCGCAAATGTTTCCAGCTTTACCATAATCATACTCAGCTATGGTACTCTCGTTTGTCTTTAGATGACACGATGATGTGCAAATTGCTTGAAACTGTAGTAAAGATGTGCATTGAAAGTGGTGTAGAAGCCGCTGAGTCTTGGCTTAAGGTTGTAGGCAATTACGACGCTGACACTCCCAATCTTTATAGAAAAATATCGGAAACAATTACTCGTCTGTATCGAATGACAGATTACGAGCCTTTCCTGATTTTGAAAGAATTTTTGTTCGCCAGACGTCCTTTTACCTCGGTATTGGACGGAGATGCCAATAGGTTCGCAGCTAAAGCCGTGGGTATAACAGAAGCTTCTTACGGATTAGCGCGTTTATTCGTCGGCATGCGTTCTGATTACGACATTTTGGCACAGGATGGTTTTTGCGCTTTATATGCCGATTTGCAAACAAAAGACGAATTTTTGCGCAAATCTTTGCAATTATTGTGGACTTCTTATTTGCAAAACAATGACTATATTTAGATATACGGAGAGTTGATGTGAGAAAATATTTAGCTGAGTTTATGGGTACGGCTATGCTAGTCTTCTTTGGCTGCGGTGCCGCTATTTTACACAAAGTGCCTACATCCAGTGTGGGTTGCGGCTATTTGGGCGTGGCTGTGGCTTTTGGTTTGGTACTTATGGCTATGGTTTACTCTATAGGCCCGGTTTCCGGCTGCCATCTTAACCCGGCCGTTTCTCTGGCTATGGTTATTCAGGGACGTATGGAAACTAAAGACTTTATTGGTTATATGGTAGCTCAAGTAATGGGTGCCTTTGTGGGAGCTTTCCTTTTATATGCCATTATAGGCAGCCATGATATTTTAGGCGTAGCTAATGGAAGTTTTGGCTGTAACGGTTTCGGAGAGGCCAGTAATACTAAGATTAGTGCCACTATAGCCTTTTTAACTGAAGTTGTGCTCACTTTTTGCTTCGTATCAACAGTTTTATTTGTTACTTCCAAACCTGAATATGCCAGTGTGGCTGGTTTGGTTATAGGCTTGTGTTTGATTGTTGTTCATATTGTTGGCTTGCCCTTAACCGGCACTTCAGTCAATCCTGCTCGCAGTTTGGCTCCGGCTTGCGTTAAAGGCGGTCAAGCTTTAGCTCAAGTGTGGGTATTTGTTATTGCTCCTTTAATCGGCGGAGCTTTAGCTGCTTTCTACAATATGGCTTTAAGTAATGAAGAAATAGTAGTTACTGAAGAAAAGTAAAAAAGTCGGCATATAATTAAAAATAAAATGCTTCCCGCTCTTAATTGTTGGCGGGAAGCATTTTATTTTTTAGTAGTAATATGTTTCTAAGTTGCTAGATACGTCGGCTTTGAGCTTTGATGAGCTGGAGCTTCGCAATAGCCAAGCCACCCTGAGCTATACGTTTCACGCCTTCCCAGTTGGTCATTTTCTTTAAAGTGTGATAAATCTTCATCGGATCGAAGTAGAAATCCCGATTGATTTCTTTAAATATAGAGAGTAGTTCTTCACGGCTCATGTACTGATTCCACATTGTAGGAATTTGCTCGGCATTTTTAATAGTGGGGTTGAGCATAAAGCGCTTCCAAATATCCGGATCCCACAAATGTAAATCAGCGCCGCGTTGCCACAGCGGAGTATCAGGATAAGGGCTGGTGATAGCATATACTACATATTCAGGATCGAGCTGATAGACAAAATCTACCGTGCGCATAATGTCATCACGATTTTTCTCAGCCGGAGTACCGATCATGATGTAAGCACAACCGCACATATCCAATTCTTTGCACCACTTGAACACTTGGCGAGCTTTTTCGGGCTTCATGAAAGTTTTACCTAAAGCTTGAAGCCCTTCCGGAGTACCGCTTTCTACGCCGAAATGACCACGCAAGCATCCAGCTTCACGAGCTATTTTAAGCATTTCGTAAGTCGTTCCGGCAATGGTGCCTTTGAAAGCCCAATACATCTTTAATTTACGGCGTAAAATTTCTTGCGAAATTTCGATAACTCGCCTAGTGGGAGCATTGAAAATATCATCTACAAAGAGCACTTCTTCAATGCCCATATCTTTGCATACTTCCATTTCGTCAACTATATCTTTGACAGTACGCGAAGCAAAAGCAGCTGTGGAAAGGCAGAATTTACAGCCTTGAGGACAGCCCCTGGAAGTGACAATGGTAGTAGAGCGTAAGCCCAACATACCGGGAGTATAGTACTCATCTAAATTGATACTTTCACGATCTGGCATAGGAAAGCGGGAAAGATCTTTGTTGATAGGACGAGCTTCATTGCGAGTAACGGAGCCGTCAGCGTTTTTAAACCAAATGCCCTTAACATTTTTTGCTTCACCTTTGCCATCTAGGTAATCGATCCACTCGGCGAAGGCTTCTTCGGCGTCTCGCTCATTGCATATAGAATCTACGCCGGAAAGAGAAAGGGCTTCTTCAGGAAAACGCATGGCGTGGGGGCCGCCTAAAATTACATGTATGTCTTTGTTGACACGTTTAGCTGACTTTACACACTCGTGAACGTCAATAAGATTGTGGGTCATAGTGGTGATACCCACAACTTGAGGATCATATTCGCGAATGCGTTGCTCGATTTGAGCTTGAGTTAATAAATCACAATTAGCATCCAAAATTTTTACTTCATGGTTGCTATGAGCTTTAATGTAGGCGGACAAGTACATAATCCCTTGAGGAGGGAAGAGATGCTGATCTTTGCCATTAAAAATATCCGGCACACCGCACCAGATTGAATTTATGCGTGGAGCATTGATAAGCAATATTTTCATAAGTATATTCCGCCTCAAATTTTTTAAATGCACTTAATTTTAGGCCCCGTCTTTTCAGATGTTTTGTAGAGGTTTCCTCCTTTTATGGGCAGGTATAATAAAAAAAAGCCCTTAAAAAGCCGAATTATTTTATATATATAAGCCGGACTGGCAAAACAAGTTAACCAAGGGGGAGAATCTTTAATATTTACAGAAGGAAGCGAAGTTCAATGAATTGTTCAATGAATAGTTGTGCCATAAGATATTTTGAAAGGGGTTCGATATGTCAGAGTATAAAATGACCCGCTTAGGCGATGTTTGCACTTTCCAAGGCGGAGTAAATATCGATCGCAGTCTGCTCAACGAAGACGGAACAGAGGGAGTACCCGTCATTCTGCATAGCGACGTTGAAAAAGGGCAGGTTTCTACCTATTACACCGGTGACTACTCCAAAGAACAACTTGTCCACAATGGAGAATATTTAGTATCGCTTACGGATCGTTTGTCCATCGAGCCTTGGAATGGCGAAGATGCTCTCTTTAGTCATCATTTCTGCCGTTTGTGCCCTGACACTGAGCAATTAAATCCTTTATACATGGCTTATGCTCTTTCTTACATCTTCTGCAAACTCGAGGATGATGAAAATGCCGGTATTCTCGAAGACGATGTTTCTATTGACGATTTAAAAGAAACCGTCATTCCTTTGCCCAGCTTGGAAGAGCAAGAACTTATTGCCGACGTATTGCGCAACGCTTACGACTTAATGAATTTGCAATTCGAACAGCTTGACAAAGCCGAAGACTTGGTTGCTGCTCGCTTTACCGAACTTTTCGGTCAGGTTGATATTAATGATCGCGGTTGGGAAGTTAAGCCATTGGGAGCTTTAACTGAGCGTTTGAAATCTCGTTCGCTTTTAGCTAAAGATAGAGTACCTGGTGAATATCCTTATTATGATTCTACCGGTATAGTTGATAGCGTCGATGAATATCTTTTTGACGAAGATTTGCTTTTAGTTGCCAAGGTCGGTTCTATACTGACTTCCGGCGATGCTCCTATCGCCAGAGCTGTGCATGGCAAGATTTGGGCCAGCGACCTGGTGCACGTTTTGCGCATAAATCCAGATGCTGGTGTTATACCTGAATATTTGGAAATGGTTGTCAATAGCTTAGACATAAGCTCCAGCTTGCGTGGTGGCGTTATGCCCAAACTTCCAAAGTCTTCCTTAAATGAATTGCCTATTCCCATTCCTCCTATGGAACTTCAAATTGAATACAAGGGCTTTTTAAGCACCATAGACGAGCAATGTGAAAAGACAGCTCAACGCATAACCGAGACTTCTCAAATTTGCCACAGTCTCAACCAGCGTTATTTTGAAAGCGCCATAAGCTACGAATAAAGAATGCTTCTGATCTATTCGCTGCGGTTGAGCTTCGCGTAGATCAAAGCTCAAGGGGTAGCCTTGTTTTTTGTTATTAAAAAGTCGATGACAAAAACAAGGCTTATTTTTTTGTTCGTGACCGTTTTTTTTGTAAAATGTTGCATATAATATATGATTAATAAATAAAGAATATATGTGCACATGATGGCTTTTTGTTACTGTAGAATAGCTGTTTTTAGCAAAATATTTCTGATTCTTTAACGACTTTTGGTCTGTTTTAAACTGTTCCTTAAAGCTTATTTGTCGTATGATATAGGGAGATGCCGTCTCTGCTTAGTTATACATTCTGTGACGACGGCTACTCTTTGAAGCGCTTCAAATTATGTTGTGCGGAGTATGGTTTTTAGCGTTTTTTTTCTGACAGGATTTGTTTTTTATTAGGAGTTGTGAAATATGGATAAAGTTCATGAAAAATTGCCAGTCATGACGTCCTACGATCGTTATTTGTGGTGCAAAGCTGCTCATCATAAGGCATACCGCCGTATGGGCGCCCATTTGGCTACTTATGAAGGGCAAAAAGGTGTCCATTTTGCAGTTTGGGCTCCCAACGCTGAGCGTGTTTCTGTTATTTGTGATTTGAATAAATGGACTCCAGATGTCAACCCTTTGATTCTTAATAACGACACGGGTGTTTGGCAAGGTTTCATCCCGGGCTTAAAAGAAGGCGATTGCTATAAATATGCCATTAAGCCTCACCAGGACATTATCCTTGAAAAAGCGGATCCTTACGCTTTTGCCACTGAAGTCAGACGTCCAGGAAGCGAGTGGGGGAAAGCCTCAGTTATTTGGGATATAGGTAAGTATAAATGGAAAGACACCGAGTGGATGGCTGACAGAGCCAAAGGTTCCATTCGCCGTCAGGCCATGAATATTTATGAATGCAATTTGGCTTCTTGGCGTCGTAAAAATGGCACCGAATATCTTACTTATGAAGAAGCTGCTCAGGAGTTGGTTCCCTACCTTAAGGAGATGGGCTATACCCATGTGGAGTTTATGCCCTTAACTGAGTATCCTTATGACGGATCTTGGGGTTATCAGTCCACCGGTTATTTTGCTCCTACCAGTCGTTTTGGCACTCCAGAGCAGCTCATGCACCTTATTGACGAGCTGCACTGTAATGGAATAGGCGTCATTTTAGACTGGGTACCTGCTCACTTCCCCAAAGATGCTTTTAGCTTGGCTCGTTTTGATGGCAGTTGTCTTTACGAGCATGAAGATCCTCGTCAAGGTTGCCATCCGCAGTGGGGTACTTATATCTTCAACTACGGGCGCAACGAAGTACGCAATTTCCTTATTTCTTCCGGTCTGTTCTGGTTAGAGTGCTACCATGTTGACGGTATTAGGGTAGATGCTGTGGCTTCTATGCTTTATCTGGATTATGGTAAGCAGAGTGGCGGTTGGGTGCCCAATAAATACGGCGGTCATGAAAACTTAGAGGCTGTATCTTTCTTGCGCGACTTTAACAGCGCTGTTGTCAAAGAGTGCCCCGGTTGCTTTACTTGTGCCGAAGAGTCTACTTCTTGGGCTCATGTAACTGGTCCCGTCGACGAAGGTGGATTAGGCTTCACTTTTAAGTGGAATATGGGCTGGATGCATGACACGCTTAAGTTTATGTCTGACGACCCTATTTACCGTCGTTATAGCTACAATAAACTTACTTTCGGTATGCTCTACCAATATTCTGAAGATTTCATTTTGCCTTTCTCCCATGACGAGGTTGTTTACGGAAAACGTTCTCTTCTGAACAAGATGCCGGGAGACGAATGGCAGAGCTACGCCAATTTGCGTACTTTGTATGGCTATATGATTGGCTATCCTGGCAAAAAACTCAGTTTTATGGGTAACGAATTTGCTCAGTGGAATGAATGGAATTTTAACCAGTCTTTAGATTGGCACTTGATTTCCGAAAAGCCTCACAAGCAAATGCAAGAATGGTGCCAGGCTATCAACCATTTTTATAAAGAACATCCCGAACTTTGGGAGTTGGATAACAGCCCCGGTGGATTCACTTGGTTGCAATGTGATGATCCCACTAACAGTGTAGTCGTTTTTGTACGCTATCCTTTAGGTAGGGGCAGTGTGGTTATGGTCGCTTGCAACTTCACTCCCGTACCGCGCCGCAACTATCGTATCGGTTTACCTGTGGAAGTAGAAGGCAAGTGGAAATTAGAGCTCAACTCCGATGATCCTCAATACGGAGGCAGTGGCTACAAAGTAGATCAAGAATTGTCCGCTCAGCCTGTGCCTTTCGGCTCTCACCAGCTCTCTTTAGAACTTACTTTGGCTCCTTTGGCTTGCATGTTCTATACAGCCAAAACTCTCAACGCTGTAGAACAGGTAAAAGGTGAAGATATTAAAGAGAAGTCTGCAATTAAATCAGAAGTCGTTTCTGAGTCTGAGCCGGAAGATGATCGTTTCAAAGATAAACGCTCTAAGATAAAATTTGATCATCCTCTTTCTTAGAAAAGTAGTAGCTATTAAACAACTTCAGATTCAGCCCTTAAGGAGGTTATACCGGTTTGAGGGCTGAATTGCTTGCACATAAAAATCAAACAGGCAAGGCTTCCGATATTCTTGTTTTGAGGCGGGAACGTTTTAGACAAGGACTTTTGGGGGTCTTGATTTTTGTTCATGGAATACCATTTAGCTAATCGTATGAATTTCGTGTCCGCTTCTGAGGTACGCGAGATACTTAAAATTACTGAGCGCCCCGACGTTCTTTCTTTTGCCGGCGGCCTTCCCGCTCCCGAACTTTTTCCTCACGAGGAGCTTGCCAAACATGCTGCGGCTCTACTTCACGAAGAAGGAGTACGTACTCTTCAGTATGCTCCTACAGAAGGTTATGTTCCGCTTAGAGAGTGGATTAAAGAACGGCTCAATCGGTATTGGGGGATGCACGTAGAAGGCCTGGATAATATTCTCATTACCAGTGGCTCTCAGTCTGGCCTAGATCTTGCTTCCAAGCTTTTAATAGATCAGGATGATGTTGTTTGGACTGAAGCGCCTACTTATATGGCCGCTTTGGCTGCTTTTCGTATGTGTGGAGCCAAGTTTGAGGAAATGCAATGCGACGACAATGGAGTAGTCATCGAGGGCTTGGAAGAGAGACTTAAGGTTCGTAAGCCTAAGTGCGTATATGTTATTACCAATTTCCAAAACCCTTCAGGCCGTACCTGGAGTATGGAGAGAAGGCGTCTCTTTATGGAGCTTATGACAAAGTATGAAGTTCCTGTTATTGAAGACAACGCCTATTACGAGGTTTGTTTTGATAATTTGGAACATTGCTCCCTCTCTCACTTTGATACTAAGGGCCTGGTAATCAATTTAGGTAGCTTTTCCAAGGTGCTTTGTCCTGGTTTGCGCGTTGCTTGGCTTACCGGCGAAAAAGAATTGGTACGCAAAATGGTTATTCTAAAGCAAGCTACCGATTTGCAAACGCCTTTGCTGAATCAGATGATTATTTACCGTTATTTGCTGAATAATGATTTTAATGAGCGTTTGCGCCTAATAGGTAATACTTATAAAGAGCGCTGTTTGGCAATGATTAGTGAATTGGAGGCGCATGCTCCACAGGAAGTACGCTTCACTAGACCGGGTGGTGGTATGTTTGTGTGGTTGAAATTGCCTGAAGATATCGATTCTCACAAACTTTTAACGCGTTGTTTAGCCCATAATGTAGCTTTTGTTCCGGGAGATGCTTTCTATTCGGTTACAAAAAGGCATAACATGGCTAGAATCAACTTTTCCAATCTGCCTGTAGAGACTATCAGGTATGGAGTGCGCATCCTTTGCGAGGCCATAAAAGAAGAGATGGCTGCTGTTAGAAACTGTCGCTAGTTTGTTAGGCAAAAAGCAAGCTGTCTTGTATACTTAAGGCAGCTTCTTTTATTTTGCAAAGCAATTCTTTGTTTACTTTTGTTTGTGGAGTGTTCGATGCAGAAAAAAACAATAATTATTGCTTGTTCGGCAGCAGTAGCTTTACTTTTAGCATTTCTGGCTTTCTATTATGGATACTGGAAAAATACTCCCATTTATTCTTTGACTTTAGTAAAAACTGCTATTGAAAATCATGATTGGCAAGCTTTTGAGGCTAGAGTCGATTTAGACAGTGTTCTTAAGTATGCTTACGACGATGCCACCGATTCGCTAATTGAACAGCAGTTAGGTAAAAATAATTTGCTCTCGCTGGTCAAAGGTCAAGCTTTTCTTAAAAACGCCGCCGATTTTGTAAAAAATGACGCTATAGAAATAGCTAAAAACAGAATTAGACGTTATGTAAGCGGAGAAGACAGCGATGACGATGGCTTTGTAGATCGCTCCGGCTTTAAAAGCATAGATTTTTCGTTTTTTGATAGCTTAGGCTTCGGTGCAGCCGTCGTAGAATATACAGTTGTGGAAAACAAAGCTGCTGTCATGGGAGTGCGCCTCTATCCACGTGGCTTTACCAATGAATTTGTAATGCAATTAGAAATGCAAAACGAAAACGGTGTTTGGCGTCTTAAGCGTATAAAAAATCTCAAAGAATTGCTTGATAAATTGCAAGAAGATCGAGCGGCAGCTTAATATTTTTAATATTCTTGCTTCATTGTAGCTAGTGAATTTCGTTTGTTTTGAGGTTGTCATTTATAAAAGTCGCCACCAATTTCTGCAAATCATTGTAGGTAAGCAAGCCTTCTACACTCTTTAGCAAGTTGCCGTCTGAATCTAAAAACCAATAAGAAGGTATGGACTTGAGGCTTAATTTTTTGTATAGCTCTTGATCTCCTAAAGCCATTTCAAAATTTAGCTTTTCTTTTTTAATAAAATTTTGAGCTGTAGGCAAAGGAGTATCATAAACTAAGCAAATGATGCGCAAATTAGAACCGTAACGCAAAGCAATTTTCTTTAAAGCTTCAGTTTGTGTTGCATGTCCATCAAACCAAGTGGGCGACCAAAGAGTGATTATAGTGAGATGTTGATGAGTTTTGGGAGCAAAACTCACTTCTGCTTGAGAGTTAAGATCTTTTGCTGTTAGTAAGGCCAAGGGCTTGCCTGTCGATCGCAGGGAAGGAATGGCTTTGTTTGCTGCTTCCGCTTCTGCTTGATTTAAGCTGGTTTCACTTGGTGAAGAAGCACAGCCGGACAATAATAGTGCCAAAGTGCAAGCTCCAAGGCCCAAATATTTTTTTAAGTTTGCCATTCCTTTTCTCCGCTTTTGCTAAAAAAAGATAAATTAGAGCAGTTGCTCGGGTACGCCAATTTCCAGATGGGGATTCACTGTAATTGTTTTGAAGCTTTTTAAAGTAACGCGTCCTGGAGGGCTGCTTTTGGGCTTCTTTACTTGCTTTACATCACAATAGCTCACATCAACTTTAGTAGAATTGCGTACACGGCAATTGCGAGCGGCAATTACTGCAGCAGCTTCTAAAACATCGGGAGTGACTTTGCGTCCGGCTGTTTTGATCACTACATGAGCCCCCGGAGAGCCTTGAGAGTGCATCCAAATATCTCCGGCAGCAGCCATCTTGAAAGTAATTTGATCATTCTGCCTAGGGTTACGTCCGGCCAAAATGACGAAATTTTTATAGGTAAATTTTTTAGGGCCTAAAGGACCTGTTTGTATAGAGCGAGTCTTTTTTATTTCTGTCGAAGAAGCGCCCTTTTTAGATTCACTCCATTGACGTCGTATATCTTCCAATTCTTGAGCTTCGGAAGCGCTTTCGGTAAAATAGAGCAATTCATCTAAAAAATCTATTTCTTCTTGAGCTCGTTGAATAGGCTCCTGAACAGAAGTTACCGCCCTTTTTAAACGATGATATTCTTTAAAATAGGCTTGAGCATTGTCGCTAGCCGATATTAGAGGATTGAGAGCAACAATAATTTTCCCTTCCTGGCGCTCGATACTTAACTTGCCACGTTTACTTTGCTTAGTTTCTTTACCGTTTTTTAAAGGATGGGAAACTTGATTTTCGCTTCCCAGTTCAGCCAATATATGTACAGCTTCTGCGGGCAATTCCTCGCTATTATCCGCTAAAATCAGACTGTCTGCGTGAGGCTCAATTTTATCTAAATTGGCCAAAATTAATTCTCCGGCCAAGCGTTTTAAAGGACTGAACTTAGTACTCTCCAAAGCGTCTAAACGTTTTTGTAAAGCAGATTGAGCCTTTTCTTTGGCTTTGAGAAGCATGCGCTGAACAATTTGGCGTTTATTGTCAATACCTGGAGCCGAAGTGTGAATATCTAGGGCTTTAAGCATAGAGGGAAAAGCTTGCTCATTAGGATCGTCTAAAGACCAAGGAGAAAGCTTTCCTTTGGAACTCAAAACCGAAGAAAAACTTTCTTCGTCAAGTAACATTTGCCATTGATCTAGTCCTATAGCTAAATTATTGATATTATCTTGGCTAATTAACTCATTCTCTGAAAGTCCAGCTATTTTGCATATATAAGCCGTTTGTTGTGGAGAAAGGCCAAATAGAGCTGAACGCAGAGCTTTTTGCGCTTCTTGACCAATAAAAGGCAACAGCAAATCGTGTACTTCTTTAAAAGAAACTAGGGAAGCGTCAGGCTTACTGGGAACAGCCGGTTCTTTATAGAGCTTACCTGCTTGCTGGGCGTCTGATTTGGTATCTTTTACCAACATGCCCATAATTTTGCCACTTTCATTGAGCAAATATAAATTATTGCTGCGCCCATACATTTCTAAGAGCAAAATTTTATCGTCTATTTTAAACTTAATAATTTTCTCCAAGCCATTCTGTTCAATAGCGTCTATTTTTTTGCCTTGTAAATATTTGCGCAACAGCATAACAAAACCGGTCGGGGCTTCCGCTGGTGGTAGCTTGGCTTCGGTAAGTCCCAAGCCGGCATTATCTTGTTCTAAACGAAAGATTAATTTATGAGTAACACCAGGCTTGCGCACTTGCATAACTATATCTAGGCGAGTAATTTGAGAAATTTTTTGTATAACTCCACCCGTTATCAGAGGAATTAGTTCCTTGACTATTGCTTTTAAAGATACTGCATCTAAATTCATAAATATAAAAATAAAATTTCCTTGTCTTTTTTCGTTTTTTTTCTATGTTATTGGTCTAAGAGCCTTCGTTTCTTTTAGGAGAAAAAAATAGACAAGTTCAAGCATAGTATATTTTGACCTTATAAAAGGCGATTTTTTTTAGGCAGAGAATTGGCCAGCCAAGCTTTGGTCTTTTAGCTTTTTTGGAAATGGTTGGTGGTCTTATTATGGAAAAAAACAAACGTCAGGGATTACTTTTAATTGTCTCCGGGCCTTCGGGAGCAGGTAAAGGCACTGTGGTGAGTCGCCTTTTAGAAAAACGTTCTGATTGTATTTTGTCTGTATCTTGTACGACTCGTCAACCTCGTGTTGGAGAAGTTGATGGAGTAAATTATCATTTTATTTCTCTGGAAACATTTAATGAATGGGTCAACCAAAATAAATTTTTAGAATGGGACAACCATTTCAGCGCCTGTTACGGAACTCCCAAAGAATTTGTTGAGCAAAAACGTCGTGAAGGTAAGCATGTCATTTTAGAAATTGACGTTAAAGGTGGAGCAGAAGTTATGCGTCAAGCTCCGGATTGTGTAAGTATTTTCTTGGCTCCACCGTCTTGGGAAGTACTGGAAGAAAGATTGCGTGGACGCGGTACTGAGTCCTCAGAGCAATTGGCCGGCCGTCTCCTCAGGGCTCGTACCGAAATGAAAAATATGGATAAGTATAAATATACGGTAATAAATGAAGATATTGACGAAGCAGTTGAAAGCTTCAATGCCATAATTGAAGCCGAAATGGCCCTTACTTCCAGAGTAGATCTGGACTTAGGCACTTAATTCCAATTAAGTTGCAGAATAATTGATAAAGCTCACTTTTTAATAGTTGTTGCCTTTGGACTAAGAGGAAGCGGGCTTTTTTATTTGAGCGCGATAACTAAAAATTTAAGTTTTTATAAAAAAAATTCAAAGGCAGAAACTATTTGTTTCTATTTATATTTAAGCCGCTATAGTAAGAAAGTAGTAAAGCAAAACCCTATTATTTGGGGATAGCCGTGAGGAGGCAAATATTATGAAGAAGTTTTTCTTGAAAACTACTTTGTCTGTGTGCAGTGTGGCTTTGTTGCTTGGCATGACCAGTTACAGTTGGGCTGACAGTTCAGTTAAATGTCAAGGCCAAGCTTGCCAAAATAAGGCTTGTGTTACTTGCCCTCAAGATAAAGATGGTAAGTGTTGTAAAGCTAAGAAAAAGTGTGGCCCGCGTCGCCATGGCAAGAAATGCTGCAAGATATCCAACAGAATTGCCAAAGAGTTGCAATTGACAGAAGAGCAGCGCACCAAGGCTGCTCCCAGCTTGCAAAAGTTTGACAGCGCTATGCTTAAAGTGCAACAGAGCAAGCGAGGCAACTTTGAAAAAGTGCTGACTTCCGAACAGCGTGAACAATTGCAGCAATATGAGCAAAAGACGTTGGGCCCAGAAGATGGTTTCCATGAGGGCCGCCAAGATAGAATGGCTCGCCCCTACAGAGCTGAGCGCCCGACTCCCATTAAACTTAGCCAAGAACAAAAAGATACTTTAGCTAAGTACAGACAGCAAGAGCAGCAAGATCGAGAAAAAGCTTTAGCTACCTTAAAAGCTGACTTGCGTCCTATTCTTACTGCAGAGCAACAAAACAAACTTGAAGCTTTTAAGATGAAAGATTGTGCTGGCGCTCCTAAGTGCGGTCCTAAAGGTGGGCATAAAGGCGGCCCTCGCGGCGGACATCATGGTATGAAACCAGGCCCCGGCCCTGAGCATTTTATGGGTGAATTGCCTCCTTTTGTAATGGAGCAATTGCAACTTTCTGAAGCTCAAGACAAGCAAATAAAGGATATTTGCGAAAAATATCGCCAAAGCCGCCAGAAACGCTTTGAAGATATGCGCAAAGCTGATAAGAGTGAAGCAGAACTGATGCAAAAGGAGATTTCTTCTGTTTTGACCGCCGAGCAAAGAGCCAAGCTCACTGAGCTCGAGAAACAGCGTCCCCAGCGTCAGGATCGTCCTTGCCGTGAATCTTGCCAAGAGAAATAGTTTTATCTAAAAGGTCAAATACCGATTCTTAGGTATAACGAATAATTAGCAAGGCCCCTCAATTTTGCTCTAATTAAGCAGTCTTGAGGGGTTGTTTTTATTTGAGGGGGCGTTTTTATAAGAAGCAATACTAGAAAAAGGGTAGGAAGCAAAATCTTGAGAAGTTGGCCAGTTCAGAGATAAATAATAGGTGCGGGCTGATGAAACAATGGCCGAAGTAAATAATCCCAATAGTTTTTTTCCGGCAGAATTACCACATTTTAGCGATTCTGAATTGAAGACCTATCTTGATGAACATACGGTAAAACTTCTTCGCGGTATAGAGCCTCCTCGAGCCACTTTGCGTCAATTAAAGTGTGGCCTAGCTTCCAAAGATTTTTTAGACTGTAACGACATATATCGTGCTACTTTGGGTCATTGGCTTTTGCATAGAGAGTTTAATATCTATAAGCGATTGGAAGGCGTTGACGGCATTGTTCAGCATGTCTCTATGCCTCATAAAAGAGTATTGTGTATGGATTATTTACAAGGCGGTCGAGATCTTAAGACTGTCGCACCGGGAGAATTGCCACATTGTGCCTTAGATCAGCTTTGCAACCTTATCGAAAAAATTCATTCTCGCGGAGTTATTCATTTTGATATTGGCCATGACAGCAACGGAGATTATGGAAGAGAGACCAACATTCTTTGGAAAGATAATAAGATATATATTATCGATTTTGCAGGCTCTATTTGTGGCTTGCCCAAGCCTCTCTTTGAATTATTAGCTGTTCATGATCGTATGGCTATAGTTAAAGTTATTCGTAAATTTTTTCCCCAAGAAAAGATCGATCCCCATTGGCTGCCTACCCCAAACCAAACTAAATGGCTGCGCTTCTTGCGCAAGCTCTAAAAAAAGAAAAGCGAACCAAATTTCGCTAAAAGGAGATACAGTTCGCTTTCTGTTATCTGTTATAGAGGCTAAATATTTATTGGTAATACAAATTAGATACGATGCATATAAGAAAAAAGTTCCGAGCGTTGCATCCTAATGCTGACGCCCAATTTGTGTCCTTCTTCTTTAATTTTGCTACGCAGCACCGCCAAATCGGGACTGTTGGTTATGCGATAATCTGCATAAATAAGAGCTGAGAAGCCCTCGTCGGTATGGTTAAAACGTTCAATATCGGCTACTTCTATGGCATTCTCTTCCAACATAGCAGTTATTTTGGCAATAAGTTCTGCCTGATCATGTTGATCGATTTGTTTGGCTTGGGAAACTTCCGTACTATTGCCGACACGACGGTGATCGTAAGCCGCAATTATAAGTCTGCATACCGATCCTGGAACTAATTCTTGAATATGTAAAGGTTCGTTATCAGAAATTGCGACCTGGTTCTTGATAGTCATATTTAGCTTATTTATGCTCCAACATTGTGAAAATATATTTCGTTTAAAACTGACGCCCCTCACTCCATAGTCTAGAGACACAATGGAGGCTCTTTCTGGCTCTGGTTTCTTATCAAACACCAGGCGCAGATAAATTAGCGTCGTTTACACTATTTTCGCGGGTGGCAAGTTCGCCGCCTCAATTTTTATACCTTTACCAAAATGCACCGTAAAGCCCCTGGCTTTAGCCATGGGGAGTATGTCAACTTAGATAAAGACAACTTTAGGCTAAAAACTGGTAAAAAGGAGTAAAGGTCTATTTTTATTAAAAAAAATTTGCTAATATATTTCTAATATATCGGTGCCGTGCCTCATTTTCAGCGAGCTAGAGTTCCTTGTCTTTTATATTCAAGGTTGTTGCTTGTCCGGGAATTGTTGTTATTAAAGCCGATATTTTCGTGAATAAGGCGTTGTTCGTTGCGGAGAGAACCGAAAAGCTAACGTTCAGCCGGCAAAGATGGTTCGTTTTGCTCTCAAAATTTCTTAGCTTTTAGCTATAGAAAGATACGCCTGATTCAGCCACTGTAGAAAAATATATAAAGTGTTTCCAAAGCTAGGTTGGACTGGAAAATCAAGACAGGAGGAACCAATGTTTGGAGCTGGTTTTGGCGCATTCTTAGGCATAGCAGCCTATCTTGCGATAAAAATTCTGTTGGGCTTCTATACTATCGATCCTAATGAACGTGCCGTGAAAGTTATATTTGGTAGAGCCAGTCGTCGAAATGATGTTGGCGGTAGCTTTGCCAGTACAGATTTTGATCGTGTCGATAAACAAGATGGCCAAGATGAAGGAGAAGAACGCTATAAGTATCCTAAATTGGATGTTATCGGCCCCGGACTTCACTTTAAGTGGCCTTGGGAAGAAGTAAGACGCGTTTCCATTGCTACTCAAACTGTGGATATAGGTTTTGATCCTTCCAATCCCAGGAGTCAGAGCGCTGCTTTAAATGCGGTTACCAAAGACCAACTCAATACCAGAATTTCTGGCCAGATTCGTTTCCGTGTTTCTGAAGACAATCTTTATGCCTACCTTTTTGGTATCAGAAACCCTATCGCTCATGTAATGGGCTTTTTCCACTCTATTTTACGTGAAAAGATCGCCAATTACGAAGCTCCCAAGAACCCTATGCTTGAGGAAGAGGAAGATCCTTTACGCAAAAATGTAGAAGGCATTTCTATTAACGACTTACGTAAAAATCTTCAAGACATCAACGACCATATGGAAAGAGAGTGCGCCAATTCCGCTACTCGCTATGGTATAGTTTTTGAAGCTGCTTTAATTACCAATATAGATCCTCCTGATTGCGTAGAGCAAGCTTTGGCGGCTATTAATACAGCTCACAATGAAGTATCTTCCGATATTAGTGTCGCCCAGGCTGATGCCGATCAGACTATTGTACAGTCCAAGAGAGCAGTAGAAATTCAGACTCTCAAAGCTCAAGCTGAAGTTGAACCTTTGCGTCAGCTTTCTGCTCGTCTTAAATCTTTGCGTGATCATGGCGGGTTGTACGCTTATTTACGCAATGTAAAGCTTGGTCTCTTGAGCAGAGCCAGCAATATTGTGTTGGAAGACAGGAGGTAGTAGGCTGGTGTTGTTACCTTCCTTTATTGCTGCTTTTATTGCTGCAGCTATGTTTTTTGAATTGTTACCTTACATAGCCAAGTTCTTTTGGCCTTATGTTGTCGTAAATGAGCGTGAGTGCCACGTCTTAAAATTATTTGGTGATATCAGAGCTCGTTTTGATGAACCTGGTATTCATGCTTTGGTGCCTTCTATGTCTCTTGTTCATGCCTTCCTTTTCAATTTTATGGGCGAGGACATTGTAGTTGATACCAGTTTAGATCAGTGCTATTTACGCAGTTTGCCAGTCAACTCCGAAGAAGGCGCCCCTATGGGTATCGGCGTTTGGTACGAAATGATGATTTCTGACCCTGTCAAATATAGCTTCGAAAATAGCGATCCCGAGGGCTCTTTGCGAGCCAACGTCAGCAATGCTACCGTACGTTGCCTTTCCAACCTTACTTTGGCTGATATGATGGAAGATCGTCATGCCATGAGTCGCGCAGTGCGCCAGGAAGTTTCTCCTCGTTCCGATGAATGGGGTTATCGTCTCGGTTCCGTTTATATTCGTAATGTACATTTCCGCGATAGAAGAATGATCGCCCAGATTGAGGAGAAAGTCGTCAATCGTTTGCGTCAGGTAACTGCTGCTATCAAACAAGATGGTAACAACCGTGTGAGTGTTATTCGTTCTGAAGCAGATCGCAAATCTGCTATTGAGTTCGCTCGCGCTGCGGCTATCCGTCCGGAAATTGTAGGTAAAGCTTTAGAAGAAATTTCTAAAGATAACGAAGTGGCCAGCGCCCTTTTCGAAATTCTGGAAACCGAAAGAATCTTAAAAGGTCGCGCCAACGTTTCCATCATTCCTGCCGGAAGCAATACCGATATTGCCCGCTCCATGATGACTGTAGAGAATATGAAGCAAATTAGTAGCAACTATGTTGTGCCCAAATCTGCTTCTAAGGATCAAAATACCGGTTCCATGGAAATTACCTTCTAAAGATAAATACTTGGTTGTATAACGACCTTCAGTGAGAAAAACGGTTCTTACCTCTGGTTGAGTTTTTGCTTGAGAGTGTAGGGATCGTTTTTTTTCTTGCTTAAATCTTAAAAGGAGGCAATTCGTTTCTTTTGGCAAAATAACTAGAAGTGTGAATCCGGGCGTCATTCACTTTCGCAGTCGTTCGGAATTCGATTGCTAATTCTATCTTGGTGGTTTTGAGAGATTTTAAGCATGAGTGATTTGACTAATATCGTCGGTTCTGCTGCCCCTCGCAAAGGGCACAAAATTGTGTCTAAAGAATTTTTGTCAGAAAACGTGGTGCGCATGCGTGTAGAGGCTAAGCTTATTGCCGAAGAGCATAAGCCAGGCCAATTCATTATTTTACAAACCGATGTCGATTATGGCGAGCGTGTGCCTTTAACTATTGCTGATACCGACAAAGAGGCCGGAACTATCACCTTGATTTTCCAGGTAGTAGGCAAATCCACTGAAGAGCTGAGTCACTTTGAAGTAGGAGATTATATTCCGGTTATTGCTGGCCCTCTTGGCAAACCTACTCATTTAGAAAACTTCGGTAAAGTAGTTGCTGTAGGCGGTGGTATTGGTTTAGCTCCTTTGTATCCTATCGTTTGTGGTTTGAAGGCTCTTGGCAACCATGTTACTGTTATTGCCGGAGCTCGCAACAAAGGTTTGCTCATTTTGGAAGAGGAAATGAAAGCTGTGGCTGACGAGTATATCGTAGTGACCGACGACGGTTCCTATGGTCGCAAAGCTTTAGTTACCGAACCTTTGAAAGAACTTTGCGCTAGTGAAACTGAAAAGCCGGATTTGGTTGTGGCTATTGGTCCGCCTATAATGATGAAATTCTGTGCTTTAACTACCAAGCCTTTCGATGTTAGCACTTTGGTCAGTCTCAATACTATTATGATTGACGGTACTGGTATGTGCGGATGCTGCCGTGTAACCGTAGATGGACAGATTAAGTTTGTATGCGTAGATGGTCCTGAATTTGATGCTCATCTGGTAGATTTTGATAATATGCTTAAGCGTCTGAACGCATTTAAAGAGCAAGAGACCAAAGCTCGTGAGCATACTTGCCGCTTCAGAGCTGTAGTAAAAGAAATGCATGAAGCCGGGGAAATATAGCTGGCTCTGATGTTGGAGCCGCTCGTAAATTTACAAGCGAGCGGCCTATACAGCAATAAGTTCACCTAAGGAGAGTTTATAATGCCTCGTTTTCATAAAGATCCTCAAATTCTCGAGCAAGAAGCTTTAGATATTCTGCACAAATTGGAAGAAAAAGAAACCTTAACTCCCAAGGATCGCATGGCCATTCCTGTGCAAAAGCCGGCTGTTTTGGATCCTTTGCAGCGTTCCCAATGGCAAGACGAAGTGGAAAAGACTTTTTCGCCTGCTCAAGCTGTAGTAGAAAGTCGTCGTTGCTTACAATGCAAAAATCCTAACTGCGTAAAGGGTTGTCCAGTTGGTATCAATATTCCCGGCTTCCTTCATGCTGCTGCTGAAGGCGATTTTGACAAAGCTATTGCCGTTATTCAAGAATCAAGTTTGTTGCCGGCTATTTGTGGTCGCGTTTGTCCTCAAGAGCGTCAGTGCCAACAAAATTGTATGATTGGCAAAGCTCATAAAGATGTAGCTAAGTCTGTTTCTATCGGCAAAGTAGAGCGCTTTTTGGCCGATTGGCATGCCAAGCACAGTGATGGTACTTTGGAAATTAAGCCCGAAAGTGGCCACAAAGTTGCTGTTATCGGCTCCGGACCTGCCGGTTTAGTTGTCGCTGCCGATTGTCGCCGTCAAGGCCATGAAGTGCATGTTTTTGAAGCTTTGCACAAATTGGGTGGTGTGCTGCGTTATGGCATTCCCGAATTCCGTTTACCCAAACATGTGGTTGATGAGCAAATTAACTCTTTGGTAAAAATGGGCGTACAGTTCCATACCGATTATGTAGTCGGTCGCACTCGCACTATTAAAGATCTCTTTGAAAAAGACGGTTTTGAAGCAGCCTTTATTGGCGTCGGAGCCGGTTTGCCTATCTTTATGGGTATCCCTGGTGAAGATTTAATCGGTGTCTGCACTGCCAACGAGTACTTAACTCGTGCCAACTTAATGGGCGGAATTTATCCCGGCCGCAACGATACTCCTATGTACAACTCCAAGAAAGTTGTCGTTTTGGGTGGTGGAAATGTGGCTATGGACTCTTGCCGTATGGCCAAACGTCTCGGTGCTGAAGAAGTTACGGTACTTTACCGCCGCAGTCGTCACGAAATGCCTGCTAGACGCGAAGAGGTCGAGCACGCTTTTGAAGAGGGCATCCGTTTTTGCTTCTTGCAGAACGCTTGTGCCATCAACGGTGACGAGCAAGGTCGCGTAAAATCTGTCACCGTACAGCGCTACGAATTGGGTGAGCCTGATGCTAGCGGTCGTCGCAGCCCTGTTAAGATTGAAGGCGATACTTACGAATTAGAGTGTGATACCGTCTTGGTAGCTATTGGTAACCGCTCTAATCCTTTGCTTACTTCAGCTACTCCTGGTTTGGAGCTCAACAAAAAAGGTAACATCATCGTAGAGGAAGCTACCGGCAAAACCAGTTTAGATGGTGTTTACGCTGGAGGAGATATTGTTTTAGGCGCCGCTACCGTAATTTTGGCTATGGGTGAAGGCCGCCGTGCTGCTCGCTCCATCAATGAAATGTTGAGTAATAAATAATTGATTGCCCTTGTGGCAAATTAAATTGTTTTAGACCGAAGTTTTTAAGACAAACTAACTAAAAGTAAGTGTCAGAACTTCGGTCTTGCTTATTTTTTTGTAAGGACAGAAGTCAAATAATGGAAAGAGTATATTCCTTATTTAAGAGAGCTGGCCGCAGGGCTTTAGCTGCGGCAGCAGCTTGTAGTTTAGGCGTGGGGCTGGCTGCTTCTTCTGTGCAAGCGCACGTAGTTTACAAATATTATGAAGTAGTTAGAGGCGATACGATTTATTCTATTGCTTCGCGTTACAGCGTCGATCCTAAAGAAGTTCTACGCGTCAATGCTAATACAATTGTAGATCAAAAGGGATTGCAAACTGGAGCTATTTTACTTATTCCTATAGATCCTGAAGCTAAACCTTTGCCTACAAAAGTGGAGACTGCGGTTGCTCAGAGCGCTCCTTCTCCTGAAGTAGTCAATATAGATAGCAACACTACTGATTTGGTAGCAGTTAGCTCTTCCGTAAGTAAACAAGCCAACCAGGCGACTCAAAAAGCTAAGAAGAAAAAGCGTCGTTCTTATCGCCGCGCTTCCAATCCAGCTCCCAGCTACAGTATAGCTATCGGTTCTGATGGCAAAGTAGTTAAAATTCCCAATTATGTTCCTCCAGTTGATGAAGACGAAGAAGAGTATAGCGCAATTGGTACTGGTTCTTCTTCTAGAGTGAATAGTCTCTTAAATAAAGCCAGAAGCTACATGGGAGTGCCTTATGTTTGGGGAGGAACTACACCTTCCGGTTTCGATTGCTCTGGTTATGTCCAATATGTATATGGACAAGTAGGTATAAATTTGCCTCGTACTGCTGATGTCCAGTTTAATGAGGGGCAAGCTGTATCTTTTGGCGGTGAAGCTCCTGGCGATATGGTCTTTTTTGAAACTTATGCTCCTGGCGCTTCTCATGTGGGCATTTATTTAGGCAACGGAGAATTTATTCACGCTTCTTCTTCAGGCTATGTTAGGGTAAGTAGTTTGGAAGAAAGTTACTTTAAAGCACGATACTTGGGAGCCAAGAGAGTACTTTAAGACTGTTTAATTGTATTTTACAATTCCGATTGTACGGCCAGTAAGCAAAAAATACTAGCTTAAAAATTGTCAGCATGTATTCTACTATTGCAAGCTGGCCGTATGTCTACAAGCGGCCGGAATACGTATTGTCAAACTATTACTGATAGCTGCAGCTTTTATAGGCAAAGTTTGCGAAGTAAGCATGCCATCTACGCGAATAGGCACCGAAGCCGGGCCGCTGATACTTACTTTATGTGCTTGAATATAATGAACACTCGTTGAGCTGTTTATATGCTTGCCAAAGTAAAAAATGGGCGTCATAGCCAGAAATTTTAACTTGCTCATACGAGAAATTATACATATATCGAGCAAGCCGTCGTTCATTTTGGCATTAGGAGCAATTTGAATACCGGAGCAATAGCAGCGCGAATTAGCTACGGTTATTTGCATAACATCGTGCATTTTTAAGAGGCGACCATCTATTTCCAAGCGATAATTTTGAGGCGTAAAGTCTAAAAGTGAACTTATTCCGATTTTTATACCGTTAAGCCAACGCCAAAGACCTTTGGGCTCTTGCGAAGGTGCTTTTGACCAAGCATATGAATCCAAACCTATACCGATACTTTCGGTAAATAATTTGCCTTGTTCTATTTTGCCAACATCTACCAAACAATTGACACCTTCGAGTGAAAGCTTTAAACATTCCAAAGGATGAGGCGGTAAATACAGACTGGTAGCCAAATTATTAAAAGTGCCCAAAGGAATTATGCCTACAATACATTTACTGGCGTAAGTGCCTTGCAAAACTTCTCTAATAGTGTCATCTCCACCGGCAGCAAAAACAAGTCTGCCCCTAGCTGCTATTGATTTAGCCAATTTGGTAGTGTGGCCGGGATAGCGGCTAATTAAAACAGTACCGTTATGTTCTTTAGCAAAGCTATCAATGGCTTGCAAATTACGTAATCCGCGTCCTGCACCTGCAGACGGATTTATTATTATATAAAATTTTTCTTCGGCTGATAATGACATATTTACATTTGTAAAAACATATACACTACAAAATATACTGCAGGCTCCATGCTCTGCACGCTTACTAATACTTCGAAATAAAATAACCTTTCCCCTAGAAATAATAAAGTATAGTTTTTTGTTTTTGCATACTTAGACAGGAATTTTTAGTCGTAAGTTTAAAAAGGCGTCCCGCTTGGCGGCAGAAAGATGTTGGTTTTTACTAAAAGCATCAATAAGCAGCTCAGTTTTTTTATATTGCGAGATTAAATAAATGGAATATACCGTACGAGAACAGACGCTTAGAGAAGGCAACATTGGTTCAACTCTTTTCCAACTGGCCCTACCTATATTGGGAGCTATGTTTTGGGAGACAGTATTTTATGTAGCAGATGCTGCTTGGGTAGGGCAGAGTGGGGTTATTGCTTTAGCTGCTGTCAATTTAGTAAGCTTTCTGATCTGGACGATGTTTTCTGTAGCTGGCATAGTTACTACAGGTGCCAATTCGCTTATTTCCTATAAATTGGGAGAGGCAGTCAAAGATGAAAAATGTCGCCAAGAAGCTAGTGATATTGCCCAAATCAGTTTATTTCTAGCTGCACTTATGGGACTAATAGAAATGCTCATCCTTTTATTCGGTGGGCAAACCATTCTAAAAATGATGGCTGGTGAGCAAGATAACTTTGCTGCTGTTTTACAAACGGCAGTACCTTATTTAAAATCTTTGGCTATCTTTGCGCCCATAGTGTGTTTGAATCAAGTTTTTGCTTCTATCATGCGAGCTTATGGAGACACAAAAACTCCTTCTTACATTATCTCTATGGGATATATAATCAATTTTATACTCGATCCGCTATTTATTGTTGGATTTGGTAATATATTTCCTGGATTCGATGCTTTAGGTGTAGCTATAGCTTATAACATATCTTGTTACATAGTTTTTGTAACGTTTCTCTATAAATTTACTAAGGGCAGCGGCATATTTATATTGCCTAAAACCCGTCCGACTTGGAATTGGCATTATGTAGGTAAAATTTTTGCCGTGGGTCTACCACTTTCTTTTGCTTCAATTGTATTTAGCTTAATTTATATGGCCATTTCTCCTATGATAAATCGCTTCGGCCCCAGTGCCATTGCCGCTTTGGGGATTGGTCATCGCATAGAAAGCATAAATTATATGTTGTGCTCCGGTCTATCCATGGCTTGTATTACTATGATTGCCCACAACTTAGGCGCTGGCTACTTTGAAAGAGCCAAAGCGACTGCTATTAAAGCTCTAAGTTGGTGTTTTTATATTAATATATTTTTTGTGGCCAGCTTTTGGTTAATTCCTGATGTGTATGCCTCATTTTTCACTTCCGATCCTGAAGTGCAAGCCAACGCTGTAAAGTACTTGAAGATAATCGCTTTTTCCGAATTTTTCTATGGAGCCGGCACCATCTTGGATGGTATTTTTGCTGGAGGTAGCCGAACCTTGCCTCCTACAACGGTCAATGTAATTTGTTTTGCTTTGCGTTGGCCACTGTGCCTTTTGGCAGTATCTCATTTGAATTTAGGTTTAAGCTCGATTTGGCTCACTTTCACAGTAACTACTGTAGTTGGCGGGCTTATCAATTTTGGGATGTTCTTTATGGGGTGGTGGCATAAGCCCTTAAAACAAATAGAGGAAAAGGCGGCCTGATTTTTTAGGTTATAGGTTTTAACAAAAGGTTTTCTTTGATATGCAAAATGATTTAATACATGGTCCTGTGAGCAAAGTGCTCATCAAATTGACAATTCCAATTTTGGGATCGATGTTTTTATCCACTTTATTTAGCTTGGTTGACGCTATTTGGGTTGGGCACAGCGGAGTTTTGGCTCTAGCTTCCGTAAATATGTCCAGTTTTGCTATTTGGATTATGTTTGCTCTTTCCGGAGTTATCACTACTGGTACCAATTCATTGATCGCCAATAAACTAGGGGAAGCTACGAAACGACCGGAGGCAGCTCAAGAAGCGCTTGAAGGTGTGCAACTAAGTTTAATGGCTGCAATCTTAACCGGCTTTTTGGAATTTATCGTTCTCTATTTCTGGGGGCGTGAGATTCTCGGTTGGATGGTCGGTAGCAAAGAAGATGTGGCTGCCATTATTGATATAGGCTATTCCTATTTGGGAATGTTGGCTGTCTTTGCACCGTCGGTATGTATTAATGAGTGCATTTCCGCAATTATGCGTGCTTACGGAGATACACGCACACCTTTGAAAATTTATTCTATCGGATTTGTACTTAATTTTATTTTAGATCCGTTATTTATTTTTGGTTTAGTTGGTTTACCAAAGTTGGGAGCTTTAGGTGCAGCGATAGCCTCCAATATTTCATTTGCTTTAGTTTGCCTATTGTTAATTCTGAAAATTACTCGCCCTGGTTATCTTTTCATGTTGCCAAGAACCAGACCTATAAAGATAAATTGGAGTTATTTGGGTAAAGTTATCGCTGTAGGTTTGCCTTTGTCTTTGGCCTCTATTGTTTTTAGCGTTGTCTATATGTCGATAGCACCGGTTATAAGCAATTTTGGGCCTGAAGCTATGGCCGCTCTGGGTATTGGCCACAGAATGGAAAGTCTTAATTATACCATTCGCTCCGGTATTTCGTTAGCTTGTATTACTATGATTGGTCAAAACTTGGGTGCAGGGCAAGTAGCTAGAGCTAAAAAAATTGCTTGGGTAGCAATGGGCTGGGCTTTATGTGTCAGCATTACAGTGTGTACGCTATTTTTAACGCTTCCTGAGCTATGCGCTTCTTTGTTTAGTAATGATAAAAGTGTAATTACTACTGCAGCTGGCTATTTGCAAATTATTGCTTGGTCTCAACCTTTTGCCGGCATATGTGGAATTGCCGAGGGCGTTTTTGCCGGTGGAAGACGTACTTTGCCTCCTATGTGTGTGAGTATTCCTTGCTCTTTATTGCGTATACCGGCTTGTTACACTATGGTATTTACTTTGGGTTACGGCATAAACTCTATTTGGTGGTCATTAAGTTTATTGACCATTTTGCGTGGTAGTATTGTTTTTGCCATGTTCTGTGTCGGTTGGTGGCTTTCTAAAGAGCTTAAGGGTAAATTGATAGAAGCTCAAAGTCTCAAAGCTGCGTCTACTTAGTAAAGTATATCGTTTCAGCTTTAGTTCTGGCGCTCTTTAGTAGCTTCTTGAGCTTGTCTCAAAAATAAATGCCGATAACCGAAAGGTTACCGGCATTTATTTTTTACGCGGAAATTGCTTCCGGAAGTTCTTGCTCTTGAAAAATGGAGCAAGAACTAACCGAAAAAATTAGAGCTCTTCTAAGCCGACAGCAGCATTAAACTCGTCGATGAGCTTGTCCAAGGGATCGAGGCTCTGATGTAAGGAAGTCCAGTACTCTTCGTTGTACCACTGTTCCTGGATCTCTTTGTAGGTTTTGCCCTGCTGCTCAACCCAGGTGTAGTATTTGAGGTTGTGAACGCGTTTGCGATCGCGATAGGTAAGCTCAGCCATGTAATCGGTGTCGCAACCTTGTAAGTAGCGAGCATAAGCGACGGCGGCGTCTACGGAGCTGAAAGCACCGCGAGCTTCAGTCATCTCTTGCAAACGACTCTGGTACATGACGGCGGAGTCGGTGAACATGGTAACGATAACATCGTTGGGACCGAACTCGTAGTACTTGGCCATCTTGATAGCGGAGAGCAAGTTGGAAATAGAGCTGATACCCAACCAACTGAGCTTGCTGAGTAACTCTTCGCTTACGCCTAAGGACTTGAGGTATTCAATACCGGTAGGCTCGTTGAGCAAGCGCAAGAGTGTGCAAGGAGCTTCGTCGTCAATAGCTACGACCATGTCGGTATTCTTTACGTTATGTACCCACGGCACGTGCTTGTCGCCGATACCTTCGATGCGGTGATCACCGAAACCGTTCATGAGCAAGGTGGGGCACTGCATAGCTTCGGAAGCAGCGATCTTAGAATCGGGATGGAGATCCTTCATGTAGTCACCGGCAGCGATAGTTCCGGCAGAACCGGTAGCGGAAACCATACCGCGATAACGGCCGCCAGCCAACTTAACGGCTTCTTCCATGGCCGGACCAGTTACGTGATAGTGCCATAAGTAGTTGCCAAACTCTTCGAACTGGTTGAAAATCACCAAATTCTCACCAGAGTTGCGAAGCTCCCAGCACTTGTCAAAGATTTCTTTTACGTTGCTTTCGCAACCGGGAGTAGCGATGATTTCACCGGCTACGGTTTTGAGCCAATCGAAGCGCTCTTTGCTCATTCCCTGAGGAAGAATAGCAATAGACTGGCAACCTAAGAGAGCGGAGTCGTAAGCACCACCGCGGCAGTAGTTACCGGTGGAGGGCCAAACAGCCTTTTGGCAAGTAGGATCGAACTGACCGGTTACCAGGCGGGGAGCTAAGCAGCCGAAAGCCGCACCCACTTTATGAGCGCCGGTAGGGAACCATTTACCGCAGAGACCGATAATTTTACAAGGTACGCCAGTGATGGCTTCGGGCATTTCGATATAGTTGACGTTGCCGAAACCGCCGCCTTTTTCGACGGGCTGGTTGTGCCAGTTAATACGGAAAAGGTTGAGGGGATTGACATCCCAAAGGCCGACGTTCTCTAAAGCTTTGACGATGCCAGCGGGAATGAGCTTAGGATTGCGCATCTGTTTGAAGGTAGGGATGCGAATCTGTTTCTCGCGAGCTCTGGCAATAGTATGTTTCAAAGCTTCGGGATGAACGGTAAGATCGATATTGTTAATCATTATGAAAAAACACCTCTAAGCGCTGTGTAGTCTGGGTCTGTTCTCTATATGCCTTTTAATTCCTATTAGCAGTGCACTAAAATAGTATTTTTGGCCTATACGAAAATTTAATCTATTAAGAAACAATAAGCTCTTCAGCTTGCGGACGCAAATTATAATTGCTGCTCATAGTAAAACCGTAGGCACCGGCAGTATCGATTAAGAGTATGTCTCCACTTCTTGTATGCTCTATGCGCCGATCTCTGCCTAAAGTATCGCCAGTTTCGCAAATAGGGCCAACAATATCGGCTAAATCGCTCTTTGTCTCACCCCAGTGGCTGAGATTCACGATCTCGTGGTAGGCGCCGTAAAGGGCCGGACGAATTAAAGTTTGCATTCCGGCGTCACAACCGATAAACAATTTGTCACCTTTTCGCTTGGTTTGAGTTACTCTAGTTAGAATGACGCCAGCTTGAGCTACTAAAAAGCGTCCTGGCTCGATCATTATTTTGTATTGTGGGTGATTGTTTTTAAATAAAAGCAAGCGTTGATCGAGGCTTTTTAAGTCTAAGGTGTCTAAGTCGCGTCTTTCTGGCACACCTAAGCCGCCACCTAAATCCAGATATTTGACATCAGGAAACAATTCGGCGCATTCTGATAAATGCAAAGCTGCTTGGGCCCAGGTATCCGGAGTTTTGATGCCGCTGCCACTATGGGAATGTAATCCTATAACCTTCACATTCAATTCTTTGGTAAGTTTGCTTACTTCAGTTAATTCGGTTAGAGGAATGCCAAATTTCGAGAAGTTGCCAGCAGTTCGTACTTTGCGACTGTGACCGGAGCCGTGCCCTAAATCAAGACGTAACAAGACCTCATGTCCCTTAAAGGTATCTGGCCACAACTTGAGAGGTTGAACGTTATCTAAAGTAACCATAGCTCCCAGCCTAAAGCCTGCAGAAAAATCTTTTTCAGAAGCAAAATTAGGAGTAAAAAGTAAGCGCTCTGTGGGTAAATCGGGGAAAAGATGGCGCACTCTTTCCAATTCTCCTACAGAAACACATTCAAAACCTAAGCCTTGTTCAGCAAAAATTTTCAATATTTCACAATTACTATTGGCCTTTATCGCAAAGAAAACTTTATCAACAGAGCTTAAATTGAGTAGTTTTTGCGCATTGGCAATCAAAGTCGGCTTATGGTAGACATAAGCAGGCGTTTTCTCGATGCTGAGTAATTTTTGGCGCTCTTGTATCCACCAAACTGAATCGTAATTGTAACTTTTTTTACGAAGTTCAGAATCATCCAAAAATTCTTGTCTAAAGCTGGCTCCGAATGTTTTAGGATCGGGAATCCCTGAAAATAGTTGAGCATGCAAAGTTTTTAAGAGACGTTCAGCTTGTGTTTGATCTACTACGAAAGTAAAGTTTAGATCGGAGGCCGCTTGACTCAGTAAGTGAACTTTCTCTTCTTCAAATATTTCTAAAGTAGGCCCAAGCTTATGTAAATTGGAACGCATTTTGCGGCCCACTAAACTTAAAGCCGCACAGGGAGCTATCAGCTTAGGAGAACAATATAAGCTTAAATCTTGCAGCAGCTCTTTCAATTTACGAGCTGTAGCTTCATCGGCAGAGTTATCCAAAGAGACGGTAACGTTGCTCTGAGAGGTTGCCACCAAGTCGATGGAAAGTCCGTGTTTGGCAAAAATGTCAAATATTTTGGCTAAGAAGCCTACTTGTTGCCACATGCCTATGTTGTCTAACGAAACAAGAGTAACTCCCGTAGAAGCAGTCAGAGCTTTAACGCAAATATTGTCTCCGGAGCGTTCGTCACTGATGCAAGTCCCTTCCAGTTCCGGTTTTTCGGAGCAGTGAACATATATAGGAATATGCGTTTCGGATAAAAGAAAAATCGCCCTGGGATTCACAATTGGCAAGCCTACAGAAGCTAATTCTTGGGCTTCAGCGTAATCCAAATGGCGCAATAAGCGAGCTGAAGGAATTAAGTGAGGGTCGGCAGTGTAAAAACCTGGTAAATCGCTCCAGAAATCTACTTTTTCAGCCTGTAATTTTAAGCCTAAAGCGGCAGCACTCACATCTGAACCGTCACGTCCAAGTAAAACAGGCTCATTTTGATTATTGGACGCTACACCTCCTTGAGTAACGACAATATCATATTTGGACAATTCATTTTGTAAATTTAAATCAGCTTGTAAAGTAGCAAAAGAAGCTTCCAGATATTCTTGGTTCGATTGTTGATCGGCTACCGAAATAGTATGTAAAGCGGAAGTAGCTTCTAATAAATAAACTTTTTTGTTGCTAAAATGGCTCTTTAAATATTCGTAGCCTAAGTAAGAAATAAGCTTTTGGGCTAAATATACGAGACGAGCTTTGAGACGTGGAGTAGCTTCTTTTGTTAAAGAAATTCCCCATAAAAGGCGCTCAATTTCCCTAAAAATATTATCCCAAGCTGCAATTTTTTCTCCGTTTAAAAGTTGCTCGGCGAACTTGACATATTGTCCTTTAAATTTACCGATTTCTATCTTTAAGCCGCTTGCAGAGGTAGTACTTGAGCAGTCACTTTCTTGAGAAGCAAAACGAATAAGTTCTTCCAATATGGGCACAGTCTCTTTTAAAGATGAGACTATCACCAATGGAAAACGATTGGCGTTTAAACATTTACTTACTTGAGTTTCGACATTTAACCAATCTCGGTTAGTGTTAATAGTATTATCAGAAAATTTTATGATATTAAATATTGTCACTTATATGTTAAACTCCTTAAGTGATAGATTGAAAATTTGCTCAAGTCAATTGACAGCTTTAAATTCGGAACTTTGTGAATGGATTAAAGAGAATTCTCCGCTTTTAGAGCGATGGGCCGCCGTAATATCTATGATCGTTTCCGCTAAGTAGACCGGATCGTGACGCACAACAGCTTCTTCATTAACTAAATTGGCTGAGACAGGCGTCACTTGCATAGATCTTAATCTGGTTAAATCTGCTTTTATGGGGTGGGCTCCTGTTTTTTGATATTTTTGGCGCAGCTTATTGGGGGGAGCTAAATTTACGACAATATAGTCAACTATGCGACCGCCTACATGATGGTGTATAGCTTGTAAATGATCAGCGGCGCTGTATTTGTCCGTTTCACCCGGCTGCGTCATAACGTTACATACATAAATTTTAGGAGCTTTAGATTTTTTTATTGCATCAGCAATGCCATCAATTAAAAGTGGAGGAATAACGCTGGTGTATAAACTGCCTGGGCCCAGCACAATGCAATCTGCTTCGGCTATTACTTTAAATACCTCGTCTGGTGGAGTGCAATGGCTTGGCTCTAAAAAGACATCAGTTATTTGTCCGTGAGCTTCTGGTATTTCGCTTTCTCCTTTTATAAGGCGACCGTCGAGCATTTTAGCGCATAAAGTGGTGGGGGTTAAAGTTGCCGGTAATACCCTTCCTCTAATATTGAGAATCTGACTGCCTTTGCGCAAAGCTTCCTCAAAGTCGTTGTGATACATATCAGTCAGAGCAGCCAAAAACAAATTGCCGAAAGAATGGCCACCCAACCCAGAACCGTCTTTTTTGAAGCGATAGCGAAAGAGGTCATTAAGCAAATTTTCATCGTCAGCTAAAGCTGTCATGCAATTGCGCAAGTCACCTGGAGGCAAAATGCCCAACTCTTTGGAAAGACGCCCGGAACTTCCACCATCATCGGAAACACTTACTATAGCGGTAATGTTTGAAGTATACCTTTTTAATCCGCGCAGGAGTGTGGAAAGCCCGGTGCCTCCTCCTACAGCTACTATTTTTAAGCCGTGACTGAGTTGGCGACGTTCGTACATTAAATCGACCAAAGCGCGATCGTCGTGAGGTTGCTTCGTCTTATAAATAACTGTAAAGACACGGCAAGCAGACCAGCACATAACCAATAAACCGATGACAAGCATTAAAATATCGATAAAAGTGCTGGATATGTTAAGGCCGAAGTTATCTTGTAGTGCATTTTGGAGTGACAATTCCAAAAAAAGCGCTGTTTTGTTAGCTGTCAACAACATCAGACCGACAGAAAAGAACAGCAATCCGATTGCCAAGGACAAAATCCAGCGCTTCACTCCCATGCCTGGCAGCAGCCATTTAAATAGACTAAATATTTGATTTAATAACTTCATAATTTTTTTGCTATTTGGGAACTTACTGAGTTGAAACGGAATTTTTGTCAGGAACAGATAACTTAATATCGCGGTGCTCCACTGAAGTTTCGTAATGTTGTTTTTTCATAGCTTGGGCTATTTCTTCAGCCAGAGCCACAGAGCGGTGACGTCCTCCGGTACATCCAAAAGCTACGTTTACTTGGCGCTTGCCTTCTTTCAAATACTGAGGTAATAAGAAGGAGAGCAAATCCGTAATTTTATCGGCAAAAATATGATAAGTCTCAAAATTATGTAAGTATTTTCGTACAGGCTCATCCAGTCCTGATAATGGACGCAATTGCGTAATGTAATACGGATTGGGCAAGAAACGGCAATCAAAAATTAAATCCACATCTGTTGGAGCGCCATGTTTGAAGCCAAAGCTTACGATATGTAATTTACTTTGAAAATTTTCTTTTGAGCTAAAATGTTGGAAAATTAAACCTCGCAATTGATGGGAAGTTGTTTTGGAAGTATCCAGAACTAATGAAGCTCTGTCTTTCAAAAATTTCAACATTTCTCTTTCTTTTAAAATACCATTGACAGCTCTGTCATTGGGAGCTAAAGGATGCTGGCGGCGCGATTCGGCATAGCGATGTATAAGCACATCGTCAGAGGCTTCTAGAAAAACAATATAGGGCGTCTGGCCCATTTCTTCAATTTGTTTCAAAACCGGCGTTAAATCGGCAAAAAAATCTTTATTGCGTATATCTAAAGCTACCGCTAAATAAAAAATACCGCAATTATGGCAAAGTTTTATTAAATCTGGAATCAATACCGGAGGAAGATTGTCTACGCAATAATAGTTTTGATCTTCAAAGCATTTCATTACTTGGCTTTTTCCCGCTCCGGAAAGTCCAGTAACGATAACAAAGTTTGGTCTGATATATTCTTGCATTGTGTTTCCTTGCCGATAAAAAGAGAATTACTAATTCACCACCTGAACTGAGCGTTGCACAACTTGGCAAAAAAACTCAGGCGGCCGCAATTATTATATACTGTCGACCGCCTAAAGTTTAGAGATATATTGATTTTTTTTTAGCGCAAGAGCGAGTCTATAAAGCGATTATCCGCTTGCGATTTGCTCTAGTAGATGCCCAAGTAACTATCCAATTCCCAAGGATGTACCTGAGTGCGGTAGGCATCCCATTCTTGATATTTGGCAGTTTGGAATTGTGACCAAATATGATGGCCAACAGCTTCACGCAGCAAATCATCTTCTTGGAAAGCTTGCAAGGCTTCTTCCAAGGAAGTGGGCAAAGTTTCAATGTGGCGTTTTTCGAGATCTTCAGCATGGAGATCGTAAAGGTTGCAATTCATAGCAGGTCCGGGATCGAGCTTATTCTCAATACCATCTAAACCGGCACAAAGCATTAAACCGATAGCCAAGTAGGGGTTGCAAGAGGGATCTGGAGAACGAACTTCTACGCGAGTACTCTTACCGCGAGGAGCTGGGATACGAATCATAGGGCTGCGATTCTTTTCAGCCCAAGTTACGTAAAGCGGTGCTTCATGGCCGGGAACTAAGCGTTTGTAAGAATTGACAATAGGATTGGTAAAAGCGGTAAAAGCTCTGGCATGCTTCATCAAACCGCCGATATAGTGCAAGCACGTCTCGGAAAGCTGATGAGGAGCTTTTTCGTCAAAGAAAATGTTCTCTCCATTTTTGAAAAGTGATTGATTTACGTGCATACCGGAACCGGCAATGCCATAAACAGGCTTAGGCATAAAGGTAGCATGCAATCCGCAATTCATAGCCACAGTTTTTACTACCATACGGAATGTAGCCACTTGGTCGGCGGTTTTCAAAGCGTCAGCATATTTGAAGTCTATTTCGTGCTGACCGAAGCCGCATTCGTGGTGGGAAGCTTCGATTAAAAAGCCCATCGCTTCGAGTGCGGTTACTATTTGCTGGCGGGCAAATTCGCCTCTATCTACCGGGGCCAAATCAAAATAGCCGGCTTTATCATGAGTTCTGGTTGTAGGCCGTCCCTGTTCATCACGCTCAAAGAGGAAGAATTCTGCTTCTGGGCCAGCCATCATTTCCAAGCCAAGTTTATGAGCTTTGGCAATCATCTTCTTCAAAAAACCGCGTGGATCACCGGCAAAAGGATGACCATCAGGAGTGGTCACGTCGCAAATCATGCGGGCTTCTTTGCATGACTCATCTTTCCAAGGTAAGATGGAAAATGTAGCCGGATCGGCCATAAGGCGCATGTCCGATTCTTCAATACGGACAAAGCCTTCGATGGAAGAACCGTCAAAAAGTACTCCATCATCTAAAACACTTTCAATATGTCTTCCGGGAATACCTACGTTCTTCATTCCGCCAAGAATATCTGTAAATTGCAAATGCAACAACTTGACGTCGAGATCATGAACTAACTTTACCACATCGTCGCGAGTCAATTGCTTTTCTGACATAGTGTTTTAGTCTCTTTCTAGTATGTTGATGCCGTATTATAACTGGGCACAGCATTGGCCCTTTTCTCTCGTTTGCCGAAACATCCGAGAAGAATTTTGTATTCGTTGACATACTCCCACAGCTAACGCCGGGGGTTTTACAGTATTCGTGGTAACTACCACTATTAACATAAACCTTAGGCTCTGTTTTTGTTGGTGTAAAAAAAAATCCTTGCTTACCTAGATTACTTTTATGGCTTGATTCCGCAATTTAAACACCCAAAAACGGCTTGGTGCAGAATAAGCTTCGCTAGCTAGGCATTATGCCCAGTTCGGCCTCTAATATTAGAAAGTTGATATAGAGAAAAGATATGCAAATATAGGAAAAAGTGGCCTGAGAGCGAAGGCGGCAAGTATGATAGCGGTTCATTTGCTGTGTGCTCTTTTTATAGGAGGGCTTTGGTTTTGGTCGGGTTCTTTTTCCGACCGAATCAAATCCGATTTCTTTTCCTTACTTTTTCGCGGTTTTCGCGGTGCACTTTTGGCTGTGGCCGTTTGCACTTTTTTAGCTGCTTGTGTCAGCCATAGTGGCTTAGTGCTGGCTCCCGACGATTCCAGGACTGTTATGTTCATCTTTTTCGCTATGGGGTTGAGTTTGGTCTTTATTCCTGTAGGATTTTTGCTTGGAGTAGCTAGGGGTAAGAGCAAAGATCTGGCCGCCGAATTCAAAGAAGACATATCTGCTTTTACCGTCCAAGAGCAAGCACCTAAGCCAAACGGCGACAATTTTCAAAATTATCGATATGGTAACTTAGGTAGTGCGTCCGGTTATGAGAATCCGGAAGCTGCTCGCTCTAGCGAAGCCTATCGATCTGCCGATAAGAAAACTTAAAAGTTAACAATAAAAAAACTTAGACAAAATTTTTCTACATCAATTTTTTTACAATTAGAGGTTCTGCAGAATGAGCAAAAGCAAACTAGCGTTAGGAAGGCTGTTGACCGCTATGGTCACTCCTTTTACTCCTGCTTTGGAAGTTGACTATAAAAAAGCCGTCGAATTGGCTCGCCACCTTTTAGCTTCCGGAACCGATACTATAGTAGCGGCTGCCACTACCGGCGAAGCGCCTACACTTACGGCTGAAGAAAAATTGCATCTTTTCGAGGTGCTTAAAAATGAGTTGGGAAACAGACCGTTAGTATGTGGTACCGGTACAAATAATACTAAGGCGACCATAGATTTTTCGTTAAAAGCCAAAGAACGCGGAGCAGATGCTATCTTGGTGGTGGCTCCTTATTACAATAAGCCACCGCAAGATGCTTTATATGAACATTTTCGGGCTGTAGCTGAAGCGGTTGAACTGCCTATTATCGCATATAATATACCTGGACGTACCGGCATAGAAATAAAACCTTCTACGTTGGCAAAAATTGCTTCCATACCCAATGTTATTGCAGTTAAAGAATCATTGCCAAGTTTAGAGCCTGTCAGTGAGCTCAGTGCTGCGTTAGAAGATACCGACTCGAAACAGGCTGGAAAATATGCCGATTTTGTAGATAAAAGAGCTATGGAAATTTACAGTGGTGATGATTCTTCCATATTGCCAATGATTTCTGTCGGTGGTGTGGGAGTTATCAGTGTCACTTCTCATGTGGCTGGAGCTTTGATTAAAGAGATGATAGAGGCTTACTTTGTCGGCGACGTAGTTAAAGCTAAGCAATTGCATTTGCGTCTATATCCGCTGTTTACCGGCTTATTTGCTGTGGCTAACCCAATTTTAGCTAAAGCTGCTCTTCGCTTACAGGGATTTGATGTTGGCGGATTGCGTATGCCTTTGCGCCAAGCGTCAGATAGTGAAATAGAGCAGCTGCGCTGTATAATGAAAAAAGTTGGAGTTCTGTAATAATGTATTTATTAAGGTGGAGTTTTGAGTTAAAAGCTCCGCCTTAATAATTTTTACCAAGTAACGACTTGTATTTTGAAAAAATAGTGTATAAAGTTAAGCCCCGGCTTTAAGCTGTTTAGGCTGCTTGCAGGGGCTGGTGCATTTGCATTTGGAACTAAAAAATAGGGGAAATGGTATGCCTGCTGATTTATTGTTGATTGAAAACCAGTCAAAGAAGCCGTTTAGGGGACGCTTTTTTGTCCCCGGTGATAAATCGATTGGACAGAGGGCGCTAATTTTTGCCGCTATGGCCGAAGGAGAGTCTGTAATAAATGGAATTTCCAATGCTGCCGACTGCCTTTCCGTGGTAAGTGTTCTGCGCCAGCTGGGAGCTTCTATTGAGATAAAAGACAACCGAATCGCAACAGTTACTGGCTGGGGAGCCAAGGGGCCATCTCAAGTTGAGGAACCTTTAGATTGTGGCAACTCTGGAGCTTGTATGCGGTTTATTTCCGGTCTCTTGGCAGTATCTTCTGGAGTTTATGTTTTAATCGGAGACGAAAGCTTAAGTAAGCGGCCTATGGACAGGTTGGCTTCCGTCTTGGAAAAGTTTGGCGCCAAGGTAGAATGCTTAGGAAAAAATAATTGTGCGCCTTTGCGTATTACAGGATGTTTCTATAAGGATAATAAGGATTGGGCTCGAGAGCACAGCGCTATAAAAGATAATTGTGTAGAAATCGAAACAAAAAGTGCCAGCGCTCAATTAAAAACGGCTGCTTTGTTAGCCGCCCTCTCTATGGGAAATTTAAAGCTTACATTGACGGAGCCTTTAAAGAGTCGCGATCACAGTGAAATTATGTTGAGAAAGTTAGGCTTCAAAGTTAAAGAACAGAATTTGCCTGATGGCCAACATAAAATTATCTTTACTGCCAACGGTAATAGAATAAAAGGATTCCAATATAATGTTTACGGAGATCCGTCGTCGGCTGCATTTTTAATTGCTTTAGCTGTGATGAAGCCTCATTCACATATTGTGATTGATCACTTGGTGATAAATCCCACCAGAGTAGGTTTTTTTAATATCCTTAAGCGCATGAATGCGAAGATTTGTGCAAGATTTTCTAATTATAATTATGGTGAAATGGTTGGCGGAATTACTGTAGATTATTCCCACCTTAAGGGGGTTGATGTTCGTCCCAAAGATATTCCTTTGTGCATAGACGAAATTCCGCTTTTAGCTGTAATTGCTTCTAAAGCTTATGGCGTCACCAGAGTGAGAGGCGCTTATCAACTGCGTCAAAAAGAGTCAGATCGTATAAGTATGACTTTGCGAGAGTTAGAAAAGCTCGGAGTAAAGTCAAAAGAATATGAGGACGGATTTGATATTATTGGTTTGAGTCCCGAGGACGAAAATAAATCTGCTGTAGATAAAGAAATTGAAAGCAGTGAGCCTGTTGTCTTAGATGCTCACGGCGATCATCGTTTAGCTATGAGTCTTGGCGTTGCTGCCTGCATTTACAAGCGACCTATAAAGATAATGGGAGCTCAGTGCTGCGCTGTTTCTTTCCCCAGTTTTTGGAATATACTCAGGACGGTATCTGCTTTTAAAGAGACAGCTCCTCTGGAACTCACCTAAAAATGCCGCTTGTCAGTGCAAATATAGGTAAAATGAGTTTGCTAGATTGGCTTGGCACTTTTGAAAAAAAATGTCCTGAACTTTCTTGGTTGGGATTAAGATCTGCTTGGCAAGAACTTGTCTCACAAAATAAGTGCCCTCTTTCGGTTAAATTTACCGAGCAAAGGTTTGAGGAGCTGGGATATAATTCTAAACCACAGTTGGCTGTTTTATTCGGCAGTCCGCTTAGCCATAGTTTGTCTCCAGCTTTGCATAATTTTTTCAACTTGGGTATGCCAAGCCAGTTTTGTTTATATTTGCCTACGCAATTAGAAAATGAAAGTGCGTTTAGGCAAATTTTACATAATTGGCAAGCTCTTCCTGTCATTGGAGCTAATGTAACTAGTCCATTTAAAGAATGCGCTTTCTGCTACTTATTAGAATATGGACATTTAAGCCAAGAAGCTCTTGCTATTCAAGCTGTAAATACAATTTATAAATTGAATGGAGAAATGTATGGCGATAACACAGATTGGAGTGGGTGGCTGGCTTCTTGGCGCCATTACATAAAAGAAGATCTTGCCGGACGTCATGTTGTAGTTTTTGGGGCCGGGGGAGCCGCTCGAGCTATAGTTTATGCTCTAATTAGAGCAAAAGTTGGAAGTATCACCGTAGTAAATTCTCCTCGGCGTGGGCAAAAATTGGTTGCCGATTTTAATGATTGGCAGCAGAAGCAAAATTATAATCAAGCTTTTATTCCCATACAAAACTGTCCTGTTTGGTCAAATGGCAGCGAGCCTGGTTATGTATACATTCAAGCTACGGTGCTTGGAAGTTCAGCTTTCCCTAATTCAACTCCTTATAATTGGCAGCATTCATCTACTTTGCCCAAATTAAATACTTGCGTTTGCAACAATAAAAGTACTAATAACAAGGCTTGGGCGGCGCCTTTGGCTTGTGATTTAATTTATAATCCAGCTCAAACAGAGTTTCTACGCTTGGCTAAACAGAGTGGGGCTAAAACTATGAACGGTTTGGGAATGCTTATTTGTCAAGCTTATCGAGCCAGAGCCAAATTTTTCGCTTTGCAGCCTTCAGAAGTGGAAGAAGAACGATTGCTTGATAAATTTAGTAGCATATATTCCCGGAAGGGCAGCTAGGCTGTTTTGAACCTACCTTAAATCGATATACTGGTCGCGCAATTTATTTAAAATTCGCTGACGCGTTCTTAAAAGCTCAGCTATTCGCTTAGCTGTCTCTAAAGGCGTGTAGTTTGTAGTATCTATACGTATTTTTATACGCTCGTATAAATATTGCCTTTCTTTAAGTAATTGATCTACGCGCTCGCCGACATTGGTATTTTGTAACAAAGGGCGTTTCTCATTGCGTTCTAAACGCTCTACCAGACAGTCCCTTTGGGTGTATAAGCAAATAAGTAAACCGGACTTTTGGAAAGCTTCAAGGTTGGCCGGATTTATTAAAGAGCCACCGCCGGTAGCTACTACACGATTACTAGACTGGGCTAATTCGGCACATAGCTCTTCTTCTCGATCTCTGAACCACCGCTCACCGCGCTCTTTAAAAAGACTAGAGACACTGCCACCATGGCGCTTTTCCAGCTCTTGATCCATATCTATAAATTTTCGCCCCATAACTCTGGCTAGTTCGCGCCCTATAGTGCTTTTGCCAGTGCCCATGAAGCCAACAAGATAAATATTATGCTTAGCCATACCGCAGCCGCTTTTCTCCTTTATCTTTAAAGCTCCCTGCTGAAAAAAGGCTGTTACTGCGGTAATACAGAATTGCAGCAGGGTATAATTTAGATTTTTTTATTTTTATAAATTCTTCAGGATGGCTGCTTTTTTGCCTATGTTAGATAAAATTATAGATACTAAAGTAAATTATCATTTGGGGGAAAGTAATTTAAGACAAGCTTTGCAACCTATTTTGCAAATAAGCCAAGGCCGAGCTTTAGTTATAGTTGATAAACAGGTTTGGCTCAAGCAAAAAAATTATATACAACAAGCTTTTGCCGATTCTCAAGCCTATTTTTATGAGTTTTGCGGCGGAGAAATACATAAAAATTTATATGAAGTGCAAAAAATTTATCAAGCTGCTTTGGAAGCTAAAGTTGACAGAAGCACGCCTATTATTGCTGTTGGAGGTGGAGTTACTGGGGATATGACAGGCTTTGTTGCCGCTACATTTATGCGCGGTTTGCCTTTTATTCAAGTGCCGACTTCACTTTTAGCTATGGTTGATTCTTCTGTCGGTGGTAAAAACGGATTTGATCTTCCGGAAGGCAAAAATTTAATAGGTACGTTTTACAATCCCCAGCTAATTGTGGCCGATATTAATTTTTTGCAAACATTGCCTGAAAAAGAATGGACCAATGGTTTTGCAGAAATAATAAAGACAGCTTTATTGAGTACTGAGTCATTGCTGAAAAAAATCGAAGCTTTTTGTATTCAATATCTAGATTATGGAAATGATCATAATAATGACTTTAGTTTAGATCAAAAAATTATCACAATTTATAAAAATAGAGAATTTCTTTATTATCTAATAGAATCTTCTGCTAAAACTAAAATTTCATTTATATCATCTGATCCTTTTGATCTTGGAAAAGAAAGATATAAATTAAATTTAGGTCATACTTTTGCTCACAGTTTAGAAGTATCTTCCGGCTATAATCTGGCTCATGGGCAGGCTGTAGCTATTGGAATCATTTACGCTCTTCTTCTTGCTGACAGTTTAAAAATTTTGGAGGAACCGATTATAGCAAGAATGAAAAGGCTAATCTGTTTTTGGGGATTACCTGCGGCTATTCCTCAGGGACTGGAGTGGGAAGTTTTCGCTAAAAATTTAGGCTCTGATAAAAAACGCAAATGTGGACGCAATGTCTTTATTCTGCCTTTATCGGAAGGTAAAGTTATTCAGAGCACAGAGGTGGATTTGTCCCATATAAAGAGAGTTTTCGACAGCTTGTCTGTGGCCTAGCTTGCGAGGTTGAGAGGAAATTAACTGTGGCGAAGTTGCGTGTATTTGTATTGAACGGCCCAAACATGAATTTGTTGGGCACCAGAGAGCCCGGCATCTACGGGAATATGTCCTATGATCAGCTTATAGAACAAATATCTTTTTGGACATCTGAATTGGATATTGAACTTGGTTACGCTCAAACTAACTCAGAGGGCGGTATTATCGATTATATCCATGCTTCTTACGGTCAGTTCGATTTTGTAGTGCTCAATCCGGGAGCTTTCACGCATACTTCATATGCCTTGCGAGACGCCATTGTGAGTGTTGGACTTCCGGTTATTGAAGTCCATTTAAGCAATATTTACGCCAGAGAAGAATGGCGAGCTAAGTCTATAATTTCTCCAGTTTGTGTAGGTACTATTTCCGGTTTGGGTGTTTATGGCTATCGTTTGGCCTTGGAAGCTGGCAAGCATTTTCTCAGTTCTGCTTCTTCTGATAGCAATAGTACCACCTCAACAGTTGATAATAGAGCAAGTGCTGCTACACACTCTTCAGCTCCAAGTACCCCCGTTTTATCGCTACCTTCTTCTCCTACAGCTAGACAGACTCAAGCGCGTACATCTGCCGCTCCTTCCATTGTCTCTGTGCCCGTAGATAATGTCGATCAAGGAGACTTGGCCAATTTATTTGTACCTACTCACAAATACGAAGTGGCTAACGAGGGCGGAAATTTGGGTGGCAACGTCGGCATTAATGAAATACAAGGATTCCCCGAAGAGGGCTCGGTGAGCGTATTTGCCGGCAACGATTCCGACGAAAACGAGGATTTGTCTCCTGAAGAGAGAGCAAAGCTTAAAGAGTGGATGGGAGAAGATTATAATGAACCTTCTCCTGAAGATTATCGTCTCGGTGGAGGAATCGCTAGAACCAGCGATGATATACCGGCTTCAACTCCTTCTAGCTCTTATTCAAGCTCTGAATATCCCTCTGTTTCCACAGCGGCCAATCAGTTTGTGGCTAGTCAGCAGAGTGTTGGCAAGACCGTCACCCCTCTGAGCCAGTCTCAGGCCTCTGCTACCAAGCGTTTGACTATTCCTATAAAAATCAAGAAATAGTGCTTATTTGAAACTTTTAGTGCATGTTTTTGGGGCCAAAATTAGGAAGGTGAAGCAAGAACTTTCGCTGAATTGGCCGCCTAGTCTTCGAGGATAAAATTATCGCCAGTACACCGTATCTGCCGTATTTAGAGCCGATACCTTTCCGACGGGCGGTGCTTTTTGGCCCAATATAGGAGGAAATTGTGAAGATTAGCTATCTGTCGTTAGTCTTGGCTGCTGCCTTTTGCTTAGGAAATGCCCTTCCAGGCAGCGCTGAGCCTGACAGTTCTGTGAGTTGCTCTAGCGATGCTAGAGTATTGGCCGAGGCTGCTCCTCAAAAGAGTGCCCCTTCTGCTACCAAGGTAAATAACTCTAAAGAGCCGTCTACTTCTTATCCTGTTTCCGCCATAAAAATGGGTGGCAAAATTCAACCCGGCGATGATTTACAAATTGTTTTCAGCGTAGCCGGTCCGCCTGACGAGATTTTGCCAATGCGTGCTAAGAGTAAAGCACCCGATGATGATTATATACATTTTATCTATCGCAATCGTTTTACCATCAATATAAACAAAGCTAATGTTGTTCAGAGCATTATGGTTTTCGGTAACAACGTAGAGCTGGTAGGTGTTCCTTTTAAGATTGGCCAGAAAACTGCCGATGTTTTAGATAAATGGAAGAAACCAGAGCGTGAAGTTAGTAATATGTATATTTATTACTACCGCGGTGTTTATATTATCTGGGATAAAGATGCACCTGGCAAAATTGATAGAATTTACCTTACTTTGCCCGGCAAAGTAAATGAAGATAGTAAAGGCAGCGCTGTAGGCTAGTTTTTTGCTGCCAAGGTGCTTGCATATAGAATTTTTAGGATTGGCTGCAGTTGAAGTTATTTGGGCTGCAGCCAATTTTTCGGTATTAGAGACAGTTAGGACTATTTTCTTTTGAACAACAGTGTTGGTTTTTTGAATATTAATAAGCCTCCGGGGATGAGCTCACACAATGTAGTCGCTTTTGTGCGTCATTTGTTGCCTCGTGGTTTAAAAGTTGGCCATTTGGGAACTCTTGATCCTGGAGCTTGTGGAGTTTTGCCTGTGGCCGTAGGTTGGGCAACTCGCACTATTCAGTATTTTCCTCCCAATCGTAAAGCTTATCGAGCTGAGATTACTTTTGGTACAGAGACTGACACTTTGGATGCTCACGGGCAAATTACCAAATATTCTGCTGTTCCTGAATTACAAGCATTTAAGGTAGAGGAGCTGTGCCATTCTTTTGAAGGTGAACAATTACAAGTACCGCCGCAAATCAGTGCTTTGCATGTAGATGGTCAACGAGCTTATATGCTTTCGCGCAGCGGTTGTGATTTTGAATTGCCTCCACGTCTAGTTACTTTACATAAAGTTCAACTATGTCGCCTTGAAAAAGACAAGATTTTACTTGATATAGAGTGTAGTGCCGGAACTTATATCCGTTCTTTAGCTAGAGACTTCGGTAAAGCTCTTGGCTCTTGTGCACATTTGTCTTTTTTATTGCGTACTCAAAGTGGCATTTTCAAATTGAAAGATGCGTGCACTATCGAGGATTTGCGTGATAAGGGCGTAGATGCTTGCCTGTGGCCTGTAGATAAAGTATTAAAGGCTTCTTTAGGGCGCTCTTGCAAAATTAAGGGACAGCTTTTTCAAGGCGGACAAGAATTTTCGGAAATTTATGATGAACAAGGTAAACCTATCGACACAAACTCATTAAATCTTGGCGACAATTTCATAGTGTATAATTCTTATAACCATGAATTTATAGGTGTTGGTGTTGTAGCAGAAAACAACACTGACAACAGTAAAATTCTCCGTTTAGAGCGTTTGTATTTGAAAGGAGTTTAGTGCAGTGTCTATTGTCTTTTGGGGGCTCTGCCCGCATCCTCCGCTTTTGATTCCTGGCATCGCAGATTCTGCTAAAGAAAAAGCTGCGACTACAATAGCTTCGTTTAAGCAATGGGCTCTCAAATTGAAAGAGCAAAAACCGGATCGTTTAGTCATTATGTCTCCTCATGCACCGGCTGCTTCTGCAGCGGTGCCGATCTTCTCTGTCGCCTCTTTAAGTGGCTCAATGCAAAGGTTTGGATGCCCGGAAGTTTCTTTCAATGTCGACTGTGATACCAATTTTATTGAGCGTTTATCCGCTCTTTGTCGCGAAGAAAATTTCCCTCTTTTAACAGTTGATGATGATTTAATAAAAAAACATCGTTTGGAAATAAATCTCGATCACGGTACTTTAATTCCGTTGTATTTCTTGCAAGAAGCTGGACTTGATGTACCTATAGTTCTACTCGGCTATGGCCCCAGTTATACCGAATTGTATATTCAATTAGGTAAGATTATAAAAAAAGTGGCAGAAGAAGAAACTGATAAAAAGACAGCAATTATCGCTTCTGGCGATCTTTCCCATCGTCTTTCGGAATCAGGCCCTTACGGTTTTAGTCCTTACGGCCTTAAATTTGATGAGTCTATAAATAAAGTTTTGGATAGTGCACAGGTCGAGTCTTTACTTAATTTCAGTAATGAAGAAGTAAATGAAGCGGCTCAGTGTGGTCTCTATGCTATTGCTATGCTTTTGGGTAGTCTCGAAAAAGACGAAATTTGCGGTAAGCGTTTCTCTTATGAAGCTCCCTACGGAGTAGGATATTCAGTTGTTGGCTATTTGCCTAAAAATGTTAGCTTTGTCGATAATAAAGGCCTGTCTGATAGCACATCTAATAGCACTAAGGAAGTTGGCAGCGAAGATAAAGCGACCACAGAGAAAGATGTGGCCGGTGCTAAAATTGCTTCACCGTTAAATTTTATGAGCCGTAAACAGGCTGGTGCTGCCAAAGTAGAATTTTCTGATTCGACAAGTGGAAAAAGCACCAAAACTGTGCTTGATCCTCGTTTAGAATTAGCTCGTCGCAGCGTTGAAAATTATGTGCTTAACGGTGAACGTTTATCCTTAAAAGAAGGCGAGTATCCTAGTTTACAAGATCCTGCGGCTGTCTTTGTTACTTTGAAAGAACATGGACAATTGCGAGGGTGTATAGGTAGTTTAATGCCTATAGAAACCAGTCAAGCTGGGGAAATTGTGCGCAACGCTATTTTGGCTTGCAGTCAAGATCCTCGCTTCCCTGCTGTTTCTGCTGAAGAATTACCTCAATTGCAATATCAAGTATATGTCTTGGGAGAACCTGTAAAAATCAGAGGGCCTCAAGAATTAGATCCCAAACGTTATGGTGTTATAGTGCGTAAAGATGGGCGCAGCGGAGTATTGCTGCCCAATTTGGAAGGCATAGACAGTATTGATACGCAATTGCGCATTGCTTGCCAAAAAGGTGGTATACTTCCAGAGGAAAAGCCGGAGCTTTATCGCTTTACAGCTACAACCTATAGCGAGTAGATAAGCCTTCTCTTAGGGGGACTGCCTATACTTCGCTTATTTTTTGTGGAAAAAAAGTAAATGTCTAAACAAGCTGACAAAAATTCCCAAACAACTTTAGAAGTTGGTAGGGAATGTGAGACGGAAGAAAAGAGTTCTCCGGAGGGATCGGATCTAAAACCCGATCCTGATAGTTCATCTGCTAAGAAGTCTGGGTCTGGGCCGGTGGCCGTCGCTCACACTTCTTCAGATGAAGCGTTGCCTACGCCTGCTTATTTGGTCACCCCTTTAAATTGGCACGGCGAGCTGGACTGTTCAGCCAAAGTAGGTTCCGAAGCGGTATTTGCCGCCGAGTCATCAATAAGTGAAAAAACGCCTCAGTCTACAAATAACAATAAAGCTTGGCAAGTACCTGTCGCTATAGCTTGTATTGTTTTGGGCATAATGGTGGGTCTTCAATATAGAGCCCATTCGGCTAGCACTCCCATTCAGGTAGACGATCGTCGCAAAATGCTGGAATTGGTGCGAACTTTGGAAGCTGAGCGCAACAGAATGTCAGCTGAAATTAGTGATTTGCGTTCTCGTATTTCCGACATGGAGACAGCCTCTAATAAGATAGGTGTAGTAGGCAAACAAATCCAAGAACAACTAAACAATTCACGCATTGAAGCCGGCCTCACCGGTATGAAAGGGCCTGGAATTATAGTTGTGCTCAGTGATTCGCCGCGCACTCCGCCAATTAATACCGATCCTTACTTTTACATTGTGCATGATGTAGATTTAAGTGCTCTAGTTAATGAGCTTTGGTCGGCCGGCGCTGAGGCTGTCTCAGTTAACGAACAACGTATTGTCACCAGATCTTCTATACGTTGTGTTGGGCCTACAGTTTTGGTTAATGGTGTGCGCATTGCTGCTCCTTATACCGTGAAGGGAATCGGCCCGAGCGATTTGGAAACAGCTTTGCGTATGCCTGGAGGTTTTTTGGATAGTATGGCTGCTTTGATAGGTAATGGGGGGCAAGTTACTATCAATAGAGCCGATGAAGTTACCATTATGCCATATGAGGGCAGTATTGCTTTCCGCTATAGCCAGTCTTTTGACAAAGATCAAGATAAAGAATAGTTTTAGCTGGAGCGATTGTTATTGCTTTGTGGGGGGCAAAATGGGGTGGATCTGTCGTTTAGTCAGGTAGTTAGGAGAAGCGTACAAACTTATGATCCTGGTTATTGTGGGGTTGTTGGTAGGCTTACTTATAGGTTGGGTGTTGCCTTTTCAAATACCGGTTAGCGCTGCTAAATATGTATCTGTGGCCTTTTTAGCCGGTCTAGATTCTATAGTTGGCGGTACCAGATCCGGTTTAGAAAATAAATTTAATTTTAGCGTTTTTGTAAGCGGCTTTATTGTCAATTTGCTTTTGGCTGCCGGTCTTACTTGGGTGGGAGATGCTTTAGGTGTAGAAATATACCAAGCAGCTATAGTTACCTTTGGTATGCGTATTTTTGTCAATTTAGGATATATACGCCGTGATTTACTTAAGCAGAAATCGGAACCTTCCGTTATAGAAAGCGTAATTTCTCCTATAAAATAGTTTGTGTCGCTTGGGGCAAAATAGAATATGGCTGATGTTACTTATAAAGCTGGTCGAGCTGTTGCTATGGCAAAACAAATTTACCCTAACAAAAGTAAAATCGACGTCGATAAAGCGGCATATAGTGATTTAGCTTCTGAGCATCTCTATATTTTAGCTGTAAATCCAGGCTCTATTTCTACCAAGATTAGTGTCTTTTATGGCAGCGAACTTATTTTAAATAAAGAATTACTACACAGCGTCCAAGATTTAGCTCCTTATGACGGTTTGCCTGCTTCGGCTCAGTTGGTTATGCGTACCGGTTGTGTTACTGAAGCTTTACGCGAAGTTGGTTTTGATGAAACTTTATTAGATGCGGTCTCTTGTCGCTGTGGTCTATTAAGTCCCATTCCGCATGGAACCTATGTTATTACTGATACAATGTTAGCCGAATTACAAGAAGCTAAATGGGGAGATCATCCTTGCAATTTAGGCCCGATGATCGGTCGCTTTTTTGCTCAAAAGTTGCATATTCCGGCTTTTATTGTCGATCCTGGTGTCGTAGATGAGTTGCCTCCACGAGCTTATATTACCGGAATAAAAGAGATACGCCGTCGCTGTATTAGCCACGCCCTCAACGCTTTTGCGCAAACTCGTCGTTATGCTGCCGAAATAGGTATGACGTACGAAGATTTGAATTTAATAGTGGCTCATTTAGGGGGCGGTATTTCTGTAGGCGCTCATAAACATGGACGCTATATAGATGTTAATAACGCTTTAGATGGTGAGGGCCCATTTTCTCCTGAGCGAAGTGGCTCTTTACCTGTAGGGCCGCTCATCGATCTTTGTTTTAGTGGTAAATATACTCGCGAAGAATTACGCCGCCTTAATAGAGGAAAAGGTGGCATGTTGAACTTGGTAGGTACGGCTGATATGAAAGAAATAGAGGCCCGCTGTATAGCAGGTGAACAAGAGTTCATAGATGCTTTTGAAGCGATGGCTTACGCTGTATCTAAAAATATAACCGCTCTGTGGCCGGCTTTCGACGGAGAAAAAGTTGATGCAGTTATATTAACTGGTGGAGCCTCTCGCAGTCAAATGCTTGTAAATAAAATTAAAAAATATATTTCGGCTACCAATGTTCCGGTTGTAGTTTATCCCGGAGAATTGGAAATGGTTGCCCTAGCTAGCGGAGCTGCACGTGTTTTAACTGGCAAGGAAAAAGCTAAAAGCTATCCTCCTGTTGTTTAAAAGAGTTTTCTTTATAAAGAGACAAAAGTTGTTAGGAGATATAAAGTGGAACAGATTCGCAATTTAGCTCAGCTTGTGGAAAGTTTGCGAGGTCAGGCTCTCCGGCGTTTAGTTGTTGCCGCAGGTCACGATCGCTGCACTATTAAGGCCGCTGCTGAAGCTGCCGATAAAGGTATCGCTAAAGTCGTATTAGTTGGACACGCTCAACAAATAAAAGAGATGTGTCTGGAATATTCTATAAATTCTGATTTATTTAATATTGTAGATGAAGCTAGTATCTTGGGAGCAGGCATTCTTGCTCGTGATATGGTTTTTGAAGGCAGAGCTGACGTCCTCATGAAAGGGCTTATCAATACAGATCAGTATATGCATTTAATTTTAGATAAAGAGCACGGCCTTTTGTCTAAAGGAAATGTGCTTACCCACATTACTTGCTTGGAAATACCTGAGTATGTAAACTTGCATAATAAATTACTTTTTGCCGGTGATGCAGCGATAATTCCAGCTCCTGATTTGAATACTAAGGCTAAGATAATTAGTTATGCTGTAGAAATTGCTCATTCGTTTGGCGTAGAAATTCCCAAAGTAGCAGTGATAGCTCCAACTGAAAAAGTGTTGCCTAAGATTACCTCATGTGTAGAGGCGGCTGCTTTGGCTAAAATGGGAGAACGTGGCCAGTTTGGCACTTGTATAGTGGATGGCCCTCTGGCTTTAGATGTAGCTATTTCACCTAAGAGCTGCCAAGTTAAAAAATTATATACAACTATTGAAGGCGCTGCCGATATACTTATTTTCCATTGTTTGGAAGCTGGCAACACCTTCTACAAAGCTTGTACAACTTTGGCCAGAGCTAAAGTTGCTGGAGTAGTAGCTGGGGCAAACGTACCTTGCATCTTGACTAGCCGTGCCGATTCGGAAGAATCGAAATTCTATTCTATCGCTTTAGGCTGTAGAATGTGCAAAGCTTAATTAGTTTCCGGCCATTTCTTGCACTTCTACAAAGTGAGTATAAGCTTGCAAGAGAATATGGGCAGCTATATCCAAATGAGAGTTGGCGCCTGTATCGGCCCACCATTGCATTTCATCAATACCTTGCCTAAATTCTTCTACACCTTGACGCAAGCTATGGAGCGCTTTATCAATATTGGGATCGTCGCTGGAGGGCGGAAGTTTGCTTAAGCTGGCTGAGGCAGAGCGAAGCAGTTGTTTACCCCAGGCCAAAACGCTGACAAATTCTGCCTTGGCAATACGTCCAAACTTAGCAGCGTCGCAAGCTTCAATAAGTCTAGACAAGTGATCTGAAGTGTCGCTTTCTTCAGGCTCGCCTTGGCTGGTGTAGTTGGTTACTGTGGCCACTCCTTCTTGTGGATCTTGGTATCCGGCCGGGAGCACCAAGCGAGCTCCGCAGCGGTCACAGACTTTAGAATAAGCCTTATTTTCAAAACCGCAACGCAAACAACTGATACTGCTGGCTTCTTCTTCAAACTTGGTAAAGATAGTCCAGGCTTGACAAATAAGATCGGCGCCGTCTTCCAAATATTGGATAGCTTTATGTAACAGCGGTCGTCTAGTAATGCCCAAACGTAATAGAGGCAAGGCGCGATTCAAGCGATCAAAACCATCGCGAGCGATAGGAACTTGCTCAGCTAACCGAGGAGAGCTTTCTAAGGCTTGATTGGCACATTGTTCGAAGCGGAAATAACTTTCGGCCAATTGTGGCTCAAACCAAGATTGGGCTCTTTCTAATATATTGGGATCCAAACCGGAAAGCACAGCTCGGGCGGCATGGATTACCCAGTTTACTTGCGGAGAAGGTGTAGGCTTGTCTGCCAAAGCTTCACCGGTACTCTCTTGCATGAGTTCAACTAGCAGCAAACAACCTTCACTGAATTTAACAAAACCGGAGTCCAAAGCGTTAAGATCATATTGTAAAAAATAGGTATCCATGCTCTGAATACCGGCCATAACCTGACGAATAGCACTGGTACCGCGGTTGCGTCTAGCTAAATCGTTATCTTTTTCAAATGTGTCTAAACTATTGGCGAAATGATCCCAAAGGCGATCAAAGATTTCGCTGAGCCTGTCGTCATCCATAGCTCCTTGCTTGGTAGCTTGGATAACTTTTTCCATTAAATTTATGGCTGGATGTGGGTTATCTCCTTGGCAAAGATAATTCCATTCGTAGGCCAACAAACTGTTGTGTAATTCGGCATAACCTTCAAAAATTTGCTCGGGAGCTGATTCTAAAGGATAGTTGGCTGGAGAAGCAAACCAGGAGCGCACTCCGGCTACAATATTGGCATATTGGCTAAATGAAGCAATTACATCTTTTACAGATTGAGCTAAAGCAGGAATTGGACTCTGAGCGGCTGCTACGGTTTGCTTCTGGAAATTGTCTTTAGAAGCGAGCAATTCTTTGATATAGGCTTCTAAGACTATGCCTAAAGCGCGTGGATCGGCAGTTCCTCTAGATACTTTTAAGCAAAGTAAAATAAGACGATTGGTTGTTTCTGAAGGTGTAACTAAATCTTGTGGCAGTAAAGTTTCTGGAGTATTTCCTTCTAAAGTTGTGCCGTAACCAATCATATCGTAACTTCCATTCCAAGCATTTGATAAAAACAAAAAGGCGAGAAAAGAGTGTTATTGCATAATCTGTTGCAAATCATCGGAAGCCATGCCGGGAATAGGCACTCCCAAAGAAGATACTCGGCCATTCATTTCTTCTTGGCTTTTTTGGAAGCTTTGCTGCATAGCGTGCATTTCTTCATTCTGAGGAGTTGAGGAAGCGGCAATATCTTGCATCCATTCTTCTTGAGGAGCATTGGTATCCATAACCATAATGCTGTTTATAGATTCGCTCAAGGCTACGCTAATGGGCACGGAAGAGCTGACGCTTACAGAGGAACTTTTATTTATACCGTTACTTTTTTTTACCAGCTTTTGAGTAATCCCACTCATAATTCCCAACACTGAGGCGTTGCTGAGAGCTTCGGTGGCGGTCGGAGCCGTCATGGCGGTAGGGCCGGTGAGGGCGTTAAGAGAAGCGGGATTCATTTGCACAGGTTGCATAACCTAAAAAACTCCTAATGCACTTTTAACTATCTTAGAAATAGCATTCGCCGGTTAAATTCCGCAAAGTAGCTTTAAGAACCTCCTAAAAACGGTTATTTTTAAGGCTTAGACTGTTTTTGCTCCATTTTGAGAAAAAATAGGGCAGGGCTTTAGCTTGATTTGATAAAAATCTTCGCCGAGTTTTTGCAGGAGTAAGTAAACAATAAAACTATGGATAAGCTGATAATCGTTACCGGAGCATTAGGATTTATTGGCGCCAATTTAGCTGAAGCTTTAAATAAAAAAGGATACACCAATCTTCTTTTGGTCGATCACTTAAATAATACCGACAAATGGCGCAATTTTGGTCACTTAGAATTTGTAGATTACTTGGATCGCGAAGCTTTTATAAAGCTAATCGATTCTGATACACTAACTTCTCAAGTTGAAGCAATATTCCATTTGGGAGCTTGCAGCAGTACAACCGAAACTGATTCCAATTTCTTAATGGAAAATAACTATCGCTATACTAAGAAGCTTGCTCAATGGACGTCTGATCGCAAAATTCCTATGATTTTAGCGTCTTCTGCGGCTACTTATGGTAATGGGAAGCTTGGCTATAGTGACGATCCAGCTATGGTTCCTAAATACATGCCCTTAAATATGTACGGAATGTCCAAACATCTTTTTGATAAATGGGCTTTACGCAACGGCTTATATGAAGAAAATTTAGTCGGTTTGAAATTTTTCAATGTCTATGGCCCTCACGAGGATCATAAGGGCAGCATGCGTTCTGTAGTTTATAAAGCTTTTTATCAAATTTTAGAACGAGGCTATGTAGAATTATTTAAATCTTATCACCCTGATTACAAAGATGGCCAGCAACTGCGCGATTTTGTTTATGTTGATGATGCTGTAAAAGTTATGCTCTACTTCTTTGAGCATAGAGAAAAACACGGCTTGTTCAATTGTGGCAGCGGTATTGCTCGTTCTTGGAATGATTTAGCTAATGCTGTATTTGCAGCGATGGGTAAAAAGGCTGATATTCGCTATATTGAAATGCCTGATTATTTGCAAGGTAAATATCAATATTATACTTGCGCTGATACTAAACGTCTACATGAGGCAGGATATACAGAGCCTTTTGCTTCTTTAGAAGCTGGTGTGAAAGATTACGTGCAAAATTATTTAGCTTTGCAAGCTTAAATTTTAAGTTAGTAAAAAAATAATTGCTTATACAAGAAAAGCTCCATCTGGAAAAATTCGGCATATGAATATTCAGAGGAGCTTTTTTTATTTTCAACGCTGTGCTTTTCTAGCTATTTTACAAAAGCATTGCGCCTATTTTTAGGAATAATTTCGTTAGTATAGTTGGGTCCGATAGTTACATCAGGCATAGGGAAGGCTTTCAAGCTAAACTGGAAATAAAGCTCATTTTGGACACTGCGGTAAACTAAACTGGTGACCCAGTCGTGAGCTTCATAGTCAAGCTGATAGTCTTGGTAAGTAAAGCGATGGTTGACCAAATCGTAAACGCTCCAGTGACTAGCATATAGACCGTCAAATAATTGGGTGCGCAAGTTGGTATCCAGACTTCTCCAAGAATGAGAACGCGGATCGTAACTGCAACTGGCTCCAATGAGCCAATTGTTGTTGGGACGGAATTGCAAGCGTGGAGTAACGTTTTGGAATTGGTCTGTCTTGAGGTTATAGCCGCTTACTACCGAAAAATTGAAGACGTCATCTTTAAAGAACTCTATACCGCCGGTAAGATTCTCATAACCTACTATGTGATCGTATTGCAAAGGTGTCTCTCCGCGAGGATTGAGCCAGTTGTAATCCAAACGCAAAGTGCCCACATCGCCTAATTCTTGCATCCAGCCCAGACGCGCTGCTAAGGAATACATACTTTGCCCATTGCCATAGAAAAGCTGCCTAAAACCTGCGCCGGCCAAGAATCGTCCAGAATCGTACTCAAAAGACTGATCCGGAATTTGGAAGCGTAAATCGTAACGATTTGTAGAATACATACTAGGCGATTCGGTAACATGGCCCAAACTTATAGAAGTAAGTACCGGAACATCGCCAATGAAAATAGGGTGAGAGCGCAAAGTAAACTCAGGATTACGATTGAGGCTATAGTTGCGATCTCCATTGGTATTTTCTACTTGTAATTCACTATCAAAAAGTTCGCTCGTATGGCGCAAGCCGATTTGATAATGAAATCTATCTGCAGTGCGATGCGCTGTAGAAATAGTGGACATTTCAGCTTTCCAAGTTGTAGACAACTCTGGAGTGAGTTGTAAACTATAGTAACTACGCCAGGTATTATTGGTATTTTCGCTTCCTTTGGTATTATAGTTTTGCGAAAAACGCAAATCTTGGCGTTCATCTTTATGTTGGAAGCTGAAAAGCGAATTTATGCGACTTTCACTGGTAAAACCGGGAGTCTCGGATCTATTAGAAGAAAATTCCCAAGAGACTTTAGTTTTATCATCAAAATCATAATGAATATTGCTGCTTAAATCGTAGCGCGAGTTGATTTTATCACCATTTAAACGATAGTAATAAAAATCGCCTCCGCCCTTGTCACCTAAAGAGTAGTAATGCCTAATGCCGGTACCGATACCAGTTTTGCTATAATAGTCGAGTAAAATTTGGCCGTAATTATCGTTATTAAAAACGTAATCGAAAGTATTTCTAGCGAACCATCCGTCTACTGAATTGCTGCCGATTTGTGGAATAATAGAATTTTGGGCTCGTCTCTGATTATCCAAAGGAACATTCAGAGTAGGCATAGTGTAAAGACGTTTGTCTTTCAAATAGATAGCTGTATTGCTGGCAACTAATTTATCATTGGGATAAATTTCTACGTATTTGGAGACGAATTTGTAATCTAGCTCGTCGGTAGGCTTATCGCAAGTGGTAAAAGTAGAATCGGTAAGTACCATTTTCTCTTTAGTCCATTGCAAAGTATCGGCCCAGAAGAAGACATCTCCATCAATATTGCTATTTTCGTTAGTAGAAAAATCGTGGCCCTGACCGGTTACGTTATGCATTACCGCAACTTGGCCGTTGGGATCGTAAGTAAGCCAATCGGCAGCTACGAAGTTGTTATTCCAATAAACTATACATTCGCCTACAGCAGTAACTTTGCCAGTAGTTTTATCTAAAACTAAATAGTTGCAAAGCATACGAGCGCCCATGACGTCGATGGAAGCGTTGCCTTCGGCCTTAATAGAATCTTCCGTAACGGTTACTTTATCGGCAATTAAGTGAACTGGAGTATCAAAGGCTGCTGAGGAGGCTGACGTATCGCTATATTCTTCCTCTGAGTTGGAACTATCCGCCTGGAAAGCTATGCGCAAAGTGTTTTCGTCTTCGCCTTCATTTTGGTAATCGGCATAAGAGGAGCTACTGGTGGTAGAATGCCTATTAGAGGTAAAAGCATTGGTACTGGGCTGAGCAAAAAAGCGGCCATAGCCACCGATGAACCCCTCTAAATTGCTATCGTTTTGAGCCGGTTGTTTTATATCTTCCAAGCGTTCTAATCGAGGCAGAATAGTATTGAAAGGGTTGAGGAAAGAACCATTTTGCGCAGATTGATAACTTTTAGGAGCTGGAGCGGTATCATCAGGCTGCTGAGCTAAAACTTGGCCAGCACAAACTAAGCTGCAAGCCATAACAGCAACTGCTACCGTCAGATATTTGCCGGGATACGCTCCTAAATTCATAATTTAATGTGTTCCTTGTCAGTAGTTTGGGGGGATTTAGAGAGCTCGATCGATTTTTCCACTATTCGTAAGGATAGCTGATCGAAACTTCAAAAGTATCGATATCGAAATTGGCATAGGGGAAAGCTGCATCTAAATCGTTATGAGAAATCCAGTCGTTTATATAGTCGTTGGGGTAAATAGACGGGATGGGACTAACTATTCCATAAAGCTTGTCTATACTTAAAGTATACAAACTGTTGGAATTTAAGTTGTCACCCATAAAGTCTATGACACGACCTAAATAAGCGTCGCTGGTATTATCTGTAGTAACTACTTGAGCCGAAAAGTTAGAGTTGACAATATACTGATTTAAATAAGTGTTGGAATCGTAAGTATCTAACAAAATGTTGATACTGCGTCCATCTGAACTGATAGAGCCTTCAGGATTGAGGCTACCGACTTGATAAAAAGTAAAGCCAGCATTAGGCAAATTGGCTTGACGAGTGTACCAGTCGAAATTGATACCGTCGAATCTGATAAAATCGGTAAAAGTATCAGAGTCGGTTACTTCGATGGTGCTGCCGGTAGAATTGAGCAAAATTGCATAAAAGCCATTACCTTCAGTATCAATTTTTCCATTAGGATTAACTGTAAGGGTAAAGCGTAAACAAGGTGATCCGCTGCTATTGGGAATAGAAGAATACTTGGGGCCAGTATCGGAAGCGCAACCGCCAACACCTAGTACTACAGCTCCGCCTAAAAAGAAGGTCAAAGCTCCGCCTAAAATCGTCGATTTGTTAAGCATTTTCGATTTTTACCCACCACGAAAAATATAAATAGAGAAAATCCGCGCCTTATTCGCGTAAGACCGGCAAAATCTTTTTTTAGCGTAAGGGTAAATCCTTGTCAGTAGCCTCAACAATTTGACAAGAGGATAGCCCTGGAAGCAAGAGAAACTGTGGCCGCTAGTTATAATTTCACAAAAAATCGATTTCGTACAGGGAAAATGGAGGTCATTAAAGTTGGCCAAATTGGAAGAAAGTAAGATAGCCTCTGACGCTCAGGCAAAAGGCAAAGCTAGTAATTTTGGACGCCAAATTTTATCCGGTAATAGTTATATTAGCGTAGTAACTTTAGGCGCTTTATCTGGCCTTTTACTCAGTTTGTGTTTCCCGTTCTTACGTTGGTGGCCGCTAGTTTTCGTAGCCTTAGTACCTTTTTTACTCGGAATTATTATTGTAAAAGAAGGTAAAAAAGCTTTATTGCTGGGTTTCTCTTTTGGCTTTGTACTTCATGTTATTTCCATGTACTGGCTAAAAGTGTTCGGTTGGGGAGCTCCTGTAGCTTTAGCTATAGAAAAAGCGATAATTCCCGCTTTACTAGCTTGGCTGGCTGTCAAATTGCGCTCCAAACAGACTAACTTTTGTCTGTATGCAGTTGGCCTAGCTGCACTTTACACTTTAGCTGAGTATTTGCAAACTGTGGGCGTTTTTGGCATGAACTGGGCCTTTTTGTCGATAGCTCTAGCCAGAGTGCCTTTATTGTTGCAAGCTAATAGTTTGTGGGGAATGTGGGGCTTGAGTTTTGCTATAGCCTTAGTAAATATCGGAATAGCTGAAATTGTATGGCGTTTAATTTGTCGCCGCAACTTGGTTGGCGAAACTGTGGAAGTTGCTAAACACGAGCAAGAACAAGCTTGTAATGACGACAAATCTGCTATTCAGGGTACACACAGTGGAATAAAAAGCTGGGCCTATGTAAGTATTTCTCTTTGGGCTTTCATTATTATTTGGGGTACTGTGACTTTATCTCAAGCTCCGTCTTTAGCTAATCAAAAGCAACAACCTGGCGCAGTAAAATGGGGATTAATTCAACTTTCTATTCCGCAAGAAAAGCGCTTCCATCCATTTTTTGCTGACGAAAACTTTGAAGCTCTGGGTGAAGCTAGCCGCCAAGCTATAAAAGAAGGCGCCGAAATTATAGGTTGGCCGGAAACTTCTGTTCCGTATCGTCAGTTTTTGGATGATAATTATTATAGACGTCAGATGAGACGTTTTATCCGTCGCAATCGCGCTTGGTATTTGGTCGGCTCTATTGAAAGCGCTCCAGATAATGGCTCTTACAATGCTATCAGTACTTGGGATGAAATTGGAATTTATCGCGAGCGTTACAATAAGTGGAATATTGTACCTTTTGGTGAATATTTGCCTGGTCGCAAATACTGGCCTGAGTGGATTCCTGGCGTCAAATTGGTTATGAATTATAAACCAGGCGAGGGAAGTTGTGCTTTACAAGTTAAAGACCACAAAGTCGGCGTACTTATTTGCTTTGAATCGATGTGCACTTGGGTTGCCAGGCAACACGTACTTAAGGGCGCTGAAGTTCTTTTTGCGCCTACTAACGATGCTTGGTTTAAAGAAACTGCCGAATTACCTGGCCATTTTGATATAGATATTATGCGTGCCGTAGAGCTGGCTCGCCCTGTTCTTCCAGTAGGTAATACCGGTATTTCCGGATTTATCGATAAATACGGTCGCGTTCAACAAGAGTCGGCTATCAATGAAAAAAATATTATGGTCGATTATGTTGTGCCTAACAATACTTTAACGCTTTACGCTCGCTTAGGCGATTGGCAAGTGCTTATTTATGCTTTACTGTTGGCTATTTGTTTTGCATATACAAAACGCAATCGACAGAATTAACCGCTATTGTCATCTGCCCAGTCACGTTTGCGCAGTGACAATGTTTGGTTGCGTAGTTTTACGCTTAGAGACGCTAATAAGTGTTCCGCCCGCCAATTAGCTATTTAGTGTTAGCTGCATTTTTTACCATATCTACGCTCCGGTTGACTGGCCTAACGGCCAGAGGCCTGCGCTACCGATATGGTGAAAAAATTTCGCTATAAGTTATGGCTGCGGGCTCGTGTTCATGTTGGCTAGCTCCGGCAGCGGCTCTTTCAGGCTCGAACTGACCGAAGTTAAAGCTTCGGCCAATATTCTTCGCCTTCATTCGCCCCTGTCTCCGCCTGCTGGCTAAAACTACGCTTGCGTGTGTATATTACAAAAATATTGGGCATAAAAACAGGCGCAGCAAGTGTAACAATGCTGTGTCAGCACAAACGGACACGGTGTAGTCCTTAGCTTCGGCCAATTGCCGATATGGCTGCTCGTTTACGAGCAGACGCCGACAATCCAGGCCGAAAGCTTTGGACGAAACCTACAAACACTGAAAGGCTTCGTTTCGGCAAATTTTAAGCGGAGTTTAGCCTATAGCAAAGCAAAAGGCTTTCATATGCCTGTAGCTTGCTATAGGCGTAAACGCAGCCAGTTAAACCCGAGAAACGGAGACTTTGAACACTTATACCTTACTCCCGCAACCGCTTACAAAATATCCGCCAGTTTTGAAATGAACAAGCTATAAGCATAAAACTAGATTGGCGCAGTAAGTGTAACGATACTGTGCTAGCACAAAAGTGTAGGCGTAAATGAAATTTATAGCCGCCAAAACGTTCGTTATACCCACCGGAGAAAACTTTTCGCGTTAGCGACGTTTTCGAGGAGGGATATAACGAACTAATCAACGAGGCTATAAATTTAGCAATAACATGTAAAGCATAAAAAATATACATTTTTGCAAGTTTCTTTTGATGTACTATTTTTAGACTAGGATATTTTGCTTGGGCTGCAAACAAGTATGGCGCAGCGCTTGACACTGATTTTTTTTGTGGAGCACTTTAAGTTGGCTAGTTTGGAGTATAAGAGCGAGCAACAATGGAACTTTCAAGCTGACAGCCGACTTTTCAAGTTGGCTTCTGAAGCTTACCGCCTTAAATTTGCTTATCTTTTCGAGCCTTATGCAGCGGTGCACACTTCAGCTATTGAGCCTTTGCCCCACCAAATTTCGGCTGTCTACCAAGAGCTGCTGCCGCGCTTGCCTTTGCATTATGTTTTAGCTGACGATCCTGGGGCCGGCAAAACTATTATGACCGGCCTTTTTATTAAAGAACTACTCTTGCGCGGCAGCTTAGAGCGGTGCTTAATCGTTTCTCCAGGCAGCTTGGCTGAGCAATGGCAAGAGGAGTTGGCTAGCAAATTTAACCTAAATTTTGAGCTTTTAACTAACGAAAAAATACAAAATTGTAGCAGCAATATTTTTGATAGCCTAAATTTTTGTATTGCTCGCCTCGATCAATTAGCTAGAAACAGCGCTTTGCAAAATATGCTCAGCCAAGCTAAACGTTGGGATTTAATTGTTTGTGACGAAGCCCATAAAATGGCGGCCACTGTGTTTGGCAAAAAAATATATCGCACTGGTCGCTTTAAATTGGGGCAATTGTTGCGCACGTTGGCTACCAATTTTTTGTTACTGACGGCTACACCTCACAATGGCAAAAATGAAGACTTTCAACTTTTTATGTCTTTAGTCGATCCAGATCGCTTTGAAGGAGCCAATCACGGATTAAATGCTAAAAAAGCTCCAGATGTTTCCGATTTAATGCGCCGCTTAGTTAAAGAGAAGTTGCTCAAATTTGACGGTACTCCGCTTTTCCCCGAAAGGGTGGCTCATACCGTACAGTATAACCTTTCTCGAGCTGAAGCTAGCCTTTATGAACACGTAACTGAATATGTGCGCTGCGAATTTAATCGTGCGGAAAAGCTCAACGATCAATGCAAAAATAGAGTAGGTTTTGCTTTAACTATTTTGCAACGCCGCTTGGCTTCGTCTCCTGAAGCGATATATCAATCTTTAAGCCGCCGTCGCCAGCGCTTAGAAGAACAATTGCAAGAATGTTTGCTGGAACGCTGTGCTTTAAATGCTGCCGCCGGTGAAAAAATTGTCGATGACTATGACGATGAACTGAGCGCCGCCGATCTTGATGATTTTGAAGATAATTTAAGTTGCTCAGTTTCGGCCGCTCGAAGCGCTCAAGAATTGGAAGCAGAGATTGCTTCTTTATATCGTTTGGAAGAAGAAGCTAAAAAGCTTGTTTATAGCGGAACCGACAGTAAATGGGCGGCTTTATCCGATTTATTGCAAGATAAGACCGATATTTTTTCTACTACAAATGGTCAGCAAGAAAAGCTCATTATTTTTACGGAACATCGCGATACCTTAAATTATTTACAGCGCAAAATTACTAATCTTATAGGTAATACTGACAGTGTAGCAATTATTGCTGGAGGTATGAACCGTAGCGAACGGCGCCGCGCTGAAGAGCGTTTTAAGCAAGAAGAGCAAGTTTATATCCTTTTAGCTACCGATGCAGCTGGCGAAGGTATAAATTTACAACGCGCCCACCTTATGATCAATTATGATTTGCCTTGGAATCCCAACCGTTTAGAGCAGCGCTTTGGCCGCATTCACCGTATTGGACAGCAAAAAGTTTGTCACTTATGGAATTTAGTTGCTATACAAACTCGCGAAGGTCAAGTTTTTGAACGCCTTTTAGCTAAATTGGAAGAAGAAAAAGCCGCTTTAGGCGGTCAAGTCTTTGATATTTTGGGTAAAATCAATTTTGACAATAAATCTTTGCGCCAATTGCTTATTGAAGCTATACGCCAAAATGATTCTGCAATCGAAAATTGTTGGCATACAATAATCGATAACTCTTTAGCAACTGAAAAACTACAAAAAATTATTCAAGAGCAAGCTTTGACTGAAGATATTTTGGCTACCGAACAAGTTTATGCTATTAAAAAAGATTTGGAACGAGCTAAAATTCGCCAGCTTCAGCCTTATTTTATCGAGGCTTTTTTTCTTCAAGCTTTTGCTCAACTTAAAGGCCGCTTTAGAGTTGTCGGCAATCAAGCTGAAAGAGGGCGCTATGAAATATTGCATGTGCCTTCTCAAATTTATAATTATGCTAGGCAAAGCTCCAAAAGTTTAGCTCGCCATTATAAGCGTATTTGTTTTGCTCCAGAATTAGTAAATATATCTAATCAAGTTCAGGCAGACTTAGTTAATTTAGAGCATCCACTTTTGCAAGCTGTAGTTGGTTTAAGTTGCCAGCAATGGCAAAAAGAATTGGCTGACGGCGCTATTTTAGTTGATCGTCATGATGAAAGTGAAAATATAAAGCTTTTAATTTGTCTTGAAGATACAATTATTAGTGGAGATAAAAATGCAGACGATTTGGCTACAGTTTTAGCCAAAAAGTTCGATTTTGTAGAAATAGATAGCGAAGGTAACGTTGGTAAAGCTGGAGTTGCTCCTTACTTAGATTATGCTGAGCCAAGCGTTATAGAAAAGGCGTTAATTCTTGATTATATAAAGACTCAAGCTTGGTTGCATGATGATTTAGCCAAACGAGCTAAAGAGTATGCTCTTCAAGAGATAGCACCGCAGCTTTTACTTGAAGTAGAACAGCAACGCGAGCCTATGCTTAAGAAAATGAAGCGCGAAGTAGAGAAGCGTTTAAATCAAGAAATTCGTTACTACGATAGTGAAAGCGTTAAATTGGCTCAAGACGCCAAAAATGGTAAAGCTAATGCCGAGAGTAAACTTCGCTATGCTGAAGAGCAAATGCAATTATTGCAAGCTAGAAAAGAAAAGCGTTTACAAGAATTGGCTAGGGAAGCGGCCCTTAGTTTTGCGCCTCCAATTATTGTTAGTGGCGCTCTAGTAGTATCTCAAGGTTTATTGTATAAATTGAATGGTTACGCTGAAGCGAAGCCTTTAGTTGCTCATAATAAAAAGCAAATTGAGCAATTAGCTATGCAAGCGGTAATAAATATTGAGAAAAGCTTAGGCAACTTGCCTAAAGATGTAAGCGCTGCCAAGTGTGGTTACTATATTGAATCGGAAATTGTTGCCAGCTCAAAAAATGGAAAGAGCTTGCGCTTTATAGAAGTAAAAGGGCGTGCTTCGGGGGCAGCTACAGTTACTGTTTCTAAAAATGAAATTTTAACTGGCTTAAATAAGCCTGAAGAATTTATTTTAGCTATAGTCGAAGTAGATGGAAATAAGACTAAGACCGTTTATTTAAAGCGGCCTTTTGTCCAAGCTCCAGATATTTCGGCAACTAGTATCAATTACAATATAGACGACCTTTTGCGTTATGCAGAAATTGTCTATCGAGACTAAGGATAGAGCATGTATAAGAAAAAACTAATTGAGGTGGCTTTGCCTTTGGAAGCCATAAATAAAGCTTCCGCTCGAGAAAAATACATCCACAACGGTCATCCCTCCACGCTCCATTTATGGTGGTCGCGTAAGCCCACAGCTACAGCTAGAGCGGTTATCTGGTCTAGTTTAGTTGACGATCCTTCAGAGCATCCAGAGCTTTTTCCCACTGAAGTTGAGCAACAGAAAGAGCGGCAGCGCCTTTTTACTATTCTAGAAAAGTTTGTAGAATGGGAAAATGCCAATAATCAAGATGTTTTACAAGAAGCTAAAGCCGAAATCTTAAAATATACTGAAAACAATCCACCAGCTTTATTAGATCCTTTTGCTGGCGGCGGCTCTATTCCCTTAGAGGCTCAGCGCCTCGGTTTAGAAGCTCACGCTCACGATCTAAATCCTGTAGCTGTACTTATCAATAAAGCTATGATTGAAATTCCTCCGCGATTTTGTGGATTAGCTCCAGTTAATCCGCAAAATCGCGGAGAAGGGCTGCTGCCTGGGGAGAAGGGCTGCTGCTAATCGCCGCAGCACCTTCTATGCTGGCGCTCAGGGCTTAGCCAAAGACGTCCGTTATTATGGCCAATGGCTCAAAAATGAAGCCTTTAAACGTATAGGCCAACTCTATCCTAAAGTAAAATTGCCCGCCCAATATGGAGGCGGAGAAGTTACAGTTATTGCCTGGATTTGGGCTCGCACTGTCAAATGTCCCAATCCTACTTGCGGTTGCCAAATGCCGCTAGTTAATAGTTTTATTCTCTCTAAGAAAAAAGATCGCGAAGCTTGGATTGAACCAATTATTGACGGTACAGCTATTACTTACCAAGTGCGTCAAGGCCCATGTCCTTTAGAGGGTACTGTCAATAGAAAAGGCGCTCGCTGTATATGTTGCGGAGCCAACGTGCCTTTTGAATACCTCCGCCAAGAAGGCCAAGCTGGCCGTTTAGGTTCTGCTTTAATAGCCGTAGTAGCGGAAGGCCAAAATAGACGCATATACTTAAATGCTGATGAAGAACAAATAAAAGCGGCAGATGTGGTAAGGCCAGAAGATATTCCTAATAGCATTTTGCCTTCAAACCCCAGAGATTTTAAGACTCCAAATTATGGAATGATAACTTTTGCTGATCTTTTTACTAATCGCCAGCTAACAGCTTTAACAACTTTTAGACAATTAGTTAAAGAAGTCCAGCAGCAGGTTGAGATTGACGCTTTAGAAGCTGGTTGGGAAGATGATAAAGTGCCGCTCAATAAAGGCGGTGCAGGCGCTTTGGCTTACAGTCAAGCCATTAGTATTTATTTAGCCTTTTTAATTGATAAATTAGCAGACCATCATTCCTCAATTTGTACTTGGAATGTTCCTATAGGAATAATGCGTAACACCTTCGGTCGCCAAGCTATTCCCATGACTTGGGATTATGCTGAAGGTAATCCTTTCAGTAATTCTTCCGGTTGTTTTGATAATATGTCGGAATGGATCACGAAATGCTTGCTAACTTTACCTACTGAAACTTTTGGTGAGGCTAAGCAGTGGAATGCGCAAAAAGATTGTGGCTTGCGCCAAATAATGATCTCTACCGATCCCCCTTATTATGACAATATTGGCTATGCTGATCTTGCCGATTATTTTTATATTTGGTTGCGCCAATCTTTGCGTTCGGTTTATCCCGAGCTTTTCCGCACTATGCTAGTTCCTAAAGCTGAAGAACTAATTGCTACGCCTTACCGCCATGAAAACAATAAAGCTAAGGCTAAAACATTTTTTGAAGAGGGCATGTTGCAAGCTTGCCGCCAGCTTTACCAATACGCCAGTGATAAATTACCAGTAACTATTTATTATGCTTATAAACAGAGCGAAACAAAAGAGCAAGCTGACCAAAAAGTTACCTCTTCCAGCGGTTGGGAAACTATGCTTTCAGCCATTATAAAGGCAGGCTTTGCTATTACCGGTACTTGGCCTATTAGTACAGAAAAAGTCGGTAGAAGCGTATCTATAGAGTCTAACGCTCTAGCTTCTTCAATAGTGCTAGTTTGTCGTAAACGTCCTGCTTCTGCGCCTACCATTAGTCGCCGCCGCTTTGTTACTGAGCTTAGTAGTGAATTGCAACCAGCTTTAAAGAAGTTGCAAAGCAGCCAAATAGCGCCAGTAGATTTAGCTCAAGCGGCTATTGGCCCAGGTATGGCTGTCTACTCTAAATACAACGCCGTTTTGGAAGCTGACGGCACGCCTGTAAGTGTGCGCAGCGCTTTGCAACTAATAAATCAAGAGCTTGACGCTTGCCTAAATGAACAAAGTGGCCAACTCGATTCGGCCAGCCGTTTCTGTGTAGATATTTACTCTCAATATGCTTTTAAGGAGCTGCCTTTTGGTGAAGCGGAAGTTTTAGCTAAAGCCAAAAATATATCTTTAGATAATTTAATAAAAGGCAGCGTCATTAAAGCTGAAAAAGGCAAAGTTTGTTTAGTAGATCGCTCGGCCATGGAACTAAAAGTCAGCTCCAACGACTGCGGCTGGACAATTTGCCAGAAGCTAGCCAAAGCTTTACAAGAAGGCGGCATAGTCCAATGTGCGCAAATTGTAGCTACAAATACCAAAGCAACCAACGCTAAGGAGCTGGCCTATCGCCTCTATACTATTGCCGAACGCCAGGGCTGGAACCAAGACGCTTTAGCTTACAACTCTTTAATTATGTCTTGGTTACAAATTAGCGCTAAAGCCGACAGCTTGAAAAAGCAAGCTAAAGCCGATCAAGGCACTATGTTTTAAAGGAGAGCAGCCATGGAAACTAAAGAAGACAATAATGTAGTAATTACTAAAGCTTTCAACATTATGCATCCCATGTTGGCTGCTTTTGTCGCTCAAACACTAGAAAAAGTATACGGTCAAAGCGGCTGGTGGTCCGTAGTTCTAGAGAGTTTGAGCCGATCTAATTACAGTTTGCCAGCTACTGGAGAATATGCTGAATTGGTAGATTCTCTAGATTTTGCTGCTTGCTTAAAAATTATTGATATAAAGTGGGCGGACGTCTTTAGGCAGAAATTCGGAAGCAAAAGATATCGCTCCTATGTCAACGAATTATTAGATACTCGCAATGGTATTGCTCACCAAAACGGCAACCCCATGAAAGATGACGACATGGAACGGGCTCTGGATACTATGGCCAGAGTGTGCGAAATTTTTGATGATGAAAGTGCCGAAAAAATCAGAGAAATTTTGCGCGATATGCGATACAGAAATGCGCCCGAGCAAAAAGCCATCCCTGAAGCGCCCGCTGCCGAAGTTGAAAGTAAAGTTGCGACAGTAAATAAAGCTGAGGGTGAAAAGGATAATACTGTTACCAGCAATTATTTACCCAGCTGGCGAGAAGTTATGGTACCTCACCCAGATGTTGTGAGCGGGAAATATAAAACTGCCGAATTTGCTGTTGACTTACAACAAATTGCCGATGGAAAAGGCGCTTTCGAATACCGAGATCCAGTAATGTTCTTTGAAAGAACCTACATTACCGAGAGTATGAAAAAGTTGCTGGTGCAAGCTCTTAAAAGAGTAACTGGACAAGATGGCGATCCGGTTATTCAACTGAAAACAGCTTTTGGCGGGGGAAAAACTCACACTATGCTGGCCTTATATCATATGTTGCAAGGTAAAGTTGCTGCGGAAAAGCTGCCCACCTTAAAGCCTATCTTAGAAGAAGCTGGCTTGGAGCAATTACCCAAAGTTAATGTAGCCGTTTTAGTTGGTACAGCTTTAGATCCAACTAAGCCTAAACGTCCAACAGATATTTCCGGCATTACTGTTAAAACCTTATGGGGCGAAATGGTCTACCAATTGGCCAAAGCTTCTGGCAATAGTGAGCTTTACAATCTTATCAAAGCAAGCGATTTAAAGAGCATTTCCCCTGGCAGCTCTACTTTGTGCGAAATTTTCGATACTTGCGGCCCTTGCTTAATTCTTATTGATGAATTGGTTGCTTATGCAAGAAAAATTTATAAAAAAAACGATCTTCCGGCCGGCACTTTCGAAAATTTGATGACTTTTGTGCAAGAGCTTACCGAAGCGGTGAAAGCTAGTAAAAATAGCTTAGTAGTGGCTTCTTTGCCAGAATCAGAAAGAGAACTAGTGGGCGAGGGCGGTCGCGAAGCTTTAAGAACAATTGAGCATTACTTTGGCCGTGTAGAGTCTATTTGGAAGCCTATTGGAGCTCAAGAAGGCTTTGAGGTAGTGCGTCGCCGTCTTTTCTCTAAATGTGCTGACGAAGATGCCAAAGAAAATATTTGCCGCCGTTTCGCTGCTATGTATAGCGAGCAAAATGAGCAATTTCCGCTAGAAACTAAAGAAGCCGATTATGACAAGCGATTGCTTGATTGTTATCCTATCCACCCTGAATTATTCGATATTTTGTACAATGATTGGGCCGCTTTACCTAATTTCCAGCGCACGCGTGGAGTGTTGCGCTTTATGGCCGCTTTAATTCATAAACTTAGTGAAGATCAAGATCCTAGCCCCATGATTATGCCAGGTACAGTAGCTTTCGGCGACAAAACTGTCGGCGACGAAATGGTAAAATATCTTCCTGACGGAGAGAGTTGGTCTTCTATTATTCATTCTGACGTTGATGGCAAAAATTCTCTACCTTATAAGATAGACCAGAAGGATTGGCGTTACAAACAAATTAAAGCGGCCCAAAAAGTAGCTTGCGCCATCATGTTAGGCAGCGCTCCTAAAGCCGGCTCTCAAGGGGTGCGCGGCCTAGACAAAAAGCGTCTTTATTTGGCAACTGTCCAGCCTGGACAGCAAATATCCACTTTTAATGATGTTTTAAGTGCTTTGCGTGAAGAGTCGTCCTATTTATATTGCTCTAGTGAGCGATACTGGTATGACGTCCATCCTACTTTACAAAAGTTGGCTCGCGAGCGAGGGAGTAAAATAGATTCTGTCGACATTCAATCTGAAATAACGTCGCGCTTGCGCAAATCGCAGCACCAAGAAGAGCCTTTGGGAGGTTTGCATATTTGTCCTGAGTCTTCTGCAGATGTTAACGATAGCCCTGATATCCGTTTAGTTATCTTAGGTTTAAATTGTGCCTACAATAACTACGAGTCGACAAGTAGGGACAAGGCTGCTGTAAATAGTGAGCTTTTTGAAATTTTAGATAGTTTACTAAAAACTAGAGGCAGCGGAAATCGTACCAACCAAAATATGTTGGTCTTTTTAGCTCCTGATAAAGGCAATTATCCTACCTTAAAATCTGCTGTAGTAACTTATTTAGCTTGGAAATCGATTCAAGAAGATAAAGAGCTGAATTTAGATAAAAACCAGCAAAAAGAGGTCAAACAAAGGATTGAAACTTACAGTGACAATATTGACAGTTGCCTAAAAGAAACCTATCGTTGGTTGCTTGTTCCTTCTACCAAACAAGGTGAAAAACAAACGGAGATTACTTGGCATCCTTACAATTTAGGTAGCGGCAAACTTATTGACAAAGTTGTGCGTAAACTGAAAGATGACGAACTTGTAATTACAAGATGGAATCCAATTTTTTTCCGCGAAGAAGTATTGGATTTATTTGCTAAAAACGGTGATGATAGTTCGGTTATTACTGTAAGGCAGGCTTGGAGCCAATTGTGCACTTATTGCTATATGCAAAGGCTGGCTAATTATAAAGTTTTGGAAGATTGCCTTAAAGAAGGTGTAGCTTCTGGCTGTTTTGCTATAGCCAGTAGCCAAGATGAAAAAGGCTATTTTAAAGGCTTAAAATTTGCAGAGAAGATTGACACTATTAGCCTAGACGATTTGCTGGTACCCGCAGAAAAAGCACGTCTGCAGCGCCAAGCTGAAGAAGAGACAGCGGAGAAAGTCAAAAGTGAGCAACAAAGCTTCAAGACTATTGCCAGCGGCTATACCTCAAATTGTAGCGCTACGTGCTCTAATTCTAACTCTGCCAATTTTACAAAGCCTCTTGAAACAGAAAAGCGCGAGCCTCTTAAAACAAATCTGTATGCTTTTGTAAGCAAGATCGATCCCAATTGCTGTAACCAGGTTGTGAAGAAAATTTTGGACAATATTGTTTATGACTTGGTAAATTTGGAAGATTGTGACCTTAACCTTACTTTTTCCGTTGAGGCTAACGCCAAACAGGGCATACCTGCTGAAATTGCCAGCGCCATTGAGGAAAATAGCAAAAGCTTAAATTTAGATGAGTTTGATCTTCACTAATTAGTTTTGTTATTATGGCGAGCGTAAATAAAATTTATAGCCGCCAAAACGTTCGTTATGCCCACCGGAGAAAACTTTTCGCGTCAGCGACGTTTTCGAGGAGGGATATAACGAACTAGGCAACGAGGCTATAAATTTTGCACTAACATGCATTGCGTAACATGTTTGGTTGCGTAGTTTTTCAGCTTAGAAACGCTGATAGTGTTCCGCCCGCCTGTTAGCTATTTAGTGTAAGTTTTGGCTTGCGGGCTTGTGTTGATTAAAACTACGCTTGCATGTGCGCAGCGCAAACGCGCTAAACACAAACGAACTCGGTGTAGTCCTTGGCTTTGGCGGGAGGCCGTATGGCTACTTGTTTCCTATAAGAGGCCATAGCGGCCCATTTACGCCGAAAGCCTTGGACGCAACCTACAAACATTAAAAGTTTCTGTTTCAGAACAAATAAGCGGAGTTTAGCCTATAGCAAAGCGAAAGGCTTTTCTATGCCTGTAGCTTGCTATAGGCGTAAACGCAGCCAATGAGACCCGAGAAACGGAAACTTTGAGCACCTGTACCTTACTTTCGCAACTGCTTACAAAATAATCGCTTGCTATGAAATGAACGAGCTATAAGCACAAAAACATGGCGTGGCAAGTGTAACAATGCTGCGCCAACAAAAGCGCTGGCAATTAAATGTTCGCTAGTTATGAAATGAACACGCTAAACACAAACGAACGTAGTGTAGTCCTTAGCTTTGGCCAATTGCCGGTATGGTTGCGAAACTCATAGGAGCCGCCCACAATGTCGTCTAAAATCGTGCCATAATGCTGTTCTCATCTACCTCGCTTTTGCACATCCTCGTCGATGCGGCGCTTCCAATCAGCGTCGAGGGTGCTAGTGCTGCGGATGTTGCGCACTGCTTCACTGATGACCTCGTAGTTTAAGGCCGTGCCAATCTCGTCACACTTGTAGTTCACAGCACGGTCGGCGTCGATGCCAAGGCGAGCAGCTTCTTCTGCTGCGTCGATGTTGGCACCCAGAAACAGGAACTCCCAGCCGTACTTTTTCTTTTGCCGCTGGATCATGTGCTGTACTGTCTCATAGTCATAGCATTGGCTGGCGTTTTCGCAACCGTCAGTGATGATAATAAATATCGTCCTTTCCGGTACATCTTCCGGGCGGGCATATTTATGAATGTTGCCAATGTGGTGAATTGCTCCGCCCACGGCATCCAGCAGCGCCGTGTAGCCACTGGTTAAATACTCTCCTTCGATCATGGGTGGTACTTCCTCCAGCGGCAGACGATCATGGATAACCACGCTTTTGTGGTTGAATAGCACCGTGGAAACCAGCGCTTCGCCTGCTTCCTTCTTCTGCTTGGCAATCATGGAGTTGAATCCGCCGATGGTGTCTCTCTCCAACCCAGACATAGAGCCGCTGCGATCCAGAATAAAAACCAGTTCTGTTGTATGTCTCATGAAAATACCATCCTGTCATTTGTTAGGCCTATGGTAGCATATTACAGTAGGGCTTTGGTCGCTTTTCAAGCGACATTTTTACGCGCTTAGCAAACTTTTGTCAAAGGCAAATAGAGTTTCGTTGATCTAGGAGACGTTATAGTTCCTTAGCTTTGATATTGTCAGCATGTTCGCTTACTTATTTTGGTTGCGTAGTTTTTTATGTTAGCGACGTTGATAGTGTTCCGCCCGCCAGTTAGCCATTTTGTGTTAGCTGCATTTTTTACCATATCTACGCTCCGGCTTCACTGGCCTGGCGGCCAGAGGCCTGCGCTACCGATATGGTGAAAAAATTTCGCTATAAGTTTAGGCTGCGGGCTCATGTTCATGTTGGCTAGCTCCACCAGCGGCTCTTCCAGGCTTGAACTGGACCGCGCTTTACAGCGCGTCCAATGTTCTGCGCCTTCCATCACCACTGTCTCCGCCTGTTGGTTAAAAAACTACGCCTGTGCATGCATAGCACAAACGAACATAGTGTAGTCCTTAGCTTCGGCCAATTGCCGGTATGGCTGCTCGTTTACGAGCAGACGCCGGCAATCTAGGCCGGAAGCTTTGGACGAAACCTACAAACACTGAAAGGCTCTGTTTCGGCAAATTTAAAGCGGAGTTTAGCCTATAGCAAAGCGAAAGGCTTTCATACGCCTGTAGCTTGCTATAGGCGTAAACGCAGCCAACAAACCTGAGAAACGGAGACTTTGAGCACCTGAACCTTACCTCCGCAACTGCTTATAAAATGTCCGCTTGCTATGAAATGAACAAGCTATAAGCATAAAAACGTGGCGCAGTAAGTGTAACGATACTGCGCTAGCAAAAGCGCTGGCGTAAATGAAATTTATAGCCACCAAAACGTTCGTTATATCCACCGGAGAAAACTTTAGCGTTAGCGATCTTTCGAGGAGGGATATAACGAACTAGGCACCGAGGCTATAAATTTTGCACTAACATGCATTGCGTAAAAATGCATTGCGTAAAATTTTTGCACATTTTTGCGTGTAGGTGCTTGACAGGGTAGGCACTTAGCGGTAATATACTCGAGCAGTTGCGACGAGCAACTAAGCAAAGTTTTGAAAACA
>CAKUBG010000001.1 GCA_934636825.1 uncultured bacterium | reverse complement strand
GTGTATTTCGTCCAAAATTGACGCCATTCATCCCACGGTCTAAAGACCGTGGGTTTTCTGGCTGAGTATCTTATAAATACGTTTGTTTGCACTAGCAAAAATAGCTAAGAGCCCTGCTGAACCAAAATATTTCTGCAGGGCTCTTAGTTATTGAGCCTTAGTTTTGAGCATTTTTTTCAAAATATTTACTCAACCTTAAAGCAATATTTTCCTGAAGATTTACATAGTAAAAGCTATAGTCTAAAGAATGGAAACTGGCCGGCCCAAAACTGGATACGTGACGTGAATAGTAGGCCTTGGGATTTTCCAAGCTGCGACAAATAACGGTGCCTCGTTCCAAACAAAGTTGAGCATCAGCCAAAGGAGCGCCTATTTCACAATGACCTCCCTTATCCATATGCAACGAGCCTTTATTGAGGCTTAAAGGAGCATAAGTATCATCGGTGCGCCAGTTCAAAGGATTGATAGCTCTTGTTCCCGGAGAGAGAAGCACGCTCTTTGCCTGTAGGTTTTCCGGTCCTTCTGTATTGTAAGAAATAATAACCCCAATATCATCGGCACCTTGAGCCATTTTAAGGAAAGGACAACTTTGGAGGATGGCATCAAATACGCCAAAACCAATTACATAAGCGGCAACCATACGCTTATAATAATCTTGGTGCTTGGCAAAATAGAGAGTCAAAACATAGAGAGCCATTAAAGAACCCTGTGAGTGACCGGCTAAAATGAAAGGCCTGCCGTTATTCACATGGGTAAAATAATAATCTAAAGCAGCAAAAATATCTTCTCTTGGAGCACCTTCGTACAACTTAAGCTCTTCTTGCTTGCTGAGTTTACCTGCACTAAAAGCATTGCATTGGCGATAAAGCGGTATAAAAACATTAGTAGATTTTGTAAAAACAGAAGCTTGCAAACGCTCATATTTTTTCGCATTAGTGCGTAAAGAAGAGTCGTTTATATCACAAATTAGAGGGGCATTAGCTTCTGTTGGGGCATAGCAAGTAGGACAAAGATAGATCGTATCGGCAGGATGAATTATTTCTTGGGGATAAGCCAACCAGTTGTTCTTATTCGAATAGTCGGTAACGGTATTTTCTGGCATAGCTTTTTTGCCACCTCACTTAAAACTTATTGCTGAAGACCCGGCCGATTTTGCTAACTGAACTGTAAATCCTTGTCATGTATAAACTGGTAAAGTACAATCCTATCAATATCACTAATGGCAAAGTAAACGTTTTTTTACTGAGAGTGAAGGGATTATGCGTTATATTTGCTCAGAATGCGGAAATAGAGAGAGCATCAATTCATTAAGATCGAAATGCCGCTGTGGCGGTTTATGGAAACTTGATTTCCAGCCACCTAAATTTGCTTTAAATGATATTGATCAAAAAGAATGGAGCCTATTCCGCTACCGTAAGTTTATGGCTCTGACTGACGAAAGTTGGCGCAATGTTTCATTGGGTGAAGGTATGACGCCAATTGTACGTTTAAATAATGATGTTCTCCTCAAAATGGATTATTTTATGCCAACTCTTTCTTTTAAAGATCGAGGTGCGGTGGTACTAGTTTCTCATTGTAAATCTATCGGAGTTACCAAAGTTGCCCAAGATAGTAGTGGAAATGCCGGAAACTCTATAGCAGCCTATTGCGCAAGAGCCAATATTGAATGTGAGATATTTGTTCCCGAAAACACTTCTCCCAAAAAAATTTCCATGATTAGAGCTCATGGAGCAAAGTGCACAGTTGTCCCCGGCAATCGAGACAATTGTGCCGAAGTATGCAGAGAAAAAGTTGAGAAAGAAGGAATTTACTACGCAAATCACGTTTACAATCCATTATTTTATGAAGGCACAAAAACCTATATATACGAAGTTTTCGAACAACTTAAGCGAATTCCGCACTATTTAGTTATTCCTGTTGGGAATGGCACTCTGTTTCTGGGAACAGTATCAGCTTTAGAACATTTAGTACACAGCGGCATGATAGATCAAATGCCACAAATTATCGCTTTGCAAAGCCAGAATTGCGATCCTTTGTTTCAAGCCATGCAATGTCATTGCTTACTTCCGGCCTCTGTAACACCTAAACCTACTATGGCAGAAGGTATAGCTATAGGTAAGCCCAAAAGAGGGCGCGAAATTTTAGAAATAAGTAGAAAGTATAAAATTAGCTTTGTACATGCTCCTGAAGATAAAATATTATCGGCAAGAAATACTTTAGCTGCTAAAGGCATATATTGTGAGCACACCACAGCAGCCAACTATGCAGCCTACTTAGAATACTGCCGTTTGTACGGTCCTATATCGGATTGTTTGATAACTATGTGTGGTGCGGGATTGAAATCAGATTAGTAGTGAAAGAATAACAAAATTTACTCTGGCAAAACGCGCTGACCACTGCGCAATTCTTGCTGATAAGCATAAGCATAAACCACTTCAGCTCCCAGTAAAAACACGATAGCCACAATATAAAGCCATGTCATTAGACCTACTAAATACCAAATAGATCCATAAAAAGCTGATACTTGACCGAAGCGAACGCCATATTCTAAATAGGCCAAACTGGACAATTTCCAAGCTATGCCCGAAAAAACGGCTCCCGGAATTAAGTAACCTACAGGCAAAGATTCAGCCGGTAACAATCGATACATCATTAAAAACAGCACACTGGCCCCCAAAGGTACAAATATCCAAGAGACTATCCAATTCCAAACTAAAGCCTGATCTAAAGAAAAACCCAGAAATGAAGGTAAAGCAAAGCTGGAGATAACATTTTGCACCAAAGTCATTAAGCCGGTAAAAGTTAGAAGCGCTATAAAAGCTAAACCGGTAACTAAAATAAGATACATGCTTACCAAATTGCTGGAAAACCAGTTGCGCCTATTAGTCATATTCCAAACACGGTGCAAACTATACTCCATAGACACAAACATATGGCGACCTGACCATAAGCCCAAAATAACAGAAATAATCACATTGCGCCCAATATGATCGGCTAAAACAGATAATTCTTTTTCTACCCATTCGCTGGTAGCAGGCATTAGTTGTTGAATCAGTCCTACTGTATAGGCCAAACCGCCAGATTCTTTCAAAGAAACTGAGCTTATTTGAGAAAAGCCGGTGATAACTTGCTGATGGATCCAATCTATGGAAAAAATCCAACTAAAAAAAGATACTAAAACTAAACACATGGGAAAGAGCGAAAGGAAAGCATAAAAAGCTATGCCTGCTGCCAAAAAGGTACAATCATCCCTAATAAAATTGCGGATTACTTCAGCCACAACTAAAAGCCAAAAACGGCAAATATGGCGCAACTGACAGAATTTTCCTTCTTGCTCCATCTCTGTCTACACTAAGTTAATTTTAGTCTTCAAAAAGCTGATCGTGGTATTTTATAACCTCAATATCAGTACAATATTCTTCGGCCACGCTCATGGAAATTTGCCTGGTATGCAATAAGTAAGCTAAATGCAAATCTAAAGTTTGCATACCTTCGGAGCGTCCCATCATTAAGAAACTGCGAATTTGCGAAGTTTTTCCTTCACGAATAATACCTGACATACTGCTATTCATGAGCATTATTTCCATAGCCGCTACTCGCCCGCCACCGTTACATCTGGGAACAAGCTGTTGACAAACGATAGCTTTGAGCGATCCGGAAAGCAAAGATCTAACCTGGGGCTGTTCCTCAGGAGGAAACACATCTACTATGCGAGCTAAAGTCTGAGCTACAGAACTGGTGTGTAAAGTAGCCAGCACTAAATGGCCCGTTTCGGCTGCGCGTAAAGCCTGGCTTATAGTATCTAAATCGCGCATCTCACCAACCATAAGCACATCAGGAGATTCACGCAAAGAAGCTTTTAAAGCGTCAGCAAAATTATGAGCATGTCGACCTAGTTCGCGTTGTTCCAAAAACGATTTGGCAATAGGGTGGATAAATTCAATAGGATCTTCAACAGTAATAATATGATCTGTGCGAGTACAGTTGATATGGTTGAGCATAGCGGCCAAAGTGGTGGACTTTCCACAACCGGTTGGGCCGGTAACCAACACAAGACCTTTGGTAGATTCGGCAATATTCTTGAGAACTTGTGGCAAACCTAACTTGCTCAAAGTAGGTATTTCGTTGGGAATTACGCGAAAAACGGCTCCGCGTCCGCCGTAATGGTTAAAGGCGTTGACCCTAAAGCGCGATAAACCGGGACAATTATAGGCAAAATCGACGTCTCCCATAGTGAGAAAAGTTTGATAATCTTCCTCATTCATCAGGGGCAAAATCATATCGGCCACAGTTTCGTCATCGAGTTCATCAATATCTAGAAAGTGGATTTTGCCTTGAATACGTAAAGCGGGACGGCTGTTTTCCTGAATGTGCAAATCGGAAGCACCTTTTTCCACAGCCTGGCGCAACAACTTTTCCAAAGTCAGCATATCTTAAAAACGCCCCCTATTGCGACTTAAATCTAAACGCGAACCTAATTCTTTCTTATCATGGCCACGATTGAGCGCTTCTTGGTAGTCGACTTTGCCTTCTTCTACCAAACGCAACAACTCGTTATCCATTAAACGCATACCTTTATTGGCGGCCGCTTCAATGATACCCACCAACTGATGGCACTTATTTTCACGAATAATATTAGCTATAGCCTCGGTATTGAGCATCATTTCTACAGCCGGTACCAAACCTTTGCCGTCAGCTTTTGGCAAAAGTTGCTGTGAAATTACAGCATTCAAACTATCAGCCAACATCGTGCGCACTTGCCATTGCTGCGTGGCGGGGAAAGCACTTATAACGCGATTTATAGTGTGAGTAGCCGAAGTAGTGTGCATAGTGCCTAAAACCAAGTGACCAGTCTCGGCAGCCGTTATTGCCAATTGAATAGTTTCCAAGTCGCGCAATTCCCCAATAACAATAACGTCGGGATCTTCGCGCAAGGCTGCTGTCAAAGCACGTTGAAAATTGTAAACATGAACACCAACCTGACGTTGCACTATCATGGCCATGTTGTTGGTATGCACATATTCAATAGGATCTTCTATCGTAATCATATGTACAGCCCGATTGTCATTTATATAACGGCACATGGCTGCCAAAGTGCTAGTTTTACCACAACCGGCAGGCCCGGTAACTAAAACCAAACCATTTCGGTTGGTAGTTAAAGAGGCTATTTGTTCCGGCAAGTTCAACTCTTCAATAGTTGGCGGAGTCCAGGGAATGAGTCTAAAAACAACAGACAAGCCGCGACTTTGAATATATGTATTGCAGCGAAAGCGCGTCGGGCCAATCTCTTCCACATCTTCTTCGTAGGCAAAATCTAAATGGCACTCATTTTGGAAGCGCTCATATTCTAATTCAGTGAGAGCCTCTTTTAAAATTTCATCAATTTCTTCGGACTCTACGGCAGGCATACTTAGAGGTACTAAACGGCCGTAAAGACGTACAGCCGGCGGATATCCAGAAGAAAGAAGCAAATCCGATCCGTCGGCTTTTATCATTTCAGACAAACATTTATTTAAAGAAATAGTCATCTTGGTACTGTTTTTCTAGCATTTTTTCTGCTCTTCCTTTGCTTAATTAGAGCAGCCACGCAAATGTCAGATAATTTCAAAATCTTCTGAACTAGGCTCACCCAGTTCTTTACTGAGCGCTTCTAACTTAGCCAATTTGCGACTCAAGGTCGTGCGAGGAATGCTAGGCTCAAACATAGCTCCCAATTCGCGCAAAGAAGCTTCCGGATTATCCAATCTAGCCAAAGCTATATTTTGCAAATCTAGAGGCAAAGAAGTCAAAACTCCTTCTCTTTGCAACAAACGCAAACAGCCTATTTGGCGTACAGACGCTAAACTAGAGCGTGCCATATTGGCACTCTCGGCATTTACTCGTCTTCTGACATCGTTGCGCGTTTCTTTCAGAGCCAAAACTTCCTCAAAGTTTAGCCTTGCCGAATTTGCTCCCATAATACTTAAAGTTTCTGCTATGTCGGAAGCTCTTTTTAAAGCTACTACCCAAGTTCGGCGCCGTTTGCTTATAGAAGGCTTTACTCCGTCAAGCCTCAGACAAACAGATGCTTTTTCAGCTAAAGCATGGCTTGGTAAAGCCAACTCTAAACAATACTCCTTATGCGGATCGCTTATTGAGCCAAAAGTCAGAAACAGCCCACTCAACCAATGGCGACGACAACATAAATTTAAAGTTAAAGTCTTACCTCCAGCAAGACTGCTCTCATTCTTACTGCTTTCGTCAGCGCTCAAGTCAATTTTAGCTTGACCGACAGGCGAAACCCAAAAACGCAAATCTCGTTCAGTATCAGCTAAATCCAGCAAATCTTCTCGAAGAAATTGCAAACAACGTTTAATTCTGCCAAGTTTTGGCTCTTCCATCAACTTTATAATATAGTGACATTTTTCTCCGACATTTGCTTGCTCATTTTCTTCACTTGACGGAGAAGCTGAACGAGTCCACAAAAATTCTAAATCAAAGCTGCGCAAAATTTTAATAGCAAAACCGGCCACATCTAACGAATTAAAACGTAAAACCGAGCCATCATAAACTTGGTAAGTTCTGGCAGATTCCATAAAAGCAGCCAAAATATAGCGACGGCAGCACATTTTAGGATGACTGTGAGTAATTTCCGAACGGACTTCCGATGAAAAAGAGTTATCTTTATACATTGTCTTTGCCGAAATTATAAACTCCACACAAAAAAATAAGAGCGCTGTAGCAGCGCTCTTATAAGAAAAACGATTGTTAGAAACTATCGACTAGGGCTGCTTTTTCAGTCTTCCTCTGAAGAATCTTCTTCCGATTCGGAAAAGCTCTCTTCCGGCAAATTCTCATAAAAATCATCATAAGCTTCGCCTTCATGAAGAGCCTCGTCAGCTTCATCGAGAGATTCTTGCGAATTTTCCGTACCTAAGGCAGTAACTCCCTCAAGTTCTTCTTCAAGAGGAATTTGATCTTCGTCTTCATCCTTAGTTACTACATAAGAAGCTCTAATTACTTTGTCTCCTTCGGCAACATTGATAACTTTGACACCGCCGGCACTGCGATGGCGCAAACCGATACCTTTTACGGAAATACGCACCACTACACCTTGAGAAGTAGAAATCATAATCTGATCCTGCGCTCCCACCATAAGAGCAGCAGCTACAGGGCCAATCTTCTCATTTATAGTTATGCCTATCACACCTTGACCGCGTCTGCCTTTGACGTTAAATTCGTCAAGCTTCATGCGCTTGCCAAAGCCATTTTCGGTAATAATTACTAATTCATTGCCGTGAGTATCGGAAGCCAAAGCGGCTATTTTATCTTCAGTGCGCAAAGATATACTCTTAACACCTATAGCAGTTCGTCCCTGTTGGCGTACTGATTCTTCTGAGAAGCGCAAGACGCGACCATTCTTAGTAACAATAAAGAGTGAATGTCCGCTAGAGACATTATCGTCTTCATTTTCTTCAAATTCGGTTTCAACTTTCGAATCTTGAGCTGACTCGGACTCAAGTAAAGAATCGTCATCAACTTCTGCTTCAGCAACTTCACCAGAATCAACGTTTTCTTCCAAGCCTGAGGCTGAGTATATGGCTGTAGCTAACTCGTCGCCTTCTCTTATAATAAGAGCTTTTTTGCCTTTAGAAGGGACACGCAAAAACTGACTTAAAGAAGTTCTCTTTACATAGCCGTAGTTTGTAATGGTAACAATACTACCCTGAGTGAGCGAAGATTCTAAAGGAATTACAGCCACAACTTTTTCACAGGGTTCCAAACTTAGCAAATTGACTAAGGCAGTGCCCATGGAAGCTCGCTTATTGCTGGGCAATTCGTAAACTTTCAAGCGATAAACTCTGGCTTTGTTGGTAAAGAAAAGCAATACGTCATGAGCTCGACAAGTAAAGAGCTGCTCTAAAGAGTCGTCAGCTTTCAACTTGAGAGAACTACGTCCGCGGCCTCCTCGTCCTTGAATTCTGTATTGGGAGAGACTGACACGCTTAGCATAGCCACTACCAGAAATAGTGACTACCATTTGCTCGTTGCTGATCAAATCTTCGATATCGATTTCTTCACCCTCTGAAGAAAGAATACGTGTCCTTCTAGCGTCGGAGTAGCGAGCTTGAACTTGCAACAATTCATCTTTTATAACGCCATCTAACTTGTGTACGTCAGCTAAAAGACCTTGGCAATAAGCGATAGTTTTGAGTAAGTTGTCATGCTCTGCCGAAAACTTCTCGTATTCTAAGCCGGTCAGTTTTTGCAAACGCATATCCAAAATAGCCTGGGCCTGAATCTCACTAAAATTGTAGCGTTCCATTAAACTGATTCTGGCTCTATCAGCGTCGGAAGAATTTTCAATCAGCTCTATTATTTCATCGATATGATTGAGAGATTCTAAAATAGCTTGGACAATATGATCGCGAGCCAAAGCTTTGTCAAGTTCGTACTGAGTACGTCTGCGCACCACGCTGCGCCTGTGCTCAATATAGCAAGACAAAACTTCTTTCAAAGTGAGCAAACGCGGAACGTCATTGACCAAAGCCAACATAATAACGCTGTAATTTGATTGCAAGCGAGTATGAGTCAACAAACGATTGAGGACAACCTTAGCATTGGCATTAGCAGCCAGTTCTATCACAATACGAATGCCTTTGCGGCTAGACTCGTCACGCAAATCGGTAATGCCAGTCAAGGTTCCGTCGTTTACTTTGGCGGCAATTTCTTCGACCATTCTGGCCTTATTCACCTGATAAGGAATTTCAGTAACAATAATAGCTTGCTTGCCAGGGCGCACTTCTTCAAAAGAAGTTACCGAACGCACTTTTATACTGCCACGTCCCGACAAATAGGCATCGCGAATACCATTTTGGCCACAAATTACAGCTCCAGTGGGAAAATCCGGACCGGGAATATAAAGCATAAGCTCATCTAAACTAATTTCCGGATTATCTAAGTAAGCCAAAATACCATTGATAACTTCACGCAAATTGTGCGGAGGTATTTTTGTAGCCATACCTACGGCAATACCTTCAGAACCGTTAATAATTAAATTGGGCAAAAGAGCGGGTAAAACTACCGGTTCCTGGGTGGAGTTGTCAAAGTTGGGACGCCAATCAACCGTATTTTTTCCTAAATCACGGATCATTTCCATGGAAATACGGGCCAATTTGGCTTCCGTATAGCGCATATGAGCCGGCGAATCTCCATCAATAGAACCAAAGTTTCCTTGCGGAGCTACCAGCGGATAACGCATATTAAAAGGCTGAGCCAAACGCACCATAGCATCGTATACGGAAGAGTCTCCATGAGGATGATAGCGAGCCAGAACATTTCCTACAGTAGAAGCTGACTTGCGAAATTTCTTATCAGGAGTTATGCGCTCTTCAAACATAGTATAGATAATGCGCCTGTGTACAGGTTTAAAACCGTCGCGCACATCGGGAAGAGCTCTGGCTATAATAACGCTCATAGCGTAATCTACATAAGCTTCTTTCATGCCCTCTTCAATAGGCATAGAAACTATCTTCTGGCGTTTTTCTTCCATAACCAACTAATCCTTAACTCTCGCTCTCAACATCTTCTTCTGCAGAATTTAGCTCATTATCTGCCTCATTGTTATCGGAAGAAATATCTTCTGAGACGAAATTTTCATCTTGTTCGGCTTTTTCTTTAAGCTCTATTTCTTCTTCGAGCAAAGTATTATCGAAATTGACAATGCGAGTACGCCGCTCATCTTGATAGCGGGCTTTAACGTCTAAAAGCTCATTGACTATAACTTGACTCATCTTGTCATGATTGCTTAAAAGGCCTTCCAAAAATTCAATAGTTTTCAGAAGCTGATTCTTTTCATCTTCAAGTTTGTCATGTTCCAAATGGGTAAGTTTTTGCAAACGCATATCCAGAATAGCTTGAACTTGAATATCGCTGAAAGAATACCGATCCTTAAGCGCTGCTCTGGCTTCATCTACGGAAGAAGAAGCCTTTATGAGTGCAATAATCTCATGAATGTGAGCTAAAGCAACTAATAAGCCTTCCACAATATGGATTCTGGCCTTAGCTTTAGCCAAGTCATATTCAGTACGTCTAGTAACAACGCTGAAGCGGTGGTCAATAAAGCAATTGAGCGCTTCTTTCAAGCTCAGAATCTTGGGAGCGTTGTCTACTAAAGCTAATATAATAATTCCATAAGTTGTCTCTAAGTTGGTGTGAGTAAATAATTCGCGCTCTGTTTGTTCAGGATCGGCTTTCTTTTTGAGCTCAAAAACTATACGCAATCCTTTGCGACTTGACTCATCACGCAAATCGTAGACGCCACTAATCTTTTTATCCTTGATAGCCTGAGCAGCTCTTTCAACCAAAGCGGCTTTATTGACCATATAAGGAATTTCATCGACAACTATAGCGGTACGTCCATCTATTTCTTCACGATGAGTAACTGAACGTAATAAAATCTTGCCTCTACCAGAAGTATAAGCTTTTTTAATACCGGCATTGCCAACAATCAAAGCACCAGTGGGAAAATCCGGCCCTTTGATATATTCCATCAAAGCTTCGGTGCTTATATTTTCATCTTTAATAAGAGCAATACAACCATCGATAACTTCCCCCAAATTGTGCGGAGGAATACGACAAGACATACCCACGGCTATGCCTTCTGAGCCATTGATAAGTAAATTAGGAATAACTAAAGGTAAAACTTCTGGCTCTTGGGTAGAATTATCGAAGTTGGGGCGCCAATCTACGGTATCTTTACCTAAATCGCGCACAGTTTCCATAGCTATGCGAGAAAGCTTAGCTTCCGTATAACGCATACTAGCTGCCGGATCGCCATCGACGGAACCGAAGTTTCCTTGAGGCCATACCAAGGGATAACGCATATTAAAAGGTTGAGCCAAACGCACCATAGCATCGTAAACTGCAGAGTCACCATGGGGATGATAACGAGCAATTACATTACCTACAGTAGCTGCCGATTTGCGGAATTTGCGATCAGGAGTAATATGCTCCTCAAACATAGTATAGAGAATGCGTCTATGTACAGGCTTAAAACCGTCGCGGGCATCGGGAAGAGCCCTGGCTACGATTACGCTCATAGCGTAATCGACATAAGCCTCTTTCATTTCATCTTCAATAGGGGCCGGAGTAACGGCAATTCTATTTTCCATGAGTTCTCCTTAGAATTTTGAGGCTTACAAACTAAATATCTAAGTTTTTAACTTCGCGAGCATACTTAATAATAAACTCACGACGAGGTTTTACTTCATCGCCCATTAGCACGGAAAATATTCTGTCAGCTTCAACAGCGTCTTCCAATTTTACTTGCTTCATAACCCTGTGCTCCGGATCCATAGTTGTATCCCAAAGCTGCTCAGCATTCATTTCTCCCAAACCTTTATAGCGCTGGATCTCCACCTTATCGCCCATTTCGGCAGTCATAGCTTCACACTCTTGATCCGAATAGACATATTCACGACGTTTGCCTTTAGTGAGCAAATATAAAGGAGGTTGAGCTACATAAATATGGCCTCCTTCAATAAGTTCGCGCATTTGACGATAGAAAAAGGTCAGCAACAAAGTGCGAATATGAGCTCCATCGACATCGGCATCGGTCATAATGACCAATTTGTGATAGCGCAATTTTTCGATAGCAAAATCTTCACCTATGCCTGTACCTAAAGCCGCAATCATAGACTTAATAACATCATTATCAAGCATCTTGTTTAGACGAGCTTTTTCGACGTTGAGGATCTTACCTCGCAAAGGTAAAATAGCTTGGAAACGACGCTCGCGTCCTTCTTTGGCTGAGCCGCCGGCCGAGTCTCCTTCTACAATAAACAATTCACATTCAGAAGGATCTTTACTAGAGCAATCAGCTAATTTTCCGGGCAGAGAACAAGTTTCCAATACGCTCTTGCGACGTACATTTTCACGGGCACGGCGAGCAGCGTCGCGAGCATTTTTGGCCGATTGGCATTTTTCAAAGATGGTTCTGGCTACATCGGGATTTTCTTCCAAATAAGCGGTATAGAACTCATCCATAATATTGTCGACAGCTTGGCGAACTTCAGGATTAAGTAAAGAAATTTTAGTTTGACTCTCAAACTGAGGATTGGGCAATTTTACTGAAAGAATGGCGCACAAGCCTTCGCGTACATCTTCGCCACTGAAATTCTCATCTTTATCTTTTAACCAACCGCGTTTGCGCACTACGCTATTAGTGATACGTGTCAAGGCATTGCGGAAACCGGTGACGTGGCTGCCACCTTCATAGGTATTGATATTGTTGGCAAAAGAATAAAAATCTTCTTTGTAAGACTTGTTATATTGAAGCACCAATTCAACATCGACCGGGCCAATTTCACCATCAGCAAATTTGACACTTCTATCTATATAGAAAGGAGTATGTAAGGGTTCTTTGCCTTCACTGAGGTAATTTACATATTGACGAATACCATCAGGATAATGGAAATGGTGTGCTTTACCAGTTGCTTCTTCACTTATATCGATAGTTAGACCACGATTGAGGAAAGAAAGCTCACGCAATCTCTCGCTGAGTTTTTCAAAAGAAAAACTTGTAGTTTCGGTAAAAATCTCGGGATCGGGAAGTAAAGTTACCTTAGTGCCGGTACGTCCCTCTTCGCCTTCATAGACACGCATATCTCCCACAATTTCGCCACGAGAGAAATCTTGTACAAAACGCTTACCCTCACGGTAAACTTCTACTTCTAAACGCAACGAAAGAGCATTGGTGACGGATACGCCTACACCATGCAAACCGCCGGAAACTTTGTAACCTTTGCCATTAAATTTTCCGCCGGCATGAAGTTGAGTCATAACCAGTTGCAAAGTGGGAATACCTGCCTGAGGATGGATGCCAGTGGGTATTCCTCGACCATTGTCGGCAACACTAACCGAACCATCACGCTTGAGAACAACTTCTATATGATCGCAAGCTCCAGCTAAAGTTTCATCTATAGCATTATCTACAACTTCAAAGACAATGTGGTGCAAACCGCGAACGCCGGTATCTCCGATATACATACCGGGACGCAAGCGCACGCCTTCCAGACCTTTCAAGACCTGAATTTCGTTTTCGTCATACTCTTCAGTGACAACTTCAGCTTCGGGTGCGCTGGTCTCCACAGATTCGACCTTATATTCCTCGTCGCTGCCGAGAGTAGTTGCCTCAAAGGCCGCATGTTCAGTGGAATCCATCTAAAAAAACCTCCAAAAATACTAAAGAAAAAATGCCTATTTGTAAAAACAGAGTCCAAAATATTCTCTTGTCAACTAAATTTCAGCATTTATAGTTTGAGTAAAAAGTAAACTAACAACTACCTAAAATTCTTCTTGTTCTTCGGCTCGACTCTTGAGATAGTCTATAGTAAAAGCTACAACGAATCCCAGCACGCTACCTATACAAAAACCGATAAGTACAGCTAAAAAGCCTATACTTCCAGCAGCTCCCTCTAAATATTCCGACTCACTGCTGGGAACCATAAGCCACCATCCTAAAGCGGAAAAGATGACTCCCCCTACTACTGTAGGCAAGATACAACCTAACAGCCCTGCCCGCTCTAAAAATGTTTCTTTTAATGCCACTTTGATCCACCACTCCAATCCTGACAGACGGTTTAAGTCGCAGTTTTTATCGGTTGAGCTTAATTTGCAAAACTTTTGAAAACGCCCAAAATTCGCAGGAATAATCAACTTTAGGGGATTCTTTTTTAGGCGCCTTTATCCTGCTGTTTTCCTCTTTTTCACCTTAATTTAAGACTTATACTCTGTAGAAAAACTACTAGTTTTTGGTACGCTGCAAAGAGTTATACACATCTTCATATGTGACTAAAACTGTTTTTTCAGAAAAATTGTTTTCTATAAATTGAGAAGCTGCTAAACCCATCTCTTGGGCTTTTTTTCTATCTTTCCAAAGTTCGTACATATACTCAACAAATTTTTCGGTTTGGCCGCTGTCGACACTTAAATTGTCTTCCGGAGGTAAAGCTTCATCAACTCCGCTAGCTTTTATAGCTATGACCGGTAAGTCGGCCGCTTCAGCTTCAGCTACTACTAGTCCCTGAGTTTCTGTTTCAGAAGCAAATAAAAAAGCTAAAGAAGAAGCGTAATAATCTTTAAGTTCTTCTCTCTTTCTCCAACCTAAAAAATGAACTAACGATGAAAGAGCTTTATTCTCAACCAATTTTTCTAAATCGGCTCTGGCAGGCCCATCGCCTATTATAACTAAATGGGGCAAATTTTTGGCGTTTTTATCTGTCGATATACCTTCAGTTTTAAGCTTGTCAACGAATACGGAAAAAGCTTCGATAATAAAATCTATAGACTTTTCGTAAGCCACTCTGCCCACATAAAGAAAAGGTTTGTCAGACAAATTTAATTCTTTTTGAAGTTTATCACGCTGCCCATTTCTGAAAGAATCCAAATGCAAACCACTGGGAATAACTTTAAACGGAGCTTTACATCCTTGCTCTAAAAGACGTTGGCTTACTTTGCGACTAGGAGCCACTACTAAAAAGCTATTATTCCAAAAAAGTCTCATCCAAGTCAGAATAATCTTTTTACTTAAAGCACCAGGGAGCGGAAAATAAGTTAAATACTCTTCAAAAAGCGTATGGTGAGTAAACATATAAGGAACTTTAAATAACTTAGCATAAATAAGTCCCATTAAGCCTACAGTTCCAGGAGTATGGATATGTATAAGGTCAGGAGAAAATTTTTTAATTTCTGACCAAGTTTTCCAAGGCCAAGGAAAACCTATACGATTGTCCTTTAATTGCGGCATTACCACAGAAGGAAGATAAATGAATTTTATATTTTTCTCGTGCGAATTTCCTTTATTCGAATCGTTTTCAATAGAAGAATTGTTCGATTTAACCGGAACTGAAGGGGCTATCACCAATATTTCATGATTCATTTTGGCTAAGCCGAAAACTAAACTTTTAATGGAAGAGCAAACTCCATTGATAGTCGGAAAATAACAATCGGTAAATTGAACAATTTTCATAAATATAAATCCTTTTTTTACTCTATCGGTTTTATCGTGCCAGACTCTACATTAAAATAACTTACTTCTCTGATATTTTGAAAAGCTGCAGAAAAATCGGCTGATACTGCGGCTGTCAAAAATACTTGTCCTAAATTTCCCAAATAATCGAGTAAAATTTCTTGTCGATTTTTATCCAATTCGGAAAAACAATCATCCAAAAGAACTATCGATTCTTCATGTCTAACTAAACTCATAATTCTAGCTTCTGCTAAACGCAAAGCTAAAGCTACACTACGATGCTGCCCTTGAGAGCCGAACATTTTTAAATTATGTCCCAAAACTTCAATGCTGAAATCATCACGATGAGGGCCTACTTGAGTAGAACGAAAAGACAGCTCACTTCTGTTGTTCCTTTGCAAAGAAGCAGAAAAAAGCTCCTCGATTTTATGTAAAAGTTGGGAATCAAGCTCTAAATTTAAATCAATTTCCCTAATATTAGCCAAATTGGTATTTTGCAAAACGGCCGCCTTTTCAGCTAAAATCTGATTAATCTCAGTTAAATTATTTTTTCCCAAGCGACTTTGATAAGTTAGACTTAATTTACAACCTTTATCAGCAGATAACAGAGAGTAAATTTTTCCAACTACTGCTTGCAAATAAGCTAAAATTAGTAAACGATAATAAGTTATCTCGGCTCCCAATTTCTTTAGTTGTTCATCCCAAATATGCAAATAGCTGCGATCGGCTTCAGTTAAATAAGCCTCGGAACCACTACCTTTAACACGAACATGTAAAAATTTATTGCGTTGGCGCAATACATGACGATAATTTATTAAATGAGTGCAGTAAAGATCAGACACTTTACATAGCAACACATCCATTAAGCGACGACGTAAAATTGGCCCACCCTGAATTAAAGCCAAATCTCCGGGAATAAATAAAGTTAGAGGTACTTCACCTAAAAAATCACTCAAACGTTTGACAATATTGCCATCGATAAGTATGCGTCGTTCCAAAACTTTAGAAAGAGGATTATAAGCCCAGCGTACAGTTAAACGCCTTTTTTTTCCTTCTTCAGTAAAAAAATCAGCGTCAATTTCGGCATGATCGGTTTGCCATTTTATTAACTCGGCTTCGCTGCGTACTCTGAAACTTTTAGTAGAAGCCAAAATATTCAACGCTTCTAAAAAATTAGTTTTTCCCTGAGCGTTTTTGCCTATAAGCATATTGAGCCCTAAACCGGGCTTAAATTCTAAAATATCGTAATTGCGAAAATTCTTTAACTTTATCCGATCTACATACATAATCTCTCGTTTTCGATTTTCAGAGATGATCCCTTGCATTTGTATAATGCTACTCTCAATAGCTTCAGTTAATTTTTTTGTTACTTAAAACTAAATAAAAATGAGTAAACTGAAAAAAAGTAGCTTGTAAAAAGTTAAGCCGCTTGCGAACTTGCCCAAAGCTTTATTTTGTGTAAAGGTACAAGACAATTGACATAAAAAATTGACAAACTTTTTTGCAATAGGAGGCTTATAATGCAGCAAATCAGCGATAAAGAGTTTTTTAAATGGTTAGCTGTTAATAACGGTCAGAAAGATAAAATTGCCTTGCTTAGTCTCAGAATAGATTGGGCTCAAGCAGTAGGTAAAGCTATAGCTATGAACTCTTCGCCTTGTTGTATAAAAAATGAAAATGGCCCTCAAGGGGAAGCTTATCTTTTAGTGGTATGCTCAAATAGCAGTTGGGCTCAAGAACTACAGTTGCAACAGCTTTATATTGTTAATAAACTGGGCCATAAGTACGGTTTCAAAAAGATACGTACTTACGTAGGCAAAGTAAATTCTATTTATAAGAAGAAAAAGAACTCAATACTGAATTATGTGCAAAAAGATTTAGTTGTCAGCAACGATGAAGAAGAACAAGTTGACAAAGCTTCTGAACATATTAAAGACGAGAACTTAAAAAAATCATTCCAAACATTTTTAAAAACTGTCATTTTATCCAAAAGAGCTGCTCTTAAAAACGGAGCCAAGCTTTGCCCAAAGTGTCATATGCCCACCTATTCAACAGATCCTTTATGTTTCAATTGCCAAAACGAAGAAAACATTTCTACAAAAGCAATAACGGTCAGCAAACTAAATGTAAATAGCGCAGCTTCCAAAGAAAGCATAAACTCGGAATTGGAAAAGGCCAAACTTCAACCTTTAATGGATTATCAATATATAGATATAAAGAATAGCTTCAATTCTCAAAAACGTGCAGAAATATGGAAAGAAATAAATCGACTCAGCGAAGGATCTGCCCTACCTGACGATTTAAAAGGCGCCATAATAGAATTGGCTAGTTCGGTTAGTGATAAACCTGTTTATGAATTAACTGACACGGATGTAAAAAAAGCCTTACATCCGCGTTTGTCCAGAATATACTTTTCAGACAGCATAATTCACTTTGCCGCTGATAATGGCGAAAAAAACGACGAAAATTAAATTTTAAGAACTTACTGCCCGTTGTCTAATTCATTCCATTGGAAAGATCGCTTAGACTGTCTGACTGCGGGCCTACTAATAATACCAGGAGTAAAATCAGGTTCACCTGAAGGAGGTTGTTGAGAAACAGGAGCCCTTTCGGCTTGTGTTCTGGTAGGTAAACCTGGATTAAAGCCATCACGCTGACCAACGGCCGGACGAGATCCCGGAGGGTATGGACGATCAGAAGTATAACCCTGGTTCCTATTAGGCTGAGGCTGCCGATAAGGCATCTCTGCACCGGTTGGCGTAGGAGTAGAAAAATCACTATTAAAGCGTACTCCCGCGCCGTTTGCAGCTTGTTTAGGTGCACTTTCGCGCATAATCGTAGTAGATAGTGGCTTAAATTCGTTTTGCTCAGAAGGAGCTGTTGGAGGTACGATTGGCTTAGGCTTCGGAGGTGCATTTTGAGCAAGAGGATGACGACCAGGCTGAGGAGTTAAAGGTCTGAACCCTCCCCTAGCAGGAGCTGCCGCCACAGGCTGCTGAGTTCGCAAAGGAGCCTTATTGGCTTCAGAAGCACCACCAACCGCACTTTCCGGTTGCAAATATTCTGAAATATCACCAGAACCGCGACGCGAATATTCGATGCTTTCAGGATCGCCAACTACTTCCGACTCTGTATATTCTGGGCCATTAGCAGCTTCAAGCTCAGACTTGGCATAATTGTCACCAGCCCGAGCAGCACTTTCCAAAGCAGCTTCATAATCAAAAGGATCTATTTTTACTTCTCGCTTTTCCCCTATTATGGTGGTGGCATAATCAGCCTCAGTTATACCTAAATTTGTTTGCATTTTTTCTTCAGCCCATTGGCCTAAAAAAGGTAAACGTAAAAAATTTCCTGAGCTAGCTTGCCAAGCTATATAAATAATAACTGAAAACCAAAAGAGAAAAGCAAAAGTGAGTACTAAAAATACGGTTAAGCCCACAAAACCGGAAAAAGTTACAAATGAAGACGGCAAAAGCCAAAGAAGCAAAAAAGTAACTATAGAAACAACTATCGCAGCTGCTAAGGAAATAACTCCTAAAGCTAAAGCTTGAATAGCATGAAAATGAACAAAAGGTTCATGCTTCTTTTCTCCCATTAAAATAATGGGACATACAAAAGGCCACAGCGGATAAGCTAAGCCTGAAAGCATACGATCGTCTTCTTGGTAAGGAGGAAGAATTACAGCCACTTTTCGCTATCTCACAAACTACTTTGCACTTGCTATTCAAGGATTTTTTCTTGTTTACCTTTTACTTTTGTGCCTGACATATGTCAGACATAAAAAAAGCTAGTGTCAGTAATAATTACTGACACTAGCTAACAAAGCAGCTATATAACTATTTTCACTTACAAATAGGGAATAGGGTTAACAGGGTTGCCATTTTTTAACACTTCATAATGGCAATGAGGTCCAGTAGAAACACCGGTACTTCCTACCAAAGCAACTTTCTGGCCAGCTTGAACGTATTGGCCGTTTTGTACCAACACTTGAGAACAGTGAGCGTAGAGAGTTTTTAAACCATTTCCATGATCTACTTCTACAGCATAGCCATAGCCTTGCATCCAACCTGAATAAGTAACACTGCCAGCCGCTGTAGCCACAATAGGTAAACCACTGGGGGCGGCTATATCTAAACCAGAATGAAATCTAGAATAACCATAAACAGGGTGAAAGCGGCTTCCAAAATCAGAAGAAATTTCTCCTCGCACAGGCCACATAGAAGGAACTTTGCTCATTACTAAAGCTTTTCTCTCAGCTTCTAAAGATTGACGATACTTCTTGGCTGCCGCTTTCAACTTAGTTATGTCAGTATTTCTGTCTGACACTATGTCAATCAAACTTTTATATTTTAATTTCAAATCTAGGCTGACATGTCTGACACCAAGACGAGCTCCGCGCAAACTCTTCCTAGAGCTGTTTTTTTTTCCTACAGTCTTGTTGATCTTCTTTATAGCATTATCCTGATCTTCTATTTGGTTACACAATTCTTCAAAGCGATTTTGGGCCAGGGTAATAATTTGCTGGTTTTCTCTTTCTTTCAGAGCTAAAGCATTACGATATTGTAAATTTGATTTTTCTAACTCACTTATATGGCAATTGTAATTATTGACTTTATTCTCATACCAACTATTGACGCCAAAAGCCAAAAAACCAAACATAAAAAGCATTAGGGAAACAGTAAATAAGTTAACTCTAAAATTAATAGAATGATCCCTAAAAATAAGCTTTACAACAAAGCCTTTGCTAATACCGCTTTTACCAGCCATATTTCAACTCCACATATTGAATTCTGACATTATTTAGCAAATGTCAGACAATATTTTCTCTCCACGTCTGACATTATATATCATATATTACTGACATGTCTACAATAAATGTCAGACAATAAAGAATATTTGTCAGAAATACTGTATTGAAATTTTGCTGATAAGTTTTTTAATCTATAAAAGATGCTTTAAAAAGATCGAAACCTAGGCTAACCACTTCACATTGGCGAATCTACTTAAGGCTGCTTGCTTCCGCACCTGACCTGGTTCATAGCTCTCCAATTGAATGGGGCCTAGGTTTCGAAAAATTAACACAATTCCTCCAACGGACAAACCATCGAAGGAATTCTGCCAGAAAACTTATATGGCGGAGAGAAAGAGATTCGAACTCTTGAAGCGGGTTTAAGCCCGCTTACACGACTTCCAATCGTGCGCTTTCAACCAACTCAGCCATCTCTCCGTGCCGTTGTGCGGTAATTTTATAACACATTTTCTAATGTAATGCAAGAGTATTCCCTAAAAAAAATCAAAAAAAATACCCCTTGTTTTTACAAGAGGTACTTTAACTACGCTTGTGGCGGAGAGAAAGGGATTCGAACCCCCGAGACGAGTTTTCGCCCGCCTGCTCGATTTCGAGTCGAGTGCATTCAACCGGACTCTGCCATCTCTCCAAATATACAAGCTGAATAATTATCATACAACAAAAAAGATTTGTCAATGCCGACGAATATTTCTTATCTCCGCTGCGAATTTTTTCAGTAAATCGCTGCAATCTTTTTGCATAATTCCTCCCCAGCATTCTGTTTGCCAACTCATACCTGGATAGTCTAAAAGGTTAACAACAGAACCTCCGCATCCTTCTCTTTCATTGTAAGCTCCAAAAAAAACTCTTCTCAATTTAGCTTGTAAAATAGTACCCGAACACATAGGGCAAGGTTCTAAAGTTACGTAAATATCGCAATTTTCCAAACGCCAGTCATTAAGAAAATTACATGCTTCCTTAATAGCATTTATTTCAGCGTGAGAAAAAATATCTCTATCCTTTTCACGTAAGTTGTGGCCACGTCCAATGATATGCCCATCCTTTACTACTACTGCGCCTACTGGTATTTCTAGCTTGTTTTTAGCTAAATAAGCTTCTTCTAAAGCTTTTTCCATCCAATATTCCGGAGAATTTATCAGCTCGTTATTCATTTCTCTTTTTCACTTAATAATTTTATTTTTGGCACAAAAAAAGACCGCTTACGAATAAACGGCCTTCTGTGGTGCGCCGGATAGGGATCGAACCTACAGCCTTCGGCTCCGGAGACCGACGCTCTATCCATTGAGCTACCAGCGCAAAATTTCCCAAACATTCTAACATTCAAAATTGTATAAATCAAGAAGTTTGATTATTTGGGAAAATCGCCTCAATTAGCGGGTACGAACTGGCATACAAATGTAAATGAAACTTGAATCGTTCTCATCTTCTTTAACAGCTATGCTACTTTTGTTGTCTTGAAGTTGAACGACTATTTCTTCGTTTTCTAAAACTCTCAAAACATCCAAAATGTAATTTCCATTAAAAGCAATATCTAAAGGTTCACCTTGATAGATAGCCCCAATTCTCTCTTCAGCGCTACCTACGCTGTTGGTTTCAGAAGTAAGCAAAATAGAATCACTATCAAAAGAGAACTTTATGACATCAGGAATATCCTTATCTTTGGCCATAATCATTACACGTCTGATAGTAGCCATGAAACTCTCACGTCCTACTTTACAAGTTGATTTAAAAGTTTTGGGAATTACTCTTTCATAGTCAGGGAAACTAGTATCTAAAAGTTTACAGAAAAAGCTCATATTGTCTGAAGCTACGAAAATATGAGTTTTGCTATAGTGAATATCTAAATTTTGCTCTTTATCCAAAATTTTAGAAAGTTCGCTTAAAGGTTTGCCGGGAACGATAATTTGTTGCGTTTCAGTATTGGCATTTTCATAATGAACGGTTAATTTAGATAATCTTTTACCATCTGTGGAAGCAAAAATAATTTCATTGGGAGTAAAAGACATAGAAACACCTAACATAGATGGTCTAGTCTCATTGGAATTGGCTACCGCAATAGTAACTTTATTTATAATCGAGCAAAACTCTTCAGCAGTCATGCTAATGCTACTGCAATTTTGAGGTTTAATACTCTTAGGAAATTCTTCGCTGGGCAGAGTCATTACTTTGAAAGTAGAAGATTCATTACTAACAGTCAGCTCAGAATTTATACTAGAATCTGTGTCTAAGTTGATAAGACCTTGAGGTAAGCTATTTACTATATTAGCTATTACTTTAGCTGAGCATGTTGTGCTGCCTTCTTCTCTCAATTCTTCGATAGGTATAATGCAAGTGATACCTATATCTAATGAAGAGGCTGTCAATTTAAGTTTGTTATCATTGGCTTCAAAAAGTATATGGCCAAGAATAGGTAGAGCTTGTTTGCTCGATATAGCTTTTGATACTTGGTCAATTGCATTTTTTAGTAAATTTCTTTCACAACTTATGTGCATTTCCTTATCTCCTTTAATATTTTTAAATTAGTAGTAGTAGTAGTAGGGGCTGTTAATTCTGTTAATATCCTTTACAGTTTCCTTTTTAATGGTATTTTCTTTCACTTTTTTTGTGTTGAAAAGTTACTCAAAACCGCTTGAACTTTTTTAACTTTTCCTACCTTTATACTGCCTTGTTTGGCTGTGTAAAGTTTTCAAGCTGATATTAACAGGTAATTCACAGTTACATTCATTTACTTATAAACAAATGATCAACTGTTTATTAACAGCGTGTTGATGAATAATTATTTAAGTCTTTCTTTTAAGTTATTTAGCGGGATTTTGTAGAGCTCGTCATCTAAATTGGTTTCGACTTTTCTATAAGCATGGATTACTGTAGTGTGATCTCGTCCGCCAAATTGAGCTCCTATTTCTGGATAGCTAGCTCCAGGTACCATTTCTTTGCATAGATACATGGCTAGTTGTCTAGGTTTGACGATTCTTTGATCGCGTCTGGAGCTAATTAAATCTTTTTCAGAAATTTGAAAATATTCGCACACTACTTTCTTTATCTCGTTAATGTCGACTTTTTTATCTTTGTTATGATTCAAAAGTTCTTTAAGAGCTTCTTTAGCATTATCTAATGTTAGGTCTTTTTTCATAATGCTGCAGTAAGTAATGACGCGAATTAAAGCTCCTTCGAGTTCACGGATATTAGAATCGAATTCTGAAGCGATGTAATTTAGAATGCTGTCATTGATACTTTTATCCAGACTGGCTGCTTTTTGTCTTAAAATAGCGACTCTAGTATCGAGGTCCGGAGGCTGTATATCAGCAATCATGCCCCATTCAAAACGGCTGCGTAATCTGCTCATAACCGTATTCATTTGTTTTGGGGGACAATCACTGGAAATAACTATCTGCCTATTAGAGCGTTTTAAAGTATCTATAGTTTGGAATAGTTCTTCTTGAGTTCCGGGCTTGCCAATAATAAAGTGTATATCGTCTATTAAAAGAACGTCTACATTGCGAAACTTATCGCGAAAACGCTGATTAGTTCCTGAAGCCAGAGATTCCATAAATTCATTGGTGAATTGCTCTGCTGACGTATAGAGTACTTTCAAATTAGGGTTAGTCTTAACTATGCTGTTACCGATAGCGTTAATCAGATGAGTTTTTCCTAATCCTACTCCGGAGTAGAAAAACAAGGGGTTGTAGATAACGCCTGGTGACTGTGCTACTGCTTTGGCTGTAGCGGCAGCTATGCTGTTATTGGAACTGGTAACGAAGTTTTCGAATAATAAGTTTTCTTGAAGATTACTGTTCCACTCTGCATTTTTGCCATTTTTAAGAGAAGCTGAAATTTGAGCTTCCGCTTTTGGTTCAGCTTTTATTTGGCTTTTTACTTCCTTATCTGTTTCTTTCTTTTTGATTATGGGAGGTAATTCCGCAATGTCGTCTTTTTTGTCATTTGCGTTTTCTTTTTCTTTAGAAAGATCTGATTTATCGTTGCTAACTTCTACTTGACCTATCACAAACTCTATCTTTATAGAGTCACTGTTAAAGCAAGCTTTTAATGAAGCCAGTATACGTTCGAGTCGATCTGCTTTTTTTAGAAAATCTCTCATAAACTTATTGGGAGTAATTATAGTTAAGGTATCTCCGTTTAAGTCTTTGGGAGAACATTGCTCTAAGAAGGTGCTTAAAGGGCTTTCCGTTTCGGATAAAAATTCGCGCCATAAAATACTTAGGCACTCAGCCGAAACAGCTTGATTAGCCATACTTATCCTCCGTTGAAAAGTACTCTGACGAAAAAATATGTTTTCAGTAGACATTGATTTTACTCGATCAGAGCGTTTTATTTCGCAAATATAGTGAAATCAGCCGTTTAGTTTTAGGCAAATAACGGGCTGTTTTTCTTAGCTGCTTTCTCTCTTCCTTTAGAAAAAAATAATTTTAATGAACTGTTTTATAGATATTTTATTAACATTTCCACAAATTAACTTATTAAACTGTGGATAACTAACTAAAAAAACTATGTTTTCGGAATTTTTTACATAGAACAACATGTTTATAATGATAAAATTATCAACATTGTCAACAAGTTATTAACAAAATAAGTAGAGTGTTAGTATAGTTATCCACACGATTGCATAATTTTTTACACAATTTGCAAAGTATTTTTACCTTAAAATGATATGTGCTTAAGTTTATACACAGTAGTTTTTACAAAAATAGTATTTTTTTGTTTTGTACTATTTAATTATTGGGCTATTTTACTCGATTTGTCTAAGTAAATATGCTGTTGATAACCTGTGTATATGTTGGAAAAAACGACTTTTTCTTATCGTTTTTTACTATATGTATTTGTTTGACAAACTTGCAAATGAGCTTTATACTGCTATAGCTCTAGTATTAGGGTTTTTTTAGTGTTCTCTGAAGGCTTGAAAATACAGCAGAGTCACTTTGAAACAGCCGCCGGCGCAGTTGCCGTATTTTTGTTGGTTCGGCAGGAAAGACGCTTGAAGCGGCTCTGAGTTTTTTGGAGGAATTAAAATAATGAAGCGCACTTTTCAGCCCCATCGCAAATACAGAAAGGTAAAGCACGGATTTTTCGCTAGAATGGCCTCTTCTTCCGGTCGTAACGTTTTAGCTCGTCGTCGTGCCAAAGGCCGCAAGCGTATCTGCGCCTAATTAAGGAATGATAACTTTAACCAGGTCGAAAGATTTTGATCGTATTTTTCGGCATGGAAGTTCTGTAAGTTCCTCAGAAGTAGTTATTTACGCGCTTAAGCGTTCTAAAGGCAAGTTTTCCCAGCCGCGGGCTGCTTTTTGTGTGAGTAAAAAGTTTGGCAAAGCGGTGGCGCGTAACCGGGTTAAGAGGCGCCTTAGGGAAGTCTACCGTTTGAACGAAGGAAAGCTGGATACTCAATGGGATGTGATTCTTTTAGCCCGTCAGGGAGCTGCTGTTGTTCAGTTCACTCAGCTGGAGAAGAAGTTCCTGAGTCTGTGCCGCAAAGCCGGGATTCTCAAGGAAGTTCAGAGAGTCCCGGAAACGGCGAGCCCGTAAAAGCGAGCCTTGCCGCCCGTGGTGCAAACCTTCTTATAAGGGGATATCAATTTATTTCTCGTTACACTCCTGCTGTATGTCGATTTCGCCCCACTTGTTCTGAGTATACGCGTCAAGCGATTCTCAAATATGGATTTTGGCGTGGCGGTCTTATGGGAGCCTGGAGAATACTGAGATGCAACCCTTTTAATCGCGGCGGTGATGATCCGGTTCCTTAAATATCGACTGCGAGAGTATTTTATCCATGATTGATTCTATTGCTAATTTGATGCTCGTTTTGCTGCGAGGCATTGAGAGCGTGACAGGCTCCTACGGATTAGCCATTGTAATTTTTGCCGTTATTGTCAGGCTTTTTCTTTATCTTCCGACTAAACAGCAGTTTCAGTCCATGAAAGAAATGCAAGAAATTCAGCCTGAGTTGCAAAAATTGCAAGAGCGTTACAAAGACGATCAGCAAATGCTGCAGCAAAAGCAAATGGAATTCATGCGCGATCATAATGTGAATCCCTTAGCCGGATGTCTTCCTATGCTGATTCAGATGCCTATTTTGTTTGCAATCTGGCGAGCCATTATGATGGAGCAGCGTATCTTTGAAAATGCCTACTTCATGTGGATTTATCCTGGATCATTGCAGAATTTATTCCCCGATTATTTAGCTTCTAGTTTAGCCGGTCGCGATCTCCCCATGATCCTTTTCTATGGTCTGACCATGTATCTGTCTATGCGACTTACCCCCAACTCTAATGCCCAAGCGGCTGGTCAGCAGAAGCAAATGGCCATTATTATGACCGTCATGTTTTCATGGATGATGTGGGCTTATAGGTGGCCTTGCGCTTTGATTATGTATTGGAGCGTATTCTCACTTTTAGGTATAGTTCAGCAAGCGGCGATCATGAGATCGTCTCTGTCTGGAAAAACTGTAGTAGCTGCCCAGAGTGCAGGCAAAGAATCGGTTAAAGGCGGCAATTAGCAAAAGGTTCGGTTTTGGGAGGTTTAGCTGATGGCATACGATAAAGACTACGAAGAAAACAACTTAGAAGTTGTTGATGAATTCGACGAGGACGATGATCCTATTGCCGATATTCTTTATGAAATCGTTACCCGCATGGGTTTCGAAGATGTGGATATTGAATGGGAAGAGCGCAGCGATCACACCAGATATTTCGTAGAAGGCGAAGGTTTGGGGGTTTTGATTGGTCGCCACGGAGCTACTTTGGAAGCTCTGCAATATCTTATCGGCGTTATCAATTCCCGTCAGGATCTAGTAGAACATAAGATTATTATAGATATCGAAGGCTACCGCGAACGTCGTGAGTGTAGCTTACGTGCTCAAGCTCACGAAGAAGCTTTGATTGCTGTTCGTGAAGGTCAAGAGATTGTACTTGAGCCTATGCCTGCCTGTGACAGACGCATTATTCACGTATGCTTGCACAGTGATCCTACTGTAGAAACTTACTCAGAAGGCGTAGAGCCTGAGCGTTGTGTGGTAATTAAGCCTTTGGTTCGATAAAGGTTTACAATTAGTGAATTATTCACCTTTAGATACAATTGTAGCAACGGCCACTCCTCCAGGTTTGGGAGGGGTGGCCATTGTGCGTATTAGCGGTTCTAAAGCTTTGTCTATACTTAAGATGGCTGTCAAAAACGGTCAACAAAAAGTTTGGCAAGCTAGACGCATGTATTATTGCGAAATAATAGATGAGCATGGTCAAACGGTAGACAAAGCTTTAGCTGTCTATATGCCTTCTCCCCACTCTTATACTGGCGAAGATGTTGCCGAAATTCATTGTCATGGTGGCAGTGTTTTGGCTAGTGTAATTGTAGATATATGTTTATATCATGGAGCTCGTTTAGCTCAGCCTGGAGAATTTACTTACAGAGCTTTTATGGCCGGTAAATTAGATTTGGCAGAAGCTGAATCTGTTTTGAGCTTAATAGAAGCCAAATCGAAGAATGCTGTAGTTCTAGCTGCCAACAACTTAAACGGAGCTTTTTCTGAATCTTTAGAAAAGCTTCGAAGCGATATTTTGGATTTGATAGCCCAATATGAAGCTGAGATTGATTATGGTGACGAGATAGCTGCTTCTGACGTGTCATTGATTAAAGATAAATGTCAGACATTTATTCAACTTACAGATTCGTTACTTTGTAGAGCTAATGAAGGACGCGCTTTGACAGAAGGGCTAGAAACCGTTTTGGTGGGTCCCCCCAATGCAGGCAAATCTACTTTGTGGAATGCTCTTATAGGTCAGGATAAAGCTTTGGTAACTCCTTATCCTGGTACCACTAGAGATCAGCTGGAAGATTATGTTTATGTTGACGGAGTTACGCTCCATTTAATAGACACAGCTGGAATGCATGAAGCTCAAGATCCGGTAGAGCAATTAGGCATAAAGAAGACTAAAGCAGCTTTAGAAAAGGCTGAATTGGCTGTTATCGTTCTTGATTGCAGTCTTGACATAGAGTCTGACTTTAAAAAAAATATGTCAGACATAGCCGAAAGAGCGAAACAAAACGATGATTTCAAGGTTTTAGTCGTTTTAAATAAATGTGATTGCGGCATAAAATTGACTCCCGGATACATTACTGAAACTTTTAATTTCAGACATATTTGCCAAGCTAGCCTAAAGTTTTCTGACGGTCTGGAAGATGTGAAAAGAAGTATCGCTCAGTTGTGCCGTCCACTTTTGAGCTCTGATAAAATTGCCTTAAGTATGAACCAGCGCCAGCGTCAAGCTTTGACAAAGGTTAAAGAAGCTTTGCTGAATTTGGATTTAGGTGTCAAGTCAAGCTTACCTTGCGATTGTTTGCTTTTAGATTTGCACAATTGTCTGACAGCTTTGAATGAACTGACAGGACATGATGTCAGTGAAGATATTTTAGATAGAGTTTTTTCTAAATTCTGTCTGGGCAAATAATACTTGGTCTTCGCTTTTTCTAAGGGAGATTTTTTGATTGTATGCAAAAATTTGACGTAGCTATTATCGGCGGTGGCCATGCCGGAATTGAAGCGGCTTTGGTTTGCAATCGTTTAGGTTGCAGAACAGCCATAATTACTTCCAATCCTCTCAAGATAGGCGTCATGCCCTGTAACCCTTCTATAGGAGGGCCGGCTAAATCTCATTTAGTGAGAGAAATAGATGCTATGGGTGGAGAGATGGGCCGCGCCATAGATGATGTCTTTATTCATATAAGGCGTCTTAATACAGGTAAAGGGCAAGCCGTTCAGGCTTTGAGAGCTCAAGCTGACAGGCCGCTTTATAACCAGCGCATGGTTAAAGCGATTCATGAAGCTGACAATGTGACAGTAATTGCTGATACCGTTGTCAGTATTGTGTCAGACAATAATGTGATAAAGGGACTGACGACAGCTTCCGGCTTAAATATTGAGTGTGGAGCTATTGTAATATGTACCGGTACTTTTTTGGCTGGCGCTTTACATTTAGATAAGTTTACTTTACCGGGAGGCCGGGCCGGCGAAGCTCCTGCTTTTGGTTTGAGCCATTCTTTACGCAATTTGGGATTGCAATTGGGACGTCTGAAGACAGGTACTTGTCCTCGGCTCCATCGTGACACTGTCAATATTGACGGTCTTGACATTTTACCTTGTACGTCAGAACCTTTGAAATTCTCTGACATGTCACCTGATCCAGATTTCACTAAACCGACTGTCAATTGTTATATAACTCGCACTACGGAAGAGACTCGTCAGGCAGTTATGAACAATTTAGATCGCTCCCCTCTTTACGATGGTTCAGGAGCTATTACCGGTATAGGCCCTCGCTATTGCCCTTCGTTGGAAGATAAGTTTGTTCGTTTCCCCGATCGCAAAGTTCATTTAGTCTTTTTAGAGCCGGAAGGCATAAACGCTAAAGAAATATACTTACAAGGCGTTTCTACTAGCATGCCTTTAGATGTTCAGTATGCTATGGTGCATAGTTTACCCGGCTTAGAAAAAGCAGAAATTATCAGGCCGGGCTATGCCGTAGAGTATGACTACGTATTACCGACACAATTAGACTTCTCTTTAGGTGTCAGACATATTAAAGGATTATATTTGGCTGGCCAGATAAATGGCACTTCCGGCTATGAAGAAGCAGCTGCCCAAGGACTTATTGCCGGTCTCAATGCTGCCAGATATCTTGACAACCAAGAGCCTTTTATTGTGCGTCGCGATCAAGGTTACATAGGAGTACTTATAGATGACTTAGTTTGTCGTGGTACTAAAGAGCCTTACCGTATGCATACCAGCCGCGCCGAATATCGTTTGCTTTTGCGCGAAGATAATGCTGACGATCGCTTTACACCTCAAGCTAAAGAAATGGGCATTATCAGTGACAAGCGCTGGGAAAAATATCTGTCTTTTCAATGTCAGGCTCAACAAGAAATTGAAAGGTTGCGACATAAGCATTTAAACTTAGATTTAGCTACCAAGTTAAGTCAGGCTTGTGGCAGTAAAATTGAACCAGGTCCGGCTTTATCTGAATTGTTACATCGGCAAGATGTGTCTTTGTCACTAATACGTCAATGTGAAGGTTTAAAGCCTTTCGAGTTGCGTTTAAGTGAAAAAATTGAAGCCTCAATTCGTTATGAAGGTTATATAGAAAGACAACAGCGCGAAGTCAATCGCATGGCCAAGTTGGAAAATGTCAGACTTAGTCAAAGTATGGATTATTCATCTGTCATTGGTATGTCAGCTGAAGCTGTAGAAAAGTTGAGCAGGACTAAACCTTACAACATAGGACAAGCCTCAAGAATTTCTGGAATTTCACCTTCAGATATAAATGCTTTGATGATCCATTTGCGCAAAGTTACGTCTGACTGACAGCGTATGTGTCAGTATAATGTTAAATAAAAAATCCGGCCCTGATATGTACTCATAATTTTGAATGCATATCAATAAGGCCGGATTTTTTATGTCAGTAACAACAATGACTATTTCTTAGTTGCACTCTTGTCAGGAGTTGTCTCTTTAGACTTTGTGTTTACTTGGGCCTTTTGATCTTTTGAATTTTTGTCATCTTTGCTAGGTGGGCCAGGTTGAACTTTTTGGGGCTCAGCTTTTGTAAGTGACATGTCAAATTCTTTATTTTTGTCAGTACCTCTAAGGTGAATAGAAATTATATTGTCACCCTTAACAATAATAGGAGCTTTGTCAAATTTGACAGATGTATAAGTGTCAGTAGCTTTTTTAGTTTTGCCTTTGTCGGAATAGACCAATATATTGTTGACATATACATCCATGTCATTGTTATAAAAAACATTCATGGTCGTGTTTTTGTAAAGGGTCGGGTCATTGACATTGAAGACACGACGCAAAAGCAAGTTGTTGCTATTGTCATTCCAACTGATTTGAGTAGCAGGATCGAGTTCAGAATTGCTCGTTTTTATGATATTTCCCATGGGAGCTTGCCTAATTCCCCAAGCTTTAGAGTTAAAGTCTTGGGAGAACCAGCTGGGATTATTATTGACAAAAGTTCTATAAGCGTCATCATTCATGACAATATATTGCCATTCGTCACCATTACTGACACCTTCAGTAATTTTCTGACCTTGATGTCGGTAATAACCTGACTTTGTCAATTCTTTTTTGTCAGCATTGGGTTGATGGGCTATAGCTTTAGATAATTTTTCATCCACTTTTGCCTTTTCAGCCGGAGCTTGCTCAGGAGTGCTTTGAGCTATCGGTGAAGTTTCGTTTTGAGGAGTTTTTGTGTCAGACATATTGTTGGGGCCGCAAGCGTTTAAAGACAGACACAAGAGGGCTGTCGCTGACAAGAAAAAAGTTCTTTTTAAGGACATGAAAGTTTCTAACCTCGAATAAAATTTAACGAACCCAAACTTTCATGAGCCTTTGATTAGATCCCTTTCAAATGGGCTTTTGTGGTTTGCTTTGGATTTAAGCAATATCATTTATAATGTCAGACATTGTGTAGGGTAGGGGAGGAGCATTACAGACATGGTACTGACATTTTTTATCTTTAGTCAGTAATGTGTCTGTAATGTAAAATTTTATAGTCAGTAATGTCCGATGAAATGTCAGTATGAATACATATTATTACTGACAATATATCTGACATTATAATGATAATAATATATATAGTTTATTATTTTTAATAATATACAATATAATGTACACTAGCTATTTTATTTTTCTTGTCAGTAATATTATATGCATGTCTGACATTGTGTCAGTCATGTCAAATAGGCTTGATAAGGTTAAAAAAATACGATAAGTAGGCAAGTTAGAACTAACTGTTATTGGATTTACTTTCACTAAGTTAGTTTTTATTAAAATTAGACATTGTATTTTACTATTATGTAGTTATTTAGAATTGTCTATTTTTTTGATTTAATACTGGTTATAGCCAATTATCGAGTGAATATAATTAATTTTGTATATAAAAATGTAATAATTAATATAGTTTAAATGCGTAATTAGAAGCTCTGGCAATAGGTATAAGCTTTGGATGCATTCATCTATTCACTCTTTTAGCTTGGGCAGGTAATAAAAACAGAGGGAAGAATGCAAGAGGAATTTTGGAACCGCAAGAACTGCGGGGATAGCCTGGTAATGTTGTGTCTTAATAGACTTTTTTATCGGGAAACTTACGACTTTTAAGTCGTGGTTAGTTCAGTTTTTAGCAGACGAAAGGTCCTTGATTGGTTTGGACAATTCTACTTCCGCAAAATTGACTGCTGAACGCCAGGCAGAAGTCGATTCTTCTTCGCAAAATGATTTGGATTTAGAAGTTAAGGAAATTTCTATAGACGATATTTTGCAAAATCCGCTGCAACCAAGGCGTGTTTTTGAAGAATCCGCTTTGCAAGAGTTAGCTGATTCTATAAAGGCTAATGGTATTATTCAGCCTGTCATTGTTACCAAGTTGCCTGAGGGATATCGCCTTGTTGTAGGTGAACGCAGATTTAGGGCGGCCAAAATGATTGGTCGTAAAACTATTCCGGCTATAGTACGCAATTTAACTAATAAAGATATGTTGGAGCTGGCTTTAGTTGAAAATTTGCAACGCCAGGACTTAAATCCCATTGAAGAGGCTCAGGCACTTTCTTTTTTGATTGGAGAATTTAAGTTCTCTCATTATAAATTAGCTGAGCGCATTGGCAAAAGCCGTCCTTATATTACTAATTCTTTGCGTCTTTTAAGTTTGCCGACTCCCATAAAGGAAGATTTGCAAAATAATATACTTTCCAGCGGCCATGCCAGGGCTATTTTGTCACTTGAAGACGAAGTTCGCCAGATAGAAGCGTGGGAACATGCTAAAGCTGAGCAGCTTTCGGTACGCAAAACTGAAGAGTATGTAAATACGCTCAAAGGGCTTGGCAATGACGCTGGAGAGTCGGCAGAAAGTCATTCTGACAAGAAAACTGTCACCGTCAAAGAGCCTCTTTCTCCTGAATGGAGAGATCTTTTAGAGAAACTTCGCTATAGCTTTGGCGCTGACATACGTTTAAATTCCCGTTCTGATGGTAAAGGCAAATTGGAATTTCACTTTAAAAATCAGGAAGAACTGGAAAGAATTGTCGAATGCTTTATTTACCTGATGAAATCTTAGATCGCAATTTGGTCTTTGGGGGCTTCCTGCAGCCGTAGTTAGCCACAGTTAGTTGGATTTATGGAGATTTTAATGAAAGAGCTTATCCGACAGGGCATACAGTCTATAGATAATCCCTTAATAAAAGCTACTGAAGAGGAGCTTGATCGCTTAGCCGAATTCGCACAAAATTTGCTTGAGCATGGCAGCGAGAGGGGACTTACGGCTTTAACAAGTCCTGAAGATATAGTTAGGGAGCTGATAGTTGATTCCTTAGGAGCTATGCCTTATATAGGCGAAGAACAGCGTATTGCTGATATCGGTTCCGGCGCTGGTGTGCCTGGTATACCTTTAGCTATAGTACGTCCTGAATCATTTTTCATTATGGTTGAGTCTCAGAACAGAAAGTCAGCCTGGATTGAAGAACAGATCCTTAATTTAGGCATTCAGGCCAAAGCTCACGCTCTGCCTATGCGCATAGAAGATGTTGCTCACAGTGATAACTGGCGTGGTAAACTTGATTTTGTTACTGCTAAAGCTCTTTCCGCCTTGCCTTCTTTGATTGAATTGGCCGTTCCGCTTTTAAAAGTGAATGGTTGTCTTTTAGCTTATAAAGGCGTTAAATTTCAAGAAGAGATTGAGCAATCGGCTAACGCTTTAGATAAGCTTCATGCCAAAGTTGATGAAGTATTTTCTTATACACTTTACGGACGTGAGCGCCATATATGTGTTATAAGAAAAATTAAGCCTACGCCAAAATCTTATCCCAGACGAGTGGGAATCCCTCAACATAGTCCACTTTAAAGACAACTTTTTCCACAGTAAGCACAGCCAAAGTTAATGGCTGTGCTTTTTTTTGTCAAAAATAGTGCAATGTATTGTGGAAAAACTGTTAACATTGTTGATAACTTACAAAAATAATGTAATAAACTTTGGCTATTTTTAAAGTGCACAATCCTAAATATTGACAAATAACATAAAATATCCATAAATTTTCTATATATATACTTATTATAGCGTTTATAAGTCTAAAAACATTCTAATTATACTGTGCTATTTTTAACTAAAAAATTTTTGTATGGTAAATTTTCTACAGATAATTACCTAAAAATGTGTATAAAGTTGTGGAAAAGTGCACTACTCAGATAAATATAAAAATATATATGCACTGCCTGTGTAAAACTTGTGAATATTGTGAATAAATAGAACTTTTTTTGCTCCGATTGGCAAAATATGGACAATCTTATCAAGGGAAAGAATTATCTTTTACCAAATTGTATTAAATAGGTGGATTCACTTCTATAAAAATTACACTTTAGTGAGGATTGTTACTGTGGCTAAATCTAAAGTTTATTTTACTGACATGTCTGTCAGTATGGAAAGACCTTTATTGGTAAAATTCCGTCACCTTTTAGAGAAATCAGGCTTAAAAGATCTTCCTTTAAAAGATCATTTTGTAGCTATAAAAACTCACTTTGGTGAGTTCGGAAATTTAGCGGCTCTGCGTCCCAACTATGCCAGAGTTTTATGTGATTATATTAAAGAATTGGGCGGACGTCCTTTTTTGACTGATTGCAACACTTTATATGTTGGTGGACGCAAAAATGCACTCGATCATTTGGATACGGCCAATTTTAACGGATATAGCGTTATTACTACCGGAGTACATAATATTATAGCCGATGGTCTCAAAGGTAATGATGAAGTTGAAGTTCCGGTAGAAGGCGGAGAATATATTAAAAAGGCTAAAATTGGCCGCGCTATTATGGATGCCGACGTTTTTATTTCCTTAAGCCACTTTAAGGGACATGAAATGGCTGGTTTCGGTGGCGCCCTGAAAAATATCGGCATGGGCTCAGGCTCCAGAGCTGGCAAAATGGATATGCATTGTGCCGGCAAACCTACTGTAAATGAGAGTTTATGTGTTGGGTGCCGTCGCTGTCAGAAAATTTGTGCTCACAATGCTCCGACCCTCAAAGGCAAAGTTATGTTTATTGACCATGACAAGTGTGTCGGTTGCGGTCGCTGTTTGGCTATTTGCCCTCGCGACGCTATTGAAGCTAATGGCTACGATTCCAGTGATATTATGAATCGCAAGATTGCTGAATATAGCAAAGCGGTTATTGATAAACGACCTCACTTCCATATTTCTTTGGCAGTAGATATTACTCCCACTTGTGACTGTCACGCTGACAATCCTTTACCTATTGTTCCTAATGTAGGTATGTTTGCCTCTGCTGACCCTGTGGCTATAGATGTAGCTTGCGCAGATATGGTCAATAAACAGCAACCTATTCCGGGAAGCGTTTTGGCTGAAAGCAAAGTTGAAGGTGGCGATCACTTTTATAAAACAGCTCCAGTAACCAATTGGCGCAGTTGTGTCGAGCATGCTCAAAAAATTGGCATAGGCTCTATGGATTATGAGTTGATTAAAGTCAACTAAAGTTTAGACATATATCTTTTGGGCTAGGAGCTCTGTTTGTTATGAACGGAGCTCTTTTTTTATTATTGTTTATAAATAGTAGTTACAACACTGATTAGTTTATTATTTTAAGATTTACACACAATGTTAAATGTGTAGAAAAGTTGCCTATAATACTCATTTTTATATTTATGTTTCACGTGAAACATAAAATATATGGGGTATGTTTCACGTGAAACAATTGAACTAAATTTAATTAGTTAACTTTAATTAGTTTTATTGTTTATATATATACAATATATAGTATTTTCTTTATTTTATGTGGCTGCTATATATCCACATTTATGACATACCGAAGGCTTGCTGGTTTAATATTTAGCTGGTGGTTATAAAGTCTGTCTGTGAGTTATTCACTACTAGTTGTTATGTTTATCTAAATTTTTTATATATAGGTAGTCTAACATTATGGCAAAAATTTTGAACTTATAATCCAAATATGTTGGGGTAGGGGATAGAGTCGGATTATTGTGCTTTAGCAAGTGCTCTGTTTATTTTTAGCTTACGCATTTTTTTATATATATTTGTTGCTAAAATAAGAAAAATCTCCGGCAATAATTGCTGCCGGAGATTTTTGCTACTGGATTGCCTAACTTATTGCACTAAAGGTAGAGGAATAATCACATCGCAGCCTTCCTGTTGTGGGCAAGAGATCACATCGATAAAAAAAACGTAGTTTTGTCTTTTTAAGACATTGAAACTACGTTTTTTTCCGATATTTTAGACTTATCAGTCTTATTTTTTTTATGCTAAATTGCCTGTTCTGGGGCATTCCTCAAGGACAGCGGCTGAATGGGGAGGTAAAGTACAATACTTATTTACTTTGTATACACTGGGATCACTGTAAGTATTTATCACTACTTGCCATTGGGCCCATGGTTTAGGTTGAGGCAAAATAAACTCTCGAGGACACATGTCATTATTGAAAAGTAATAAGAAAGAGCTATCTTTCAATTTATTACATTTTTCGTCCAAATCATCGAGCCAATCGCCGTCGATATACATACCGAAAGCGCCGCAGCTTTGCTGATCCCAGTCAGAGCCATGCATTTCCTTGCCGTTTAAATTGAGCCAAACCACATCTTTGGCGCCGCTTTCAGTTTGGCCGCGGAAGAAGGTAGAACGTCTAAAAGAGGGATGTTTTTGACGCAATTTAATTACAGACTTAGTAAAATTGAAAAGCTGCTGTTGTTTTGGACTTATGTTCCAGTTGTAATAGGATATTTCGTTATCTTGGCAATAAGCGTTATTGTTTCCATTTTGGGTACGAGCAATTTCGTCACCACCTAAGAGCATAGGGATGCCTTGGCTGAGCAAAATGGTCAAAATAAAGTTGCGCATTTGGCGCCAGCGCAAATTCATGACGCCTTCATTGGTAGTAGGCCCCTCGTAGCCGCAATTCCAGTTGTAATTGTCGTTGGTACCGTCTCGATTGCCTTCACCGTTGGCTTGATTGCGCTTTTGTTGGTAAGTAACTAAATCATGCAAAGTAAAACCGTCATGAGCTGTTACAAAGTTTACGCTGGCTAAAGGACTTCTGTTCCAATATAAATCGCTAGATCCGCTCAATTTGGAGGCCATTTTGCCTAAAAGACCTCCGTCTCCTTTCCAAAAACGACGCACCGTATCGCGCCAGTCGCCGTTCCATTCGCTCCAGCCTTTAGGGAATTTGCCTACTTGATAACCATCTGGGCCGCAATCCCAAGGTTCGGCAATAAGTTTAGTGCGATTTAAAACGGGATCTTGAGCTAAGACTCCCAGAAAACTGGAGTGGGTGCGGTAATTGTTGCCGGAAGCTGTGCGAGCTAAAGTTGTAGCCAAATCAAAACGGAAACCGTCAACGTGCATTTCTTGCACCCAATAACGCAAACTATCGGCCACTAATTGAAGGGTGCGGGGATTTCTAGTATCCAAACTATTGCCGCAACCGCTAAAATTGCAATAGTTGTGCTGGCAAGTAGGTTCCAGACGATAATAAGTAGGGTTATCCAAACCGCGCATAGAGAGCTGAGGGCCGTCGTTGCCTTGCTCGGCTGTATGGTTGTAAACCACATCTAGGATAACTTCAATGCCGGCTTTATGCAAAGCTTTTACCATAGACTTAAATTCGGTTACGGCGTCAGGATCGGAGCTGTAACGCGGATCTGGACAGAAAAAGCCCAGGCTATTGTATCCCCAATAATTACTTAATCCCATTCCGTCCAAGCGTCCTTCGCTGGCAGATAAATGGATAGGTAATAGTTCTACAGCTGTAATGCCCAGATCTTGAAGGTATTTTATAGATTCCGGATGAGCTAAGCCGGCATAAGTTCCACGTATGTTTTCAGGAAGTGAAGTTTTAAGCTTAGTGAACCCTTTTACATGAACTTCATAAATGATGGTTTCATTTAGAGGTCTGCGTAAAGGCTGATCCCCTTCCCAGTCAAAGGCTTTGTCATCTACTACTATACCTTTGAGCATATAAGGAGCGCTATTGCGTACGTCGCGGCTGAGCAAGTTAGTCTTACGCAAAGAATTTTGCTTGCTTTGAGAATATTTTTCGTATCCGTAAAGGGCATCACAATTGATAAGTTGGCCGCTGACAGCTTTGGCATAGGGATCTAAGAGAAGTTTATCGGGATTAAAATATAAACCGTGATTAGGATCGAAAGAGCCGTGAGCCCTATATCCATAGCGAAGTCCAGGTTTGGCTTGAGGCAAGAAACAATGCCAAACACCTTCTCCTTGGTTCATATGGATATTAGGTTTGAGTTCGTTGCCATCTTTGTCGAAAAGGCACAAAACAACCATAGTGGCATTCTCTGAATAAACGGCAAAATTGACGCCTTCGCCTGTCCAGGTTGCTCCTAAAGGGTACCTTTCTCCAGGACGAATGTCATAGGGCATACTCATAATAACGGATCCTAACGTTTTATTTTTTTGCAAAAATTTGTTCTAGGTTAGCAATTTAGCTGAAATTTCCTGGCGTAAAAGCCTGGTTGTGGATTCACTTCAAGGTATACGAAAAGAGCAGTCTGCATAGACTGCTCTTTTCGTAAATGTAGCCTTAAAGCTTAAAAACCTTACAATAAAAAGTTGTGGTTGTGCTTGTTATCGGGAACAAAAACTAAACATTGAAACGAATATTCAAAATATCGCCATCTTTTACGACGTAGTCTTTGCCTTCTACTCGCAGTAAGCCTTTTTCTTTGGCTACATTAAGCGAGCCGCATTCAATAAAGGTGGGATAGTCGATAACTTCGGCTCTGATAAAGCCTCTTTGTAAATCGCTATGAATCTCTCCGGCTGCTTCTGGAGCTTTGGCACCTACTTTAGTAGTCCAGGCACGACATTCGTCTTCGCCAGCAGTAAAGAAAGTTTGTAAACCGAGTTTCTTGTAGCAAATACTTATCAATCTGTCCAAGCCACTTTCGTTTATGCCCAAATCGGCCATAAACTCAACGCGCTCATCTGCAGAAAGATCGGCCAGTTGAGCTTCGATCTCGGCGCATATGGCTAAACAAGGGGTTCCTTGTTTATCGCAAAGCTCTTTAAGGGCTTTATAGTGGGGGCCGCCGTCTTCTATATCATTTTCGGAGATGTTGGCAACGACAATACGAGGTTTGATGCAAAGTAAACCTAAGCCGGAGAGAATCTTTTTCTCTTCTTCGTCAAACTGAGGCACAGCAGAAATATCACCGTCGTTTAAGGGTTTAGCCAAAGATTCCAACAAGGCACGCTCTTTGGGATCGAGTTTTTTGGCTCGCTCCAGTTTGCCTTCAACTACTTTAAGGTCGGCTAAGAGAAGTTCTGTCTCGAAAGAGTCGACATCTGCCAAAGGATCTACGCCTTCCAAATAAGGATGGTTGAAGCACCGCACTACTTCCAGTAACAAGGTGGAGGTACGAATTTCCGCTACTGCCTGGGAACCTAATCCGGAACTTCCGCCGCCGGGCATATCCAAAAAGTCTACTGTAGCCGGAGTAGTTTTCTTCGGCTTGAAAATGTCAGACAGCCTCTGCAACCTTTCGTCTGGTACAGCTGCCCTGGCTAAAGGTTGCTTACGTCCCGAAACGTCGGACTCGGATAGACAAGTGAGTGATTTGAATAAAGTTGATTTACCGGATTGAGACAGACCGGTAATGCCAATAGATAACGCCATAATGGCCCTCCTTTTCTGCTAAGTGTAAATTCTGTCCTGCCTTTATTAGGACTGAAGCAAGCGGCAGCGCCAAGTGGTTGTTGCAGCTGAAGCAATGTTGTATCTTTTAAAAAATTGAGAAGGTTTTAATTTAATAGTTCCTTAACTTTTGGAGTTCTGCCAAAGAACACATGATTTTTTCACCGCTTAGACGTTTCTGCAGTTAGGAGCAGCGTTGTGTCAGAGAGAAAAACTTATAGAACTATAGCGAAGACTGTCGACTCACAAGCCGATGTTTTTATTATAAACAGTACTTCCGGCTATAATATTGGAGCCTTTTTGATTTTTACCGGCTTAATAGGCGGCGTTCCGCTTTATTATATGTTCAGCGCTCTGGTGTTGCGAATAGGTAAGCCTAATTTATTTCCGGGTTTGATTTTTTCTTTACTTATAGTTGCTGTCGGTATTTTTGCCATTTTCTTTTCTCACAAGCAAGTTAAAGTTTTTAATAATGGCAAGGGAGGCAGCATTTCTATTAAGGATGGTTTGTTAGCTCAAGAAATAACTTACACCTACGGAGAAGCTCCGAAAATAAGACTTAGTGTTTCTGAGGTAAATAATGGAAAAATAGCTCTGGATAGTTGGGAAATAACTCTCATGGACGGGCGTTGCCAATTTTTGCTCGATCTTAGAGTGGGACGCTTGCAAGAGAGTAAAGCCTTAGCTGAATTTTTGGCAAAATCAATGCGCTGCGATTTATTGGTAGTGTTTGACGCAGTTCGTTCAGTTACCATACCTTATACTGATGTCGACTTGCCTTACTGCTTGCGTGTGAAAAAATATCCTATTTTAGCTTCTCCTCATCCTAGACGCCCTGAAGGCTGCCCCATAAAAGTTGAAGATGTTAATTTTGGCTTGGGAAGGCGCTATAGCTGGGGACTTATGGCTTCGGGTATTCCTACAGAACTTATTTGGCTGATTTTTATTGTAATTGCTGTGGGAATCACTCCTTTTTGGAAAATCAAAAACCATTACGTTTCGTTTTTTAGTGAATCTATGACGACTGGTGATTGGTCATTCTTTATTGGGGCAGCCGTTCTAATAATTGTGCTTTGTATTGTCGAATTTGGCTACAAGAGCGTTATAGAAATTAGCGAGCAAAGAATTAATATTCACAAAGAACTTTGGGGACTGGCTTATTACACCAGAAGCTTTATTTTGGACAATTTGGAAGAAATACTGACACGTAAGACTGACAGTCAAGATTGTGTTGTCTTTGCTAGTGACAATTTAGTTGTCTCTATGAGAGTCAGCGGTCCTGATATAGCCGATTATTTAGCTGCGGATATACAGTATTTTCTGACTTCAGGTCAGGTTGCAACTGATTTACCCGCAGCTCCGCAAGTTTAGTTCTTTTTGTGACATTATGTCAGTAAGACAAGTCAGACATTTTTACTGACATTGTGTCGGACATGGACTGATTGTCTGACGCTAGTTGACAACGTAAAATAAATAAAGAAGCTCGCCCCCATGATCAGGAAGCGAGCTTCTTTTTATATGTCAGTCAGAATCTGCTTAAAAGATCTTTGTAAGTAAACCGTTTCTGAAGAAGGACAAGCTGTACTTGCTGGTAGTGGGAGTTACCAAACCTACAATGACGTCATCTTCAGGAGCAGAGTAGTTGATACTGTAGTAGTTGTTGGACATAGATTTGATCTTGTACTGATTACTCTTAGAAGTGATTACAGTGGGAACAGCTCTGCCCAAAGGACTGGCTTCATCAGTATCGTGCAAGTAGTTTTTAGTTAAATCAATGCTCTTGTAGTTGTAAATAGCAGAGGTGTTGTCTCTGTTGCTCAGCATATTGGTCATACCGAAGTCGTAATAAAGCTGACTGAAAGTTGTGCCGGTTACGTCTTCAATATTGTCAAAGCTGACATTAGGAGAAGTGGCAATCTCTTTAATGGTATCATTGCCATAGCGATCGGTGATATATCTCATTAAGAGATAGGCTTGACCATACTCTCCTAAAGCGTTATTGAAAGACAACAAAGATACTTTACCAGGATTGGCGAGATAAGCGCTGGTTGTGTTGAAAAGATAAGAGTTGCTGGGAGCTTCAGTCTCTTCGTCTTCAGTTCTCATTCTGAAACCGCAGAAATCTTCCGCTAAAGTAGACTTACCTTCGTTGATAGTCGTATCTTCGTATTCGCCAGAGAACTCGCCGTCCAAGCATACTTTCTGGTTGAAGTCGCACATATGCTGGAACTCGTGAGCAATAGTGGAATACAAGTCGGCGTCGGTGCAATTGTTGTTCAGATAAAGGATCTCACCCTCATTGCTGTACTGAGAGTCCTTTTTGGAAAAAGCATCTTTAGGATCAAAGTAACCGTAAAGATTTTTTTTCATGCTGCTGCACATCATAATGATGACTTTTTCTTCGCCATCGCGACCGCCGTCTTTGCGCCATTCTTGTCCAAAGACGCTGCGAACGCGTTCGCCAATAGCTTTGCCTTCGTCATCGTAGCTGTTAGCTTCGCCAAAAATCTTGTCTATAGCTAAAGCTTTGTCTTCGTCAATGCAAGCTTCGTCGGTTTCCGGATCGACTTCGGCGAAAACTAAAACGGATTTTGTCTCGTCGTTAGCAAGTATCTTACGGAAGGTAGCTTTTGTAGTGGTGCCGCTGAAATTGAAATCGGCGTTGATTTCGACATCTTCATCTTTGGCAGTATTGGTATAGATGGTATTGGGAGTGAAAGACTCTTTTCCCAAGACTTTGACTTCGGTAGCCTTAGCTTTTAAAAGCTCGTTGGCTTCTTTAATGAGCTTATGGGTTAAACCGTGAGGATCGGCACCTTCTTCGGCTTCAAGCTTGGCTTCGGTGGAAGAAGCTGTGCCCGGACGAGCAGAACTAGTGATATAAATATCGTCGGTAAACCCTTTTTCACTTTGGCCATTGCTGACAAGCAAAGTAGCACTATCAGAGGCTGTGACTGTGCCCAACTCATATCTTTTTGTTAAATTATCGGTGGGGGACCAGTTGTCGTCATCAGAACAGCCGGCCATGGTTAAGCACAGCGCCGAACAGGCGATACCTAAAAGTAATTTTTCCGTTACTCGCATTATTAGAGTTGTCTCCTTAATTTGAGGTCTGCGACCATCAGCACAGAAGAAAAACCCGCCTGACCAGAGTTTACCGCTTCAATGGCGCAGCGCTATGTATATACGTTAGGTTAGAATTATGAAGGAGAAGGACGTGAGACTATAAGCCGGGTTCTGTATTTGCTCATAAAGCAAATGGCAGCCATTTATCTGTGAAACATGTTGCCATGTTCCTCTAGCGATCTTTTGAGAAGGGATCCGACGGGCCGCCGGGCGCTTAAGACGCTCCTTCTGCTGATCTTGCTCCAAGTGGGGTTTACCTGGCCAGCACGTCTCCGCACTGCCGGTGGGCTCTTACCCCGCCGTTGCACCCTTACCTGAATTTTCTACCGAAAGTCAGGCGGTCTAACATTTCTGTGGCACTTTCCTGAAGGTTGCCCCTACTGGACGTTATCCAGCACCCTGCCCTAGGGAGCCCGGACTTTCCTCAGGAGCTCTATAAAAACTCCCGCAGCTGCCCGTCTCACGTCAAACTCCAATTCTACAAACTCTGCGCCTGAGTTCCTTCTTTTTGTTTTACTTCCTGCCGCGAGCAGCATATAACCTAGGTTGAGCTCTTTGCTTATTTGTCCTAAACATACCTTTTCGCTAAATAAAAAAGCGCTCGAAATCGCAAGAATTTCAAGCGCTTAATATAATCGCTATAGCTCCGATAATTTGTGCTTTTAGACTTCGGAATTCTTTTCGCCGGTAACGATCTCACCGGTTACTATATAGCGACCTCCATTTACTTTTTCGCCGCTATTGTCGGTTTGATCCCACTTTACAGAGAAGACGCGCTCCTCATTGGGCAGAATAGTCAATACCTTTTGATTACTGAAATTTTTATTGGCCTTGGAATAACGCCAAATTTCAATAGGTACTTTATCAAAAAATACGTTTACTTGCTGTTGTACTACAAAGTCTACTTTAGAATCTTTGGAAAAATCCAATGTTTTGGGTAAGCCGGTAGTGTTGGTAATGGACATAGTCAAATATATGCCATCTTTTTCACGGTCAGATATTTTCATGGTGTAGTAAAGACCGTCTGAAGATTGATTGGCCTCGTTGCCCACCGCGCCGGCGCGTGAAACGATGGAATAGCGAACGAAAACCATAAAAGCAACGAACAGACAAGCTAAAACGACCATAACCAATTTAGCATCTGCTTTGCTGTCCTGAAGGTGGCGGCTGCTCTTGCGCACTCTGGCTATCGGAGTTGCCGTGTTGCTTAGTCCAACCGTTTTGGGATCAGACATAATATTTGTCACTTCTCCTATTGATTCTTGATTACTCATTGTTATTAAAAAAGACTCCGTTCGCAGCTTAGACTCGGTGTGACCGCGCACTATTTCACTGCTTGTTATTGTGCACTTATTGGGCGTTAGTTTGAAACATTCCTTTTCTTGTTGTACAATCGCGAAGAGGTGCTTTTTTGCTGTTTCCACATTTTTTGAAACACAATTAGTATGTCTAACTTTAACTTAGCAAGATTGAAGTATCTCAACGAAATCATTTCAATCTAATATTGAGCAGGGAGCGAACGGCTTGCCCTTTTGCTGTTCCTGCAAGGGAGAAAAATTTATGAACCGCTTCACAGGTTTTATAATTTTGTTATTTTTTGCCTTGGCCCTCCCTGTGCTTGCCGACTTAGAGGGCATGGTTGTCAATGTGGCTCAAAGCGGTGAAATTACCGTTAATCGCGGTATCGCCGACAATGTCACCCCGGGAACTCGCTGGTATATATATAGAAATGGCTCTCCCAAAGCTGAAGTAGAGGCCGTTTTAGTTGATAATTATACAACCACGGTTAGGGTAGTTTCCGGAAGCGGAGTATCGGTTGGTGATAAAATTACTACCAAACCTTTTGCTGCTGCTCCCAAAGAAAAGAAAGAGACTGCTAAAAATATAGAGAGCAATATCCCCAAGAACCAGCTCGATCCCCGTTTCAAAACTACTCGTCGAGTCAAAGAAGAAACTGCTGAAAGTACAGAAGGTCGCTATAAGAAAACCTTATCTTCTTCCACTAAAAAAGCCAACTTCTCCGGCGGTATGAATAAGCAAAGAAGAACTTCAATAAACCCCATGATGGCTTACAATATGTTTAGCGGCTTTACTACTTCTCATGGCGGAGGCATTATCTGGCAAAATGCTGCTACGACTATTCCCGGCGAAGTAGCTTACAACGCTACCATGAAAAATCAGAGTAAGTATTGCAGCCTCGATGTGGAGGTCACTTGGTGGAGCGACAATCTTTTAGACGCTTATTCTGATATGATCGCTTTCAAAGAAGGACGCACTAGCATGGAGCAGCGTCTTGCTATGCGCAACGGTCTTTATTCTCAGCGCGGCGCCGACAAATTTTTGGTTTTTCATATCAAAATGAAAAATACAGGTAAAGCTAACGTACAAGTTGAGCCTTTCCATTGGCATGCCTATTTGCTGGATGGACAAGGCAACAGGTTAAAAGCTGAGCGTTATGATCAAATCTTAGACAGAACTTTAACTCCAGGACAAGAAACTGAAGGCAATATCTATTTCTCCAAATATGATGCTTCTGGCCGCTGTTTAGCCGATAGTAAGGTAACTTTAGTTTTGGAAGATATCCTTACTGAGAGAGCTACTTTGAAGTTCTAGACATTTTCCTTGAAAAGAAGCTGCCGCAAATTTTGTGACAGCTTCTTTTTTTTATTCATTTTGACTTTTAATTGCTCTGCGTTTCCTCACCATATGATTTACGTTAGAATTGAAGATATGTTTCTCTTTTTCACTTGAACTAAACATTTTAAAAAGGTAAATTGATAGGCGGGGGATTAAGATTTACATAAGATTATAGTGTGGGAGAGCTGTATCATGTCTTCTAAAGAGCATAAACACAATCACAACGCTGCTGAGCAAGATAGCAAAGCAGAGGTTGAGGGAGCTTCCGCTAAGGCTGAAGAGAAGGCCGAGCAACCCAAAAATGAAGAATTAAACCAAGAGCATAGCACTCAAGAGCTTTTGGAAGCCAAAGATCAAGAGATAAATCGCTTACAAGAGCAACTTAAGCGTGTTACTGCAGATACTGAAAATTATCGCAAGCGTATGGATGCCAACTTCGAACGCCGCGTTGACAGTGCCAAAGAGGACATCTTCCGCAAGCTTTTGCCTATTATCGATCATTTGGAGATGGCTATCGAGGCTTCCCGCAAAGGCGGTACGGTTGAGTCTCTTTGCCAGGGCGTAGAGTTAGTTCTTAAAGATGCCGTCAAGATGATGGAGAGCTATGCTGTTGTTCCTATTGAGGCTAAAGGTAAAGCTTTCGATCCGGCCTGTCATGAAGCTGTTATGATGGAAGAATCAGATGAACTTCCCGATGAAACGGTATCAAACGAGTTTAAAAAAGGCTACAAAATAGGCGATAGAGTTTTGCGTCCCAGCATGGTTTGCGTAGCTCGCAACACTAAGTAGTGGGTGAACTTTTTTATAGTGGATACAGCTTTTCCGCATCCTTAGATTGAGGGGTTAAAGCTATGGATTATAAAGATTATTATGAAATTTTAGGCGTAGATCGTTCTGCCAGTCAAAAAGACATAAAATCAGCTTACCGTAAGCTTACCAAAAAATATCATCCAGATTTGAACCATGGTGATAAAAATGCCGAGCTAAAATATCGTGATGTAAATGAAGCTTACGAAGTATTGGGCGACCCTGATAAGCGTTCTAAATACGATCAGTTCGGTGCTCAATGGAAATATGTCAAAGATGGTAAGACGCCTCCTTATGGAGCTGGTGGCTACCAACAAGGCGGTTTCGATTTCTCAGATATATTCTCTCAATTTTCCCAGGGCAGTCAGGGAGGCGGCGCTCACTTTAGTTCCTCTTTTGGCGGCTCGGGTTATTCTCCGTTCTTTGAAATGCTCTTCAACAATATGGGCACTTCCGGAGGCTCCCGTCGCAGTAGCAGTAGTGCCGGGTTTGGTGGCTTCGGTGGTGGCTCTCGTCGCAGCTCAGCGGCGAGCAAGCCTCTGGAAACTGAGCTTACTATCAGTTTAGCTGAAGCTTATAATGGTACAACCAAGTCTGTAACTATCTCCAAGCCGGCTGCGTGCGCTTCATGTTCCGGAAGCGGAGTTTTTAACGGCGCTCCATGTACTATGTGTGGAGGTACCGGTAAAGTAAATGCGACGCACACGTTAGACGTGAAAGTACCTGCCGGCGTAACCAACGGCTCTAAAGTGAGAGTGCGTGGTGAGAACAGCGGTGGTATTTGCGGCGACATTATGTTTAAGATCAGCATAGCTCCGGATTCTACTTATAAGGTAGAGGGACGCGATTTGCGTTGCGATTTGTGGGTGTCGCTTAGAGAGGCTTTTTTGGGAGGGAGTGCCGACTTGAAGTTGCCTAATGGTAAGTCTATATCTATAAAAGTGGCTCCCAATACTCCCAATGGCAAGACGTTACGTATGACCGGTTTGGGATTACCCAACCCTAGAGGAGAAGCCGGTAATATTTTGGCTCGCCTTATGGTGAAATTGCCAGAGAAGCTTACTCCAGAGCAACTTAAAGGGTTAGATTTGCTCTGTCCGGCTAAGTAAAAAGTAACGATTGTCAGAAAAAATTTCATAAGAGGGTCAGTGTGTTCGTTTCTACGCATTGGCCCTTTTTTTTATCGTGAGTGACAGTATCTTATTCTTCTATTTCTCAAAAACGGTCTATGGCCAAAAATTCGGCAGGGAGAAGGCCTTAGGCTGTGAAACAGGAAGGCGTTTGAAATTAGGCGGGTGTTGCGTTGTTCTTGTCACCTACGGCGCCCGACTGCGTCAATTGGGAAAGTGACGATGGTATTATTTTTTGAGTACATTGGCAGAACGGTTCTGGGAGTTTTAGATTATCTCGGGGCCTTATTTATGCTGCTGATGGAATGCTTGTCCGGCATAGCCAAGGGAGCTGTTAGGTTTGGACTTGCTGTGCAGCAGATGGCTTTCCTGGGAGTAGATTCCTTAGTTATTGTAATTTTAACTACTACTTCAGCCGGTATGGTTATCTCTTTGCAATTAGCTCATATCGCTGTGCAATACGGAGTTGTCAGCGTAGTTGGCGGCGGTGTAGCTATTGCTATGGCTCGTGAGCTTGCTCCCATGCTCACCGCTGTGGTTGTGGCCGGTCGGGCCGGTTCGGCTATTGCGGCTGAGATAGGCACTATGAAAGTTACCGAGCAAATTTCCGCTTTAAAGTGTATGGCTGTCAGTCCTATTCGCTATTTAGTTGTGCCTAGGCTTATCGCTTTAGTGACTATGATGCCTATCCTTACACTTTTCTCTTTAACTTTTGGAACTTTGGGTGGGGCTGTAATTGCTTATCAATCGGCTAATATCCCTTACGAAGTGTTTTGGGACTCCATTCAACGCCTTCTGGTTCTTTCCGACGTGAGTTATGGCTTACTTAAAGGCGTAGTTTTTGGATTTGAGGTAGCGCTGATTGCTTGTTATCAAGGGCTTAATACCGGCCGAGGGGCAGCGGGAGTAGGCGCTTCTACTACTTCTAGTGTGGTTTATGCCACTATATTTATTTTCATAAGCAACTACCTTATGTCGTTGTGGCTCTTCCCTGTGAGCTAACAATTATCGGGAAAGAAAAATTAGTATGGTAGATCTAGCAAAAAACAGTACGGGAAAAAGTCAGGCTACTGCCAACGAGCCTGCTATGGAGAATAGCGTTCTGGGGCCGCGTCGTCCTATGTCTGATCCGGCCATTTCTGTGCGCAATGTTTCCGTTTCTTTTGGTGGTCGGGCTATTTTACGCAATGTCAGCTTTGATGTGCCGCGAGGCCATACTTTGGCCATTATGGGATTGTCAGGTGTAGGTAAAAGTACAACTTTGCGCTGCCTAGTCGGTTTGCAAAAACCTGATGAAGGTGAAATATACATAGACGGTCAGAATGTTTTAAAACTCGAACCTAAAGAATTTGATAAGCTTCGCAAGCGCATAGGTATGGTTTTCCAAATGCCCGCTCTATTTGATTCACTTAGTATCGGTGAAAATGTGGCTTTTGGTTTGCGCGAACATACACGTCTTTCCGAACAAGAAATTCAACGCATTGTGGCCGAAAAGTTGGCTATTGTCGATCTTCAGGGAATGGCTCATCTTTATCCAAATCAACTTTCTGGAGGTATGCAAAAGAGAGCCAGTCTAGCCAGAACTATTGCTACCGATCCGGATGTCATTTTGTATGATGAGCCTACTACCGGGTTGGATCCAATTTTATCGATGGTTATCAATGAACTTATTTGCGATTTGCAACGCCGTTTAAAAGCTACTTCGGTGGTGGTTACTCACGATATCCGTGGCGCTTTAATGGTCGCTCATCAGATAGCTATGCTCAATAAAGGTGAGTTTATTTGGATGGGTACTCCAGAAGAGTTCCAATCTACTAACGATCCCTTTGTTGTTCAATTCCGTGAAGGCCGTGTACAAGGGCCTATTAGGGTACAGTAATAATGGAACTATTTCGTTTAACTAGAACGATGGAGGGTGAAAATGGGGCTTAGTCCTGCGGCAAGAGTAGGCATGATGACAGTAGTGGCCTTTATTCTGCTTGGCCTTGTCTTCTTGCAAATTGGTAAAGTCGGGCCTGATGTGGGTGAAAAATATCACGTCATGTTTGATGATGTTCAAGGCTTGCAAGTCCGCTCGTCGGTACATCTTTCCGGTGTACGCATCGGCTACGTTTCTGATATCGAGCTTAACTCTCAAAATCGCGTTGATGTAACTATCGTAGTTACTCGCGATGGAGCCAAACTTTTTAGCTCCGATTATTTTGTCTACACTATAGCTTCCAACATTTTGGGTGATAAGTGGTTAGATATTAAGCCTGGCGCCGTGCCTGAAGGAGTTGAGCCTATTGCGGCTGATGAAGTAGTTATCGGAACTACTCCTATTTCTCTTGAACAATTGGCTCAAGAGGGCAGTCAACTGATGGAAGAATTGCGCGGCTCCATCGCTGCTTTAAATGAAATAGTCGGTGACGACACCTTTAAGAAAGACGTAAAAGTTACCGTTAACAATATCAGAGATATTTCTACCAATTTAAAAGATGCCAGCGGTGACGCTCGTCAGTTAATGAGCGAATTGCGTGTGCGCATGGCTAATATTGCCGGTACGATGGAAAACGTGATAGATAACGCTTCTGCTACCGTAGCCCAGCTTCGTTCCGATGCTGCTGAAATAGGCAACAATGTTAGAAATACCACTTCTACAGTAAATAATTTGGTTCAGGGCAATGCTTCCAACTTGAATGCTATTGTTATGAACTTGCGTCAGATGTCTTCCAGCTTGAAAAATACCGCTTCAGCGTTAGAAAATGTTGCCGACGATCCGCAAATGCGCGGCGATATTTTGGCTATTGCAGCTAATATCCGCAAAGTCAGTGAAGAAGTGGCCGGAATTGCTGGAGATATTCGCACAGTAACCGGCGATCCTCAAGTTCAAGAAGATTTGCGCGAAACTGTACACAACGTCCGCGAAGCTTCTGGATCGGTTAAGCGCGTAACTCAAAAGGTGGAGGGTGCCGTTGATAAATTCCCCGCTGGCTTAAGCAAAGGAGATCGTCCTCTCTTCCAAGGTGATGTAGCTGAAGAGCTCAACATGAGCAATGGCCAACTTTCTACCAACGCCAATGCTTGGCTCTTCCCTTACGGTGGGCCGCTTACTTTCAGAGTCGGTCTCGATTCCATAGGTAATGAGAATTTGCTCAATTTGCAAGCTGGCAAAGCCTGGGATAATTGGCGGCTGCGCGGTGGTATTGTACGCTCCAAAGTTGGTGTGGGCGCCGATGCTTGGTTCTTTGATAAGCGTTTGGAAACGTCGTTGGATGTATATGATCCGCGTGATATAAAAGTTGACGTTTTGGGCAAAGTTGTTTTGCCTGCCGACTGGTATATTTACGGCGGTGTACGTGATGTTACTGATAAACATAACAGTGCTCCGGTTATAGGTGCCGGTAAACGCTTCTAACCTTATTTCGCCTTAAGTCCCCCGCTTCACAGGTGGGGGATAAAGGTGGAAGTGGCGAAGTTACTTCAGGAAGATACCGTGGGTCGCACGGAAATTTAGGCCTGTGAATAAAGCGCAAGTTGTTGCCTTTTTGGCAAAGTACAAGATAGCTTGCGCGTGATCAGGAAGCTTCCGTCTCTGTAGACGGGAGTACGTTCACCAAAATAAGGTTTGTATATCCGATGTGTTTGTCTCGTGCCATTATGGGTAAGAGATGAGTATATTGGCGCGAGCAGCAAAGGGCGGTTAATATCCAAAGCAATGCATACAGGTGATTTTACTTTAGAACCCGGCACTTTACTGGACGGTCGTTTCTATGTTGTGAAGCCGATCAAGGCAGGCGGTATGGGCGCTGTCTATGAAGTTAAAGATCGTATGGTCAACGATCGGCTTTGCGCTTTAAAGCAAATGCTCGATTCTTCAGCTCGCTCTGCCGAACGTCAGGCGGCAATAGATCGCTTCCTTTCCGAAGTGCAAGTCATGCAAACTTTAAACCATCCTGGCATTCCCAAAATTTACAGCTCTTTTATTTGCGACAATTCTTTCTTCTTTGCTATGGAATACATAGAAGGCAAAGACTTGGCTACTATTCTCAAAGAAGAAGGCAACCCTGGCTTACCAGTACAATCTGTGGTTGGTTGGGCTTTACAAACTTTAGATGCTTTAAAGTATTTGCACAGTCGCAATCCTGCTATTACTCACCGCGATATAAAACCTTCCAACCTTTTAGTACGCAGTCGCGATCAGCGTTTAATGCTGATTGACTTTGGTATCTCCAGAGTAACCAACCCCGCAGATGGCTATTGGATTGGCACTCCTGGTTACGCTCCTGCTGAGCAACAGCAAGGACAGCCTGAGCCCAGCAGCGATCTTTATGCTTTAGGAGCGACAATGCATGAATTGCTTACCGGTCGCAAACCCAAAGATTGGGACTTCCCAGCTTTTGAAGACTTTGGTGTTAAAGTTCCTGAAGATTTGCAACAAATTATCTGGAACTCTCTGGGTACTTGGCCGGAAGATCGCTATGCTAGTGCTGAAGCTATGTATAACGATTTAAAGAGCTTGCCTGGAGTTTTTGTCAGTTTGCCGGAAAATGGACAAGCTGAACAATTTGAAAATGCTGTAGTTAAATTACGTGATAGATTGTATTTCTATCTCAATGATCTTATTCAAAAATATGCTAACGAATGTCATACTTCGTATTTGCCACAAAATTTAGATTTTTTTGAGTTTACTCTGGCTTGTTCTACTCCATTTTCTCTTCGAGTAGTAAAAAATTTAGACGAAATGTGTGTGCAATTTTACGAAAAACAAGGTATTTTATCTCCTGTTTTACTCGACAGCGTCAACCCGCTCAATCCCGGTTGGGAGCAAAAAATAGATGCTCTAATAAAGCGCTTTGTTAAAGATTATGAAGACAGTAAAGGTGGAGGCTGGGGCATAAGTTTAATGTAATCTCAGCATGATGCCTTTATCAATCGGCGCGTGATAAGCTACACTTCTCCGCGCCGATTATTTTTTGCGTTGCAAAGGCAGAAATTAACATTCGTCGTATATGCGCAGAACGACCATTTTGGACTGTTTGACTTTTTGTCTGAATTAGGAGCCTGAAAGATGTCCGTCCGTGCCCAATTGGCAGTTTTTTTGCTAGGGTTTATTTATACTTTGCTTTTGGTGCCTCTGGTAAAGCGTTTAGCCGTTTATTGTGGCGCCCTGGATAAACCCAATGCTCGTAAGGTGCACCATCAGCCCATCCCTTTATGGGGCGGTTTAGGTGTTGCCGGTGGCTATTTTTTAGCTACAGCCAGTGTTATTTGTTTATCCCAATCATTTAGAGAAGCAGTTACTCCGGCCATAATTTCACAGCTTACCGGTATGACTCTGGGCGGTTTAATTATCTTAGTTGTAGGTATGGTTGACGATCGCTATGGCATGCCTGCAAAAGTCAAATTAGCTTTGCAACTTGTTACCGGTTTAGTAATGTTTTATTTCGGTATCAAAATCGACTATATTACCGTGCCCTGGTATGGAGTTATCTTTTTAAGCACTTGGCAAAGTATCTTGGTTACGCTTTTTTGGATAGCCGGTATCACTAATGCATTGAATTTAATTGACGGATTAGACGGTCTTTTGGCCGGCGTTTCTTTAACGGTCGCTTCCGTATTTTTTGTCGTCAGCTTGCTTAAGGGACAGTTCGTAATTGCTCTGGTTATGGCTTGTTTAGCTGGCTGCTCTTTGGGATTTTTGCGTTATAATTTCAACCCGGCGCAAATCTTCATGGGGGACACAGGTAGCTTGTTCTTCGGCCTTATGTTTGCAGGCTGGTCTATAATCGGTTTACTTAAGAGCACTGCTACTTTTGCTTTCTTGTTGCCTATATTCTTAATGGCTGTGCCTATTTTCGATACTACTTTTGCAATTTTACGTCGTTTGCTGGCTCATAAGCCTATTTTCCAAGCTGATAAAGGCCATTTGCATCATCGTTTGTTGAGTCTCGGTTTAAATCAGCGTCAAGTTGTTTTGATTATCTATGCCATTAACACGGCCTTTGGACTTTGTGGTTTGGCCTTGTTCTATTTGACTTGCAGAGGAGAGTAATTAAAGTGCAAAATTTAATTCACGTTATGGTTGTTTTCGGCACTCGCCCGGAAGCTATCAAGATGGCTCCGGTAGTTTTAGAGCTTAAAGCTAATCCCAAGTTTAAGGTTACTACCGTAGTTACCGCTCAGCACCGAGAAATTTTGGATCAAGTTTTGGATCTTTTCCACATTGAACCTGATGTAGATTTAAATACTATGAAGGCCAATCAGACTCTGACTGGCATTACCGTACGTGTTTTGCAAGGTTTAGAGCCAGTTTTACTTGAGAAACGCCCCGATATTGTTTTAGTGCAAGGCGACACTTCTACCGCTTTTGTAGCTGGTTTGGCTGCTTTTTATCAGAAAATTCCCGTTGGCCACATTGAAGCTGGCTTGCGTACAGATAAAATTTATGATCCCTTCCCTGAGGAAATGAATAGGCGTTTGCTTTCTCGTTTAGCTGAAATGCAATTTCCTCCCACAAAGTGGGCTTACAATAACTTAGCTCAAGAGGGTTTGGTTTTTAAGGATACTTATATTACTGGAAATACTGTAGCCGACGCCCTTAAACTTATTGTTGCCGGTTTGCCGGAGGGAGTGCCCACCGATTTGAAATCCGTGGCTTCCTGCAAAGAGGAAGTGAGTGCGGCTAAAGTCGATCCTTTGGACTTTGTAGCCAATTCTGGTAGACGTATGGTCTTAGTCGAAACTCACAGAAGAGAAAACTTGGGGCAGCCTATGGCCCAGATTTGCCGCGCCTTACGTCGTTTAACTGAAAAATTCGATGATATTGAGTTAGTTTTCAGTGTTCACCCCAATCCTAAAGTGCGTGAAGTTGTTTGCCCTGCTTTACAAGGTTTGCCTAGAGTCCACCTTTTAGAACCTATGCCCTATACAAATTTATTGCGTTTAATGCGTTCGGCATACTTAATTATGACCGATTCTGGAGGCATTCAAGAAGAAGCTCCTTCCTTAGGTGTGCCTGTAGTTGTATTGAGAGAAACTACCGAGCGTCCGGAAGGTATCGAATCGGGGAATGCCGTTTTGGCTGGTTGTGATGAAGATAAAGTTTTTGCTTTAGCTTCTGACATTTTGGAACACGACGATGTGCACGAGCGCATGGCCAAAACTTCTAGCCCCTATGGTGATGGTTTGGCTTCTAAACGCATTGCTGAAGCTATTTTGCATAAGTTCTATCCCAACGAGTTCGCTGCTCCGGAACCGTTTGCTGCTAAATAAAAAGCTAAAATAGTGGCCATGGATGAAAATAAGAATCGCTTAAACGATCAAGAACTGTCAGTCGAAGAGCTGGAGGCTATTTTCTCTGGCCCTTCTTTGGCCGATTCTCTCGATTCTGAAGTTGACCGAGAAGAATTGGCTCGTTTGGTTCAAAGTGCTTTGAAAAAAACTGAGCATAAAAGCGAATCTTTATTGTCGAGCTCTCTTAGCTCCACAGAGTCGCTGACAGCAGCAGAGCCTAAAAACAATCAAGCGGCAACTACAGAAACAAAGGCTCCGAACAGCATAAGTTTATCCGGTATCCAAAATAAACAACTTGGAGAGTCTTTAAGATCCCAACTTGATCTGATGGCTTCCGGAGCTTCCGAGATTGCTGCTCGTCGCACTTCTAAAAATGAATATGAAGTGAGTACCTTTGCTGCAGCTCCAGAGAAAAAAGCCGAAATACAGGCTGTTTCGCTTGTACAGAAGCAAAATGACGAAGTGGCTGGTCCGGAGCCTGATTCTCCGGAAGCCTTGCGTGAGCGTATAAAAGCTTACCAAGAGCGCCCCAAAGAGAAAAACCTTATGGCTCAGTCTTTGGGGATAGTCTTTTCTTTCGGTTTTACTGTGGCCGCTGTTATTCTAGCTTTTTGGTGGTTGGGACAGCGAGCTGTTGAATATAGTGGTTTAGCTTGGTTGACTTACCCATTTATTATTTTTGGAGTTATATTAGGACTATACTCAGGAGCGTTAGTATTGAAGCCCTTCCTTAAGGGAGCTTTGCCGGTAGTTCCGCTTGCCAAGGACAAAACTCAAGCTACTCAGTCGGTGGCAACAGTCGAGAATAGTGACTCTAAAGCATCGCCTGCTGACGGCAGCAAAGGCCAGAAGTGATAATGGATACTTTATCTGCACTTAATATAAAAGCTTTCCTTGGCGGCTCTGTAATCGGTATTTTGCACTGGATAGCTTGGTATTGGTGGTCAAATAAGTTTTTTCAATCTTTGATTGACAAGGAATTAAATAATTCCTGGGGGAAGATGGACGGCGCATTCCTCAAAACACAGTTCTTTTTACCTTGGCTGGTTGTTATAGGAGGCGTGTATGGAGCCTTTAAGCTCCTTTCATTTCCCGTATTGCCCGTATGCTTGGGCATCGTGACTGCTGTTTCGATTGGGCTTATCTTTGTGGTCCTTTTCATTTAAAGGCAGAAGCAAACCGGATCGCGGCGGGCTAAGGAGGAAAAATAATTATGGGCTGGAGTTGTTTGGGGGGAGTTGCAGCGAGCGCTTTTTTAGCCTCAGCGCCCATTGAGGCTGCTGGATTTGCCAGTCTTGGCAACCAGATTTTAATCGCTTCTACAATTTTAGTAATAGTTGCGGCTCTGATTTTAGCTGTTATAGGACGTCGGCAGCTTGGTGTTGTTTCCACAGGTATGGGAGCTGTATTTGAGCACGTCTACGAATTTGTTAACGATATGGCCTCTTCTTTCATGGGAGAGCGCGGTGAGCGTTATGCTCCTTTTGCCATGTCCATATTTTTATTCGTTCTTTTGTGCAACTGGTCCGGCCTTTTGCCTGTGCCTGCCGTGCTTTTTGGCGGAGAAGAAGGGCACTCCCATCTTATTTTTGAGGCTCCCACCGCCTCTTACAATACGACTTTGGCTTTAGCTATCGTCTCCTGTATAGCTTTCACCTATTACGGTCTGAAGCAAAAAATTTGTGGTGATCCTCTTCAAGAACGTCTTGAAGCCGAAAAGATTGCTCAAAAGAAGTCTGCTTTGGCATCTGATAGTGATTCCAAAGAAAAGGCCGCTACTCCTCATTTTGAAGAGGGACGCGGATTGTTTGTGGGCTTTTTTGTTTGGTTGCAACACTATTTAGGGCCTGTGCCGGAATTATGGAAGCAGTTTAGCGGAGTAATGCGCTATGTGTTGGTTCCCGCTTTGGCTGTACTCTTTTGCGGCTTAAATATCATTGAAGAAGTTGCTCGTTTGCTGTCGCTCTCTTTCCGTCTTTATGGAAATATCCACGGAGAACATGAAGTTAAGAGCAATTTGCTCGGAGTCGGTGGAGAGTTTTTCCGCTCTATTTTTGCCGCTGATGCCAGTATGGCTGTGAAGTTTAAAGGCGCAATTTTGAGCTTCACTATGTGGGGTGTTTCCCTTTTCGTTACTTGTATCGGCGCTTTGGCTGGTTTTATCCAGGCTTTTGTATTTTGTATCTTGACTTTGTCTTATATCAGCCACTTAGTAGCTGACGAACATTAGGAGTCTATAAAAAGGTAAGCTTTTAGAGGCAGCTCGCACTTATACTGTTCTTCAAACAGCGGTACAATAGAGGACGCCACCGTTTTTTGCGAAAAATGTTGGCGATCGTATTCTTTGGACTGCCAGTTGTGGCTTTGCTGGCACTGGTTAAAGTGTGCGAAGAAATTTAGGAAATTGTCTCTAAGTTGTTTCGGAGGTAAAAAATGTACTCTAAAGTTGGAAAATTGTTTGGCATTTTATCTATGCTTGCCATGGGAGTTTTCTGCTCTATGCCCGCTTTGGCTCAGGAAGCTGCTGAGACCGCTGCTGCGGCCGCTGCTACTGGCAATGAATCCTATTTCTTGAGCACCAGCGCTATCTACGCTTTATCAGCTGCTCTCGTTTTGGGCTTAGCCGCTGTAGCTGGTAGCTTTGGTCAGGCCAATGCTGCCGCCAAGGCCGTAGAAGGTGTAGCTCGTAACCCTGAAGCTTCCGGTAAAATTCAGAGCTTGTGCCTTTTGAGCTTGGCCTTCATCGAATCCTTAAGCATTTATGCTTTGGTTATCGCTTTGTTGCTTATCAACAAGTAAGCTTTTTTGTTCCCTTTGAAGGTGAGAATTTTTGAATAGATTGTCGCCATTGCGAAAGCAAAAAGTTCCATTCTTATTTGATGCTGGAAACTGTCAATCAATTCGAAACTTTTTAGCCTAATCTCGCTGAAAATCTTCTATGCTTTGGGGCATTGAAGATAGAGGCGGGCGTGACGAACCTATTTCGGGAAAATACCGTGGGTCGCACGGGAATCTACGCCTGTGGAGAGAGCGTAAGTCGCTGCAGCTCTTTTGAGCTGCAGCGCCGTTTTCGCAGAAGCAGGAAGCCCCCACCTCTATATAGGCGGGAGTGCGTTCACTTAGGAGGTGTCGATGGACATAATCCTCGCCTTGTTGAAGAATATGGGCTCTGAGCCGCTAATGATAGTTGTTCAGGTGTTCCTTTTCTACGTTTTCCATCTGTTGATGAGTCAGATTCTTTACAAACCTATGTTGGCAGCTCGTCGCGAGCGTAAAGTGCAAACTGCTGATAAGGTAAGCCGGGCTCAGGAATTGAATGAAACGACGATCAAGGCTAAGACTGAATATGAAGAAAAAGTCCGTCTGGCCAGAAAAAAAGCTCTTGAGCAAGTACAAGCAGCCCAGAAAGAAGCTGAAAATCTTCGTCAGGAACGCTTGACCAAAGCTAAAGCTGAATCCGAGACTATTATCGAAGAAGCTAAAACTTCGGTTAAAGAAGAGCGTTGCCGCGTCGAAGCTGAGCTCGATTCGGTTGTGTCCAAGTTAGCTTCGGAAGCTGCTTGGCGCATACTTTCTGGTCTTACTAGCGGTCGCGAGCGCGAGCGTGTCGAAAAATTTGTAAAGGAGAGCGTGAAATGACCAACTCATTTGATTTCTTTGCCGGTCTTTTGAGCTTTTGCATCCTCCTTTACGGCTTAAAATTTGTACTTTACGATACTTTGGCCCAAGTAGCCAAAGATCGCGCCAAATCAGCTCAAGATCGTATATCTGAAGCTGAAGATATTTTATGCCAGGCTCAAAAACAGGCTGCCGAATGGAATGCTAAGTTGCAAAATCTTCCTGTTGAGTTGGAAGAAATTGAAGCTAAAGCTAAGCTTGATGCCGAGCAAATAATCAGCGAAGGTCAAGAGCATGCCGAAGAAGAGGCTGCTGCCGTTTTGTCGAGTGCTCACGATGAGGCTTCCTCTTTGCGCTCTAAAGTACAAGACGAGCTCCAGTCGCATATGGCCGACAAAATTACAGAACGTGCCGAATCGATTATTCGCGCTTCTTTAGACGAGTCTGTCTCTCAGAACATAATTGAAAATTTCTTGACAAAGATGAGGGCTGAGCATGCTTGATGAATCATTGGCCAAACGCTACGCCGCTGCCCTTTACGCTTCTGCCAGTGCCAAGAAGCAGCAAAGAGAGCAGCTTAAAGAGCTGCGCATTATTCAAAAAGAGCTGTCTGAACACGCTCAACTGAATCAGTGTCTGGTTTCTCCGGCTGTAGCTCGTCCCATAAAGAAAAAAATTATACAGGCTGTTTTTGCTGATAAAATTTCCGTCCGCGCTTTCAATTTCTTATTCGTGCTTATAGATAAGGGGCGCGAAGCTTGCCTTAACGACATTATCGAGTGTTTTAAAAGGCAATTCTGCGAAGAGAATGGCATAGTTGAAGTGACTGTTGAGTCTGCTTCCGAGCTGGATATGCAGCTTTGCATCTTCATTGAAACTCACCTTAACAAAATTACAGGCAAAAAGATTAAGATGCAAACAGTTGTTCGCCCTGAGCTTATCGGCGGTTTGGTCGTGAAATACGGCGGATGTCTCTATGACGGCAGCATAAAGCGCCATCTCGGCAACATTCATAACCTTATGGCCCCTAAGCGTTCCTAAGGTTCCGCTTTTCACAACTCTTTGGAGGAAAATATGGCAATTCGTTCAGACGAAATATCTGAAATTCTGCGCCAGCAGATAGACGGATACAATCCTGAAGTAGAAGAAACTTCATACGGAACTGTTATCCAAGTAGGCGACAATATCGCTACAGTATATGGCCTTAAAGATGCCCGCGCCGGTGAGTTGTTGCGCTTCCCGAACGGTCTTTACGGTATGATCATGAACCTCGAAGAGGATTGCATCGGCTGTATCGTCATGGGGCCTGACGATGAAATCCGTGAAGGCGACCGCGTAGAGCGTACCGATCGTATTGCTGAGGTTCCAGTTGGTGAATGCATGTTCGGTCGTGTGGTAAACGCCTTAGGACAGCCTATCGACGGTTTGGGGCCCATCGCCTCTACCGAGAAACGCACTATCGAGTTTACCGCTCCTACCGTAATTGAGCGCCGCTCTGTAGGCGAGCCCATGCAAACCGGATTAAAAGCTATCGACGCTTTGGTGCCAGTAGGCCGTGGACAACGCGAATTGATTATTGGTGACCGTCAGTTAGGTAAAACCGCTATCGCTGTCGACGCTATGATCAACCAAAAAGATTCCGATATTTACTGCATTTACGTAGCTATCGGCCAAAAAGCCAACTCTGTGGCTACTTTGGTGGAAACTTTAAAGCGCGAAGGCGTTATGCATAAGTGCGCTGTGGTAGTGGCTAATGCCAACGAATCCCCTTCATTGCTTTATTTGGCTCCTTATACTGGTTGCGCTATCGGTGAGCACATGATGTATAACGGCAAGCATGTACTGATCATCTATGATGATCTTTCTAAACATGCTAAGGCATACCGCGAAATATCTTTGCTTTTGCGTCGTCCTCCGGGGCGTGAAGCTTATCCCGGCGACGTCTTCTATTTGCACTCTCGTCTTTTAGAGAGAGCTGCTAAATTATCCGATGAATTGGGTGGCGGTTCTATGACTGCTTTGCCTATTATCGAAACTCAGTTGGGTGACGTTTCTGCTTATATTCCTACAAACGTAATTTCCATTACCGACGGTCAGATTTATCTTAACTCCGATTTGTTCTATTCCGGTACTCGTCCGGCTGTAGATGTGGGTCTTTCGGTATCTCGTGTAGGTGGCGCTGCTCAAATGAAAGCCGTTAAGCAAGTAGCCGGCCCTCTGCGTATGGACTTAGCTCAGTATCATGCTTTGGCTGCCTACGCGAAGCTTAGTGCCGACGAACTTGATGCTGTCAGCCGCGCTCAATTGGCTCGAGGTGACAGGGTTACAGCCGTTCTCAATCAGAGGCAGTATGTGCCTATGAGTGCGGAGTTACAAGTGGCAATCATCTTTGCCGTAACTAAGGGATACCTTGATGATATTGAATTAGTTGATGTCTCTCGCTTCGAAAGTGAATTTTTGAAGTTTATGAAAGCGTCCCATAAAGATATTTTGGGCGCTATTAAAGAAACCGGCAAGCTGGAAGATGCTACTTCCGATAAGCTTGTTGAAGCCATCAAAGAGTTCAAACAAGGATTCACACCTTCGGCTAAGTAGTCGCAGTTAACTTTTTTCAAGGAGAATCATGGCTAGCGACAGAGAATTAAAACAGCGTATTCGCTCCGTCAAAAGCATCGGTCAAATTACCAATGCCATGAAGATGGTGGCCAGTTCGCAGATTCGCAAAGTCGAATCTCAGGCTATCGAGGGCCGTCCTTACGCCGATAAGTTGCGAGAGGTCATTGGTGAGCTTTCGCAGCAAATTCAAGATTCTAAGCATCCTTTGTTAGAGAGTCGTGAAGTTAAAAATATAGGTGTAATAGTTGTCGGTGCTGATAATGGTCTGTGCGGCGGCTATAATTCCAGCCTGAATAAAATTGCGCTCAAGACGCTCGGCGAGCTTCCCTTTCGCCCGACTAAGCTTATTTGCTTAGGTGGCAAAGCAGCTCGCGGTGTGGTCAGAGGCGGCTACGAGCCAAATAAAACTTATTTGAAGTGGGAAGCCGGTTTTGACTTGGCTGCCGAGTTATCAGATATGATAACTAAGTGGTTTTTAGATGGCGAAGTAGATGAGGTTTGGGGAGTCTATACTAAGGCGGTAAGCACTTTGGTGTGTGAGCCCACCAAACAACTCCTTCTGCCTATGGCCGCTCTCAACTCTCAAGAAAAGGGCAATGAAAAAAAAGGCTCTGGCAAGAAAGCTGATTCGAGCAAAACTGAAACTAAGCGAAATTCTAGTTTCGCCGATTATACTTTCGAACCTGATTGCCATTCGGCTCTAGAGAAAGTCGTCCCCATGTATTTGCGGGCAATCGTTTCTCAAATGCTTTTTGAATCTAAAACTTCCGAATTCGGTTCACGCTTGAGGGCTATGACTAACGCTACGGAAAATGCCGATAAGTTGGCTTCAGAGCTCACCTTGAAGTATTACCGTGTACGTCAGAATAATATTACTACCGAGATTATTGAGATCTCTAGCGGTGCTGAAGCGCTTAACAATTAGTAGGCTTTTTAGGCAGCATCGCGGTGGCTGAAGGCCGCCTTTGTAGGAGGAAAATATGGCACGTGGCAAGATTGTTCAGGTTGTAGGGTCTGTGGTAGACCTTGAGTTCCCTGCTGGCGAACTTCCTGAATTATATAACGCTGTACGTATTGAGCGTGAAGAATTCCGCGGACTTCGAGGCGAAGAACTTAAGAAGTTGCCCGAGTCTCAGCGTGTTTTAGTCTTAGAAGTTATGGGCGAAAGCGGCAATAACCGTGTACGCGCTTTGGCTTTGGGTACTACCGACGGTTTACGTCGGGGCATGGAATGCGAAGATACCGGAGCCCCTATTACGGTACCTGTAGGTCGCGCTACCTTGGGGCGTATGTTCAATGTTTTGGGTCAGCCTATCGACTCCAAACCAGATGCCCAAACCGACACCCACTATTCTATTCACCGTTCCGCTCCGCCTCTGGCTGAGCAAATGCCTACTACCGAAGTTATGGAAACTGGTATTAAGGTTATCGACCTTTTGGAGCCTTATGCTCGAGGAGGAAAGACCGGTTTATTCGGTGGCGCTGGTGTAGGTAAAACCGTACTTATTCAAGAGTTAATCCACAACGTGGCCAAGGGGCACGGTGGCTTCTCTGTATTCGCCGGTGTAGGTGAAAGAACTCGTGAAGGTAACGACCTCTATCGAGAGATGGAAGCTTCTGGAGTGTTAAAAAATACCACCATGGTCTTCGGCCAGATGGATGAGCCTCCGGGTGTGCGTTTCCGCGTAGGTTTTACTGGTGTTACTATGGCCGAATACTTCCGCGATGTAGAAGGCCAGGACGTGTTGCTCTTTATCGACAACATTTTCCGTTTTGTATTGGCTGGTTCTGAAGTATCCGCTCTGTTAGGCCGTATGCCCAGTGCTGTAGGTTATCAGCCTACCCTTTCCACCGAAATGGGCCAGTTACAAGAACGCATCACTACTACTAAAAAAGGCTCTATTACGTCAGTGCAGGCTATTTACGTTCCTGCTGACGACATTACCGACCCTGCTGTAGCTACTTCCTTTACTCACTTGGATGCTACTACTGTACTTTCTCGTGACATTGTTGCCCAAGGTATTTATCCTGCTGTAGATCCGTTGGCTTCTACTTCTCGTTTGCTTGATCCGCGCTTTGTTGGCGACGAGCATTATCAGACCGCTCGTAAAGTGCAAGAAATTTTGCAACGCTATAAGAGTTTGCAAGACATTATTGCTATTCTCGGTGTGGAAGAGCTTTCCGAAGAAGATCGCACTATCGTGTTCAGAGCTCGCCGCATTCAGCGCTTCCTCTCTCAGCCCAACTTTGTAGCCGAAGCTTTTACCGGACGTAAAGGTGTATATGTCAAGATTGCTGATACCGTTCGTTCCTTCAAGGAACTGGTGGCTGGCCATTTGGATCATATTCCCGAGCAAGCTTTCTATATGAAAGGTGATATCGACTCTGTGCTGGCTGAAGCTGAAAGAATGAGTGCCGAAGTAGGTCTTAAGTAAGATCTTTTTGGCGGGAGGCCATTATGAGCGATTTGTTATTCCATTTAGAAATTGTCACCCCGAGCAGTCGTATTTTTAGCGGAGAAGTTAGCCAAGTTTCTTTGGCTGGCGTTAAGGGGCAAATGTGTATTTTGGCTAATCACGCGCCCCTTTTGGCTCTCCTTCAACCAGGTCTTATCGTCTTTAAAACAGATGGTAATGAGCAAATGTTGGCGGCGACTGGTGGCTTCGTACAAGTTCAAGACAATAATGTCAGCGTTTTAGTGGACAGAGTTTGGAGAGAAGAAGACTTGCCTGACGATCTGAGCATGGATGAAAAGCCTGCCGATCTGGACGAGAGATATGAAGCTGAGTTGCTTTATGCGGCCAAAGTTAAGTTGAAAGCGAGTGTTTAAATTATGGCCAGCAGACTGGTTATTAAGGGAGGAAGGCCCTTAGTCGGATCTTTGGAGGCCAGCGGAGCTAAGAATGCTTGTTTGCCAATTATGGCAGCTTCTATCTTAGCCCAAGGTGTAGTTGAGTTAGAGCGAGTTCCCAATATCTCTGATGTTAGGGTTATGGCCGATATTTTGCGTGAAATTGGCGTAAAAGTAGATTTCGATGCTGCTCTCGGTCGTATGTATCTTGACTCTTCACATTTGAAAACTACTCGTGCTCCTGAAGAGTTGGTGCGCAAGATGAACGCTTCTTTCGATGTAATGGGGCCCTTGTTGGCTCGTTGCGGAGAAGGTGAAGTCAGTATGCCCGGCGGATGCCGCTTGGGCCCTCGTCCTGTCAACTTCCATATTGAAGCCTTTAAAAAATTAGGCGCTGAAGTAACCGTTGAAGGTGGATTTGTTAAAGCTAAGGCCAAAGGATTGAAAGGAGCTCATATCCTCTTCCAATCTGTCAGTGTCGGAGCTACCAAAAATGCCATGATGGCCGCCACTATGGCTGAAGGTACTACCATTTTGGAAGGTTGCGCCAGAGAACCGGAAATTTCCGACTTGGCTGAATTTCTTATCAAAATGGGAGCCAAAATTAGTGGCATTGGTACTCAGACTTTACAAATTGAAGGCGTTAAGAAGTTGCACGGTGCCAAACATTCTATTATTGCCGATCGTATCGAAGGTTGTACCTATCTTTTAGGTGCTGTTATTACCGGCGGCGATGTTACGATAGAGAAGTTTGACGCCGAATATAGTGGCGCTCTCTTGGCTCAATTGGAAAAAGCCGGCCAGGAAGTTATTGTTGGCGATCATTTCGTGCGTGTAAAAGGACGTCGTCCTATTTTGCCTTTGGAAATAGCCACCGCTCCTTATCCAGGTTTCCCTACCGATTTGCATCCGCAAATAGTAGCTGCTCTTACTTTAGCTAAAGGCGTGAGTGCTTTATCTGAAACTATTTTTGACAGTCGCTTTATGTATGTTATGGAATTAGTGCGTTTAGGTGCTGATCTACTGGCTTCTGGCAAACATGTACGTATTCGCGGTGTGGAAAAATTGGTTGGTGCTCCCGTGGATGCTCCAGATATTAGAGCCGGTGGCGCTTTGGTTTTGGCCGGTTTAGCGGCCGAAGGTGAGACTATTATACGCGGTGTCAAATATATTGATCGCGGTTATCAGCATCTCGAACAAAAGCTTACCGCTTTGGGAGCTCAAATAGAAAGAGTTGAAGGACCATTGCCGCAAGTACCGCAAGTATCGTAAAGCCAGCACTTTTTATATGATGGCATTTGGGGTACGTTCGTCTAATTCTCTTCTTTTAATTTAGCTTTTTATATCGCAGGGGCTCGTCGGCTTTGTTTTTTTTGCACGTTAATTTGGATTTTGGCAGCGCTAATTTACGCTTAAGTATTGACGGCAAAGTTATTGTCGACGAGCCTTCTTTAGTTGCTGTAGATTGCAACTCTGGTCATATAAAAGCGGTTGGCCGCGCTGCTTTGGACTTAGCAGACAAACCTCTTGCGGCTTTGTCTAGCGTCTATCCCATCAAGCGCGGTCGCATACGTGATTTCTCCTTAGCCGAAGCTTTATTACGCTTTCATTTGCGCAAACTTTCCAAAGCGCGTCGTATAAAAGCTCGCGTAACTTTGCCTGCTTCGGTTGGCAGTGTGGATAAAATTTGTTGGCAGCAGCTTTTTGATTGTTTAGGAGCTGTCTCTTGCAATTTTGTTCCTTCTCCTTTGGCTGCCGCGTTAGGAGCTGGTGCTGATATGGACTTGCCCGGTGGTATTTTGCTTGTCGATATTGGTGATGGCAAGACTGAAGTCTCGGTACTAAGTGCCAATGAAATTATCGTTTCGGCTACAGCCAATGTGGGAAGTGGCGATTTCTCAGCGGAAATAGCTCGAGTTTTACGTCGTCAATACAATGTTTCTGTCTCCGAAAGTGTGGTAGAGACGTTAAAGAAGAGCCTCGCTTCGGCTATACCTTTGGAAGTTCCCAAGGAAATGAAAATTAACGGCTTTGATTTGGTAAGCGGTTTGCCTTGCGAGCGTTTGGTTTCTTCTTCTGTTATCAATTCTTGCTTAGCTCGCCCCTTAAATGATATAGTCAGGGCTATCCAAGATGTTATGTTGGAGACTCCCTGTGAGCTCTCTGCCGATTTGGTTGACAGCGGTATTCTTTTAGTGGGCGGTGGAACGCAAACTGCTGGAATAGATAAATTCTTGCAAGATTATTTTTCCATTCCGGTAAAAGTAGCTGATAATCCTCAATATTGTTCTGTTTTAGGATGCAGTTCGGTCGAAGTGGCACAAATAGAAAAAGTCAAAACCGGGGGATAAACCTTGACTAAGCTTTCTCTAACAAGCCATATATTAAAAGTCGGGGGCGTGGTTGCGGCTGCTTTAGCCGCTTTTTTGCTATGTCTGGCAGTCTTTTTTTATTTGTGTCTTTCTCAATCGACTGATTCTTTGGCTCAATATGGTCTTAGTATCCTTAATGATAGTTTTACCGGGCAAGTCAAACTGAAAAGAGCCGAATTTAGTAGAAAGTCTTTAGTTTTGGAGGGGGTTTCTTTAAAATCTGACGATGGAGAGTCTCTAGCCGATTTGGAAAGAGCAGAACTTGATTTCCATTGGCTTAGAGGCTTAGGACGTTTGGATTACATGGCTGTTTTGGGCGACTTACGTTTGCACAATTTAAGTTTAGCCCCGGAAATAGATAAAAACGGCTATTTTAATTTTGCTCAGCTAAAGTCAACTAAGCCAAAAAAAGACAAGGAGCGTTGGCCTTGGGAGCAATATTTTTGTCGCTATGAAGGAACTGTCAGTTTAGACAACGGCTCGGCTTTTTTCCGAGATTGGAGCCGAGGTGATTTTTGCGCTCAATTAGATAAATTAAATCTTCGTATTATTGCTCGACCTACTCATAAAGCAGAGTTCATTCTCAGCTTTGTGCCTCTTCAAAAAGCCAATTCTTGGGCACCGGAAAATGGCAAAGTCGAATTGGCAGGTAAAATCCGTCTGGACATGGCTCCAGATTTCGATGCTGCTCTCAATTTAACTAATATTGATTTGGCACGTTGGAGCGAATATTATCACTTACCTCAAACTATTCGCTTGCTGGGAGCACAGCTTAATAGCAAACTTTGGGTCAATTGTAAGGCTTCAACTTGGAATAAAACTTTAGAAAAGCTCAACTATGGAGGCTACGTAAAACTAAACCACGGCTCTCTTATGGTTACGCATTGCCAAGAACCTATCGACAATATTGTTTTGGAGGCCGATCTCATTTCCGGTTTGGCTTCTATAAAAAATTTGAAGGCTCAATTTGCCGATGCTTTACTTTCTGCCGGTGGAAAAGTTTATATTTGGAGCCCTTCAGGCCAAATAAAAGATTGGCAAGGACGAGTTAAATTAGACGCTACCGTCCCCGAATTGCAATTGCGTAGATTGAGCAAAGCTTTGGGATTAAAATTTCCAATAAGCGGCAAGATTAGCACTGAATTAAATGTAGACGGAGCTTTGCGCAATCCCGAAGCCAAGGGTAGTATAAAATCGGCAAAATTGGCTTACGCCGATCAAGAGATACGTCAGCTTAACATAGATATAAGCTGGAAAGACAAGCTTCTCACTATCGAAAATTTAAAAGCTCAGGCCGCTAGCGGGAATATTCAAGGTCACGGTTATGCCCTTTTTGAAGGAGCTAAGCCTCAATTGGTTTTTAATCTCGACGGTCAAGGACTTTCTTTGCAAGGTATTAGTCCAGTTGGTGGCCATATCGATCAGTTTAAAGTATCTATGGTCGGTACTGCCGACGCACCATTTGTTTACGGTGAGGGTTCCGGAGTAGGCGGCTTCTCCGGTGCTGCTTCCATGTTAGAATCGGCTTCGGCTCAATTTATGATGTTGGGAGATACCGTAAGTCTAAATAATGTCAGAGCTTATACGAATTTAGGCCAAGCCAGTGTGCCTTATGCCAGCTATAATTACAAACACCCTTATTTGTACGCTTCTGTGCAAACTGACAATTTGTCTTTGCCCTCCATAAATGTGCCCTCCATAGGCTCAGTTAACGGAACCGTCAGCGGTAGCGCTCAGGTTATGGGCGTACCCACCGATTTAAACAGTTTAAGCGTTTGTGCTTACAGTCAATCTACCAATTTAAATTTAGGCTCCTTACAAATAAACAATTTGCATGGGGCAATTGGCTTAGATCGCTTAAATGTTTATCTCCCCCAAATGACTGGACAGGCGGCTGGAGGCAATATTTTTGCCAGCGGTTGGATCGGTTTAAAAGGTGGCACTTCCAGTGTAAGCATGCTGGCCCGAGATGTAAATATTGCTCCTTTCGCTGATATTGTCAAATATGATATTCCTTTGAAGCTTAATGGGGTAGGGGATATGGGAGCTAGCTGGTTTGCCAACGGAGCCGATCGTAACAATTGGATTAGCCTTTACGTCGAAGGACAAACTGGCCCCCAAGCTTCACTACAAGAGGTGGCGGCCAACACAACGGCTGTGGCAGCTACTGAGGCTACGGAAAATATTGCTGTTGAAAATAGTGCTTCCTGTGCCAATTCATCTCAAGTGGGTGTGGAAATTAGTCCGGAGCCTACACCTGTGCCTGCGCTTGCGCCGTTGGCCAAGCAAAACAACACGCTTTTGGCTTCTTCGGCTGGTGTGGCTGCAGAAAAAATTGATGATTTAAATTTATCAATTAAAGCCAACGAAGCCGACTCTCAGGCAGTTATGCAAAGATTGGGTTTGGCTTACACTGTAGCTCCCGGGTTCAGTCCCTTCGAAGATCCCAGTACTTATGCCGCTGCTGCGCAAGGCTTCGTGGGCCAACAAGGACTTGGCTTTGTCGGCTGGGCCAGAGATTTAGCTTTAGATGGCCGCCGCCTCACTCAAGATTTGGCGCTAGAGGGGCGTTTGACTGGCCGTTTCGGAGCTTGGGGGCAGCCTAAAGATTTGGCCTTTAGCTACTTTACAGCTATAAGCGGTTCGCCGGTCAAATTTGTCGATCAGCACACTTTATGGCTGGCCGGTAGCGGAGCTTTAAAAAACGGTTGTCTGAGTTTGCATGACAACCTTTTGGCATGGAATTATTGGCCCCGTTCCGGTTGGGAAGCTATTCCTCACTTGGAGGGAAGCGCCTATGCCTTCTTGGGGCCGGATATGGCTCGCCCATTGCAACAAAATGGCTTGCTTTATTCCTGGTTGCCTAAAATAGGTCTGGTAAAAATAGAAGGCGACATTATGTTGGGTACTCCTCTCAGTTACCAGCTAGCAGCCGAAGCTACAGATATAGATATCGCTTGGTTACACGAACAAAACTGGCTGGCTCAGGCAGCCGATTTGTTAGATAAGGCCAATATTACCGGCGGCCAAGCTAAGCTTTATGCTAAGATCGGTTCCGAACACGGAGTGCCGAAAATTTTACCCGGCACTTGGGCCTATATTCCTTGGTTTACTGCGGGTAGTGCCGATAATAGTCGCGTTTTCTCTGGAGCGGCTTCTTTATCTTCGGAAGTAGCTTTTGATCCTAAAGCTAAAGGCAAAGCTGCTATGGGAGCGATTAATTTTGAGCGCCTTTTAGTGTCGTCTTCACCTAGAGACGAGCGTCTTTTCCAAGCTGACGGCCATTTGGCAAATTATGATTCTGAGGCTGTGCCTTCAGGTTTATTGCAAGCTAAAGGACGCATCAATGATGGCCAAGTAACCCTAAATATTAAAGCTAATGATTGGAATAGTAACCACGTTATGGCTTTGTTGCCAAGTTTGGAGGGACAAAGGCAAAGGCTTAGCGGTTGGTTAGGTACCGATGAACTTGATGTCTCTTTTGACGCCAAGCGTGGTCTTTTGGATACCTTGTCTATGGAAGGTTCCATGTATTTCCATGATGGTAATTTGCTCTTAGCCAATAGTTTGATTCCTATTGATAGACTTTCCGCTAAAGTCAGTAGGGACAGCAACAAGTTGATTTTTTCGGATTTGAACTTGCTTTCTGGCAACTTTCTTGTCCAAGGATTCGGCTGGCGCAGTTCTTCAGGCCGTTTGGAGAGCAAACTTTATGCCAAAGATATCGCTTTAGATTCTCTCTCCTACTTCGATCCCGCTCTTTCGGATTTACATGGCAATGTCGATTTAGCTTTATGCGTTGAATCTGATGATCCGTCTTTTAAAGCAGTACAAGCGATTTTTGCCATGGAGGGTAAGGACGTTACTTGGGGATCAGTTCCCGTAAGTCTTTACTTCCCTGATTTTAGAATGGGCACAGTTAAGAGTGGAGAAAATGGCCAGTTGTATACGGCCAAGGGATTGGGCGTAACGGCCGACTATAGAGACGGGCGCATTTATGTAAACATCCCCTCTGAAGCTGTTAAATTTAGCGCATACAGATTTTTTGAGAAAGCTTTACTTCCTAAGGAAGTAGCTGATCGCTTGACGGAGCCTGAAGATGAAAATCAAAAAGGATTCCGTCCTCATCCGGCTTTGGACAATGAAGGAAATATCATTGGCGCTCGTTTAGACAAAGATCCTGTATCGTTTGCTATATCTGGCGATTTCAATTTTTCTCCGTCCTTAGGTTCCGAAGGAGGAAATTGGTTCTTAGGTCCTGATGGTCCTGATTTTGGAAATGATAAACAGCCATTAACTTTCAGTTTGCAGAACTTCCAAGGCAATATGGCCAGAGCTGCTTTGGGTTTGCCCATGAGTCAGCGTCGCTTTAGTTTTAGCGGAGAGTTGGGATTAAAAGGCCAGTGGTACCGAGGCCATTTGGTTGAAGCTCCGGCTGGTTCTTTGTGCTACAACTTTAACATTTCGCAATTAGCCTTTGGCAGTGTCACCGTTGACGAAACAGAAAATATTGAGAAGAGCGGAGAAAAGCAAGAGGAAACTGAAAAAAAACAGCCCCATCGCGTTTTATGGCGTGGACTTACTCTTAAACAGAATCTAAAAGGTGGCTACAGTAGAGAAGAAAAGGCCGGCCGTTTTATTATAGAGCCTTTTGAATTTGTACCTGAAAGACATACTTTTGGCCCGGAAGGTAAAGACGACGAAGAAGCTGCTTCTGGCAGTGTCAGCGGCAGTGCCAATCTGGCTCTTACTCGTTTACCTTGGCGTTCGTCAACCGGCGTATCTTCTGAGAGCAAAAATAAAGCTGACTCCAACAATAAAACTACTGCTTCTATAGATGCCAATGAGCTTCATTTAAACATAAGTCAAGTGCCCATTTCTGAGTTGGGATCTTTCCTTTTCCCCAGTTTGAATAGCGGTTTCGTAGAAAATTTTGTATTGAACGCTTCCGGCCCTATCTATTCACCCGTTTTTAACATGTTATTTAATGTTACTAATGGCAAAGCTGGCAACTTAGACTTGGCTTCTATTACCGGTGCTGTTAGCGGTCGTCGCGATCCACAAAGCAAAGTTTACCAAGTAAAACTTGGCACTTCCGAAAATACTTTCAGGAATGAGCGAATAAAAAATATCGTCAGCCAAGGCTTGCAAGAACTGAGCCAGTCTGAAGATTATACCGACGGTATTAAAATTTACTTCGGTAAGGAAAAGAAAAATGATCGTGTCTTCAGTATTTCCGGTACTCTGCCTTATGAAGTTACTAGAGTGAGACCCAAAAACAACGGATCTTTGGTGCCTTTCTGGGAAGGAACCAGCGTGTCTTTAGATGGTGATATTGATATTGATGCCGATCTTAAAGATAAAGATTTAGGTTTGCTTTCAAGTGTTGTTAGTGATGTTGCCGACAGTGCCGGCAATATGTTAGGCAATTTGCACATCGGCGGCACTTTGATGCGTCCGGAAATAATTGGTGAATTGAAAGTTATTGACGGTCAAGTTAACCATAAAAAGGCCGGTACTATTTCCAGTTTGAATATTGAAGCCAATTTTAGCGAAATTCTCGATTCTGAATTAAAAAACAAATATATCGAACAGAAAAAACACAATTATATAGCAGAGCATGGCTTCGGAGCCGTTTTAGCCGAGCATCTTAGCCGAAAAGCTCAAGAAAATGGTCAAGTGCAAAATTCTGAAATAGAGCCTAAAAATACTGACTCGAAAGAAAAACAGAGCGCAGAAAAGGGAAAATTTGAGCCTCTTGATTTTAGTGATGCTCGCTTTAATCGCTTTGAGTTGCGCAAATTTACTGGCATGCTCGGAGACAAGCCTTTTGTAGTGCAGGGACGAGCTGATATGGATGGCTTTACTCCTATGGATGTGGATCTGTCTTTGAGTGGTGAGCAACTTCCTTTGCGCTGGGGCAGTCTCTTTGAAGGCAGAGCCGATGTGGATTTGCATTTGAGCAAAGCTGAAGTGAGCGGTCAGGAGTTGGCTTCATGGAAAGAGAGTTTGCGCACTAGAGCTGCAGCTCGTCCTAAGTTTGGTATATATTCTGCAACCTCAAAAGCTCAGGTAATACCCATTCCCAAAATGTACTACCTTTCCGGCAAGATCTCTGTACCCAGAGGTGATGTCAGTGTTGATGTCAGTACGCTAACTAGCACTTCCGGAGTTAGTTTTGATTGGAGTAAACTCCCAGTTGACTATCGCATTGATGTCAATATAGGTGAAGATGTGTGGATGCATGCCTTGGGGTGCCGTATTAGAGCTGCTGGAGAGTTGGCCGTTGTGCCCGATAAAGCTACTGGCAAACCGGTTATCGATGGCGAAGTAGACTTGTCTCGCGGCCTTTTGGCTATTCCTTTATATGATTTAAAATTTAAAGTACGTAGCGGTAAAGCTGTCTTTAATCATAGTCAAATGCCTGAATTGCGAGACGTGACAGCCGATGCCCAAGTAGACGACTACGAAGTTACGGCTTTTGTGAGCGGCGCTTACCCGAACATCAAAGTGGAATTTGTTTCCAATCCTCCTTTGGCTGAGAAGGAAATTCAAAATCTATTGGCTTTAGGGGGGTTCGCCAAATATACTCCTTCTAATTCCGGAGCTCAAATGGTTCACGCTCCCGGAAATACTACCGGAAGTCAGGCTGTAAGTACTGATTTAAATCTGAGTACGTCTGGTATTTCTATGCTTTCGAAGATTATTTCTTCACCTCTGACTCAAGAAATCAGTCGTATGCTGTTTTTGTCCGACTTCTCGGTAGATATAACCTCTCCGCACGGTTATTCTTTCAAAATAGCTAAATCGATTGATTCAAAAGATCGCTTCTTGTTTACCTTGACGCGTAGTTTGAATACTCAAACAGGCCAAGACGAAAGTGTGTATGGCATAGAATGGCGCTTTAAGAATAATATGCTCTTCCGTCTAGGCTTTGATCAAGACGGAGAAGTGCGTCCTTGGTTCCAAGGTTTTTGGGAATTCTAAGCTAAATATTTCTTCCGAGCTGTATTCTAAAATACAGAAAGAAAAGGCGCTTCTGCCTGAAATCGAGAATTTTACAACAAAAAGTTATAACTTTATACAGCAAGGAAGGGTATAGACGTGGATTTTTTCAAGAACAAAGGCTGGTTATATATGAACCGCTGTCGTGGTTCAGCTAGGAGGGGCTTTCCTGGCCCTTATTCGTTAGTAAAAACATTTAATGATGCGATGATAAGAGCAGAAAAAGAAGCTTCCTCTGTAGAAAATGATAAAAAACAAGAAAAAAACAATCATAAACAAAATGAAAATACAAAAGAAAAGACCCCTCATTTAAATAACGGTTCCAATTTACCGGACAACTTCGAGTTTGATGCTTATGATGAGAGCATTTTAATAAAATGGAAAGGAACTAAAAAACAGCGCAGCATAGAGCTGCCGACTGTTTCTCCTTCGGGCGTAAGAGTCACTTCTGTGGCCGAGGGAGCTTTTGCCGATTTTGCCGACTTGGCCAAAGTAGTTATACCGGAAGGCATTGTCACCATAGGCAAGGGGGCTTTTCTTAATTGTAGCAGTCTTGGTAGCGTAATTTTGCCAAGCACTTTGAAAAGTATTGGTGATGAAGCTTTTAAAGGTTGCGTTTCTTTAAAAAGCATATCTTTTGGAGCTGCCTTGGAACGATTGGGCAAATCGGCCTTCAGCGAATGCACTTTGCTCAAAAAAGCCATTTTCGCTTCAGGCTCTGCTCTGACAGAAATTCCACCGCTGTGCTTTTTTGAGTGCGAAAGTTTGCGCGAAATAAAATGGCCGGAGGCTTTGCAAGATATAAAAGAAGAAGCTTTCCGAGCTTGCACAGGGATAGATACTCTCAACTTGCCCACTTCTTTGGCAAAAATTGGCTATTCCGCTTTTCGTGGTTGCACTCGCTTAAAATCGGTAGATATATCTTCAGAACTTAAATCGGTGGCCGAATTTGCCTTCGCAGAATGTTCTTCTTTAGAAACAGCCGAGTTGCCGGAAAATCTTGTTACTCTGGAAGGCGGTATCTTTAGCAATTGTTCTAAATTGCGTTCCGTAAAATTGAGTTCTGGTTTGCAAGAAGTCGGCTGCGGTGCTTTTAGTGGATGTTCCGCTCTGGAAGAATTTTCTTTTCCCGCTTCTCTCTCCGCCATGGGAGTGCGAGCTTTTTGCGATTGTGTCAATTTGAAAAAAATTGATTTAAGCCGTTGCAAATTATCCGTTTTAGAGCAAGAAGTATTTAGCGGTTGCAGCGGATTGCACGAGGTTTATTTACCTTTTTGCTTACGCGAAATTTACAAAGCTTGCTTTAAAGGGTGCAGCGATTTGTATGCTGTGGAAATTCCCGGAGAAGTTGTATCTTTGGGCGAACGTTGTTTCGAAAACTGCCGTAAGCTGAATGAAATAGATCTTTCTTCTGTTCCTATTGCCATTCCCGAGGGGTTTTGCTCTGATTGTGCTCAGCTTACCTCTGTTCGCTTCCACAGTGATACTCCGGAAATAGGAGTTTGTGCTTTTGCCAATTGTCGTTCTTTGACTAAGCTTGAATTGCCTGAAAAGTTGCAAATTATTCGTGAGCGGGCTTTTCTGAATTGCTCCGGACTCTTGGAAGTAAACTGTGGCCAAGAATTACGTCGGCTTGGCTCTGAAGCTTTTAAAGGATGTAACGCTTTACGTCGGGTCGATTTGCCTGCTTCCTTAATTGTGTTTGGCAAAGAAGGGACTATCTTTAGCAGCGAAGCCGACGAGCTGGTCATTTATGGTACGCCAAGTAGCAGCGCTGAAAATTATGCTCGTTTGCATCGCATAAAGTTTTATGATCCTTTGCTTCACGAAATAAAAGAAGATGGTGTCGAAGAAGATGAGGAACTTGAAGATAATGACACCTCCGAAGATACTTCCGACGAAGATCTTACTCCTGAAGAGGAAGAAGCAGAAGTTGTAATACCCGGCAATAAAACTGTCCGTCGTCAAGTGTTCGGTTTGAGGGTAAATCCTTCTTCTTATAAAGCCATTACTTCAAAGGGCGATTGGATTGTTATTCGTCACAAAGCTTTTGAGAAAAAAGCCGACGCTCGTTCCAATGTTCCAGTTGCTGTTCATTTAGAAGGCATAAATCATATAGGCAACAGAGCGTTTTGCAACCGCAATGTAGTTTTTCTCGATTGCTCCGACAATTTGGTTTCTATAGGCAAAGCCGCTTTTTGGGGGTGCAATTTATTGCAAAAAGTGCGCTGGTCCAGTCGTTTAAGTTTTATCGACAAAAGTGCTTTCTGGGGCTGCAATTCTTTAAAAAGTTTAGACTTCCCCGATTCCTTGCAATTTATAGATAATTGGGCCTTTTTAGGGTGTTCCGGTATAGAGAGTATACATTTGCCTTCTTATTTGGTTTCGCTGGGAGATTATGTCTTTGCTTATTGCTCAAGCTTAGTCAATATCGTTATCCCTTCCGGCACGCGTTCGCTTGGCGTGGGAGTATTTTTCGGCTGCCAGTCTCTACGTCGCGTAGTTATACCTCCTTCTGTAAAACAATTCGGCCCGGAAATGTGTAAATTCAGCCCTATTTTTGGCAGTGGTTGTACTTTGGACGGCGCTTCTGAAACTGAGGAAAAGGCTAAAGATACAGAGCAAATTATTATTGTTTGCCAAAAAGACTCGGCCGCCCATGAATACGCTATGCAATTTGGCATAAAGTATGAGTTGATTAATTTTGAAGACGGTTGCGTAGCCAATGAACTGATCACCAAAGGTGGAGACTACATGCTTTGCGGTTTGGGAGTTTCCGACAGTCTTTCCAGATGCACTCAAGCCTTTAGTGTCAAAGCTGGACATAGTATCCCCAGGCCTGTGGTGCGCTTAATTAAGTCAGAAGCTGATAAAGTAATAGCTTCTGAACGTAGTATTTTAAATCCGGACAATTGTGCCGGTTTATCCCAAGCCAAAGTATTCTCTATTCTCCAAGGGGCTTATGAGCTGGTTGACTTAGCCGGTTATATAAAAGCTTGGTACAGAGTTACCTCTTCCAGTGCCAAAAGAATACTTAATTCTTCGCGCATGTTCTCTTCTATAGAAGACATATCGCCTATTAAAGATATTCTTGTCAAAGACACTACTGACGCTAACAATGAACAGCCCAAAGAAATTAAGCCTGAAGACATTCTGAGGGCCGCTTGCGATGTTCTGGACCGTATGGAAAAAATAGGCTGGTTCCATCAGTTTGGTATAAAAGAGCAAAATAAAGCTTGTCGTTTACATAAAAAGATTGCTGAAAAAACTCTTGTAAGCGATGAACAAGAGCTTCCTACACAGAAAATTGCAGAGGTACTCTCTCCAGGCGCCAACGCAACTGATGCCGTTGCAAAGCAATCTGCGGTTGCTGTAACTTCGCTCAAAACAAAGCTTGCTGAGGGTCCATTGGCTTTAAGTGAAAAACGGCCTACGCATATTCTTTCTCAATTGTCCGCTTCAGATCGCAATTCTTCTATAGAAGTTCCTTCTAAATTATCGGTTGTTGCCGCTGTTGGAGCGTTGAATCACAGTTCTCCTTCGCTGACAACTAAAATCAATTTGGAATTGGAGCGTTACTATAAGGGGGCTCTGGCGCTAAGCGGAATAAGAGCGAGTAATAGTGAAGAAAGTCATTCGCTTTCCAACCCAACCGAAAAGAAAGATGTTCAGGCTGCTCACCTTAAAGAAGACAACAGAGTTAAAGTCCAGCAGCACACTTCTTTAAGTGCCCCGGTATCGGACTTATTGAGTCCTCAAAAATTGGAAATGCTGAAAAAAGTTTCTACTCCAAGTGCAGCTTCTGAGACTGCCAGCGAAGGAATCGTTTTGGCTAAAGTGCCTGGTTTGTCTGTATCCAAAGTTGACGTCCCCAACGAATTGAAAGGGCGCTTTGTTGAAGCTCTCAGTGACAATTTCATGAAGGGCAACGATATTGTCGAGGAGATAAACTTAGGGCCGTCTTTGAAGACCATTGGTTTAGATGCTTTCAGGAGTTGCAGTCGCTTACGCATTGTTAATATGGCCGCAAATGGTTTACAGACTATCAAAGACGGTGCCTGGCGCAGTTGTGAGCGACTTACTGAAATTAGCCTTCCTGATAGTGTCAAAGAATTAGGCAATCGAGTTTTTTGTGCTTGCATTCATCTTCGCAATGTGAAATTGCCTGCGAATTTAATAAAGCTTGGAGAAGCTGTTTTTGCTGATTGTCGTTCTTTACAAAGCTTAGAGCTTCCCGAAGGCCTCAAAGAGGTAGGTAGTAAAGCTTTCTTCGGTTGTCGCAACTTAGAAAGCATTTTTATTCCCGAGAGTTTAACCCATTTGGAAGAAAAACTCTTTGATGTCTCTCAGAAGCTTACTATTTACGCTCCTCAGGGTTCTGCTGCCGAGTCTTATGCCACAGCTCATGCTATTCCATTCTGTGTTGCTTCTGCCGATACTTGGCAAACTGTCAGGGCAGAAAAGATGCAAGCTTCAGAAGCAAAAAATGAAGATCCGCAAATTGTTGTTGGCAGTGAAATCGTCGAGGTCGAGAGTGTTGAAGAAGTTAAAGATAATAGTGCTTCTTTAGAGAAAAAGGCCAAATATCTTAAGAGAATAGCTGCCAGAACCAAAGGAAAGCGTCGCTGAGCAAAGCGCCTATTAAGTTATAAGTTCGTACAGCCAAAGAAAGATGAAAACTTATGGATAAGATTGGAAATGCTTTAGAGCGAATAGCCGGTGCTTTGGAGCGTATCGCTGCTGCCATAGAGCGAGGCGCCGTTCTCTCCGGGGATAATTTATCTGCTGCGGCCGATTTGATAAAGACAAGCCAAGAGTTGGGGCAGCAAATCGTTCAACAACCGCTTCCCTCAAAAACTGTATCTGTGATTGAACACACAGATACAGAAGAACCGGAACAAGAGCCAGAAAACAAGCTTGTTAAGCCCGATAATGGTGATACTACTGGAGAACTTCCTTTATCTGGAGATGAAGCTGAAGAGCTTATTTTTGAGTTGCCCAGCAGCCACGTTAAAGAAGATTTCGCCAAGCGTTATCCTTGCTTGTCTGAGTTTTTGGAAACTAGAGGCATAACGATTTGTGATGTATTTTCTCCGCTGGTGCCTGAGTCTCTTGACGACAGATTGGAAGAAATCGCTCTTTATATGGGAAACCGCTACTCGGATATTTGTCCTCTGTTGTTGGCTATAAAAGCTAACTTGCGTACCGGTTTTAATTTCTCTTTGGATTTTGCCTCTTGCTCGGCTTCGTCGGCGAAAGTAATTGACAAGCTCTGTCGCGCACTTTATGAAATTGCCTTTTTAGATGAATATCGCTATTTAGGCTACCCTGACTTCAAAGTTCAGGCGCGAGCTTCTACGATAGGCATTGCTCACAATTTCTTTAGCGGTTTTTGGTTTGAGCGTTATGTGGCTCAAAAGACGGCAGCGGTAATAAAGAATGTACGTCGTGAATTCAACTTGGACGAAAATGAGTTTGAAATTATTCGCAATGCCAAACTTATGTGCCAAGGAACTCCTCGCGAAAGAGATATTTTGGTAAGTTGTGCCAATCAATATTATTGGCTGGAATGCAAGTCCGGAGATAATTATATTGACAGCATTTCTGCTTACGATACTTTTTCGGCCCATTTTGGCTTTGAACAAGATAATTGTTTCTTGGTATTTTTAAGTGGTGAAGCCGGATATCACAGAGCTGCCGGTTCGGGAATGCAAGTTTGCTCCAGTGCAGAATTTCCTTCACGATTTGCTGATTTATTGCGGCGCAATTTAGAAAAGGCCGGTTATGTGAGAGCCGCTCAGTAGAACATCGTCTTTTATTGATCGCTCAGTACCCAAAAAGCCATTTTCTCGTCATCTGACTTTTGCAGAACAGACTTAGAGAAAATGGCTTTTTTGTAGCAATAATGCGTTATAACTATTTAACTACGTAAGCTTTTTTGATCATAGTAGGCTGCTGGTTGGCAGGTAAGCTTTTCAAATAAGCTTCGCCATTGTACCAAAGCATACCCTGATCGAGTCCCATGTCGGGGCTGCCTACGGACTTAAACTGATCAGCTACTTCAATGCCTTTGACAACTTTACCAAAAGTGGTGAAATTCTGGGACTGGAGGAAATCGTTGTTGCCATAGTTGATGAAAACTTGAGTGGAGTTGGTATTGGGACCGGCTTTGGCAAAGGCCAAGGTGCCGCGATCTAAGTGGAAAAGACTGGGATCATCGTTGAAATTCTTGTCTCTCCAATCGATCATACCTTTGCGCCAGTTGATACCGAATTGGGCTACGAAAGGCTGGGGGTTCTTGACTACGCGGAAAATAGGGGTGTCGTTATAATATCCAAGTTCAACCAATTCTACAAAACGCTTAGCGGCATTGGGAGCAGCTTGAGGATAAATTTCCATATCCACGTCGCCGTCGGTAGTTTCGAAGCGAACTAAGGTATATTCGGTAATAGCCGGAGCATTGGAACCGAAGGGGGTGAGGGAACGATATTGAGCTGACATAGGGCTCTCCTTTTCTTGTTGTTGAGACTCAGTCGTATTGCTCTGAGTTTGAACATCTGACTGATTTTCTGAAGTCGTCTCTTGCTTAGTGCAACCAAATTGCACGCTGGCCAGCAATACAACGGTAGCTAGCGCAGATATGGCGTATTTATTCATTTTTTTCTCCTAAAAAAGGGCCACATAAAAAGTGCTTAGCCCTCCAGTTGAAATCTAGTCTTTAATAACTTCGGCTTTGATAATCATGGTAGGTTGCTGATTAGCAGGAAGTTGCTTTAAATAAGCGTCTCCATTGGTGGAAAGCATGCCCTGATTTAAGCCCATATTGGGATCGCCTACTTGCTTAAAATTATTGGCAATTTCCAAACCTTTGGTAATAATGCCGAAAGTCGAAAAAGTTTGTCCACGCAAGAAATCGTTATTGGCGTAATTTATAAATACTTGAGTGGAGTTGGTGTTGGGGCCGGCTTTGGCAAAAGCTAAAGTTCCGGCTTCCAAGTGGAAGAGACTTGGATCATCATTGAATCTTTTTTCGTTCCATTGACGCTGGCCATCTCGCCAGTTGATGCCGAATTGGGCTACAAAGGGACGAGGATTCTTTACTACACGGAAGATGGGAGTATTGTCGTAATAACCGGCTTTGACCAACTCTACAAAACGCTTGGCGGCATTAGGAGCAGCTTGAGGATAAATTTCCATCTCAATATTGCCTGCACTGGTTTTGAAGCGTACTTTTACAACTTCTGTAAGAGCAGGAGCGTTGTCATAAAATGGCTTGAGGTGTCTGTATTTGGAAGTGGTCTCCGGTTTGGCAGCCAAAAGATTTTGCTCAATGCTGGTGTTAGGTTTCGTTGGGGTTGGTTCTTCGGCTAAAGCTGAAGCGGGCCAGCAAGCACAACCAATTAGAGCTAAGGAAACAATGAGGCTTTTGGTAAAGAATTTGTTCATTTTATTTAAGTAGGCCGTTCCTTTCTTTAGTGGGCTGTTAGGGAGAACCGGGTACGTTTTGAGCCGGTGGTAAAGCCCAAGCGTCTTTGATATGCGACATATCGTTAAATGACAGCAAGCAAGGGAAATCTTCGTGATAGCGCAAGCGAACTACTCCGGTATTTCCCAACTCCATAGACCATTGGTACTGTCCCTTGGGGGGGCCGACGATTCCCCAAAGTATGGTTCGGATAATTCCGCCGTGGCTGAAAGCTATCACGCGTCCGTCTTTGGGTAAATCGCGTCTCCAAGCTTCAGCTCGGTCGGCTACGTCTTGCAAAGTTTCGGTGGCTCCCGGAAAGTAAGTTTTGTAAGGATCTTTCCACCAAGCGGTTACTTTATCTTGCTCTTCTTTGGTAAGTTCATCCCAAGTGCGTCCTTCTACGATACCCATAGGAATCTCGCGCAAACGCCGATCTAAACGTATCTCCTGAGGATCTAAATTAGGAAGGGCCAAGCGGGCTGTCTCTATGCAGCGGTGCAAATCTGAGCTCCAAACCTGAGTAAAGGGGACATCTTTTAAATTGTTCGCCAAGGCTCTGGCTTGACTCTTTCCCAATTCGTTAAGGGGAACGTCGCTATGACCTTGCCAGCGTCTGACTTTATTCCAATCGGTACTGCCGTGGCGAACCAACCAAATTTCTAACATGGCCGCCAAGTTTGCTCCTGGCCAAGTCAATCCTGCCATTAGCGTTTTTTTACGCAAATAAGCTGTTAGTCCTAATTCCTCTTCCCTTAGCTTTCCTTTAATTTATTATCATTTTTTGCTTATTTATTTTTCTTATATTTAATTATAATAAAAGCCGAATTTTACGAGCTTTTTTTTACTAGATAATGCCGATGTTTTCTCTGATAATTATCAGTAAGTATAGGTCGTATATTAAGAAAGTATGACCTAAAAATTGAGGAGAAACTTATGGCTTTAGATCAAATTTCCAGCTTTTTGGGTATCTCTGGTATTTCCGGCAATATGCCTTCTCTTTCCGGAACGAGTTCTTCTGCTTCGGGCTTTAGTTTAACTACCGAAGATTCTATATCTCTGTCCGGTTCGGAAGTATTGAGCTCTTTTGGTAATCTCAGTGTGGCTTCTTTAGATGAAGATAAAGCTTCTGAAGAGACTGATGGTGAAGCTCAAGCTTCAGAAGAAGCTCAAACCACCGAACAAACTCAAGACAGTGAAGAAGCGTCTGAAACTGCTGCCAATGAGGAGACCAATGCTCTCGAAGAGAATGAAAATAATCAAATAGCTTCTGAAGAAGCTGTAGAAGAGGCTGATAGTAAAAATGCTGAAGCTGCGGAAGCGGCAGCTTCTCAAACTACGGCTCAAACTGAGGCTTCCGAACAGGCTGCTGCGGCTACTGAAGCCAATTCTGAGGTTGACGAAGCCGATACTGATTTAGACGCTGCCCAGCGTGAGTTGGAGAATGTGATTGCTGAAGGCGATCGTGAGGGCAAAGAAGAGACTACGGCTGAAACTTTAAGCAGTTTAGAAGCCGAAATGGAAGAGCTCAAAAAAGAGCAAGAAGAGAAAATTCAAGAGCGTGAGGCTTTGGAGCAAAAACAGGCTCAGTTGGTAGAAGAGCTGGCTGAAGCTCAGGCTGATGGAGATCAGGAAAAAGTTGAGCAGCTCAGCCAAGAACTGAATCAAGTAAATCAAGATTTAAGCAACACTCAAGATTCTTTAAGCTCAATGCAAAATGATATTTCTCGTTTGAGCGACACTATAGATTCTACTAAGAACCAGCTTGAACAAGAAAATGCTACCAAAGCTCAGAATCAGCAAGATAAAGTTGAGGCTGCTCAGAGTGCTCAGCAAAATGCTTCTTCCAATTTAGAGCAGGCTCAGGCTAAAGCTGAAACTGCCAATGCCAATTCTCAGAGCGCCCAACAACAAGCCAGCCAAGCTGGTGAAACTGCTACTGAAGCCAGTTCGGCTGCTCAAGCTTCTCAGAGTGAAGCTACCCAAGCTGCTGATCAAGCTCAGCAATCTCAGTCTAAAGCCGAAGAAGCCAAGAGCACTTTAGAGGAACTGAAAGCAGCCGCTGAGCAAGCTCGTACCGAAGCTAATAGTAAAGCCGAAGAAGCCGATCAGGCCGATTCTGAAGTATCTGAAGCTCAATCTGCTTTAGAAGAGGCTCAATCTGCCACCAAGACTGTTGAAGACGAAGATGGCAATACTACCGAAGTGCAAGATGATGAAGCTATAGCTTCGGCTCAATCCGCTTTGGAATCTGCTCAAGCTAAAGCTGAAGCTGCCCACACAGCTGCCGACGAAGCTGAAGATAAGGCTTCTCAATTAGAAGATATGGTCAGTGCTGCCGAGGGTACTTCCGAAAATGCTGAAGCTGAAGCTACTCAAGATGCTGACAATTCCGAACAAGCTCAAAATCAAGCCGACGAAGACGCTGCTCAAGCTGAAAATGCTGAAACTGCTGCTTCTGAAGCCGATAGTAAAGCCGAAGAAGCTGCTGGCCAAGCTGACAGCGCTACGGAAAATGCTGAACAAACTGAAGAGACGGCTTCTGAAGTTGACGGTAAAGCCAATGAAGCTGAAGAGACCAATGGCTTTGAAGAAGCTGTCGGCATAACTAACGAAGACTTACAAAAGCAAATTGAAGCTTTGGGTGAGCAACTGGCCGCAGCTCAAGCGGCTAATCAGTCTTCTGGCAGCGGTAGCACGGGAAGCTCCGGAGGTAGCGGCAGTTACGGCGGCGTTGGTAGCAGCGGGAGCGTAGGTAGTTCAGGAAGTTCCGGTAGTGTAAGCTCAGGATCGTCAGTGAAGAGAAGCAGTGCCGCCGGAGATTTAGATCTGTCTAATTGTTCAGATGAAGATATAGCTAGCGCTATTGATGGCTTCTTGAGTGAGCAAGGCTCCGAAGCCCCCGAAGGCACGGGCAAACTCTTCGTTGAAGCTGGTAAAGAATATAATGTCGATCCTTTGATCTTGCTTTCTATTGCCGGTCAAGAGACGCAATGGGGCAAAACCGGTATCGGCATCAACGGTTGGATGGGCGTAGGCGCCTACGATTCCAACCCCACTAATGCTACTACCAATTCTACGTTTGCTGGTGTAAAAAATCAGATACAAGTTGGAGCCAAAACTTTTGCCAACTTACGTGAAAAGGGTGGATCCTCTGCCGATGCTTCAGTAGCTGATCAAACCGCTGCCGTTAATGAAGCCGGTTGGGCTACTGATCAAAACTGGCATAACGGCGTTACTAGCATCTATCAAAACCAGGTCAGCTCTTATATGCTCGAGCATTTGGAAGGTGCTTCTACCAAGGGCGGTGAGGGCATAGATGCTGCTCTTAATGAAGCTTTGTCTATGGAAGGCATGACCGAGAACTCTAATGCTGCCGAAATTAACGCTATTACCAAAGATTGTAACCAGAGTTGGGCTTTAGACTGCCAGTCTCAACCTTGGTGCGCCGCCTTCGCTACCGGTATCTTGGCTAAAAATGGCGTCATGGACTTTAGCAATTGCTCCAATGTGAACTATACTCCCACTTTGGTGGAGTGGTCTAAGGGCGAAGGCACTTGGAGCCAAGCTGGAGGCGATTATGAACCTCAGTCCGGTGATATGATTATGTTCGACTGGGACAACACTCGATCTGGTGCTGATCATGTAGGTATTGTAGTTAGTTACGATAACTCAACTGGAGTTGTCACTACGGTTGAAGGTAACAGCGGCTCTCCCGGAGCTGTCAGAGTAAAAACTTATGATCGTAACCAAGCTTGTGTAATGGGTTACATTTCTCCTAACAAATAGAGTACAACTGCAGCTCTGATATTTAATAAACACTTTATAAGCAGCCTCCATGCTTGGAAGGCTGCTTATTTTTTTTATATACAATGTTAAATAAATGTTAACGTGACTTTTACACTAGATTAAGCGGAAATAATGGTTGATAAAAGAAATAATAAAGGCGGAAAAAGGTCGCTTAGCGCAGTGCGTCAGTCATCTTTTTTTGCTTTGAAAGGTTAGGAGAGATTACTGAATGTCGTTAGATAAGATTTCAAGCTTTTTAGGAATATCCGGTATTTCCACCAATATGCCCAGCACTTCTGCTGCTGCGTCTAGCAATAATGCGTTCGGTTTTGCGGCCGATGACTCTATCTCTTTGTCTGGTTCTGAAGCCATTAACGCTTTCGGCTCTCTCAATGTCGCTTCTTTAGACGACGAAGCTGCTGCCGCTGAAGGTGCGGAAAGTGCTGAAGCTGCTGCCGCTGAAGCCACCAAAGCTGGTGAAAAAACTGAAGAAGCTGGCGATAAAGCTGTCAAGTCTTCAGAAGAAGGCGAAAATGCTGACGCTAAAGCTGCTGTAGCCAACGAAGATGCCAAAGCGAAAGATGCAACTGCTGCCGAAACTGCCGCTACTCAAGCCAAAACTCAAACTGAAGCAGCCGAACAAGCTAAAACTGCCGCTGCAGCCAACGCCGACGTAGATGAAGCCAATACCGATTTGGAAGCGGCTCAGAGCGAATTAGAAAAAGTGATCAATGAAGGCGAGCAAGAGGGCAAAGAAGCCAATACCGCCGAAACTTTGGGCACTTTAGAAGCCGAGATGGAAGAGCTCAAGAAAGAGCAAGAGAAGAAAGCCCAAGAGCGCGAAGCTTTAGAGCAAAAGCAAGCCCAGTTAGTAGAAGATTTAGCCGAAGCTCAAGCTGATGGCGACCAGGAAAAAGTAGAGCAACTGAGCCAAGAGCTGAATCAAGTCAATCAGCAATTGAGTTCTTCTCAAGACGATATGAACTCTTTGCAAAATCGCATTTCCAATTTAAGTGACAATATTGATTCTACTCGCAACCAGCTTGAGCAAGAAAATGCTGCCAAAGCTGCTGCTCAGCAAGACAAAGTAAATAGCGCTCAGTCCGCTCAGCAGAATGCCGCTTCCAACGTAGAACAAGCTCAAGCCAAAGCTACTTCTGCCAACGAGCAATCTCAAGCTGCGCAGCAAGCCGCTAGCGAGGCCGGCAATGCCGCTACCGAAGCCAATTCCGCCGCTCAAACTTCTCAGAGCGATGCAACCAAAGCTGCTTCTGAAGCTCAAGACTCCAAGTCCAAGGCCGACAAAGCCAAAGCTGAAATGGAACAGCTTAAGTCTCAAGCTACCGAAGCTCGTACCGAAGCTACTAATAAAGCTGCTGAAGCTACTCAGGCCGATTCTGAAGTTGCTCAGGCTCAGTCCGCTTTGGAAGCTGCCAAGTCTGCTACCAAGACTGTCGAAAACGAAGACGGAAGCACCGAGCAAGTGCCCGATGAAGAAGCTATTGCTTCAGCTCAGTCCGCTTTAGATTCCGCCCAGGCCAAAGCTGACGCCGCTCACAGCGCTGCCGACGCTGCCGAAAGCAAAGCCTCTGAGTTGGAAAGCCAGCTCAGCGCCGCCGAAGGTAAATCCGAACAAGCCGAAACTGCCGCTACTGAAGCAGCCAACGCTTCTGAACAAGCCGAAACTAAAGCTACCGATGACGCTACCAAAGCCGAGCAGGCCGAAACAGCCGCTTCCGAAGCCGATACCAAAGCTGAAGATGCTGCTGGTCAAGTTAATAGCGCCGATCAGAAGGTGTCCAAAGCCGAAAATACTGCCGGTCAAATTGACGACAAAGCTGAAAAAGCTCAAGACGGCGTGAGCACTGTTGAAGCCGCCAACGCTTCTGATAAGGCTGCCGCCGATAGTGCCAAAGATACCGCCGACGATGCTAAAAATGCCGCCGGTCAAGGTGAAGACGCTAAAGGCGAAGCTAAAGTCGATACCGACAAGCTGGCCGATGGCGTTATGATAGACAAGAATGGCAAAATGATTGACGCTGAGGGCAATCAGGTCAATGCTGAAGGTAAGCGTGTCGACGAAAATGGCAAAGTGATGAGCGATGAAGATATTGCTAAAGCCGACAAAGCCAAAGCCGATGAAGCTAAGACTGATGAAGCCAAAGAAGGCGCTGGTCAAGCTGCTGAAGAGAAGAGCGGCTTTGAAAAAGCTACCGGTATCAGCAATGAAGATTTGCAAAAGCAAATTGAACAACTCGGCCAACAGATTGCCAACCAAGGTGCTGCTCAGCAAGCTGCTGGCAATAATGGTGGTTCCGGCTCTGGTTCCGGCGGTGGCGGCAACTACGGCGGCGGAGGCGGTGTAGGTGGCTCCGGTAGCGTAGGCGGTACTGGCAGCACTGGTTCCACCTCTTCAGCTAGCAAAGCTGGCTCGATTAGCAAAGTAGAGCTTACCGACGAAAATGAGCAAGCTATGGCTAAAGCAATTGATTGCTTCTTAGCTGAAAAAGGCTCTCCCGCTCCTGAAGGTACTGGCGCTCTGTTTGTCAAGGCTGGTAAAGAAAATGATGTCGATCCGCTTATTTTATTATCTATCGCTGGTCAGGAAACCCGTTGGGGTACCGCTGCTGGTAGCGTTGGTATCGATGGCTGGATGGGCGTAGGTGCTTACGACTCCGACCCCAACAACTCAACTCGCAATCCTAAGTTCTCTGGTGTGGAAAAACAGATCAACGTCGGTGCCAGAACCTTCCACAATTTGCGTGAAAAGGGTGGATCCTCTTCTTCCGACTCTATTGCCGCTCAGACTTCTGCTGTCAACAAAGCCGGATGGGCCAGTGACCAAAATTGGCATAATGGCGTAACTAGCATTTACCAAAATCAAGTTGCCCCTTATGTACAAGCTAAGATGGAGGAAATAAAGGCTGCCTCTGCTGCTTCCGGCACTTCTTCCTCCAGTGGCAACAAAGGCATTGATGCCGCTATTGACGAGGCTCTCTCTATGGAAGGCATGACCGCAAGTGGCAATACTGCTCAGATCAATGCCATTACCAAGGATTGGAACCAGAGTTGGGCTCTCGATTGTCAAGAATGGCCTTGGTGTGCTGCTTTTGCTAGCGGCATCTTGGCTAAAAATGGTGTGGAAGATTTCTCTGGCTGCCAAAACGTCAATTCTACCAACTATTTGGTGGATTGGTCACAGAGTGAAGGCACTTGGAATCATGCCAGCAGTGATTATTCACCTAAGAAGGGCGATATGATCTTCTTTGATTGGGATGGCTCCCGTACCAGCCCCAATCACGTTGGTCTGGTAGTAAAATACGACTCTGACAGCGGTACTATTACCACGGTTGAGGGCAATAGCAGCAATTCTGTAAGAGTAAAAACCTACAATCGCAATGACGCTTGCGTATTAGGTTACACTTCTATCGGTGACTAACAATATACATAGATGTGGTGAGTCTGATTCACGAAAATTAGATTTTTGAGTCGGACTACCTATACAGCGCGAGAGCTCTCCCCGTTGGTCGAGTAAAAGACTTGCCAAAGGGGGAGAGTTTTTTTTGCTCAATTCAGCATGACAAAATAGTAAAAAATAGTTAAATCATTTTTAATGTTAAATAAATGTTAAAACAGTTTTTAAATTGTAGATAAATTTTTGGTCATAATTGATAATGAAGAGAATACGAGTGGAAAAGGCGCAGCAGTGTGCCGCCTCTTTTCGTTTATGAGGAATTAGGAGAGATTACTGAATGTCGTTAGATAAGATTTCAAGCTTTTTAGGAATATCCGGTATTTCCACCAATATGCCCAGCACTTCTGCTGCTGCGTCTAGCAATAATGCGTTCGGTTTTGCGGCCGATGACTCTATCTCTTTGTCTGGTTCTGAAGCCATTAACGCTTTCGGCTCTCTCAATGTCGCTTCTTTAGACGACGAAGCTGCTGCCGCTGAAGGTGCGGAAAGTGCTGAAGCTGCTGCCGCTGAAGCCACCAAAGCTGGTGAAAAAACTGAAGAAGCTGGCGATAAAGCTGTCAAGTCTTCAGAAGAAGGCGAAAATGCTGACGCTAAAGCTGCTGTAGCCAACGAAGATGCCAAAGCGAAAGATGCAACTGCTGCCGAAACTGCCGCTACTCAAGCCAAAACTCAAACTGAAGCAGCCGAACAAGCTAAAACTGCCGCTGCAGCCAACGCCGACGTAGATGAAGCCAATACCGATTTGGAAGCGGCTCAGAGCGAATTAGAAAAAGTGATCAATGAAGGCGAGCAAGAGGGCAAAGAAGCCAATACCGCCGAAACTTTGGGCACTTTAGAAGCCGAGATGGAAGAGCTCAAGAAAGAGCAAGAGAAGAAAGCCCAAGAGCGCGAAGCTTTAGAGCAAAAGCAAGCCCAGTTAGTAGAAGATTTAGCCGAAGCTCAAGCTGATGGCGACCAGGAAAAAGTAGAGCAACTGAGCCAAGAGCTGAATCAAGTCAATCAGCAATTGAGTTCTTCTCAAGACGATATGAACTCTTTGCAAAATCGCATTTCCAATTTAAGTGACAATATTGATTCTACTCGCAACCAGCTTGAGCAAGAAAATGCTGCCAAAGCTGCTGCTCAGCAAGACAAAGTAAATAGCGCTCAGTCCGCTCAGCAGAATGCCGCTTCCAACGTAGAACAAGCTCAAGCCAAAGCTACTTCTGCCAACGAGCAATCTCAAGCTGCGCAGCAAGCCGCTAGCGAGGCCGGCAATGCCGCTACCGAAGCCAATTCCGCCGCTCAAACTTCTCAGAGCGATGCAACCAAAGCTGCTTCTGAAGCTCAAGACTCCAAGTCCAAGGCCGACAAAGCCAAAGCTGAAATGGAACAGCTTAAGTCTCAAGCTACCGAAGCTCGTACCGAAGCTACTAATAAAGCTGCTGAAGCTACTCAGGCCGATTCTGAAGTTGCTCAGGCTCAGTCCGCTTTGGAAGCTGCCAAGTCTGCTACCAAGACTGTCGAAAACGAAGACGGAAGCACCGAGCAAGTGCCCGATGAAGAAGCTATTGCTTCAGCTCAGTCCGCTTTAGATTCCGCTCAGGCCAAAGCTGACGCCGCTCACAGTGCCGCCGACGCTGCCGAAAGCAAAGCCTCTGAGTTGGAAAGCCAGCTCAGCGCCGCTGAAGGCAAGTCCGAACAAGCTGAAACTGCCGCTACTGAAGCAGCCAACGCTTCTGAACAAGCCGAAACTAAAGCTACCGATGACGCTACCAAAGCTGAACAAGCCGAAACTGCTGCTTCTGAAGCTGATACCAAGGCCGAAGATGCCGCCGGTCAAGTTAATAGCGCCGATCAGAAGGTGTCCAAAGCCGAAAATACTGCTGGTCAAATTGACGGCAAGGCCGAAAAAGCTCAAGACGGCGTAAGCACTGTTGAAGCCGCCAACGCTTCCGATAAGGCTGCCGCCGATAGCGCCAAAGATACTGCCGACGATGCTAAAAATGCCGCCGGTCAGGGTGAAGATGCTAAAGCCGCCGGTACTGAAGGTACCAAAGATAGTGCTACCGACAGCGCTAAAGTTGATCCTGAGAAGCTTCCTGACGGCGTTTTCGTGGACAAGAACGGCACTCTTTACAGTGAAGATGGCAAGAAACTTCCTGAAGGCAGCACTCTCAATGAAGATGGCAAGTTGGTAAATGGCGATGGCCAGCTGATTGACAATAAGGGCAACCTCGTCAATGAAGAAGGCAAACGTATTGGCGCCGACGGCAAAGTGATGAGCGATGAAGAAATTGCTGCTGCCGACAAAGCCAAAGCTGACGAAGCTAAAGTTGATGAATCTAAAGCTGCTGAAAGCGCTGCTCAGTCCAATGACAATTTGAGCGATTTTGAAAAAGCTGTCGGTATTAGCAATGAAGATTTGCAAAAACAATTAAACCAGCTTGGTCAACAGCTGGCCGCTCAGCAAGCTGCTGCCAATAACGGTGGTTCCGGTTCCGGCGGCGGTGGCAACTATGGTGGCGGAGGCGGCGGCGTCAGTGGCGTTGGTGGTTCCGGCGGCGCTGGTAGCGTCAGCTCCGGATCTTCTGTTAAGAGAAGCAGCGCGGCTGGTGATATCGATATTTCCAAGTGCTCCGACGAAGATGTTGCTAAGGCTATCGACGGTTTCTTAGCTGAAAAAGGTTCTCCCGCTCCTGCTGGCACTGGTGCTCTCTTTGTTAAAGCCGGTAAAGAAAATGATGTAGATCCTCTGGTTCTGCTTTCCATTGCCGGTCAAGAAACCCGTTGGGGTACCGCTTCCGGTAGCGTAGGTATCAACGGTTGGATGGGCGTAGGCGCTTATGACTCCGATCCCAACAACTCAACCCGTAATCCTAAGTTTTCCGGTGTAGAGAACCAGATCAATGTTGGTGCTAGAACTTTCCACAACTTACGTGAAAAAGGTGGTTCTTCTTCCGATGCTTCTATTGCCGATCAGGCTTCGGCCGTAAACAAAGCCGGTTGGGCTACCGACCAGAAGTGGCATGAAGGCGTTACCAAGATATATCACGATCAGGTTGGTGCTTACATGTTGGAAAACTTAAAAGGCGCCGAACTTAAGGGTAGTAAGGGTATCGAAGGTGCTCTCGATGAGGCTCTTTCCATGGAAGGTATGACCGAAAGTGGCAACGCTTCTCAGATCAATGCCATTACCAAGGATTGGAACCAGAGTTGGGCTCTCGATTGTCAGTCTCAACCTTGGTGCGCTGCTTTCGCTACCGGTATTTTGGCTAAGCACGGCGTTATGGACTTCAGCGCTTGCGACAACGTCAACTATACTCCCACTTTGGTCAATTGGGCCAAAGGTCAGGGCACTTGGCGCCAGGGCGGTGGCGATTACGCTCCCAAGGCCGGTGATATGATTATGTTTGACTGGGACAACACTCGTAGCGGCGCCGATCACGTCGGTTTGGTAGTCAGTTACGACGCCGGTACCGGTGTAGTTACTACAGTTGAAGGTAACAGCAGCAACTCCGTAAGAGTCAAAACTTACGATCGCAACCAAGCTTGCGTTATGGGTTACATTGAACCCAACAAGTAAGAAATATATAGCTAACTAACGAGAAGCCTCTCGATTTTGGTCGAGGGGCTTTTTTTGTACAATATTTCAAGATGAAGTAAAAAAAATTAAAAGTTAAATAAATGTTAAATCAGTAGATAAATTCTAGATAAAGTAAACAAGCGCTTGATAATATAAACAACAGTACCTGTGTACAGGTCGAGCGCTTTTTGTGCTCGCAAAGGTAGGAGGGATTTTACTATGAGTATCAATAGCAGCTACGATAATTCTGCCGCTATCAGACAACAGCAAGCCGAAGAGGCTCGCCGCCGTCGCGAGGCCGAAGAAGCTCGTCGCCGCCAGGAAGAGGCTCGCAAAGCTGAAGAAGCTCGTAAGGCTCAAGAAGCTCAACAAGCCAAGCAGGCTGAAGAAGCTCGCAAGGCTCAAGAAGCCCAAAAAGCTCAAGAGCAAGATAAGATTAGCGTTAGTGATAGCGAAGCCGCTAAAGCTGGTAGAGGAGTAAAAGTTGCTTCTTTAGATGACGAGAGCGGTAGCTTCTCTGTTAAAGGAGAGAAGTTTAGCGGCAGCAGTAACAGTATAAATGGTTTCGGCGGTGGAGGCGGTAAATTTGGCGGCAAAACTGAAGAAAAAAATCCTCTTGAAAAGTTTGGCGATTTTGTTAATGGCGTCAAAGATAAGATTGTTGATCATGTTAAAGACAAGGTTGCCGATGGATTAGAAGGTGCTTCTAAACTGGCTGACAAGATCGGTATGGATGGTCTTTCCGATGATCTCGAAGAAATGGTCGACAACCTCAGAGGCGAAGACGGTGAAGAAGTTTCCGATGCCGACAAAGCTAAGGTAAAAGAAGAAGTCGAGAAGAAGAAAGAAGAAGTTAAGGAAAAGAAGCTCGAGAAGCTCAACGAAGAGAAGGAAGCTCAGACTAAGAAGCAAGAAGAGCTCGAGAAACAGCGCGACGAGACTATCGAAGAGCTCGAAAAAGCTCAAGCTGCTGGCGACCAGGCCAAAGTTAAAGAGCTCACCAACAAGCTCGATGGTATCAATGATGAACTTTCTGAAGTAAATGACAAGCTCGACAAGATCAATAAAGAGATCGAAGAGTTAGAGCCCACTCCCGAAGAGGAGATGGAAGACCTCCAGAAAGATATGGATGAGCTTACTAAGCAAGAAGAAGCTAAGCTTAAAGAAAAAGAAGAGCTGGAGAAGCAGCAAGAAGAGCTCGTAGAAGAGTTGGCTGCTGCCAAAGCTGCTGGCGATCAGGAAAAGGTTGAAGAGATCACCAACAAGCTTCAGGGCGTCAACGAAGACTTAGAGCGCGTCAATGGCGAGCTTGAAGATATCCAAACTCAGAAGCAAAACCTTCAGAAGGATATCGACAAGGTACAAGCCGAGATCGATGCTAAAAACGCTCCCGCTGAAGAGGCTGCTCAAGCTCAGGGCGCTCAGGGAAGTTCCGATGAAGCTGCCGGAGCTCAAGGTGCAGCCAATGGCTCTAATGGCGCCAATGGTAGCAACGGCTCCAATGGTGGTGGCAACAATGGCGGTACCGGAGCTGTCAATAATGGTGGCGGTGGCACCGGCGGCACTGGTGGCGTAGGCGGTACTGGTGGTACCGGCGGAACTCAGGGAACTGGTAGCACTGGTTCCGCTACCAGAACTACCGCTGCTGGCGATATCGACCTTTCTAAGTGCTCCGACGCCGACATCGCTAAAGCTATCGACGGCTTCTTGGCTTCCAAGGGCTCCGATGCTCCCGAAGGTACTGGCGCTATGTTCGTTAAAGCCGGTAAAGAAAACAACGTAGATCCGTTGGTCTTGCTCTCCATCGCTGGTCAAGAAACACAGTGGGGTAAGACTGGTATTGGTATCAACGGTTGGATGGGCGTAGGCGCTTACGACTCCGATCCTAATAACGCTACCAGAAACTCCAAGTTCTCTGGCGTAGAGAATCAAATCAATGTTGGCGCTAGGACTTTCGCCAACTTGCGCTCTAAAGGTGGTTCTTCTGCCGATGCTTCCATTGCTGAGCAAACTTCTGCTGTAAATAAAGCCGGTTGGGCTACCGACCAGAATTGGCACAAGGGTGTGACCAGTATTTACCACGACCAGGTAGGCGCTTACATGCTTGAGCACTTGAAAGGTGCCGAGACTAAGGGCGGCAAGGGCGTAGACGGAGCCCTCAGTGAGGCCGGATCTATGGTTGGTATGACCGAAAGTGGCAATGCTTCTCAGATCAATGCCATTACCAAGGACTGGAACCAGAGCTGGGCTCTCGATTGTCAGCAGCAGCCTTGGTGCGCCGCTTTTGCTACCGGTATCTTAGCTAAGCATGGTGTCATGGACTTCAGCAAGTGCTCCAACGTAAACTACACTCCCACTTTGGTTGAGTGGTCTAAAGGACAGAACACTTGGCAGCAAGGTGGCAATGGTTACGCTCCTAAAGCTGGTGATATGATTATGTTCGACTGGGACAACACCCGCAGCAGCGCCGACCACGTCGGTATCGTAGAGAGCTACGACGCTGCCAGCGGCACCGTCACTACCATCGAAGGCAACAGCAGCAACTCTGTGCGCCGTAAGACCTACAATGTAAATGCTGCTTGCATTATGGGCTTCATTATGCCTAACAAATAGATATAAAGTGATGCTCCGCAAGTAGGAGCAAGAGAGGAGACGGCTTCTCTGGCTGTCTCCTCTTTTTTTGTGTTTTAAAGGGCAATTAAAAAAGCTTTACTAACTTTTAGTTTTGAACTATTATCTATGATAAGATGGGCTGTTTGTGTGCATTTTTGTCCATCGTATTTTTACTCCCAGGGGTTCAGGAGGAACTTAATACATGTTAAATTCCCTTGCTCGCAACAAGGGGAGCAGACGTTGGCTAGGTTTATGCCTTTTTGCTGTAGCCTTCCTGTTTGCTGCTCTCGTCTCTGGTTGCGGCGGTTCCGGCAGCTCTGGCAGCGGCGGTGGTGCTCCTGCCAAAGAATACTCCGATGTTATTTTCCATTTCAACAATTTAGCCAGCGAGACGTTGGCTCGTGCTGTTCCTGATGGTACAACCCACATCCGTTTCACTGGTTCTACGAGCTCTCGTGAGGTTCTCTATGGCCCCACGACTAGAGAGTACGCTCCTACCATTACTTTAGAGAAGGTTCCGATTAAAGTAACCGGTTTCGTTCTCGAGTGCCTCAACAGCAATAACGGCCTCACTGCCATTATTCCTGTCAAAGTAGAGTTGAACGGCTATCGCGACACTGTTGTCGAAATTAACGATTACAAAGAGCTCAAAGACGTCGTAAAGAGTGTAGCTGTTAAACCTACTGAAATTAAGAATTTATCGATTGGGTCTAGCGAAAGTTTCACTGCTGTGGCTACTTTGAGCGACGGCCAGGTTGTAGATCTTACTCCTTACTTAACTTTCACCAGCTCCAATTCCGATGTCGCTACTGTTGAACAGAATGGCTATGACGGTGCCAAAGTTACCGCTAGTAAGGGCGGCGAAACTACCATTTCCGGTTCTGTTTTAGGTGTTTCCATGCCTGAAATTAAAGTTACCGTAAATGCTGGTGTTGTTGAGAAATCTGTAGCTTTTTCGCCTGACAAAGTAACCGTACCTATGGGACGCTCCCGCGAACTTGTAGCTAATATTGTCTATAGCAATAATAGTACGAAACCTGTTTCTCCTGATCGCGTCACGTACACCGTTGAGCCTGCTGAAGGTGTTGTCACTATCGAGCCTACTTCCACTGGATGCAAGGTTATTGCTGCCGACGGCGTTAAATCTGGCGCTACAGCCATTGTCACTATGACAGTTACCAATGAAGCTGGAGAGCCTTTCACTGCTAAAGCCTCAGTTACTATTACTGATAAAGAAGTTGAGTCTATTGCTATCACCAACGATACTGAAGGCGATATGCTTAACAAGCTTTATCCTACTGGCAATAATAATAGTTGTCAGTTTACTGCCACCGCCACTTATAGTGATGGTAGTACTGATGACGTTACCACTGCTGTCACCTGGAAGAGTAGCACAGAAACAGCTGCCAAATTTGGCGAAACTAAAGGCAAGTTAGAAGCTATTGAAGTTGGCACTACTTCTGTAACTGCTGAACTTGACGAAATAACTTCTGATTCTATTACTATTGAAGTTGTCAATCCTGGAGTTACTAAAATACAAACTAGTGTCGACGATCCAGAAAAGGGATTCGTTGCTTACATTAAGGATGGCGTTGGCCAGCCTTATGCTATCACCGTGAAGGCCGTTTATGCTAATGGCGAAGAAAAGGCTGTTACTGTAGCTGACGAACTTACCACATGCGAGTTCTTCAGAACTAAAGATGGTGAAGTTAGCGAAGAGTATGTCGACTTCCAAGATGGTGAAAACGATGTAATTAACATTGTTCCTAAGAAAAAGACTGACGAAGCAACTGGTAGTTACATTAGATTTACCTATGATGGTATCAAGTCTGATGATATTAAAGTTACCGTTGTCGATGTAGTCCCTGAGGTCCTTGCTATAAACTTAGTTGATGAAGTTACCAATAAAGTTTATAACATTAACCCCACTGACGGAACTTATGAAGTCGGTATTCCTTATGGTCGCTCTTACAAGATTGTTATACGCGCCCAAGCTAATGATGGCTCCGATTTAGGCGACATCTCTGGTAACTATGAATTTAGTGACGGCGTTACGAGAGCTGATGGCGTTGAGCTTAGCTTAGCTCACCCTGTTCTTGTTCCTGGCGTTACTGAAGAAAATGCCTACTCTTCTACTGCTCAAATTCGAACCTATGGTGAGAGTTATGAGAAGATGAAGTGGTCCGATGAGGAACTCTACGGTAACCGTAGATATATCTCTTATATGGACACCACAACAGAAGAGCCAGAAGAAAAGCAAGTCGGCGACAATGATATAATAACTGTCACTGGTCGCAATAAGACTGATAAAAAAGAAGCTTTCAAGGTAAAAATTGTCCTGAAAGATGCTGCTGTAGATTCCTACCTTGCTGCTTATAAGAAGAGCAGTGGTACTACTTTTGACATTCCTCGTGGTGTTGATTTTGATATCAGTACTTCCGGCGAACATAAAGTTATGGCTCAGATGTCTTACAAAGCTAGTGAGACTCAGACCAATTTAGTTGATGTAACTGAGTTTATGTCTATAGACGAAGAGTCCATTACACCGCTCTTAAGCACTTTCTTGGTTGAAAAGAAATCTGATGGTGTCTACTCTAGCGTAACTGCTGAAGATACATACAGTAGCCGTAACGAGATTGGACAAACTGGCGAAATTACCATGAATAATAAGCGTGACGCTGAATCTGAAAAGTTCGGCTGCGCTGCTTATCTTAAGGGTCCTTTCCAGAGCTACAACGTGGAGCCCGCAAAGTTCACTTTGAAGCTTGAGCGTCCTATGATTATTGGTTATTCTTATAATGTCTATGACGAAAATGGCCAATTACTTGAAGATAAGTCCAACCATACTTTCCATTTCTCCGCTGGCGACAAGTTCCAATTCTTATTGAAAGCTGTACAACTTAGCGACAAAGGTAAGAATCCTGATGGCGATTTCTTAGCTGGTACTAGCGATATTATCGGTATGTACTACAACGACGCTTTCATTAAAGTTGTAGAGCTCTTGGAGCCCAAGACTATCAATAGTTTCTATCAGATGAGTGAAGACGAGAAGCTGAGTAGTGGTAATATGAGTACTATTAAGATTACTCCTAGCTCCGAGGTCTATTACAATTCTGAGGACTATGTTGGCCAAATAACTGTTGTTTTGGACAAGTAATCTTAACTAAATTTTCGTTTAGAGAGCTTGTCTCTCTAGGCGGAGCGAACTAGACAGAAATCCCCGCCCACTTCAGAGTGGACGGGGATTTTTTATATTATGCTATTACAATATAAATAAAAAGAACTTCGTTCAAACTACAAGTCTAAACGAAGTTCTTTTGTGTATAGGACTATTTCGTAGCGCCTTAAGCTAGCTTACTTTTTCAAAGCTTCGGCTACAGAAACAGCTACGGCTACGGTGGCGCCAACCATGGGGTTGTTGCCCATACCGAGGAAGCCCATCATTTCGACATGGGCGGGCACGGAGCTGGAACCAGCGAACTGAGCATCGGAGTGCATACGGCCCATAGTGTCGGTCATACCGTAAGAGGCAGGGCCGGCAGCCATGTTGTCGGGGTGTAAAGTACGACCAGTACCACCACCGGAAGCTACGGAGAAGTATTTCTTACCTTGCTCAATGCACTCTTTTTTGTAAGTGCCGGCTACGGGATGCTGAAAACGGGTGGGGTTGGTGGAGTTTCCGGTAATGGAAACGTCTACGCCCTCTAAGTGCATGATGGCTACGCCTTCGCGAACGTCGTCAGCGCCGAAGCAGCGAACTTTGGAACGCTCACCCTTGGAATAGGCGATCTCTTTAACTACTTCGATCTTGCCAGTGAAGTAGTCAAATTTGGTTTGCACATAGGTGAAGCCGTTGATACGGGAGATAATCTGAGCGGCGTCTTTGCCTAAGCCATTCAAGATAACGCGCAAAGGAGTTTTGCGGGCCTTGTTGGCGTTGTTGACGATACCGATGGCGCCTTCGGCGGCAGCGAAGGATTCGTGGCCGGCCAAGAAAGCGAAGCATTTAGTGTCGTCGCTCAAAAGCATAGCACCTAAGTTGCCGTGACCGAGACCGACTTTGCGATCGTCAGCTACGGAACCGGGAATGCAGAAAGCCTGTAAGCCTACGCCAATTAAGCGAGCGGCTTCAGCGGCGTCTTTGGCACCTTTTTTGAGGGCAATGGCGGCGCCTACGGTGTAGGCCCAGCAAGCATTGTCAAAAGCGATAGGCTGAACTTTGCGGACGACATCGTAAGGGGCGATGCCATGCTCATCGCAAATAGCCTTGGCTTCTTCAATGCTGGAAATACCGTACTCGGCGAGCACAGCGTTGATTTTATCAATACGGCGTTCGTAACTTTCAAATAATGACATTGCGCTATCTCCCTATTCCTGACGAGGATCGACGAATTTGACACCGTCGGCGAAGCGGCCGTAAGTGCCGGTGGCATCCTTCATGGCCTGGGCGGGCTCTACACCCTTCTTGATAGCGGCCATCATCTTGCCGATGTTGACGAACTCATAACCGATGATGAGATTGTCAGCGTCGAGAGCAATACGAGTGACATAGCCTTCAGCCATTTCTAAGTAGCGAGCGCCCTTAGCTTTGGTACCGTACATGGTGCCGAGCTGGCTACGCAAAGCTTTGCCCAAGTCTTCGAGACCGGCGCCGATAGGAAGACCATCTTCGGAGAAAGCGGTCTGAGTGCGGCCGTAAACGATCTGGAGGAAGAGCTCACGCATAGCTACGTTAATAGCGTCGCATACTAAGTCGGTGTTGAGAGCTTCTAAAATGGTTTTGCCGGGTAAAATTTCGGCAGCCATAGCGGCAGAGTGGGTCATACCACTGCAACCGACAGTTTCTACTAAAGCTTCTTCGATAATGCCATTTTTGACATTAAGAGTGAGTTTGCAAGCACCCTGTTGGGGAGCGCAGCGGCCTACACCATGAGTTAAACCGCTAATTTCGCTTATCTCTTTGACCTGTACCCATTTGCCCTCTTCGGGGATAGGGGCCGGACCATGATATGCGCCCTTAGCGATAGGACACATGTGAGACACTTCTGCTGAGTAAATCATAGAATTACTCCTTAACTGAAAGAATAGCAAATTACAGCCAAGTCTGCTTCTGCGAAAAAGCGCCTAAGCCCTTCTCCTAAGATTTTCTGCCTTTCGATAACTTATGTTTATATATATAGTAGGTATAGGCTCGATAAAGATATATTTTTTTTACGTTATTTTAAAATAATGGTCAGCTTATAGCCGTTGACTGACTATTTAATTACCGCTATATTTAACCCTGTATCTTTGTAATATTGACTGATTGTTCAATTGATATAATCAGCAGTGCGGATTGTAAACCGTATTTTATAGATCAATTTTATATCTTCAGCTAGGAGAGATATTTTCTGTTCCTTATGAGAACGGAAATAATGGGACTGATGAATAACAAATACTCAAATTTGCGTGTTCCTGTCGGCATGGTTTTGGTGGCAGCTACTCTACTTGGCGGAGCCGTAGGCTGCACTCAAGGTAATTCCGGCGAAGAAAAAAAAGATGTAGCCGTTACTGAAGTTAAAGCCAGCAATGTGGAATTGGCCACTTCCGAACTAGGTAGCATTATGGAAGAAACCACTATTACCGGTCACTTAAATGCTATCAGTAAGGCTGATATTGTCAGCCGCGTAGCCGGTAGAGTAGTAGACATTTATGCTCGCGAAGGTGATTTCGTGCGCAAAGGTCAGCTTTTAGTTCAGTTAGACGATACCGTGCAAAAAAATACGGTCAACTCTGCTAAAGCTAGTCTGGCTCAGGCTCAGGCTGGTCTCAATCAAGCTTTAGCCAATTACAACTCTGCTCAGACAAGAGTAGGCCAAGCTCAAGAGAGTATGGGTATGACCGACGTATCTTCTGCTTTGGAAGTGCAAAAAGCTCACCAAGGAGTCATTCAGGCTCAATCCGCTTTAGCCAGTGCTCAAGCTAACTACGATGATGCTTTATTAAATATGCACCGTCAGCAAGACCTTTACGCTAAAGACGCCGTTTCTAGCTACGCTCGCGAACAAGCCGAATTGCGTGAACGTACTTCCTTCCAGCAGCTTAATACCGCTAAAAGTGCTCTTAAAGCCGCTAAAGAAAGTTTGCATATAGCTAAAACTGCTCAGCGTCAAGTCAACATTTTGAACGCAGACGTTAAAACTAGTAAAGACGCAGTAGCTCAAGCTAAAGCTGCTGTAGAACAAGCTAGAGCTACGGTACAAGCTGCCCAAGCCGCTTATGACTCCGCAGTTACTAACTTAGAAGATATGGCCATTAAGTCTCCTATCGATGGTGTTGTCACTAAACGCAATATTGAAATTGGGGCCTTCGCCAACGACGGTAGTGGTGCTGTGTTTAGCGTAGTTGACAATAAAGATTTGGAAATGATCAGCTCTTTAGACGAAAAGTTCGCTCCTGCCGTTAAAGCTGGCAGCCACTTAACTCTGAAGACTTCTATTGTTGATAAAGTCCCCGCTACTGTAGTCGATGTTATTCCCGCTTCCGACCCTACTAGTCACACTATTAAGGTTCGTCTCAATATTAAAAATGAGAGCGGAGCCCTTTTAGATGGAACTTATGCCGAGGCTAACATGCCAGTGCAAGAACTTAAAGGCGTGATTGTTCCTCGTACGGCTGTCAATATCGCCGTCGGTTCTGTCTTTGTGATGGCTTTTGAAGGTAGTGGTGATGAAGGTACGGCTAAAAAGTACCCCGTCAAGATGATCTATAGCAACGGCAAAGAGGCTTTAGTTAGCGGTATCGATGCTGGTGTAAAAGTTGTTACTTCCGGTGCTTTGGATATTCTCGACGGACAGTCGCTCAAAATCGCTGCTAAGGCAGAGGAGAACGAGTAGCCTTGAGTATTTGGGATTTTTGTATTAAGAGGCCTGTCTTTACGACAGTGCTGGTTCTGTCACTAATTCTGGTCGGTCTTATGGGCTACAGCCGCATGGGCGTAGACCTAATGCCAGACTTTGATATTCCTGTAGTCAGTGTTACGACTACTTATGTAGGTGCCGACCCTGAAGTTATCGACCAAGACGTCACCAACATTATTGAAGAACAAGTCGGTACTATCGAAGGTATCAAAAGCATAAAAAGTACCTCCTACGAAGGCTATTCGGCTATCGTTATTGAGTTCGAATTGGATCGCGATATCGATGTGGCTACTCAGGAAGTGCGCGATAAGGTATCCAAAGCCGAACAAGACTTGCCTACCTCTATCGATAAGCCTTTGGTGCAGAAGATCGACCCCGATTCTTCGCCTATTATTTATCTCACTCTGGCTGGCGATATTCCCTACCAGCGTCTTTCCCAGTTGGCTGACGACGTATTGCAAGACCAAATCCAAAATATCAGCGGCGTAGGTAGTGTGGAACTTTACGGTTTCCGCGAGCGCAATATTCGTATTTGGCTTGAAGCCGGCAAAATGGAAAAATATAGCATTTCTCCTGCAGAAGTGCTCGGCGCCTTAGGTTCATGGCACGTGGAATTGCCTGGTGGCCGTTTGGAAACTGATAAGCGCGAATCCACTATTAAGATGGAAGGTGAGTACACTAGCGTTGAAGAGCTGGAGACGATGACTCTGGCTTGGCGCAACGGTGCTCCCGTGCGTTTAAAAGATGTGGCTCGCGTTGAAGATGGCGAAGACGATATTCGCAGCTACTCTCGCGAAAATGGCCAAGCTTGTGTAACTTTGGCCGTTATTAAACAAACCGGTTCCAACACCGTAGGTATCGCTCAAGCTGTACGTGATAAATTGCCCGAATTGCGCGAGCTTTTGCCCGGCAGTGTCAGACTGGACGTCTCTTACGATACTTCAACCTTTATTAAAGACTCCGTACAAGGTGTAGGCGACGACTTACTCTTGGGTGGTATCTTTACCGCTATCGTTATTTATCTCTTCTTGCGCCACATTAAGATGACGATCATTAGTTTGATCTCCATCCCGACTTCACTTTTGGGCGCTTTCGGGTTCATGTACTTCATGAACTTCACCATTAACCAGATCACCATGTTGGCTATGTCACTAGCTGTAGGTCTGGTAATCGACGACACGATCGTTGTATTGGAGAACATCTTCCGTATGATGGAAGAAGGCTCAGCCGACGGTAAGACCGCTGCTAGTAAAGGTACTGGCGAAGTGGCTTTCGCTGTGTTGGCCGCTACTATGACTATTGCAGCTATCTTCTTGCCCGTGGCTTTTATGGGCGGTATTATCGGTCGAGTTTTCTATCAGTTCGGTATTAGCGTTGGTATCGCTATTACTCTTTCTTATTGCGTATCCGTAACCTTAACACCAATGCTTTGCGGCCGTTGGTTAAAGCCAGAAAAGCACGACAACTTCTTCACTAATGCTGTAGGCTCTTTCCTTAGCTGGATGGATCACACCTACAGATCCTGGCTTACCGTAGTCTTGCGCAACCGTTTTACTCGCGTTATGACTATCGTTATCGCTTTTGCTTGCTTCGGCTTTGGTCTTTTCTTAGCTAGTTTTGTTGGTGAAGAATTCTCCCCTAACGCCGACCGCAGCGCTTTTATTGTCAGTGTTAAGACCCCTATCGGTACTTCCTTAACTTTAACTGACGAACGTTGTAAGGCTATTACTGCTATTGCCAATACGCATCCTGAAGTTATCAAAACTATGGAAACTATCGGCGATACTCAAACCGGTCAGGTCAATAAAGCTACCATTATTGTGGAGCTTAAACCCCGCAAAGAACGCGAAAAGTCTCAGCAGCAAATCATGGATGAAATGCGTGCTGAGTTCGAAAAATTGGCTGGCGTAACCGCTATTCCCGCTCACATTCCTACTATGGGCGGTGGTTCCACTCAATACGACTTACAGTACGCTTTACAAGGCGCCGATCTCGACACCTTGGAAGAAATTACTGGTAAAATTACTCGTCTGATGCAAACTAATAAAAACCTTTGCGACATCGACGATGACTTAGAGCTCATTCAACCACAAGTATCTGTTTTCCCAAAACGTGACAGTGCTGCCGACGTGGGCTTGACAACTAATGATATTACGACCGCTTTGCAAACTATGATGGGTGGTGTCGATGCTGCTAAGTTTAAAATTGGCAGTAAGCGCTATGACGTGCGCGTAAAAGCCGAAGACAACTTCCGCGAAGACGCCGAATCTATCCGCAAAATTCTTTTGCGCACACCCTCTGGCAAAAACGTTTATATGCGCAGTGTGGCCAATGTAGTTGAAGGCTTGGGCCCCAACTGTATTAGCCGTTACGACCGTATGCGCTCCGTTACTATTACTTGTAACGTAGTGGCTGGCTCTATTACTACCGGTCAGGCTTCCGAATGGTTCGAAAAAGAAGTTGGCCAGATTTTGCAAAGCTATCCCGGTTACAAAATTACCGCTACCGGTATGACCCAAAACCAAAAAGAGTCTATGCAATATATGATGTTCGCTCTCATGAGCTCCATTGTGATTGTGTACTTGGTATTGGCTGCTCAGTTTGAATCATTTATCCACCCCTTCACTATCATGATGACCTTGCCTCTGGCCTTGGTCGGCGTATTCTTAGCCCTCTTCCTCTGCCATGAGAACTTAAGTATCTTCGCTTTGATTGGTATCATCATGTTGGTAGGTATCGTAACTCGTAATGGTATCTTGCTGGTAGAATTTGCTAACCAATTGCGTGAAGAAGAAGGACTCGATCCGCACTACGCTATGCTTAAAGCCGGCCCTCTGCGTTTACGTCCTATTCTCATGACCGCCGCTTCCTCTATTATCGGTGTATTGCCCGTCGCCTTAGGTATGTCTGAAGGTGGTGAGGTACGTTCCGCTATGGGTGTGGCCGTTATCGGTGGTTTGCTCACTTCTACTTTCTTGACGCTCTTCGTAGTACCGACCGCTTATATTACCTTCGATGGTACTATGGCCAGAATTACCGGTATTTTGCGTAAGATGGGCTTCAAATTCGAAGATGATAACAACTCCAATGGTACTTCTGGTAATGCTTCTGCTTCTGGTAAAAAATCCGGTGTAGATTTAAGCAAGCCTGATACCTCTGGTAGAAACATTGAAGATATTCGACATGGCAAAGTGATCGCCGATTCTAACGACAAGGAGGCTCGCTAATCATGAATTGCCATAGATTCACAAGCTGGTCCGGCCGCTGGCGTATGTCGGCTATAGTCTTGTCTTTAGGCTTGGCTTTAGCTGGAGGCAGCCAAAGTGCTTGGGCTAACCCCGCCGGGGAGGGGGGGGCGGCCGCTAGCTCCCCAGCCGCTTCAACAGTAAGCGTCAAGGCTAAGGCTGTACCTGCGGCCAAAGCTTCTGCCGAAACCAAAAAAGCAAAGGCTGTCCATAAAGAAGCGGCTCCCGCTGCAGCGCCCACTTCTGCTGCACCGAAAGCCCAATCTTATCAGCCTCAGGCCGCTCCTCAGCCTTCTCAGGCTGCCGCTGCTTCCGTCAATGCTTCTGCTGGAACTATCCTTCCTAAAGAAGTAGCCGACATTGAAGGCGCTCCCAAATACACTTTGCGCGACGCTATGCGTATGGCTATGAAAAATTCACCTGCGCTTGATGCAGCTAGAGCCGCTTATCAGCAAGCCAAAGGAGCTACCGAAGAAGCTTACACAGCAGGCAACCCTACTGTCGGTTTAAGCGCTGGCTACACCTTTACTGTACCTGATATGTCGGTTGATATGGGCGGCGAAAAAATTTCCGTCGGCTTTCAGCATAACTACAACGCCAGTTTGGCTATCAATCAAGTGATTTCCACTTTTGGTCGCTTGCACTATTCGGTGTTGGCTTCCCAAATGGCCGAATATAGTGCTCTGGAGCAATATCGTCAGGCTTTGGAATCACAGTTAGCCACTACTGCCAACAAATACTTAAATGTGCTTTTGGCACAAGAGAGCGTAGTTATTGCTGCTCAGCAATTAGATGCTCAAAAATCTTCCTTGCGCCAAGCCGAAGATTTATATAAAGGTGGAACGGTCGCTAAGTTTGATGTTTTGAGCGTACGCTCGGCTGCTACTTCTGCCGAACTTACTTTAATTGAAGCCAAAAATGCTTTGCGTTTGGCTAAAGCCGCCTTGTGCAGCGATATGGGACTTCCTATCGGTACTGAGTTTAATGTGGCTCCTTTTAGTTGGGAAAAAATTCCTGACAATGTTGTCTCTACTTACGACTTAGAGGAGTCTGTTTTGGGAGCTTTAGAGCGTCGTCCTGAAGTAAAAGCTACTCAATGGGCCAAAGAAGCTGCCGAAGCTCGTTTAGAACTTTCTCGCAACAATAGAAACCCGTCTTTAGCTTTGCAAAGCACCGTTTCCAATACTCGTGCTACTGCCATGTCTCATAGCACTATGTGGGTGACTAGTTTGGTTCTCTCCGTGCCTATTTACGATGGTGGCGTAGAACACGCTCAAACCAAACAGTTAGAAGCTGCTGTTCAGCAATTAGATGCCAATTTGGAAAATGTACGTCGCGGCGTCCGTTTAGATGTAGAGCAATGCTACTACAACTTAAATAGTCGCTGGGAGCGCATTGTGCAAGCTCGTGTTGGTTTGGAACAAGCTGAAGAAGCCTACCGCGTGGCCGAAGTTCGCTACGGCGCCGGTCTTTCTACGCCGACTGAACTTTTGGAGAGTCAGTCCTCTTTGGTAGCTGCCAAGCGCAGTTTAGCTACGGCCAAGTATAGCTACTTGGGAGCCAATGTAGACTGGATGCTGGCTACTTCCGGGGCCTATCCTTTTGAAGTGGTTGGGCCTTTAGACGAATCCGATCTTAAAGCTGATTTAGATGCTTGGTATGTTTCGGCTGAAGAATTGCGCAACGAAGCTGTAAAACTTATCGATCCTGTCAAAGATGATAAGATTCCCGGCACTTACCAAGAGCCTGCTGCTTCCGAGCCTTCTTTAAAGAAACTCAGCGAGCAAATTAAATCACAGACTATTGTAGAGCGCTTGCCTGAACCGAATGAACAAGCTAAGGAGCAAGCTCCTGAAGAGGAGGTCTCCAAATGAGTTTGGTGTCGGAACAAGAGGTTGGTAGCGATAGATACAATCGCCGCCGCGAGCAACTTTTAGATATTGCCACTCACCTTTTTGCTAAATATGGTTTAGAAGGTACCACCACTAAAGATATAGCCGAAGCTGCAGGCGTCTCTCCCGGTTTGTTATACCATTACTACAGTTCTAAAGAGGATCTACTCATTAGCGTAATTCGTCGTTTTCGCGATCAGAAATGCGGTTGCGAAAATGATACAGAGTACTGTGAGCTTTCTTTGGGTGAGGGTCTGAGATATATCCTGTCCAATTTCAAAGAGTTTGTCAGTAAAAATCGCGATTTGCTTTGGATCGTCTTTAGAGCGGCAGCTATTTTCCCTTCGGTGAATGATGTGCTCAAAGAGTTTGAAAAATCAGATCGAGGCGGCATGGTAGCTTTCTTCGAAAAAAAGATTCAGTCTGGTGAGATGAAAGCTATCGATCCCGGTTTAGTAGCCAAATCTTTGCGTCATATTATTGTTATGGCCAACTTGGGTGGGCAAAGCTACGATTTAGATATAGATAAACTGGTTGACGTTTTCTTAACTGGCATTCAAGCTTAGCTTTATCACTGAATCACATACAAAAAACTGAGCCTTCCGGAGTTAGTATCCGGAAGGCTCAGTTTTTTTGCATTACTATTTAGAACAATTTAGCGGGCAAACTCTTGGCAAAGCTTATCCCAAGCGGCAAAAGAGCGCAAATTAGCTACGATACCTTCATAATCGTCTTGCGGATTTACTAAAGTATCGTCGCTAGCTAGATCATCAAGGATCTTTTCAATATCTTCGCCATCTAAATTCATGAACATTACCGTTAAAGAGGCCAAATAAGCATTGTAAGCTCTCTTTAAGTCGTAAGTATGTTGGTTGGAAACAAACTGGGAAAAAGATTCTTCATTATTAACCAACTCGTCTAAAGTTCCCATATCTCCCTGTTCTACTACTGCTGAAGCTAAGAAAATTTCGAACCAAGAGCGCAACAAATCGGCGCAATATTCATTGCTGCCTCCGTCATCCAGGCAATAAGCCAAAAGATAAGCGGCCATATTATCGCAAGCATCTTCTTCGTTGCCGGGCACTGCCAAATCGTAATCGTTTATAAGTAAGTGGGCGACTTCATGCATCATAGACACGTTAGCCGATTGGCCTACAGTTTTGGCAATTTCCTTTTTGGTTGATTTGCTGAGCTTATCTTCCATAGTACAAAGATTGTTGTAGCTTATTAGTAAATCGTCGTAAGGAATATAGATTTTAGCTGTTTCCAAATCGCAATGGATACCATATTGGCTATTCATGCTTAAAAAAATAACTTTGGCGGGTCTTTTTAACTTAAAAATTTTGTTGAAGCCGTCGACAGTTTTTACGGTATCTTTTAATTTATCCATTAAGCCCGAAGGCAATTTTTGCTCAGGATCTTTAAATACAACAGAAAGTTGGCAATCGTCGTCGGTTTCGGCTATAGATTGACAAGGGGCCATACCCAAGAGGACTGCGAGATTTAAAGCCAGCATTAAGGCTATCAGCTGGAGTTTGCCTAGTTTTATTTTCACACTTAGCTCCTACTTTGTAATTATGTAAATAGGGAAATTCGCTACTGATATTTCCGGCTTGATGGCCTTTTGGCCTTTTCTCCAATTTCCTTATTCGTCTGAAAGTAAAAAAACAGACTGCAATGCAGCAAATAGGGCAGAGGAAGAGCGCTAGTATCGCTGAATTTTTTCAGTAAAGAACACCAGAATTTTCAGGCGGAGCTACTACTTCCTTGACTGTAGAACCCGGTAAGCAAATCCATTCGGTCGACAATAGCTCTTCAGGAGTGGCTGAAGAAAAGCCCAGAGCTGATATTACCAGTTTTTTGACTAAAACCGATAAAAATGTTTCTCCCTGGCTGGCTGTCAGCTTTTCTTTATTTATCTATCCCGGTGCCGGTCAAATTATGAATCGTCGTCCCGGTAAAGGTGTTATTTTTGGCTTAATTTTTACTATTCTGATGGGATTAGCTTTATATTACTTGGTGAATGGTACGTTAGATTTTCTTGTTCCAGAATTGCGTGATGGGGCAAAAGTGCGCAACAGTGCGCTCGGTTTATGGGGACTGAATGCCAATTTTAGTGCGTCTGTGTCTTGGAGCGCTTTGTCGTTTGTCTGTTATTTATGGTCTGCTTTAGACGCCATGCTTGACAGTAGACGGTTAAGAGAGAAAAAAGAAAAAGCCGATTAGTAATATTAAAGGAAATGTATGTCTAAAAAAAATGAAGATAGTATCAATAATGCCATTGCTTTAAGGCAAGCTTTGGAAAAAATTAGAGACGAAAAGTTGGCTGCACACTTACAGCGTTTTTTCAAAACTAACCCAGGACAATACGGCTACGGAGATATTTTCTGGGGCATTCGAGTTCCCCAAATACGCGCTTGCGTCAAAAAATCAGTGCTGGCGCCTGCTGAAGCTGTTAAGTTGGTGCAAGATGAAATCCATGAAGTGCGTTTAGCTGGCTTACTTATTTGGAAACAACTTTTTACCAAAGCTAGTCGTCGCTCTTCATTTAATATTGAGCTACAAAAAGAAATTATTGATTTATATTTAGCCAATACTAAATATATAAATAACTGGGATTTAGTCGATATTTCAGCTTCTATATTAGGGATGTGGCTTTTAGATAAAGATAGAAGTCTATTAGACAAGCTTAGCGTTTCTTCACTTATGTGGGAGCAACGTATAGCCGTTGTCTCTACGCATGTTTTTATTAAACAAGATCAATATGAAGACACTTTACGTTTATGTTACCAGCATCTTAACGATAAAGAAGATTTAATGCATAAGGCTTGCGGCTGGATGTTGCGCGAAGTAGGCAAGCGTAGTCTTGAAACTTTGGAAATTTTTTTGGAAAAATATAAATGGCAATTGCCGCGCACTTCTTTGCGCTATGCAATAGAACATATGTCGGCGGAAAAAAGAGCTTATTATATGCAAAAATAGATCGGCTTTATTGAAATTGCCTAATTGCCGCTGTTTTTGAGTAATCTACTCGGTTATTTAAGAGCAGCGGCAATTTTTTTTTTTACCTAGCTTACGCAAAAAAAACTTAAAAAATGTAAATAAAATAATAGTTGCATGAACTATTGAGCTTGGTAAAATGTAATTTACTCTTACAAAAAGCTATATTTAATATTGGGGCAAAATACAAATGAGCTTATTGACCGAACATCGAGATTTAGTTAGCTTGACAATTCAGCAAGATAATAATGACGAAAAAGAAAAGTCTTACTCTGGATCAGAATTGTTTATAATGGTGCGCCGCTTGACGGAAGCTTCCGGAGGTAAGTCCAGTGTTTTGGTGGTGTGGAATGGCGCTGAAGAAAATGTACAATTTCATACTTATAGTTACGGGTTGGAAAAATATCCAGGTGAGCGATTTAGCACTTTGGCTACTGAAGCTGCCCAAAAGATGCAGCGCTCTCCCTGGGATAATCTTAGCGGCGATTCTCTGTATAAAAACAAAAAGTTGCAGCGCAGCTTAGAAGGCGAAGCGGCGCGTTTAGGCATGGGCAAATCTTACGCTTTAATTATGCCTGTTATGTCTGCCGAAGAAGTAGTGGGGTTATTTATTCTTATTCACTCCCAAGATTTGCCCACTTTTTTGCATCGCTATCCGCAAATGTATAATTTGATGTTGGATCGTCTGGAAGTAAGTATCCGTCATGCCAATTTGATTTACAGCCTTATGCGTGAGCGCAGTTGGTTCGATACTATGCTCAACCGCTCAAAAGATGGAGTAGCTATAGTAGATAGAGAAGGTAAATTAGTTGGTATCAATCCTGCCCTGGAAGCTATGAGCGGTTGGAAGGTCAATGAAGCTGTTGGGCAACCGGTATATAAAGTTTTGCCTATCAGTTCTATTGATGTCGGCAGCGGAACATATACGCCCAATAAAGGTGGTTACGGCTTGGCTCTTTACAATCAGCCTAGTCCGATAAATTTAGCTATTAGTGCCGAACCCATAGAGGCGGTTTTGACTGATCATGACGGACAAAAAATCGACGTTGAAGTAATCGGGCTAACTGTGAGAGATGCTTCAGGTATTCCCAACGGTTGGGTTATGACCTTGCGTGATATTAGCAAACGCAAAGAAACGGAGCGTTTGGGAAAAGTTTTTCTTTCGGCTATGTCTCACGAATTGCAAACTCCCATTGCAGTTATTAAGGGATTTGCCGGTTTAATGAGCGATTCGGAAATTGATATGCCTCAGGATATGATCCGCCAAAAAGCGCAAGTGATTTTTGAAGAGAGTGAGCGTTTGCAAAAAATGGTCAAGCAAATGCTAGAAGCAGCTTCAATCCAAGCTGGCGGCATCAGTTTAAGCTGTGATATGGTAGATTTAGATAGTATGGCTGATCGCACTATTCGCCGTTTAAGCGCTATGGCTGCAACTAAAAATATTACCTTAATAAAAGATGCTCAGGGCGAAATTCCGGCTGTTTGGGGCGATATTTCCCGTTTGGAACAAGTAATGACCAACTTGGTAGAAAACGCTATTAAATATAGTACGGAAGGAAAGGTAATTATAAAAATTAAAAAACAGCTCGACAATGTAATTGTCTCTGTTGTCGATCAAGGGCCTGGCGTTAGCGACGAAGATGCTCAAAGAATTTTCGGTATGTTTGAACGTGGTCAAGAGATGAAGAAGAAAGTGCGCGGTAGCGGTTTGGGGCTGTTCATTTCCAAAGCCATTATCGATGCTCACGGCGGTACTATCGGCGTGAATCACGGCTCTGGCGGCGGAGCTTGCTTCTATTTCAGTTTGCCTTGCAAGGAGGTTAAAAAATATGATGACTCCGACTCCCTCTTATAAAGGAAGACGTATAGTCGCCGTAGAGGACGATCCTCATGTACTGGATTTAATCAGAACGACTTTGGAAAGCGCCGGTTTTGTCGTTTCTGGTGCTACTACTGGAGCCGAAGGCACCAGACGTATCCGTGATGAACTGCCCGATTTGGTTTTGTTGGATGTCAACTTGCCGGACATGTCCGGTTTTGACGTTCTGGAAGACGTGCGCCGTTCTCTGGGCATACCGTGCATTATGTTGACTGTCCAAGACAACGAAGATGCCAGAGTGCGTGGCTTGGAGCTTGGCGCCGACGATTATATTGGTAAGCCTTTCGGACATCGCGAGTTAGTAAGCCGTATTAAAGCTGTTTTGCGCCGTTTAGACGCTCCGGCTCCTCTGGCTAGAAACAGAGTTGTTATCGATTCGCGATTGACCGTTGACTTTGATCGCCGTTTGGCGGAAGTAGATGGCCAAGAGATCCATTTGCGTCCCACCGAGTACAAACTTTTGCATCATTTTGTCAATCACCCCGGCAAGTTGCTCAGCCATGAAAATTTGCTTTCCAGAGTATGGGGCCCGGAGTATCGGGACGATACACAGCTTTTGCGTTTGTATGTAAACTATTTGCGTAAAAAAATTGAGCCAGATCCTGCCAACCCTCGTTACATCTTCAATGAACGCGGTTTAGGCTATCGTTTTTGCGAATATGAAAAAAACGATAATTAAAAATAGTGCTTCTAAGTTTGTTTGCGTTGACTTTTCTATTGACAAATGCTAAACTTCTATAGCTTTTCTGGGCGACAGGCTCAGAAAATTTCTAACTTTTTGTTATTTACCGACTGAGAGAAGCTTGTCTCCCGTCTCTTGCTAGAGAAGCAAGGCTGAATGGTTCGGTTGAGACAGCAGAAGTCGGCAAAAGTTTGAGGAGTAATTCATGCCCACTATTAACCAGTTGGTGCGTTACGGTCGTAAAAAGCCTGTTTATAAGAGCAAGGCCCCCGCATTGCACTTCTCCAACAACTCTTTGCTTATGAAGAGAATTGACACCGGCGGCAACCCCCAGAAGCAGGGCGTATGCACCCAGGTCAAAACCGTCACCCCTAAGAAGCCTAACTCCGCTATGCGTAAAGTCGCCCGTGTGCGTCTGACCAACGGTATCGAAGTTACCGCTTATATCCCCGGTATCGGCCACAACCTCCAAGAGCACTCCGTAGTCCTCATCAGAGGCGGACGTGTAAAGGACCTTCCTGGTGTACGTTATCACATCGTTCGTGGTACCCTGGATGCCGGCGGCGTAGCCAATCGTCGTCAGGGCCGTTCTAAGTACGGCGCCAAGCGCCCCAAGGACGCCAAGAAGAAGTAAGGTCTGAGCCTTTTATTAGGTTCGGTACTTCGCTTGTAAGTAAATTCTCTGTTTTTGAGTTAAGAAGTAAAAGAGAATTTGCTAAATATGCAGCTTAGCAAAGCTTAATTGTTGTCCTGCAGTCCAGCCTACGCCAAGGCTAGAGCGGAGTGCAGTAGACGGAGGAGACAAATAATGTCTAGAAATCGCCGCGCACCTAAGAGGATCACCATTCCTGATCCGGTGTACCATGATGAAAGATTGACCAAGTTCATCAACCGCGTTATGCAGCGTGGTAAGAAGAGCGTCGCCGAGAGAATCGTTTACGGCGCTTTGGAAATCATTGCCCAGAAGACCGGCAAAGACTCTATGAGCGTTTTCGCTGAAGCTATGGAAAACGCCATGCCTACCGTAGAGGTTCGTCCTCGTCGTGTAGGTGGTGCCACCTATCAGGTACCTGTCGAAGTTCGTGAAGAGCGCCGCGTCAGCTTGGGTATGCGTTGGATCCTCGCCAGCGCCAGAACCAGAGCTGGTCACACTATGCGTGAGAGATTAGCCGACGAGTTGATCGACACTTCCAAAGGCATCGGCAAGGCCGTTAAGAAGAAAGAAGAGACCCACCGTATGGCCGAAGCCAACAAGGCTTTCGCTCACTATCGCTGGTAATTTCTTTATAAGGCTTTAGTCCTTTGTTAAGTGGGGCGGAATCTACCGAATGATCGGAAGATTCCGCCCTTCCTAGGTTTTTGTAAGCTCTGCGACAATAAATCAGGGTAGTCTATTCTGATAATTGTGCAGAATACCAGCCGAGGAAAAGTATTGTGTAATACCGCAGACGCGCGGAATGCTTACCTTTATTTGTTGGTTTGCATAAAAAGCGTCGATGCCCGGTTCTTGGATTTTTTTCGATAAGAATAAGAGACAGAATTGAAGGTGCGAGTTGAGCGGTCACAACAATAAAAACTGCGACCGCAGGAATGAATATTGTAGAAATAGCGCTTGTACCTATCGATAGTCGGTATAGCGCTTTTTTTTGAGACTGTCGATTAGTATATTTTTTCCCGTATTTTTCTCATATGAAGCGTCGCCTGAGCCGATTCGTCGGTACTGTATATCGGTCGATTGCCTGATTTTAGAAGCTTAGCACTATAGACAACCATGAAGTGGGGGAAGACTTCAGCGGCTTTTGAAAGGCTGCACTCTTTTTTGACTTTATCTTAAAAAGAATTGGGGCAAACAGAATTTATGAGCATAAATGTGAGCTCATCAGAAACAACAGATGAAACAACTAATCTCGCTAACGAGATAGTCAGGAATACGTGTGTGACTACTAAAGAAGATATCAATCTCGCAAAAGTGCGCAATATAGGTATTGCTGCGCATATCGATGCCGGTAAAACTACTACTACAGAGAGAATCCTTTTCTATACCGGCCGTACCCACAGAATCGGAGATGTCGACGCTGGTTCAGCTACTATGGACTGGATGATTCAAGAGAAAGAGCGCGGCATCACCATCACTTCCGCTGTAACTACAGCCAGATGGCGTGATCATATCATTAACGTTATCGATACTCCAGGACACGTAGACTTCACCGTAGAGGTAGAACGTTCTCTGCGCGTTTTGGATGGTATGGTAGCTGTTTTCTGTGCTGTCGGCGGCGTTCAGCCTCAGTCTGAAACCGTATGGCGCCAAGCTGATCGTTATAAAGTGCCTCGTATCGCTTATGTAAATAAGATGGATCGTACCGGAGCCAACTTCTTAAACGTTGTAGAAAAGATGGTTGAGCGCTTCGGAGCCAACGCCGTTCCTTGTCAGCTTCCTATCGGTGCTGAGAGTGATTTTATCGGCATGATCGATCTTATCACTATGAAAGCCCGTATTTATAAGGATGAGCTGGGACAAAAATTCGAAGATACCGATATTCCCGCCGATATGCTTGAGCAAGCTAAAGAGTATCGTGAAAAGATGGTCTCTGAAGCCGCTGAAGGCGAAGAAGAACTGACCGAAAAGTTCCTTATGGGTGAAGAGCTTACCGAGGAAGAAATTCGTCGCGGTTTGCGTGCCCGTTGCATTAAGAACGAGATCGTTCCCGTTTTCTGCGGTTCTTCTTTCAAAAACAAAGGCGTGCAGTTCCTTTTGGATGCTATTGTTGACTATTTGCCTTCTCCTTTGGAAATTCCCGAAATTCACGCCCACGATGCCGCTACTGACGAAGAAGTTATACGCAAAGGTTTAGTAGAAGAGCCTTTAGCTGCTCTGGTCTTCAAGATCGCTACCGATCCTTTCGTAGGCAAATTAGCTTTCGTACGTGTATATTCCGGCGTTTTGAGTGTCGGCAGTGCCGTACTCAATTCCATTAAGGGCAAACGTGAGCGCATCGGTCGTTTGGTACGTATGCACGCTGATCACCGCGAAGATGTGATGGAACTCCATGCTGGTGAGCTCGGTGGTGTTTTGGGCCTCAAGATTTCCACCACTGGCGATACGCTTTGCGATGAAAAAGCTCCCATCAAGTTGGAAAATATTACTTTCCCTGATCCAGTTATTTCTGTAGCTATCGAGCCTAAGTCTAAGGCTGACCAAGATCGTATGGGGGTAGCTCTTGGCAAGTTAGCCGACGAGGATCCTACTTTCAGAACTAGCACCAATCCCGATACCGGACAAACCATGATTGCTGGTATGGGCGAATTGCACTTAGATATTATTGTAGACAGATTGTTGCGTGAGTTCCAGGTCGACGCCAATGTCGGTCGTCCTCAAGTGGCCTACAAAGAAGCTGTGCGCAAAACTGTCAAAGCTGAAGGCAGATTCGTACGTCAAACCGGCGGTCGCGGCCAATTCGGTCACGTTTGGTTGGAAGTCTCTCCTTTGGAACCCGGCAGTGGTTTCCAATTCGAGAGCAAAGTTGTCGGCGGTACAGTGCCTAAAGAATACTTTAAAGCTGTCGAACAAGGTTGCCGCGAAGCTGCCGAGTGTGGCGTTTTGGCTGGATTCCCTGTTGTCGATGTAAAGGTCGTTCTTTTCGATGGTTCTTATCACGAAGTTGACTCTTCAGAAATGGCCTTTAAAGTAGCCGGTTCAATGGCTTTCCGTGAAGCGCTTAGCAAGAACGAGTGCTACATCAAAGAGCCCATCATGAAGGTCGAAATTGAAGTCCCCGATAATTATCTCGGCGATGTGATCGGAGATATTAACGGACGTCGCGGTAAGATTGAGAGCTTGGATGTTGATTCCAACAATATTCAAATTGTTAAGGCTCAGGCTCCCTTGGCTGAGATGTTTGGTTACACCACTACTTTGCGCAACATCTCTCAAGGACGTGGTACCGCTTCTATGCAATTCGGTTTCTATGCCGAGGTGCCCAAGAATATTCAGGATCAGATTATCAACCGTATAACCGGTAAAATCTAAAACTGATATTTTTTAACCTGCGATTGAAGAATAAAATTCGATAAATATCGCAGCCTTTATAAAGGGGGTTGGCAGGAATTTCTACCAGCTCCCAAAATAAAAGGGAATAAATCTTTCTAGGATACTTTACAAGACAGTCTGTTTAGAGTAAAATCCCCGAAGGGTGTATTCTTTTTGTGTGAGAGCTTGAACGCCTTTATAGCGAAGCTCGACGCGATACAGCTGCTTTCTGCCAGCTGATATATAGTTTTTTCTACTACAAAATAGCAAACTCCGGGAGAGCCTGTCTGCTTTCTCGGAATGGAGGAATAATAATGGGCAAGGAACATTTTGTTCGTAGTAAGCCTCACGTAAACGTGGGTACTATCGGACACGTAGACCATGGTAAAACCACTCTCACCGCCGCTATCTTGACGGTTCTCTCTAAGGCTGGCCACGCTGAGTTTAAGCCTGTAGACGAGATCGACGGCGCCCCTGAAGAGAAGGCCCGTGGTATCACGATCGCTATCTGCCACGTAGAGTACGAGACCGAGAAGCGTCACTACGCTCACGTAGACTGCCCGGGACACGCCGACTACGTTAAAAACATGATTACCGGTGCTGCTCAGATGGACGGTGCTATCCTGGTTGTAGCCGCTACTGATGGTCCTATGCCTCAGACCCGTGAGCACATCCTCCTCGCCCGTCAGGTAAACGTACCCGCCTTGGTCGTATTCTTGAACAAGTGCGACATGGTAGACGACCCTGAATTAGTCGAACTCGTCGAAATGGAACTCCGTGAGCTCCTTTCTAGCTACGAATTCGATGGCGACAATACCCCCATCATCACCGGTTCCGCCCTTAAAGCTTTGGAGTGCGGTTGCGGTAAGAGAGATTGCAAATGGTGCGGAGCTATCTGGAAACTTCTCGACGCCGTAGATACTTGGATCCCCGAGCCCGAGCGTCCCGTTGACCAGCCCTTCTTGCTCCCCGTTGAAGACGTCTTCACCATCACCGGCCGCGGCACCGTTGCTACCGGTCGTGTAGAGCGTGGTAAGATCCACACCGGTGACGAAGTTGAAATCGTTGGTATTCACGAAGAAACCCGTAAAGTCGTCGTTACTGGCGTCGAGATGTTCCACAAAATCCTCGACGAAGGTATGGCTGGCGACAACGTCGGCGTATTGTTACGCGGCGTAGAGCGCAAAGACATCGTTCGCGGTATGGTATTGGCTAAGCCCGGTTCCATTAAGCCCCACACCAAGTTCGTGGCCCGCGTGATGGTCCTCAAGAAAGAAGAAGGCGGCCGTCACAAGCCCTTCTTCCCCGGCTATCGTCCTCAGTTCTACTTCCGTACGACTGACGTAACCGGTACCATTAACTTGCCCGAAGGCGTAGAAATGGTAATGCCTGGTGACCACATTGATATGACCGTTGAGCTCATTCAGCACATCGCCATTGAGAAGAACCTCCGCTTCGCTATCCGCGAAGGCGGCAGAACCGTTGGCGCTGGTGTCGTAACCGAGATCATCGAGTAGGTTTTGTAAATAGGTCACTATTTAGTTTGTCATCCGGTTTCTGGCTTCGCGGCTGGGGGCCGGATGATAAATTGTGACCTGTCCATTAGGAGGAAAAATGTCCAAACAGAGGATCCGTATTCGTCTTAAAGCCTTTGATTACGCGCTTTTAGATGATTCGGCCGAAAAGATTGTGCAGATCGCCCGTCAGACTGGCGCTCACATTTCCGGTCCCGTGCCCCTTCCTACCGAGAAGAATGTATGGTGCGTAAACCGTTCTCCCTTCGTCGATAAGAAGTCCCGTGAGCACTTTGAGATCCGTACCCACAAGCGTTTAATCGACATCTATTTCGATCAGTCCCAGAAGACCATCGAACAGCTCATGAAGGTTGACCTTCCCGCTGGCGTCGATATCGAAATCAGAAGCTAATTAGCCAGCCAAGGCAACTATAAATTATGTTGTCTTGCAGCCGCTGGGTAAGGACGAGGTCGATTGTCCGCAAGCTGCATCCCACCTCGCTTGAGAGCGAGCAAGAAAATAGAGGAATAACAATGAGAGCCATTTTAGGCAAAAAAGTTGGTATGACTCAGGTTTACGACGAGAAGGGCGTGATCGTTCCCGTCACCGTTATTGAGGCCGGTCCCTGTGTCGTAGTCCAAAAGCGCACCAAAGAGAACGACGGTTACGAAGCCATTCAGGTTGGTTTCGGTGAGATCCGTGATAAATTAGTAAACAAGCCCCGTGCCGGTCACTTCAAGAAGCACGGTGTAGCCAATAAGCGTTATTTAAGAGAATTCCGTTTAGATGATTCCGCTTCTTACGAGGTTGGTCAGGAAATTAAAGTTGACGTCTTCCAGGCTGGCGATAAAGTAGATGTTATGGGAACCTCCAAAGGTAAAGGTTTCCAGGGCGGTATGAAGAGACATAACTTCGGTGGCGGCGGTAACTCCCACGGCTCCATGTCTCACCGCGTGCCCGCTTCCAGCGGCGCTACTGATGCTGCTCGTGTATTCCCCGGTACCAGAAAACCTGGTCACATGGGTGATGTCCGCGTAACAACCCAGGGACTTACTGTTGTTCGCGTAGATTTAGAGCGTAACGTATTGTTAGTAAAAGGCTCAGTCCCCGGTCCGAACCAAGGCTTGGTCACTATTCGGACTTCTGTCAAGAAGTAATAAACAGTTTCAGGAAAGGCTCAGGAAATTACGATGCCTAAGGTATCCCTTTATAACATGAAGGGCGAGACTGTTGGGGAGCTGGAGCTCAACCAAGAAGTCTTCGCCGTGCCCTACAATGAGGCACTTATTCACCAGGTTATGGTTTCTTTGCGCGCTAATCAGCGTCAGGGAAACGCTAAAACCAAGACCCGCGGAGAAGTTTCTGGCGGAGGAAGAAAACCTTTCCGTCAGAAGGGTACTGGTATGGCCCGTCAGGGTTCCAGACGCTCTCCTTTGATGCGCGGTGGTGCTATCACTTTCGGTCCCGTCGTTCGCAGCTACACTCAGGCTATTCCTCGCAAAATGCGTCGTTTAGCTTTGCGCAGTGCTCTTTCTCAGCGCGTGAACGAGTCCGTGTTGACCGCTCTCGATGCTCTTAAGATCGAAGAGTACAAAACCAAGGCTTTCATTGCCGTTTTGGATGCTATCAAAGTTCAGCCTACCGAAGGCCGCGTTTTGGTCGTTCTTAAAGACGCCGACGAAAAGACCTTGAAGTCCGCTGCCAACGTTCCTAACGTTCGCGTGGTCGAAGCTCGCAACTTAAACTTGCTGGATGTTATCGATTATCCTAGACTTGTTGCTACCAGCGACGCCTTGAAAGCTATCGAGGAGGGCTTAGCATAATGGCTACTCAGAAGATTACCAGCAGCGTACACAATCTCCGCTACAGCACTCACGACGTACTCCTTCGCCCCCTTATTACTGAGAAGAGCATGGAGCAGCATGCTGACAATAAGTATACCTTCTTGGTAGACCTTAAGGCCAACAAGTTTGATATCCGCAACGCCGTAGAGTCCATGTTCAACGTCACCGTCACCAAAGTGACGACCGTTCGCATGAGAGGCAAAGTCAAGAGACGCGGCCGTGTCTATGGCAAGCGCCCCGATTACAAGAAGGCTTATGTCTCCATTAAAGCTGGCGACAAGATTGAAGTAGCTGGCGCTCCTTTGTTTGAGAACTAATATCTCAATCTAATGGAATAAAAGAGACGGATCAGATGATTGTCTGATCCGTCTCTTTTTTTTGTTTAAAATGTAAACATAAAGACATAATTCTATAAAAAGAAGGAAAAAACTTTAAAAAGACCTTTGTTTGCTATATATGCTCTTGAAAAATTGACATTTTTATGCTTAAATTGCCAAGCATGGCTATGAGGTTTCTCCCTCCATCTTATGGTAGATGATGGGAGCGATTTTTTTTTGTGAAACCTCAGTTGCGGGTGCAAATGGCTGCCAAACTTTATGGCTTTGGAAGCTAGCGTATACCCGCGGAAGGAGAACTTAAGTGCCAACCAGACTTTATAAGCCGACTACTAACGGTCGCCGTTTTATGTCGGTGATGGACAACAGCAATTTAAGCAAGTGCAAACCTGAGGAGTCTTTGCTCGCTCCTCACAAAGTAACTGCCGGCCGTAATGCTCAAGGCCGCGTTACCGCTCGTCATCGCGGCGGCGGTCACAAGCGTCAGTATCGTATCATCGACTGGCGTCGTGATAAAGACAATATTCCCGCTCGCGTAGCTACTATTGAGTACGATCCTAACCGTTCTGCTCACATCGCTCTCCTCAACTATGTTGATGGTGAGAAGCGCTACATCTTGGCCGCCAACAATATGAAAGTCGGCGACAAGGTTATTTCCGGCGACGCTCAAGATATTAAAGTCGGCAATGCCATGATGCTTCAGAGCATGCCTATTGGTACTATTGTACATAACGTCGAATTGAAACCCGGTCGCGGTGCTCAGATGGCCCGCTCTGCCGGTTCCTCTGCTCAGTTGATGGCTAAAGAGGGCCGTTTTGCTCTCTTGCGTCTGCCTTCTTCTGAAGTACGTAAAGTGCCTATCACCTGCCGCGCTACCGTTGGCCAGGTGGGCAACGTTGACCACGAAAACATGATGATCGGTAAAGCCGGTCGCTCTCGCTGGATGGGTAAGAGACCCCACATCCGTGGTGTGGCTACCAACCCGTGTGACCATCCCCATGGCGGCGGTGAAGCTAGGTCTACTCCTGGCCGTCCCAGCACGACTCCTTGGGGCAAGCCCACTTACGGTTTGAAGACCCGCAGAAGACAGCCTGGCGACAAGATGATTGTGAGACGTCGCGGCTGCTAGTAAGGTCAGCTAGGTACTTGGTCTTGTCTAGGCCCGTACCTCATTTATGGAGGATTTAGATGTCACGTTCAGTGAAAAAAGGCCCATTCGTGGCTGAACATCTTCAGAAGAAGATTGAAAAACTCAACGCCAGTAACCAGAAAAACCTGGTAAAAACCTGGTCTCGTGCCAGCACCATCACCCCTGAGATGATTGGTCACACTATCGCCGTTCACAACGGTCGTACTCACGTCTCTGTTTACGTTGCTGAAGAGATGGTCGGTCACAAGTTGGGTGAGTTCGCTCCCACCAGACTGTTCCGCGGTCACGCCGGCGGCAAAGCTGAGAAGAAGAGCAAAGTCGCTAAGAAGTAATTCTGGCTTATAGGAAAATTCTTGGAGGAATTATGGCAGTTAAAGGTTCAGAAGCAGCCGCCAAGACCGAAGAATTAACGGTTAGAGCTGTTGCTAAGTACGTCCACATGACCCCGCGCAAATTGCGCCTTTGCGCTCAGGCTATTTATAACAAGCCCGCCGTGGCTGCTGTTAACATGCTGCGCTTCACTAACAAGCGCGCTGCCGGCACCATGCTTAAAGTTTTAGAGTCCGCTATGGCTAATGCTGTAAACAACCACGGCCTCGACGCCGACAAACTCGTTGTTTATCGCGCTTTCGTAGATGAAGGCCCCACCGGTAAAGGTTGGCTCCCTCGCTCTCGCGGTCGTGCTAGTCAGCTTCACAAGAGAACTAGCCACATCACCGTCGTTGTCAAAGAGAAGGAGAATGTACACTAATGGGTCAGAAGATTCATCCCAATGGTTTGCGTGTTGGCATCATCAGAGGCTGGGACTCTCGTTGGTACAGTCAGAAAGAGTATGCCAATTGGCTGCGTGAAGATATACGTATCCGCGACTTCATCACCAAGTTCCATAAGAACGCTGGCGTAACCAAGGTCGAGATCGAGCGTGCTAGCAAAGTGCACGTCATCGTCAATACCGCTAAGCCCGGTTTGGTAATTGGTAAAAAAGGCGCCGGTATCGATGACCTTCGCAGTCGTCTCGAAAAGATGACTTCCAAGTCCGTAAAGATTTCTATCCAGGAAATCAACCAACACGAACTTGAGGCTTCTTTGGTAGCTGAAAACATTGCTGACGCTTTGGTAAAGCGCGTGACCTTCCGTCGTGCTATGAAGCAGGCCGCTCAGCGTGTTATGAAAGCTGGAGCTAAGGGCATCCGCATTCAGGTTTCCGGTCGTTTAGGCGGAAGCGAAATCGCTCGTACCGAGCGTACTTTCAATGGTAAAGTGCCTTTGCACACCTTGAGAGCTGATGTAGACTACTCTATTAAAGAAGCTAACACCACTTACGGTGTGATTGGTGTAAAGGTTTGGATCTACCGCGGCGACATTTTGTCCAAGCGCTAACAAACTGTTTACAACAAGACGCTAAGTTTTTTCGCACGTAACTTGCAAAAGTTGGAACTATGTTCTATACTAGTCCAGCATTTTGCAGTTACGATCGCGTGGAGGATAGGATTATGTTAAGCCCCAAGAGGGTTAAGTATCGTAAGACGCACCGTGGCCGTATGACAGGAAAGGCCCAGCGCGGTAATACCGTGGCCTTTGGTGAGTATGGGATCCAGAGCCTTGAGCCTTGTTGGGTGACCGACAGGCAGATCGAGGCCGCTCGTGTCGCTATGACGCGTTTCATTAAACGCGGTGGTAAAGTCTGGATTAAAGTTTTCCCTGATAAATCGGCAACTAAGAAGCCCGCTGAAACTCGTATGGGTTCCGGTAAAGGTGCTCCTGATTATTGGGTAGCCGTTGTGCATACCGGCAGAGTATTGTTTGAAGTTGCGGGAGTCCCTGAAGATGTAGCTCGTGAAGCTATGCGTTTAGCCGCTCACAAGCTCCCTATGAAAACCCGCTTTGTTACCCGTGAAAGATTGGGTGGTGAATAATTATGAAGCTGAAAGAAGAACGCGCTGGCTTGAGGAAGCTGGGTTTGGCTGTTCTCCGTGGACGTTTAGTAGATGCCAAGCAAGAGTTGTTTAACCTCCGCTTTCAATTGGCTACGGGTCATTTGCAGGATGTCTCTCGGGTAGGTCAAGTGAAAAAGCAAATCGCTAGAATTCACACCGTTATCCGTGAGCTCGAGCTTAAGGAGAGCAAGTAATGAACGAAGAACGCGGAATTCGCAAAGTAAGAATTGGCGAAGTTATCAGTAACGCTGGCGATAAAACCATCGTAGTAAAAGTTACCCGTCAGTTCGCGCACCCCATTTATAAGAAGTTCATCCACAAGAGCAAGAAATTCCACGCTCATGATGAGAACAACGAGTGCGGTAAAGGCGATATCGTAAAGATTCAGGAAACCAGACCCTATTCCAAGATGAAGTGCTGGCGTTTGGTTGAAATCGTCGAGAAAGCCCGTTAGTATTTTCTGACTTTTTTTTGCTAATACGGCGGAACGCCCGGGTATGGGGATTGCGCCGTGCAGAGAATTAAAGGAGTAACACAATGATCCAGCAGGAGAGCAGGCTCAGAGTCGCTGACAATTCCGGCGCACGCGAGCTCCTCTGTATCCGAGTTCTCGGTGGCTCTACAACTACTTATGCAAGTGTTGGCGATATCATCGTAGCAACCGTAAAGCAGGCACAGCCTGGAGCAGCCATTAAGAAAGGCGACGTGGTCAAAGCCGTAGTGGTTCGTGTAAAGAAACCCATCCGTCGTCCCGATGGTTCCTATATTAGATTTGACGAGAATGCGGCTGTCGTGATCAAAGATGATCTTAATCCCCGCGGCACTCGTATCTTTGGGCCGGTGGCTCGTGAACTTCGCGAACGCGAATTCATGAAGATTGTGTCCTTAGCGCCCGAGGTATTGTAAGTTTTTAAGGAGTTAATAATGGCTCACGTAAAGAAAGATGACGAAGTAGTCGTCCTTTGCGGCAAGTACGCCGACAAGCGCGGCAAGGTTCTCGAAGTGAACCCCAAGGACAAAAAAGTGACTGTCGATGGCGTCAACGTAGTAAAGCGCCACATGAAGGCTCGTCCTCCGCGTTTCCCCCAGGGCACTATTGTTGAGAAGGCTCTGCCCATTCACATTAGCAACGTTATGTTGGTATGCCCCAAGTGCGGTAAGCCCACTCGCCCCGCCGTAGTAATCGACGCTGACAAGTGCAAACATCGCGTTTGCAAGAAATGTCACGAACAGTTTTAGTGTAGTAGGCAGCTGACTTGGCGCTCGAGAGGCGTTCAGGTCGGTTGACTTGCACTATCTAGCAACCGTGGGTCGGAAATCCACGGGAAGAGGAGAATTCAAGTGGCCAAACAAGGAAAAGCCCCTTCTGCTCCCAAGAAAAAGAAGGAAGAGTTCGCTGCTGGCGGTCGTCCCCCGGTAGCCAACATTAAGCTCAAGAAGAGCTATCAGGAAGAAATCGTTCCTGCTCTTAAAAAAGAATTTAACTACACCAACCCTATGCGCATTCCTCGCTTGGTAAAAGTCGTTGTGAATATGGGCGTAGGTGAAGCGATTGCCAATCCGAAGTCTCTCGAAGGCGCTGTATCTGATATGCGCGCTATCACTGGTCAGGCTCCGGTTATCACCAAGGCTCGCAAGTCTATCTCTAACTTCAAACTTCGTGAAGGCGCCAAGATTGGTTGCAAAGTCACTCTGCGCGGCGACATTATGTGGGCTTTCTTAGAGAAAGTTTTCAATGTAGTCCTTCCTCGTATCAGAGACTTCCAGGGCATTTCTCCCAAGTCTTTCGATGGTCGCGGCAACTATACGTTCGGCCTTAAAGAACAGATCATTTTCCCTGAAATTGATTATGATAAGGTTGACAAAGTTCGCGGTATGGACATCTGCGTTGTTACCACTGCTCAGACCGACAAAGAGGGATTTGCTTTATTGCGCGCCCTCGGTTGCCCGTTCCGTCAGTAGTTTTTTGGAGGAAGTTTAATGGCTACCACAGCACAAGAAGTAAAAGCCGCCAGAACACCTAAGTTCAAAGTTCGCGCTGTTAATCGCTGCAAACTTTGCGGTCGTCCTCGCGCTTACTTCCGTAAATTCGGACTTTGCCGCATTTGCTTCAGAGAGCGTGCCCACTTGGGCCAGATCCCCGGCGTCACCAAGTCCAGTTGGTAAGATTTTTTCGTTGCGCTTATTAAATAGCGCGCCGTCTCCGGAGGGATTGCCGGATTCGGCTTTATATACAGGGAGGAAAAGAAATGCCCACCACTGATCCCATTGCCGATATGCTCACACGTATTCGGAACGCTAATACAGCCGTTCACGAGCAGGTGGACATTCCGGCTTCCAAGCTCAAAGAGCAGATCGCCAAAGTCCTTTTGCGTGAAGGTTACATCGCTAGTTATCAAGTCGCTTCTACTGGCGTACAGGGCGTGATCCACATCAAATTGAAGTACGGCCCCGAAAATGAGGCTGTTATCAACGGCATTAAGCGTATCAGCCGTCCTGGTTTGAGGGTGTATGTCGGAGCTAACGAAATCCCCCGTATTTATGGCGGTTTAGGTACTGTAGTTATGTCTACTCCTAAGGGCGTCATTACTGGTAAGCAGGCTCGTAAACTTGGAGTCGGCGGTGAAGTTCTCGCCTACGTTTGGTAGGTAATTACTGCGCGGCAGTGCCAAGACAAGTACTGCAGGAGGAATAGTCATGTCCAGAATTGGCAAAACACCCATCGTGCTTCCCAAGGGTGTAGAAGTGCATGTTGAGCCCGGACAGGTTCGCGTAAAGGGACCCAAAGGCGAGCTCACTCAGGCCATTAGCGATAAATTGGAAGTTCGGGTGGAAGGAGACCACATTTTGGTTGTCCGTCCCGATGACGAGCGCGAAACCAAAGCCCAGCACGGCTTGGCCCGCACTCTCATTAATAATATGGTTATCGGCGTAACCCAGGGTTATAAAGTATCCTTAGACATTATCGGTGTTGGTTACCGCGCTGCTAAGTCCGGCAAAGGTCTCACCCTTAACTTAGGCTACTCCCATCCCATCGAAGTCGAGCCCATTGAGGGTATCGAATTTGACGTCGAGTCCGACGCTCGTACTAAGCTGAACCGCATTCACGTTATGGGTGCTGACAAACAGCAAGTCGGACAAGTAGCTGCTAATATTCGTGAATTCAGAAGTCCCGAACCCTACAAGGGCAAAGGTATTCGTTACGTAGACGAAGTTGTAATTCGCAAGGCTGGTAAGGCCGGAAAGACTGGTAAATAAGCTATGAGTAATAATGTTTCTCGTAACGTTTTGCGCCAGCGTCGCCATGCTCGTATTCGCAAGAATGTCAGCGGTACAGCTGAGTATCCCCGCTTGGCAGTTTTCCGCTCCAGCAGGCACGTTTACGCTCAAGTAATTGATGACCAAGCTGGTCACACCCTCGTATCCGCCAGCTCTTTAGACAAGACGCTGCGCGACGAGAAAGTATCCCCCACTGAGATGGCCAAGCGTGTAGGTATGCTTTGCGCCCAGAGAGCTCAGGAAAAGGGAATCAATAGTGTCGTCTTCGATCGTGGCGGCTACCAGTTCCATGGACGTGTGGCGGCCTTGGCAGAAGGTGCTCGCGAGCAGGGCTTAGAGTTCTAGGCTCAACTGAAGAGACTTTTCCATAGGCGCATTGCCTACATCAGGAGGAAAATATGAGGAACCGCATCGATCCCGCTGGGCTCGACCTCAGTAAAGAAGTTGTTGTACAAGTCAAACGCGTGTCGAAGGTTGTGAAGGGCGGTAAGCGCTTCGGTTTCGCCGCGTTGGTAGTAGTTGGCGACGGTCAGGGCGTCGTAGGCGTTGGTATTGGTAAAGCCAGTGACAACACTGACGCTATCCGCAAAGGTAACGAAGAGGCTCGTAAGAATCTCATCCGCGTGCCTTTGATGGGAACCACCATTCCTCACCCCGTCAATTCTTTCTACGGAGCCGCTAACGTAGTACTTCGTCCCGCTGCTCCTGGTACCGGTGTTATCGCCGGTTCCGCCGTCCGCGCTGTAGTAGAGTGCGCCGGTATTGACAACATTGTTACTAAGTCGATTGGTTCTACCAACAAGATCAATATCGTCTATTCCACCATCAAAGGATTGGCTTCTCTCTTCAACGCCAATCAGGTTGCCCGCAACCGTGGTAAAGAAGTTGTCGAGTTGGTCGGTAAGAAAGCTGCTGCCGAATTAGAGCAGAGCGCCCATCGCGTACAGAATACAGAAGAGGCTCAAGCCGAGTAAAATTAAGTCGGGCGTCCTTAGGGTCGCTCGAATTTATTTTGCGACACCGTAAAGTTGCTCATTCTCAAAATGGGCAATTTTCATACTATGATGAAATAAAAGTTATGACTTCTCCCGAAGCTTTTGAGCTTTGTTTGGTTTCGGGCGAAGCATACGGAGGAAACAATGAATAACATGCGTTCTAACAGCATCGCTCCCAATTCCGGCGCTCGTCGCTCTCGCAAACGCGTTGCCCGCGGTCATGGTTGCGGCAGTGTAAAAACCGCCGGTCGTGGTTCTAACGGTCAGGGCTCTCGCTCCGGCGGCTTGAAGGCCCCCGGCTTCGAAGGTGGTCAGACCCCTTGGTACCGCAGACTTCCTAAGTTCCGCGGTTTCAAAAATCCTTTCCGCGTTATCTTCACTGAGATTTCCGTTGGTAGCTTAGAGCGCTTCAACGATGGCGACACCGTAGATCCTTTGGCTTTACTCAGCGTTGGCTTAGTTAAGAACCTCAACAACCCCATCAAAGTTTTGGGCAACGGCAGCCTCACCAAGAAGCTCACTGTTCAGCTTCACGCTTTCACCGCTTCTTCCAAAGAAGCCATCACTAAAGTAGGCGGAACGGTAGAGGAAATCTAGAAGTGGCCAGTTCTTTTGCAGATGCGTTAAAGTCGGACGATCTTCGCAGCCGTGTGGCTTGGGTGTTTATCGGGCTGGCTATCTTTGTTCTGACTGTACATATCGGTATGCCCGGCGTAAACAAAGACGTGTGGAACGCACTGCTGAACAAAGGTGAGCTGTTCCGCTTCCTGGGTATGTTCACCGGTGGTGCGTTAAATAACTTCTCTGTTGCTGCTATGGGTATTACCCCATATATTAACGCCTCCATTATTATGCAACTTTTAACTGTGGTTTTGCCCCAGCTCAAAGACTTGCAAAAAGAAGGAGGAGAACAAGGACGTAAACAGATCGGCGCCTATACCAGACAGCTTACTCTGGGATTGGCCGTTTTGCAGGCTTTGTTCATGACCGTAGCTTTAGCTCGCTATAGCGGTGGTGGAGGCGGTGTCTTCACCATGACCGGTATCGGTTTCTATGTTATGGTAGTTATCGCTCTCGTTACCGGCACGATGTTTTTGATGTGGCTGGGTGAGCTTATGACCGATAAGGGCATAGGCAATGGCGTGTCCATGATCATCTTTGGTGGTATCGTGTTGCGCTTCCCCAACTACTTGATGGATAGCTTAAGAGTCGCCAACGTTCAGGGCGCAGCTTACTATATTTCCTTGATCATCTTCTTCTTGATTTTGATCGCTTTGGTGGCTGGCATTGTTTACATCCACCTGGGAATTCGTAAGATTCCTATCCAGTATCCCAGACGCCAAGTCGGTACTAAAATGTATGGCGGTCACTCTAGTTATTTACCTATCCGCGTGAATAACGCTGGCGTAATTTCCATCATTTTTGCCATTTCCATTATGTATATGCCAAACACTGTGGCTCAGATTATGAACTTAGTGTGGGGTAGTAGTCATCCTGGAGTAGCTGCTTTAGCTACCAACATCGAGACTATTTTTGCTCCTCGCGGCATTTTCTACAATCTTTGCTACGCCGCTTTGGTAATATTCTTTACTTACTTCTATTCAGCCATTACTTTCAATGTCAATGATGTCGCTGACAATTTGAAAAAGTCTGGTGGTTTCGTACCTGGTATTCGTCCTGGTCGTCCTACTGCCGAATATCTCGAGAAAGTTTTCTCCAGAACTACTTTCATTTCAGCTATCTTCTTGGCTTTGTTGGCTGTAGCTCCCACTTACATTATGCAGCTCACCAAAGTGAATACTTTCTTCTTAGGATCCACTTCTTTGCTCATTATCGTAGGTGTAGCTTTGGATGCTATGCAGCAAATTCAAGCCCGCTTGACTATGCGCAAGTATCAAGGCTTTATGAAATAAGTCAGAAAAGCTTCTGAGCTTTTGAAGTAAAAAGCCCGCTCGATCTAGAAGGTCAAGCGGGTTATTTTTTTTAAGGAGATTGTTTTTGGCTATGCGCTGTGTTTTAGTCGGCCCTCCAGGCTGTGGCAAAGGTACTCTTTCCAGTTACATTATTTCTAAATATGGAGTTACCCATATTTCTACCGGAGACATTTTCCGCGAACATCGTGCCTCCCAGAGTGAATTTGGCAAAAAGATCGCTTCCTATATCGATAAGGGCGAGCTGGTTCCCGACGAACTTGTGCTTGATATAGTTTTTGATCGCTTACAGAAACCTGACTGTGAAAAAGGTTTTATTTTTGACGGCTTCCCCCGTACTGTCGCTCAGGCCGAAGCTTTGCAAGAACGCTTGGAAAAAGCAGGTAAACCTTTAGATGCGGTTATCGCTTTCAATGTGCCTGACAGCGTATTAGTAGATCGTCTAGTTACTCGCCGCGTTTGTCCCTCGTGTAATGCTGTTTATAATATTAAAAACCGTCCTCCCAAGGAAGATAATATTTGTGACGTCTGTCACCACGAATTAGTGCATAGGGCTGACGATCATGAAGAGGTTATTGCCTCTCGCTTAAAGGTCTATCGCGATTCTACTGCTCCTTTAATTGAATATTATTCCAATAAAGGTTTATTGGTTACTTTAGATGGTAGCCGTGGTAGTGCTGATACTGAAAAACAGTTTACCGCTATGGTAGAAGCTAAAGGACTTTAGTCTACCTATTTTTTTTAACCGGTTGCTTACCGTAACTTTATCGGTGTGGCGGTAAGCAACTTTTGGGAGTCTGGATATGCGTATTTATGAAAAAGTAAAAATAAAAACTCCGCATGAAATCGAGCTTATGAAAGCTTCCGGCAATGTCTTGAGCGCTTGTCATGATATGTTGGCTGCCAATTGCAAGCCCGGTATCACCACTAAAGAGCTAGATAAACTGGCTGAGGATTTTATTCGCAGCCATGGGGGAGTGCCCACTTTTCTTGGATACGGAGGCTTCCCTGGTACTTGTTGTATCTCTGTCAATGATGAAGTTGTACACGGTATTCCTGGTCCCAGAGTTATCAGAGAAGGTGATATCGTCTCTATCGACTGCGGCGTAACTCTTAAAGGATGGGTCTCCGACTCCGCTAGAACTCACATTATGGGAGAAGTTCCCGCTGATGTTCGTCGCCTGGTTGATGTTACCAAAGAGTGTCTCTATTTGGGAATAGCTCAGGCTAAGCCGGGCAATTTTATTCGCGATATTGGTGTGGCCGTACAACAGCACGCTGAGAAAAATGGCTTCGGAGTTGTGCGTATTTTAGTCGGTCATGGTGTTGGTCGCCAGATGCATGAGCCGCCGCAAGTTCCCAATTACGATACTCGCCTTAAAGGGCCGCAGTTAAAAGAAGGCATGGTTATTGCCATTGAGCCTATGATTAACTTGGGAACTTATAAAGTGTTCCAATTAGACGACGGTTGGACTTATGTAACTGGAGATCGTAAGCCTTCAGCTCACTTTGAGCACACTGTGGCTATTACTTCCGGTGAAGCCAAGATCTTAACTAATGGTATTGACTAGCCCAAACTCTTGTAGTAAAATATCAAAGCATTGTTCCGACCCTTTTTATAAAGGCTCTGTAGCTAGGAGTCTAAGGCTGCTAGGGTATGCCTCCGTTTCAGGCGGGAAGGATGCGACGTTGTTTCTAAGGGTTTATATTTTTAACGAATGATCGAAAGATCAGTATTGATAATCTTAAGGTCGGCTTGCTAGGTTAAAAGTTCTTCTTAGTGGCCTCACCAATGAGATGTCTGGAGGAACGAGTTATGAAGGTAAAGCCTTCTGTGCGCGTACGTTGTGAGAAATGCCGCGTTATTACGCGCAAAGGACGGGTTAGGATAATCTGCACCAACCCTAAACACAAGCAGGTCCAGGGATAGGAGGAATCGATTCGTGGCCAGAATCGCCGGCGTCGATTTGCCAAGAGATAAGGGTATCGGAATTGCTCTTACATATATTTTTGGTATAGGACGCACCACAGCCAGTCAAATTATTGAAGAAGTGGGTATTGACCCGCTTATGCGCGTTCGTGACGTCTCCGAAGATGTAGTTACTCGTCTTCGTGAAATCATTGAACATAAACACAAGGTGGAGGGTGACCTTCGCCGCGAGATTACCCAGAACATTAAGCGACTCATGGACATCGGTTGCTATCGTGGTGTTCGTCATCGTCGTAGTCTTCCTGTACGTGGTCAGCGTACTAAGACTAATGCTCGCACCCGTAAAGGTCCTAAGCGCACCGTTGGTCGCAGCAAGAAAGCGTAGGGTATTAGAACATGGCTAAAAAACAGAGCCGCGTTCGTGGTCGCGGTAGAAAAGTTCTGAAGAACGTGCCCAGTGGTATCGCCCACATCCAGTCCACGTTCAATAACACCATCGTCACCATCACCGATCCAGCCGGAAACGCATTGTCTTGGTCTACCGCTGGTGCTCACGGTTTCAAGGGCTCTCGTAAGAGTACTCCCTTCGCCGCCAGCGTTGCTGCCGATAAAGCTGCTCAGATCGCTATCGAGCATGGTATGCGTTCCATTAAGGTTCATGTGAAGGGTCCCGGTCAGGGCCGTGAAGCCGCCATTCGTGCTCTTCAGTCCGCCGGTTTAGAGATCACCCTTATGCGCGATGTTACTCCCATTCCGCATAACGGTTGCCGTCCCCCGAAACGTCGCAGAGTATAGTAGTTTTCATAGAAGATTGTGCGATTATAAACACAAGGGTTTTATAGTCGCTCCTATTTTTGGAGGAAATATTCGTGTCCAGGTATACCGGGCCGGTTTGTAAGTTGTGCCGGCGTGAACAGACTAAGCTGTTCTTAAAAGGGGAGAGATGCCTTACTCCTCATTGCGCGTTTGAACGTCGCCCTTTCCCTCCGGGACAGCATGGTTCTAACGTTCGTCGTCGCGCTACTGGATTCAGCGTCCAGTTGCGTGAAAAGCAGAAGTTGCGCCGAATCTATGGCGTAACCGAGCGCGTATTCAGAAACTATTTCTCCAAGGCTTCCAAGCAAGAAGGCATCACCGGTGACAATTTCTTGTGCATTTTGGAACGCCGCCTCGACAGTGTCGTCTATCGCCTTGGATTCACCACTTCTCGCCCTGCTGCCCGTCAGTTAGTTGCTCATGGCAACATCCTCGTTAACGGTCGCAAGGTTGATATCCCTTCATTCTTAGTAAAACCCGGAATGGTTATCGAACTTCGTGAAAAGATTGCCAACAAGGAATTAAACCAGCAGTCTATCGCTTCTGCTCGAGTTCGTAAGGTGCCCGCCTGGTTAGAATTAGATGATGCTAAAGCTCTTGGTAAGGTCGTTGCTTTGCCCACCAGAGCTGATGTTCCCTTCGAGATTAAAGAGAACGTCATCGTCGAGTTCTACAACCGTATGGGTTAGTAGCAATCGCTTCGAGGGCGCGTTTTCTCAGGCGGCTTAGTCAGAGAAAAAGCGCTCTTTGAGTACTACAGAATAGAGCAACTTGATTCGAGGTGTATTGATGCTGGACACAAACATGATGGACGCCGTAGATGAGCGCAATCCTAAAGCGGAAGTTCGCCAAATTGGCGAAAACCGCTTCATTGTGGAACCCTTAGAACGTGGCTATGGTATCACGTTGGGTAACTCTCTCCGCCGCGTCTTGCTTTCTTCGCTGATGGGTGCTGCTGTCACTCATATTCACATCGAAGGAGTGCTTCACGAGTTCTCTACGATTCCTGGCGTCAAAGAAGATACAACTGAGATTATCCTCAACCTCAAGAAACTTCGTTTGCGTATAATCGGCGGAGAAGAAAAAGTTCTTCGTATCGAAGCTTCTGGTGTTGGCGAAGTTACTGCTGCCGACATCATTGCCGATCCGGAAGTAGAAATTCTCAATCCTGAGCTCAAGATAGCTACATTGACCGACGAGAAATCGCGTTTGGTTATGGATATGTCTGCGTCTTTAGGCACCGGTTACGTTCCCGCCGAGAAGCAATTCCGTCAGGAACAGCAGAGTATAGGTACTATTCCTATTGACTCCATTTTCAGCCCTGTGGTTAGAGTCAATTATGAAGTTCAGGATACTCGAGTTGGACAGAGAACCGACTACGATCGGTTAGTCTTGGAAGTTGAGACTGACGGTAGTATTAAGCCCTGTGAAGCTGTGGCCAATGCTGCTGTTATGTTGCAGGAGAGACTCGATCTCTTCACGCGCTTACAGGCTCAGACTGAAGGTGTTGTAGAGCAGGAACAGTCTCCTGCCGGAAAAGATGGCACTTGCATCGAAGACCTTGAGCTGTCCGTTCGTTCTCTCAATTGCCTTAAGAGAGCCGGCATTATCTACCTGAGCGATCTTCTCAATTTCAGCGAGACTCAGCTCATGAAGTTGAAAAACTTCGGCCAGAAGTCCCTGGATGAAATTGAAGGTAAACTTAGCGAGCGTGGCTTATCGCTGCGTCCGAGCACTCCCGAAGGGCTCAATTAAGAGTTCGCGATTCTCTGGCTTGGATTGGGCTCAGTGAATCTGATTATTAAGAATTTTTTGTTTGATATTTAGGAGTATATTCCAATGAGGCATAAAGTTCGCAGTCGGACTTTAGGACGTCAGACTGGTCACCGTTTTGCTATGCTTAGAAACTTGGCCACTTCTTTGTTAAGACACGAGCAGATCACTACTACGATCACTCGCGCCAGAGAAGTCGCCCGCTTTACTGATGAGCTCATTTCTTGGGCCCGTAAAGCCAAGAACGCCAGTGATGCCAGCGAAGCTTTGGCTTACAAGCGTCGCGTTTTCCGTCAGATCAGCGACCGCGCTGTAGCTCAGGATCTTTTTGAGAACCTGGCTGTACGTTTCTCCGACAGACACGGTGAGAATAAGTGCGGTGGTTACACCCGCGTGATCCACAACGGTTTCCGTAAAGGTGACGGCGCTCCCATGGCCGTTATCGAGTTGGTTCGCTAGTTTTTAGCTGATACAGAAGCCCCTTCTCTACTGCAGAGTTGGGGCATTTTTTTTATTATTAGATTCGGTGGGGATATAAATTGCCATTATGATAGAACTGAAAAATGTCTGTTTTTCCTATCCAAAGATAAAGGATATCGGCGGTAGTGAAACAGCTTCGGCCTCCCCAGAATATGACCGTAAAATAATTCAAAATATCACTCTGAAAATAGAGCCAGGGGAGTTTGTTTGTCTTTTGGGAGCTAATGGCTCCGGTAAGACTACTTTGGGCAAACTTATCAATGGTTTAGTTGTGCCTTCCTCTGGAACTGTGAATGTTGATGGCTTTTCTACTGCCGACGAAGAAGAAATTTATGACGTACGTCGTCTGGTTGGCATGGTTTTTCAAGATCCCACCCGTCAAATTGTGGCTTCCACTATAGAAGATGAATTGGCTTTCGGACCGGAAAATTTGGGTATACCCGCTCCGGAGATAAAAAAGCGTATCGATTGGGCCTTGAATATTTTAAATTTAGAAAAATTGCGCAATGCCGAACCACATTATTTATCTGGTGGTCAGACTCAAAGAGTTGCTATCGCTAGTGTTTTGGTAATGCATCCTCGCTATATTATTATGGACGAACCTACAGCCATGCTCGATCCGGCAGGAAGACACAGTGTGCTAGAAGCCATTGATATTTTGCGTCACTCTTTAGGAATGGCTGTTATTTACATTACTCATCATATGGAAGAAGTTCTTTGCAGTCAGAGAGTCGTAGCCATAAAAGATGGCTCACTGTTTTTTAATGGTACTCCCGAGGAGCTTTTTAAAGCCAGAAAAGTTGTTGAAGAGCTTTCTTTGGAAATGCCTTTGCTGGTGCAATTGATTAATTCTTTAAATGATTTGGGATATGGCTTGCCTATGAACTTTTCTTGGAAAGACACTGCGGATAATATAGCTGCCAAGTTGAGAAGGAACATAGCAAATAGAAGATGACTTGTTGTGGTGAAGCTTTTTTGCTAGGAGTATAAATCGCAGCGCAGAAAAATACAGCCGCGTTTTTTACGGATTATTTTGGCTTTGATAATTTATTTTGCGTCTTTTGTTTGGGGTAAAGGTTAAAATTTTATGCGCGTTGCGTTAGATGTCAGACCACTGCAAGTGGGAACTAAATATAGGGGCACCGGAACTTATATAAGAGAGCTGTTGGAGCAGTATTTAAAGCGTCGTCGCGAGATCTTGCTTATGGCTTGGCCGGAAGAACCTATCAGCTTGGATCAGGGCATACTAAAATCTTGTGAAATAGTCAGAGTACCCAAAAACAGCAATTTGCCTGTTTTAAAGTATTTTGGATACAAACGCGACGGATTGGACAACCAGACTATTTATGAGGAAATTGCCAAAAGGGTTGATTTATTGCATTTTACAGACCCTCAGGATTTGCGTTTTGGCTTTCCTTGGAATGATTTAGGAGTGCCTAGAGTTTTAACTGTACACAATTTGATGTCAGTTACCCATAGCGACTTGTTTTTTGATTGCAATTTTATCAAGATGAATTTGCTTAAATTTATCTATCGCGATTATGTGCAAAACTATATACATTGCGATGCCATTTTGACAGATTCGCAATACACAGAGCACTCTTTGCATTATTGTGTAAAAGGCAAATTGCCTATAACAAAAACGATTTTACTAGGCATTTCGGATCGCTATGTTCTTCCTTATGTCAGTCAGGTAGATGAATATCGATTGCAAAGGAAGTTACCTCCTCGCTTTATTTTGCACGTGGGCGCCCTTATGGGTAACAAAAACGTGGAAGCTTTGCTACAAGCTACCGCTCCGCGTTGTAGTTGGCCGTTCGTTTTTGCCGGTCCCTATTCCGAAGAAGAACGCGATTATTTCACTTCTAAATATCCTCAACAGCAAATCTATTGGTTGGGTTATGTCGACAGAGAAGAACTTCCCATGCTTTATGCTGCAGCTAGCTTAATGGCTTTTCCTTCGTTAGTTGAGGGCTTTGGCTTGCCTATTTTGGAAGCTATGGCTGTGGGAACGCCAGTTGTTTGCTCTAATACGGCCAGTTTGCCTGAAGTAGCTGGAAATGCTGCCATTACCTTCGATCCCCATAAACCGGAGGAAATCAGTAAGTCTATTCATATGGTTATGAATGACGAAAATTTGCGTATGCAAATGCGTACTCGCGGCTTAGAGCGAGCTCAGCATCTCTCCTGGCGGCGTACGGCTGATACCACCTGGATGGTCTATGAAGGCATTATTGAAGAATATCAACGTCAACGTAAAAAACGGGCCATGGCCGGTATCTAAAATAGAAAATTATGAAACCGATTATAAAGCTTGAGGATATTTCCTTTACTTACATGGCTGGCACTCCTTTTGCCAAAAAAGCCTTAGATGGTGTTTCTTTATCCATCAGTAAAGGAGAATCTATTGGCATTATTGGGGCTACCGGAAGCGGAAAATCTACTTTAATTCAGCATTTTAACGGTTTACTAATAAGTGACAGCGGTAAAGTAACAGTTAACGATACGGTTCTTGATGCCAGAACCAGTGGAGTTGAATTGGCTTCTGTTCGTTTCTCTGTGGGTATGTTATTTCAATTCCCGGAACAGCAGTTATTTGAAGAAAATGTTTTTGACGATATAGCTTTTGGCCCTAAAAATATGGGCTTATCTAAACACGAAATAGAAGAACGTACCGAGGAAGCTATCCATTTAGTTGGTTTAGAACGTATAGATTGTCGCCATGTTTCGCCTTTTACGCTTTCAGGAGGGGAAAAACGTCGTGCCGCTTTAGCCGGAGTTTTAGCTATGCGCCCTCAATGTTTGGTTTTAGATGAACCTACTGCAGGCTTGGATCCTCGAGGTACGAAAGAAATTTTGAACCTTTTGAATAGCTTAAAGTTAACGGGTACTACATTAATAGTTGTTTCACATCGTTTTTCAGAGTTGGCCCAAATGTGTCAGCGCTTAATCGTTATGGGAAGCGGTAGAGTAGTAGCTGATGGACCTTTAGCTGAGGTTCTCTATGCTGAAGACGCTCTATGCCAAGCTAAATTAGAAAGCCTCGATATTTGTAAGATTTGTGCCTATTTACAAAAGGGGTTAGATATTCAAGAACGTCCTGTCTCTGTAGTAGAAGCTGTGAGCTTGATTGAAAAGTTGCGCACTCGATTTGCTTTGTAAAGCTTTTAAGTCTGCCTTAACTAACCCTTAGTTTTTAGGGTTAACTTGGTCTATACGAAGTTGGATAATATAGACGTAAAACAAAAACAAAGTTTTCGATATTGCAAAGTGTCGAAATGATGGAGGCAGGATATGGATACACTAACCAATTACGCCAATAATTACAATTCTCAGATAAGTGATGCTCAAAGTAGCCAAAACAAAAAATCACTTTTAAGCAAAATCGCTGGCGGCATTGCTGGAGCTGTGGGCGGCTTCTGCGTAGGAGGCCCCGTTGGCGCCGTTATCGGAGCCGGAGTTGGTGTTGCTGCAGGCAGCGCCACCAATAAAGTTTTTTCCAGTGAAACTGGTGGAACTCTCGGTGGAGCGGCTATCGGCGGCTTAGTTGGAAGCGCTTTAGGTCCAGTAGGAACTTTGGTAGGTGGAGCTATTGGAGGTCTGATAGGCAATAAGATCGGTGAAAAAAATTCTGAAGAAAGCGCTTTAGCAAACACTCCTTACTTGCCCGTTTATTCTAATGGCAATTCTACTACAAGCTCTGGTTTGGGTCTTTCGTCCGATTACAGTAGTAGTGCTTTGACGGGCATTACTTCTAGCGGACTTTACAACTATGGCAGCAGTTCCAGCAGCATTTCTAATTTGCTTTCTTCTGGAAGTACTGATACTAGCAACTACATTAGTAATTTAACTGGCAGCAGTAGCTCTTCACAGGCCGAAATTATGCAATTATCCACACAAATGATGAGTGAGTACTTAAACAGCTATGGCTCAAGCTTAAGTGGAATTACTTCTCTTTATGGTGGCACTGATGGCCTTATGCAAATGTACTCTACTCAGAGTGCGCAGTATCTCCAGAGCATAAATTCTGCCTTGGGAACCAGTAAATAAAAACTAACTGAATATACTTGTATTAGCCTCGGGTGTGCTTCTTTTTTCGCCGCCGGGGTTTTTTTATTTGTTTTTTTTGAAAAGCACTTAACTTTTACTTAACTATGCGTTATATAAATGACACTTAATTATATAATGTTTTCGGTTTCATATGTGAACTGAAAAAATGGAGGAATATAATGAGTTTAGCTACCACTTTGAACTATACCAATAATCTTTATGGTCAGTTTGGCGCTGCTCCCGTAGAACAGCCCAAAACTAGCACCACCGCTGGTAAAATCTTAGGCGGTATCGTCGGCGCTGTCGGCGGCTTCTGCGTAGGCGGTCCTGTTGGTGCGGTAGTCGGTGCTGGCGTTGGTGCTGCTGCCGGTACAGGTGTGCAAAAAACTTTCTCCAGCCAGTTGGGCGGAACTATTGGTGGCAGCGTGGTCGGCGGTGTAGCCGGAGCTGCTATCGGCACTATCTTTGGGCCGGCCGGAACTTTGGTTGGTGCCAAAATTGGTGGCGCTATTGGCGGTTTGCTCGGTCGTGCTATTGGTAACCACTCCGAACAAAAGAGAAGTCAGCAACTCACTCAGCAAATGATGGCTCAGTATCAGCAAGCTGGTGCCAACATGGCCAACTACTACCAGAGCACTTACGCTGCTCAGTATATGAACGGTGGTTTAGGGTTCTAATTTCTTAGTTTTACATAAGCTTATATAAAGGAATGCGCTCTGTTTTGTTGGCAGGGCGTATTTTTTTTTCTCATATTGAGCGTACTGCGAACTTATTTATATATTTTAACTATAAATACAAAAGTGCTAAATTAATCGAGTTTGCGGCCAGATTTTTGTCTAAGGTTTATTTGGACAAAAATTAATAAAATTTTATAAAGAGCTTTACTTTTACTTAAAGTGTGTGATAAAGGGTGTAGATAAAAACAAAATAAAGTTTCGGTTCAATCAATATAAAGCCGAAAAACTGGAGGTACATTATGGGAGCTCTTTCTAACGCTAGTAATATTGCCATGTCTATGTATCAGTTGCAAAGCAGCCACATGCAGCAGGCTCAAGAACAGCAAGAGAAGAAATCTTTGCTCGGTAAGATCGCCGGTGGACTCCTCGGCGGAGTAGCCGGTTTCTGCGTAGGCGGCCCTATTGGTGCCGTAGTTGGCGCCGGTGCCGGTGTAGCTGCTGCTAAAGGTGCTGAGAAAGTCTTCTCCAGCGAAAAGGGTGGCCACGTTGGTGGTGCTGTTGTTGGTGGTTTAGTTGGCAGTGCTTTCGGCCCCATCGGTACTTTAGCTGGCGGTGCTATCGGTACTGTAATCGGTGGCAAGATTGGTGAAAAGAACGAGCAGCAAAATACTATCGCTCAATATGGTTACATGCCTTCTATGATGTATCCGTCCATGATGGGCGGCCTCGGAGGTATGACCAGTTCCGGTTTAGGTATCGGCGGTTTCGGTATGGGCAGCAGCGCTTTGACCGGCATCGGCACCAATGGCCTCTACAACTACAGCAACAACGGTTATGATTTCTCCACCTCTTTGAGCAGTGATACTAAGAACCTGACTGGCGTGAGCACTCAAGATTATATCAAGAACATGAACAGTGCTGAAAACCAGGCTCAGATCATGCAAATGGCCCAGAAGATGATGAGCAGCTACCTTGGCACCTATGGCGGTGCTTTGGGTGGTGTGGCTACTCTCTGTGGCGGTACTGAAGGTCTGATGCAAACCTTCAACACTCAGAGCGCCCAGTATCTTAAAGGTATGGCCTCCTTCATGGGTGGCGTCAGCGCCAAGTAGTTTATCTGTTCATTCATAATAGACCGCTCGGTCTTAGTTTAGCCCTCTGCCGGTATATTTCCGGTAGGGGGCTGCTTTTTTATTGTTGGCAATAATTGAAAAAAAGCGAAAAAAATAACTTTTTTGCCTATTAAATTGTCTTTACTTTTGCTTGAAGTGTGTGATAAATGGGGTAGATAAAAATAAAATAAAATTTCGGTTCAGCTAACGTAACGGAATCGAAAATTGGAGGTCTATCATGGGAGTTCTGTCTAACGCTAGTACAATCGCTACATCTATGGCTCAGATGCAGCAGAAGGCTCAAGAGCAGCAAGAGAAAAAATCATTATTCGGTAAAATCGCCGGTGGTATCCTCGGCGGTGTAGCTGGTTTCTGTGTAGGCGGTCCGATTGGTGCTGTCGTAGGTGCTGGTGCCGGTGTAGCAGCTGCTAAAGGCGCTGAAAAAGTTTTCTCTACCGAAAATGGTGGTAAAGTCGGCGGCGGCGTAGCCGGTGGTGTAGTCGGAGCTGCTTTGGGTGGCCCTATTGGTGCTGGTATCGGTGCTATGATCGGATCCAAGATCGGTGGCAGCGTTGGCTCAAATAACGAAACTCTTAATAGTTTTGCTAACGCCAACAGCGGTTTAATTGGCGGCTATCGTGGCCAAGTTAATACCAGCTTATTGCCCCAATCTGGTTTAGGTATAGGGGGCAAGATTATTAATTTCAATGGCGGTCTCCTCGGTGATACGGCTGTCCGTTTCGGTACCAGCAAAAATGATATCATCAATATGAACGGCGGCCGTGGCAACGATACTCTCCGCGCTTACGGCGGTGGAGGCAATGATCGCATCAATATCAATGGTGGCAAAGGCAACGATGACGTCCGTGTAAACGGAGGCAAGGGTAACGACCAAGTAGTCGTCAATGGTGGAGCCGGTAGAGACAACGTCCGCGTGAATGGCGGCGAAGGTAACGATGCTGTTCGCGTTAACGGTGGTACCGGACATGACAACATTTCCATCAATGGTGGTAAAGGCGACGATTTATTGGTGGCCGACGGCGGATCCGGCAAAGATCGTATCTTCGTAAATGGTGGTGAAGGCAACGATCGTATCGTGGCTGACGGTGGTTCTGGTAACGACTTTATGGCCATCAGTGGTGGCAAAGGCGACGATGAGATTCTCGCTACCGGTGGTAAAGGCAATGACCGCGTAATTATCAACGCTGGTGAAGGCAACGACAAGATTAAGTACGTTGTAGACGAAGGCAAAGATAAAGTCAGCGTCAACGGTGGCGAGGGTAATGATCGCTTTACTCTTCAAGTAAAGCCTGAAGATAACGTCACTGTAGTAGACAAAGAAGGTAACATCCTTTACAAACAGGGTGATGGTAAGGGCACTACCGTAACTGTTGATAACATTAATGAATTTAGCGTTCAGGGGCAGAATGGTGAGGCCATTTTCTCTGCAGCCAATTATGGCGGCGAGTTCCAGGCTGTGCCCGCTGGTCTGTTTGAGTTCAAAGATGCTATGGCTCAAATGAATCAGGCTTATGGCAACTACGGTAGCTTCGGTGGCGTACAGAGTGGTTACACCGGTGGAGGAACCCTTTCTACTGCCGCTTCTATCGCTCAGATGACTGCTAATGATTACCAGAATGCTCAGGCCATCTATGCCATGATGCAAATGCAGCAGATGCAGCAAATGTATATGCCTACATACGACTATTCCAGCTTCTTCTCCAACAACCTCAGCGGTTACCAAGATGCTCAAGTACAGTATCTTGATGGAACTGTAAGATAAGTGCTGTGAAAGCTATCAGCTGGCAGATAAATTTTCCGACATAGATAGCTTGTTGTGCGGCTGATAGTTATATAAAGAAGAGCTCCGGCAGCAGAAAAATATTTTCTGTGTGAGTCGGAGCTCTTTTTTGTTTGTTGCCAATTTGTTTTAGAAGGTTTGTAGCAAGCAGTCACTAAACACGGAAGCGCTTGTGGGGGATATGGTTTCATTTCGGAGTGGGGGGCGGATGAGCTTTTGTTTGTCCTTTTTATAAATAGGGGTTTTTATTATGGAGAAAATTTTTGCTTTTAAAGCTTGTATTATAGGGTGTGGCAAAATGGGTGAAGCGATTTTTAAATCGCTTTTGCGCAAAGGTACTTTTGCTACAGAAGATCTGATTGTAGTTGAAGCTAATAGCCAAATTAGCGAAAGAATAAAGGATACTTATAAAGTTGAAGTTTGTGCTGACAGTCTTCAGGCCGCTTTAAGTAGCAAACTAATTATTATTGCGGTTAAACCACACATTGTACCAGTTGTAGCTGAAGCGTTGGCTAATAAATTGGATAAAGAACAGCTTATTATTAGTATTGCTGCTGGAGTAACTTCAGGCCAACTTATAGATATGTTTAAACATAGACGTGTTGTACGAGCTATGCCCAATTTAGCTGCCCAAATTTCTCAGGCTGCTACTGTTTGGACTGCTCCGGATGAGCTTGATGAAGCCGGTCGAAATGAAGCTGAGAAAGTTCTCAATGCCATAGGCGAGACTATTTATGTAGCTAATGATCATTTGATTGATGTTGGCACTGCTATTTCCGGATCCGGTCCGGCTTATCAATATCTCTTTATGGAAGCATTAACTGATGCGGGAGTTCGTTTAGGTTTAACTCGTCAGCAAGCAGCTAAATTAACTTTGGGCATGGTACGTGGAGCAGCTAACTTAGCATTCGAAAGTCAAGAGTCATTTGGTGAATTGCGTTATAAGGTAACTACACCTGGCGGAACTACGGCAGCGGCTGTGAGCAGCTTAGAAAGAGGAGCTTTTAGGGCAATTATCGATGAGGCTGCCGAAGCTTGCTATAAGAAGAGTCAAGAATTGGCTAAAATATAGCTGGCAACTTTTAGAGCTGTGCAATTTAATTTGGCGTTGCTGTCAGAACCGGAGAGAGGTGTAACATCAAAATTCTCAGCAATTTGACTTTAGGGCAATATGTGCCGGGAAATAGCTTTTTGCACAAATTGGATCCGAGGACAAAATTGAGCATCGTAGGTTTAGCTATGGTTGCTATTTTTTTGCTCGACAGTCCATTTGAGCTTTTTGCTGCCGGTGTAGCCGCCTTTTTACTGGGAGTTATGGCCAATCTTAAGGCCGGTTTTATGCTGCGCGGATTACGTTTTGTCTGGCTGTTTGCCTTCTTTTCTCTCATTTTTAATATGTTTTTGGTGCCGGGAGAATCTCTTTGCTCTTGGGGAAGCTGGCATATTACTTATGAAGGACTTGAACGCGGCACGGCCATGGGATTGCGTTTGTTACTTTTAGTTTTGCTAACTTCTCTTTTGTCGCTCACTACATCTCCTATATTGCTTACTGACGGTATGGAAAAATTGCTCTCACCTTGGCGGCGCTTTGGGGTTCCAGCTCATGAGTTAGCTATGGTTTCCACTATCGCTTTGCGCTTTGTACCCACTTTAGCTCAGGAAACAGAAACCATAGTTAAAGTGCAATTAGCTCGAGGAGCTGCCTTAGATCGTGGTAATATTATGCAAAGATTACGTTCAATTATGCCCATAATGATTCCACTTTTTGTAAGCGCTTTTCGCCATGCCGAAGATCTGGCTTGGGCTATGGAAGCTCGTTGCTATAGAGGAGGACAGGGACGCACGCGCTTGCGTGAGTTAAATTTCGGTGCAAATGATATAGTAGCCATAATTGTTGTCATTCTTTTTTTTATTTTGCTTAAAATATTGGAATTTGTACTTTAATGGAAGAAAATTGCCAAAATATCGTATATAAAGTTACTATCGCTTATGATGGCACAGCATTTGCCGGTTTTCAAAGCCAGGCCAACGCTAAAGAGTTGCCCACGGTTCAAGATGCTTTAGAAGAAAAATTGCTTTTTGTTTTCGCCAAGCCTATTTCCATTAGAGTAGCTGGTCGAACCGATGCCGGCGTGCACGCTCTGGGGCAAGTGTTCTCTTTTCGCACAGGTATTGAGCGCTCTGAACAAGTGCTTTTTAATGCTTTAAATTCTCTCTTACCTGATACTATTAAAGTGCTTAGTGTAAGCAAAGAACCTGAGCATTTCCATGCTCGCTTTACGGCCAGAGCGCGAGAGTATGAATATCTTATAAAAGACAATTCCACTGTCGATCCCTTTTTTCGAGATCGCATTCTCTATGTTAAGCAAAAATTAGATTTAGAACTTATGCGCCAAGCTGCGCAGTATCTTATCGGCAGTCACAATTTTGCTACTTTTGGCTCTCAAGTACCTAAAGGTGATCCTACCATTAGGCGTATGAACAAAATAAGTTTTACTGAAACTAATGTGAATGGTCCGGGGCCTTTCTCTGATATTGGGCGCTTGATAGTTATGCATATAGAAGCCAACGCTTTTTTGCGCCGTATGGTACGTATGATTTGCGGCTCGCTCATTAAAGTGGGAATTGGGCAGTGGAAGCCGGAAAAAATCAAAGAAATATTGGAAAAAGCTGACCCTCGCTATTGCGCTCCTCCGGCTCACCCCGGCGGCCTATATCTTAAATCTGTCAGCTATGCGCAGGATCGCAGCGACAATACTTAGAAACTTCGCTAGGTTAACATCCCCTCGGATAAATTGTTGTTTGTAGGAGGCCCTGCTATGGAAAATGAGTTTGAAGCTAAATTAAGCGCCGCTGCTGATAAATTAGGATTGGCTATGAAGGCTGCTCCTGAGGCCGAGCGTGAAATACTGAAGGCCATGTATACCGATTATCAGCGCTTTGTAAACGAAAATTCTGATAAGCAGGACGTTTCTGCTCTCTTTGCTATGGGCATAATCAGCAATAATGACATAAAAACCGAAGATGTCATCAAGGCTGCTGTAGAGTATATCGACACCGATTTGGAATATTGCCGTTGCCGCCAAAAATCTGTTTGCGGTATGGAAGCCGAGTTTGAAGCCAAATTGAGCGCTGCTGCCGATAAGTTGGGATTGGCTATGAAGGCTGCTCCAGAAGCCGAGCGCGAAATCTTAAAGGCAATGTATGCTGATTATCAGCGCTTTGTAGAAGAAAATGACGATAATCAAGATATTTCCGCTCTCTTTGCTATGGGCATTATCAGTCACAATGATATAAAGACTGAAGCCGTCATTGAAGCTGCTGTAGAATATATCGACACCGATCTGGAATATTGCCGTTGGCGTCAAAAGTCTACACAAAAATAAATTTAACTATCTAAGCATAGCATCTGTCTGTAAATGGTAACTTAGGGGCCCGAGCATGAATTTTTGTTCGGGCCTCTTTGGTAAACAAGGTTAGAAAAAATTAAAACTGTATGCCCGAGGCCTTTGCTTTGCTAAAAGCCATACATGTGGCACTTTGCCTTTATGGCTATTGAAACAGAATTAGCTTTATGCAATCAAAAAGGAGATTTATATAAGAATGCGTCAGAGTGGAGCTTTACCATGTCAACTTATTGAAGAACTGATAAGTAACCAGCGCATTATTAGCTCTAAACCTGTTCCGTCTAAGAATATTCAGCCGGCCAGTTTAGATTTGCGTTTGGGGAGAAGAGGCTGGCGTGTGGAAGCTGCTTTTTTGCCTCGTCAAGGGGAGCCTGTTTCTGATTTGCTGCTTAACAATTCTTTGGAAAGTATAGATTTAAGTTCTCCTGTAGTCTTGCAAGAAGGTTGCACTTACGTTGTAGAAGTAGAAGAACGCTTCAATTTGCCCAACTCTGTTCATGCTTATGCCAACAATAAAAGCACGACCGGACGTATGAATGTTTGGACGCGTATTCTAGCCGATGGAGTCTCTCGCTTTGATAAAATTCCTCCCGGCTATAATGGCAAAATTTACGTTATGATTACTCCGCGCTCTTGGTCTATAAAAGTGTGCGAAGGCAACACGCTCAATCAAGTCCGTTTAATTTGCGGTGACAATCACCTTTTAGACTTTGAATTAGAAATGCTTCACCAAGAAAGCGGTTTGGTTTACGATAGTACGGGCCAACGTGAACAGGCTCTTATAGACAATGGGTTGCTTTTAACTATAGACTTACACCAAGATATTGTAGGTTACAAAGCTATTCCTTGCGATGAACCAGTAGACTTATGTAACGGTGTGCCTCAGCCGGGAAACCACTACTTTGCGCCTATTAAAGCCAAAAATGGCGAAGTTCTTTTAAAACGCGGTGAATTTTATATTTTATCCACTAAAGAATTTTTGCGCGTTCCGCCCGATTTAGCTGTAGAGATGGTAGCTTATGATATCCATTCAGGTGAGTATCGTTCCCATTATGCCGGATTCTTCGATCCTGGTTTCGGTTACGGTGAAGATGGATGCTTAAAGGGAACTCCTGCTGTTTTAGAATTGGATGTTCATGAAGATGTACTTTTCCGCCATGCCCAACCTATTTGCAAGATGGCTTTTGAATATTTACTGAAAAAACCGGAGAAAATTTACGGATCCGGTTTAGGCTCCCACTACCAGCAGCAACGCGGCCCTCAACTGGGACGTCATTTCTGTTAGTGAGGTTTTAGGGTGCGTTTTAGCTGGTATAACTTTGATTGGCCTTTGGTAATTTGTGCTTCTATTCTGATTTTTTTAGGATTGAGCAATATTGCCAGCGCCACATTTCACGGCGGTATAAGTCCGGAGTTTATACGTCAGGCAAGTAGCTTAGCTGTCGGCGTTTGCATATTTTTATTTTTTTCTTTTACAGATATAAAAATATTTTTTCGCAACGGCAATTGGCTTTATATAGCTATTTTAATTTTGCTTTTTTCCGTAATAGTCGGTGGTGTTACCGTAAACGGAGCAAAACGCTGGATAGACGTGCCTTTAATAGGGCGTTTCCAACCGTCTGAAGTTGCCAAGCTGCTGCTAGTTTTGTGTATGAGTCGCTATTTAAGCGGAGACAAAGATGGACGTTATAAGCAAAACCATTTCACCTTTCGCTATTTTTGCTGGCTTTATTTTCTTTTAGGTGTCCCTACTTTGTTAATTATGGCTCAGCCGGATTTGGGCACAGCCATTGTCTTTGCTGGCGTAGGTAGCGCCATGATGTGGGTTGCCGGTTACGATTGGCGCTGGTTTGCGGGTTTATTTTGCTCTGTATTAGCTATACTGCCGCATGTTTTACATGAATACCAGAGAAAACGCATCATGGTCTTTCTCAATCCAGAAGCCGATCCTATGGGAGACGGTTGGAATATTATTCAAGCCAAAATAGCCATAGGTTCCGGAGGTTTGTGGGGCAAAGGATGGATGGAGGGCACACAAAATCGTTTGAATTTTGTGCCAGAACATCATACCGATTTTATTTTTACGGTTATTGGCGAAGAGATGGGATTTATAGGGGCTTTGTGCTTAATATTGTTACTATCCTGTCTAATTATGCGAGCTTGGCAATTGGCAAAACAAGCTGAAAGCGCTTATGACAGCTTTTTGGCTTTCGGCATAGGTACGCTATTTTTTGTGCATGCTGTGGGAAATATCGGTATGACTAGTGGTGTTTTGCCTGTTGTAGGTATTCCTTTGCCTTTGGTAAGTTATGGCGGCACTTCACTGATAATCAATATGGCTGCTTTAGGGTTGCTGAATAATATCGCTCGCCGCATGCCTTCCTTGGAATTTAGCAGACAAAATAGTGCGTATACCTAAAACAAAAGCTTATTTGTGCAGGGAAGCGAAGGCTCAAAATATAAAAATACCCTCTGTTGATTTTTCAATAAAGTGCAAGAAGCGGAAAGATGTCGATACTAAGTAAAGCTCTGTCTATTTTTAAGCCTGCTGAGCCTATAGCTCCTCAGTATAAAAATGAAGAAGAAATGCGCAGCCAATATGGTTATTGGCGCCTCCGTCAATTATATTCGACTTTTGTCGGCTATGGTGTTTTCTATTTTGTACGTAAAAATATTTCGATAGCGATTCCTTTGCTGGAAAGTTCCCTAGGCATAAGCAAAGCCGCTATAGGTATGATTGTCAGTATCTCTGATGTTGTTTACGGTGTTTCCAAGTTTGTCAATGGATTCTTAGGCGACCGTTGCAATGCCAGATATTTCATGGCTGTAGGTTTGCTCTTGTCTGCTTTAGCCAACTTTATGTTTGGTATGAGCAGTGCTGTAGCTGTCTTGCTGGCAGCTTGGGTTTTAAATGGTTGGTTCCAAGGTATGGGCTCTCCGCCTTGCTCCCGAGTGATTTGTCATTGGTTCTCTTCTAAGGAGCGTGGCACATATTGGAGCATTTGGAATACGTCTCACCAAATCGGCTTGTCTCTAATTTTGATTATGGGCGGCTATTTGGGAGAATATTTTGGCTGGCGTTATGTTTTCTGTGTTCCTGCAGCTATTGCCGCTCTAACTTCGCTTTTCTTGCTGGAGCGTATGCGCGATACTCCGGCTTCTTTGGGATTGCCCGATCCTGAAGTCTATACTAAAGAAAAGCCTTTTGTTCCGGTAGAAGAACAAAACAAGGTTGAAACTGTCGCAGCCGAGACTGAGGCCAAGGCCGATAATGCTAAGGCAACAGAAGAAAAGCAAAGTGGCAAAGAATTTTTCCGTTTCCTTTGTCGTCATGTTTTCAACAATCCGTATATTTGGGCAGTTTGTTTCGCCAACTTCTTTATCTACATTTTGCGTTACGGATTCGTTACTTGGGGCCCGTCTTATTTGAATGCCCGTGGCGTAACTTTAAGTCATGCCGGCATTACTATGGCTTGCTTTGAGATTGCTGGTATTGCCGGATCTCTATTGGCTGGTTGGATGACCGATCGCTTCTTCAAAGGTAAGCGAGCTCCGGTTTGTGCTTACTATACTATTGCCTCTCTGATCAGTATTTTTGTCTTTTGGAAATTGCCGGTGGGATCTTCTGTATGGGTTTACAGTCTTATGTTTATTGTCACCGGTTTCTTTATCTATGGCCCTCAACTTTTGGTAGCTATTATGGCCACTGACTTTGCCACTAAAAAAGCTGCAGCTACTGCTGTGGGTATGACTGGACTTTTCGGCTACTTAAGCAGTATCGTTTCTGGTTGGGGTATGGGCCGTATTTTAGATGCTTACGGTTGGAATGTCGCTTTCCAAATGCTTTTGGCTTGCGCTTTCTTATCCATCATACCTTTTATTTTCGCTTGGAGTGCTAAGCCGAACGACTTAGAAAAGCTCGAAGCTGAAGATAGAGAAGAGACTAAAGAGAGCTAGAGCAAATACTTCTAACTCGTTGCTTGGCAAGTTACGCTTCATTTTTGCGTAGCTTGCCTGCTTTTTTGTATTGATAAGTGTATATTTATATGCTAGAATACTCCCCGGCTCTAACCTTAGCCTAAGGACGAACCTCCGCCCTTTAGCTCAGATTACAGCGACTATAAAAAGATGCAGCTTTTGTTTTAGCTTGTGTCAGAGGAAAGTTTCAATCATGGAAAACAAACAAGAAGTTGTAACCAAGTACAGCACTCACGAGTACGATACCGGTTCCCCCGAAGTTCAGATCGCTCTCTTCACCAACCGTATCATCCACCTCACTGAGCACTGCAAAATGCACCCCAAGGATCACCACACCCGTCGTGGTTTGCTCATGTTGGTCGGTCGCCGCAAACGCTTACTCGGCTACCTCAAGAAGGTTGATATCAACCGCTATCGTTCTTTGATCGAGCGCTTAGGCTTACGCCGCTAATCATCTTTCGCTATTTGTTTTGAATGCAGGAAGGCAGCCTGTTCCAAAAGTTCTTGAGTAGGGATACTTTTGGAAAGGGTTGTCTTTTTTTATGCTTATTTCTTATCTAAAAAATAAAAAATAGCTTTCTGCTCTTATTAGTTTATTGTTTAGGCAGGGTTATTCTTTTTATGAATGAAATCCTGAGAGCTAAAGATTAAGTATTTTTGTATCGCTGCTGTCAGTCGGCGTTCGGAAAATGTCCGCACTAATTGAAGCAGCGCTTAAGAAAGACTCTTGGCCTTGGCCTGCTGTTTTGTCAGCTATTAGTAGTTATTGATCTGTTGTTTAATGTATAAAGAAGAATCAAAGGAGAGTCTCGTAATATGAGTAAGTTGACAGACGTGCTTTCTCGAGTTGAGAAAGAGAAACATGTCGTCGAATGCCATGTCGGCAACCGTACTATCCGCTTTGAAACCGGCGAAGTCGCCAAGCAAGCCGGTGGTGCCGTATTGGTTAGCAGCGGTGAAACCGTCGTTTTAGTTACTGTATGCGCCAGCCCTATGCCCAGAGAGGGAGTCGATTTCTTCCCCTTAACCGTAGATTATGAAGAGAGAATGTATGCTGCGGGCAAAATTCCTGGTGGTTGGATCAAGCGCGAAAGTCGTCCCCCGGAGAGAGCCATTTTGGTATCTCGTGTTATCGACCGTCCTTGCCGTCCGCTTTTCCCCGAGGGTTTCCGCAATGATGTGCATATCGTAGGTTTGTGCACTTCCGTAGACACTGAAAACAATCCGGACGTTCTGGCTCTTTGTGGCGCCGGCGCCGCTTTGTCTATTTCCGATATTCCCTTCGATGGCCCCGTCGCTGGTGTTCGTGTAGGTTATGTCGATGGCGAATTTGTTATCAACCCCACCGAAACTGAGCTTAAGAGCAGCACCTTAAACTTGACAGTTGCCGGTACCAAGGCCAATATCAATATGGTCGAGTGCGGTTGCCAAGAAGTTCCCGAAGATTTATTAGTCAAAGCTTTTGAAGTAGCTCATGAAGCTATTCGCACTATTATTGCTTCCATTGAAGAGTTAGTTTCTGTCTGCGGTAAGCCAAAAGGGAACTATCCTGTTTACGCTCCCAGTGAGGCTTTGGAAGTACTCGTACGCAAGTATCAATTTGATGAAATTGCCAAAGCTATGCGTGTTATTGAGAAGCACGCTCGCGAAGTTGCCTTCGATGCTATCAACTTGACTACTCTCAAAGAGGCTATCGAAGCTGATACTACTTTGAGCGAAGAAGAAAAAGCTGCCGCTTTGGAAACTTGCGCTATTGTCGGCGCTGACAAAGATTACGCTGCTATTTCCAAGCATATTAAAGAAGATGAACTCATGACCATGATCGTCGACGAAGGCATCCGCCCCGATGGTCGTAAAGTTACTGAAATTCGTCCTTTATGGGCTAAAGTTGGCGTTATGCCTCGCACTCATGGCTCCGGTATCTTCACCCGCGGCCAAACTCAGGTGCTTTCTGCTTGCACTTTGGGCACTTTGTCTGAAGCTCAAACTTTCGACAATGTTTTCGGCGAAACTACTCGTCGCTATATGCACCACTACAACTTCCCGCCTTTCAGCGTAGGTGAAGCTAAGGCTATGCGTAGCCCTGGTCGTCGTGAGATCGGCCACGGTGCTTTGGCTGAGAGAGCTTTGTTGCCAGTTTTGCCCAGTGCCGATGAATTCCCTTACGCTATCCGTGTAGTCAGTGATGTTTTGGAATCCAATGGCTCCAGCTCTATGGCTTCTACTTGTGGCAGCACTTTGGCTTTGCTCGACGCTGGTGTACCTTTGAAAGCCCCTGTAGCCGGTATCGCTATGGGCTTAATTAAAAAAGGCGACAATTATGTCGTTTTGACCGACATCCAAGGTATGGAAGACGCTTTCGGCGAGATGGACTTCAAAGTTACCGGTACTGCCAAAGGCGTGACCGCTTTGCAAATGGACATCAAGATGAAGGGCGTAACTATGGACATTTTGGGCAAAGCTTTGGCCCAAGCCCGCGACGCCCGTTTGGAAATTTTGGAAATGATCCACGAGGTCATTCCTCAGCATCGCGATCATCTTTCTCCTTATGCTCCCAAGATTGTCACTTTGCAAGTTGCTCCTGAGCGCATCAAAGACGTCATTGGGCCGGGTGGCAAAGTTATCAATAAGATTATTGCCGAAACCGGTGCTAAGGTTGAAATCGAAAATGACGGTAAGGTCTTTGTGGCTGCTTCCAATAGCGAAGCCGCTGATAAGGCTTGCAAAATGATCAATGACTTAGTGCGTGAAGTCCAAGCCGGTGAAGTTTATGACGGCACTGTGGCTCGTTTGATGGACTTTGGCGCTTTTGTGGAGATTTTACCCGGACGTGAAGGTTTACTCCATGTCTCCAAGATTAAGCCTTTCCACATTCGTAGCGTAGAAGATGTTCTTCATGTTGGCGATCATATCCAAGTTAAGGTTGAAGAGATTGATAATTTAGGTCGCATTAACCTTACTCGCAAAGGCCTTTGGACCGAAGAAGAATTAGCTCAGGCCGATTCTCCCGTAGATGTTGGTGATATCCGCCCCGAGCGTCGCCCTCGCCCTGCTCGTCCCGAACGCACTGAGCGTCCTGAGCGCGTCGAGCGCCCTGAGCGTGTCGAGCGTGCTGAGCGTCCAGAGCGCATTGAGCGTCCCGAACGTATCGAGCGTCCCGAGCATATGGATCGTTTAGATCGCATGGAAGCTCCCGAGCGTTACGAGCGCGTGGAAAGAGCTCCTAAGCGTTCTCGCCGTGAGCCTGAGCGTGCCGATAGAGCTGCCGCCAGAGTTTTGCGTGAAGAACGCTCTGTTGCTCCCCGCTATCAGGAAGATCTTTACGATTCTAGAGTAATGCCTGCCCGCCGTCGTGAAGCCAATATGCGTGAACCGATTATGCGCGACCCTGGCTACGATGAGCATATGGCTCCGGCTCGCCGCCGTGAACCTGCTTTCAATGATCGTCCTATGAGCCGTCGTCGCGAGCCTATGTATGATGAGCTTCCTCCTATGCGTCGCCGCGAGCCTATGTATGACGAAATTCCTCCTATGCGTCGTCGCGAGCCTATTATGCGTGAGCCCGTCTACGATGAACCCAGGCAGGATGTTCGCCCCGACGGTGATATGCCCACTCGCCATCGTCGCCGCCGCCGTTCTGAAATGTAGCGATATATAAGCTGATTTCTTTAGTTAAGCAACGATAGAAATCAGCTTATCCAGAACGAAGAAAGCCAGTTTCAATTGCATGGTTGGGCTGGCTTTTTTTATTAAGGAAAACAGAGAGCAAAGTTATGGCTACCGAACAGAAGATAAATGTTGAAGCTTATCTCCATGATGTGGAAAAAGTTTTTACAGAATTGATTCCGTCTCGCAGCAATTACAGTGTGCGTCAGGAACAGGTGAAGATGGCTTTAGCAACTGCCCAAGCTATTGCTGGCGGTAAGGTGTTGCTAGCTCAAGCCGGTACCGGGGTAGGCAAAACTTTGGCATATTTAGTGCCTAGTGTTATATGGCGTACTAAATATGGAGGCGGCCAAACTTTAATTGCCACTTATACTACCAATTTACAACAACAAATCTTCGATAAAGATTATCCCTTTGTGCGTGAGCGTTTGGGAATGTCTTTTCGCCTTATTCAAGCTCTGGGGCGTACTCGCTATTTATGTTTAATGCGCTTCTACCGCATGTTGCAAAACATTAAACAATACCCGCAATATACTGAACTTTTGGGTTATATCGGCGATTGTATAGAAACGGACAACTATTCACTTTTCCATCCTGAATTACAAGAAGACGAGCCTTTGCGCGGACTTACTGCTGATTTCCGTCGTCTGACCAAAAAATTTTGTGCCTGGGATGATACTCTCTGGCCGCATATTTGTGCCGAATCGCTCAGTTGCACTAAACGCAGTTGTCGTTATTTTCATAATTGTTATTTTTATAAAGAGCGAGCTCTTTTAGGCGGGGCCGATGTTTGCGTTGCCAATCACGCTTTGCTATGTGCCGTATTGCGTCAAGATAGTTTAACCAGATTAGTGCCACAAATAGGCGCTTGCATTATTGATGAGGCTCATCACTTTGAAGATGTAGCTATTGAACAAATGTCAAATTCGTTTGATGGCTCGGTTAGTAGTGAATTTTTTACCGGTTTTGCTGCGCTCAAGCGCTCTGCTTTTGAAGAAGGTAGAGAGCATGAAGCGTCCCCCTCGGAGCAAATGATGCTTATTGATGAACATATCGACAGCAGTAAGCAAAAATTATTGTTTTCCTTGCAAGACGGAAAAAATATAAACTATCCTTCTGGATGGTTTAGTAATTTGGCTGAAGCCATCCATAGATTGGGCACTTACTTGCCTTATGGAGCTGAAGATGGAGCTTTACGTGCTTTAAATAGCTTGTATTATGGATCTTTTCAGACTTTGCGTGAGAGTGTGGTTCCGTATTTTAGAGCTTTGGAAGATTATTACTCTAACGAAGCCTATAGCCAGTTAGAATGTTTTGAAAGAAAATCCCAAGTAGCTATGCTAAATAGCAAATGGCTGACTTCTTCTGGAGTTTGGGGAGAAAATTTGGCTGCTGAAGCTGAGAAAATTAAGATAGCTTGTAATAATTGCGTAGCGCAAATTAAAGAGGTGGAAGGGCTCTGGAAAGATATTGCCGAGCGATCAGAAATAGACGAAAACGATAATCAGCCGGGAGTTTTGCTGGCTACTGCTGCAGAGCAGCTAGATTGCTTTATGCAAAATTTTTTGGTTTGTCACGATATAAGTGATGAAGCTGAAGCTCTGGGCCATTGGATGGAAAGAGGGCGTAACGGCGTAAGATTGCGAGCAGCCAGAATTGACATCAGCGATTATTTGGCTTCAGCTTTTTGGCAACAAATACCGGCAGCTGTAGCTACTTCAGCTACACTGAAAATAGATGACAGTTTCGATTTCTTTTGCTCGAGAACCGGCGTAGATAAAATTGAGCAAGATAGAGTAGATAAGCTTAGCTTTAAGAGTCCATTCCATTACGAATATCAAGCTTTATTGGCCATAACCAGTGACTTGGGCCGGTCCGGATCTTCAGATGAAGCCAGCGACGCTTTTTTATATAGAGCGGTGCGCTTTATTGTCCAAGCTGCCAAGTTGTGGCAAGGTCGTATGCTTATTTTAGCCACTTCACGTTATGAAGTGGAAAAAATATATGAGATATTATGGCAACCTTTAGCTAAATTGGGGCTGACTTTGTTAAAGCAAAGCTCCGGGCTTCGGGCTGAGCAAATAGATCGCTTGCGTAGAGCTCGGGAAAGAGGCGAAAAAGTAGTGCTTGTGGGCACCAACTCATTTTGGGAAGGAGTTGATGTCGCAGGCGAAGCGCTTTCTTGTGTGGTAATTTTGCGTTTGCCTTTTACTTCACCTGATAATCCTTTCTTTAAGATCCGCTCCAAGAGTATGGGAGATCAAGCTTTTCGTAAGTATGCCATTCCTTTGGCTGTACTCAAATTTTGTCAGGGCTTCGGCCGTTTGGTACGTACAGAAAAAGATCGAGGGGTAGTTTTTGTTTTAGACAATAGACTCGATTTGTATGCTGGTAAAAATTACCGCCATTACTTCTTGCACTCTTTGCCACCTGATTGTCCGGTAATCTATAATAAGAGCGACATTTTGGTACAACAAGCCCATCAGTGGTTTAGAACTGGTTTGCTCTCGGCTGATTTTCTTTTCTAAAAAATAAGTGCTCAAGTTGTTTTGAAGCAACTTGAGCACTTATGCCAAAATAGTGACTTTATTTTAAATATCTGTCTCAATACCGCTTTTTCTTACTTCGCGATCCTTTTCATCGATTAAAAGCTCGCGCTTTAATCTTATCTGGACGACGTTGTGAGACATTCTGGCTCTGTTACTTGGCAAACGGGCAATAAAGCCACGCCAACCCCAGCGCTTTTTATCATAGTCAAATAAGTTGCGCTCTTCCACAACTCGAATAGCTTTACACCATTTCTGTACTTCGAAGACATTTTGCAAAGTCCACAAAATTCGGGGGCGCTGAGCACTTTCGGTAACACTGCCTTTTTTTGAAGGTTTGGCATTAGGCTTTTTCTTAACTACAGCCGGTGGAAGAGTCATAGTATGATTATCTTTCATCTCTTCAGCAGAAGGCAAATCAAAAATTACGTCAATAGAAGCAAATTTACGGGCCAACTTGTTTAGAAAAGTTTTGATTGTATCGAGCTCAATATAGGCAAAAATATCCTGGGCTATGATAACTTTGGGCTCATTGGCTTTGCTGATATTGTCAATCCAGCTAAAATCGGTGATACTTTTGGCTATTACTTCCAATTTGTCAGCTTTGCTGAAAAAAGCGCGACGTAAATCCAAGTTTAAGGGAACGTCTATATCGATCCATTTTTTGTAAGTGTTTTCTGGAATACGGTGCAAACGAGTGTCTAAGCCTGGAGCTAGATTGATAATAGTGACATCTTGGTTCTTTTCCAGAAAATTTTTTAGCATACGATCAATTAAATAATCTCGCACTGCTAAACCGACTTGATCGATGCCCAAATCGGCAAAATAACTGAAATCGTAATTTATATTGCTAACTACATCTAGCGCGTTTTGATCTTCCAAAATGGGCACTGGTTGGCGAGCTTCTAAAGTGCGAGCCCAAAGCGCGGCTAAAGTATTATAGGGATTGCCCATGTAAAAAAAAGGAATTTTTTGAAAAGAGCCTTCTTTTTGGGCGGTTAAACAAATTTTTCCATCTTGGCTGAGATTTACTTTGATATTGAGAAATTTGGCTTGTTGGGCAAAATTTTGCAACTCTTCAGAAGTATAAACGTGCATACCGGGAATTAAATCGGTGTGTTTTTTCTCGGCAACAGGATCGCAACTGTCGCAATAGATAGCTACGGTACCTCCCGGTTTAAGGACACGATAAATTTCTTCGAAACCTTTTTTCACATCTGGCCAGAAATAAACCGTTTCTGAAGCTGTGACTAAATCAAACCAATTGTCGGAGAAAGGGAGCTCGTTAACGTCGCCTTGGACGACTTTGGCTAAGCCCATCTTCACAGCTTCTTGATTGTAAGCAATGGAAGCTTTGACACTTAATGGAGAAATGTCCACACCGTATATAAGAGCACTGTGACGTTTTTTGCGCAGCATAGCCAAATGGTGTCCGCCTCCGCAGCCAACATCTAAAACGATTCCGTTGACGGGAATATCAAAGAATTGGCTGGCAAAATTGAAGAGGGGAATATGCTCTTGGTTCATACGGCGCAAAACATAAGAACCGCCCCATTTGATGCCGGGATTGGCAAAATTATGCATCCATTGTTTGAAAAACACAGTAAAACATCTCCGCCGCTTATTTTTTTCTATGAGCTAAAAAGGGCCATTAACAAATATACTGTTGTTTTTATAAAAATCCTAGAATAGGTGTTGCTTTTATAAAAGATGGATTAAGGACGCTCGGATCGGGGATCTTGTTCAACTTGTGGCAATTGTCCTGAAATATGATCACCCGGATAACGGCAACATTCAAACATAGGAGCATGATAATATTTGGTATTGATTGGCTCGTCCCATTCATAAAAAACATTATGGCCGCATTGAGTAAGTAAAGTGGGGATTATAATTAGCCACAAGAAAGTGATTATAGCTTTAGAATAAGTCGATTTTGTTAAACTTTTTAGGCCGGTAGCTGTCAAAAGAGCAAAAGCTGGCATAACAAAAATTAAGTTCCTGGTAATAATAAGTGGTTGAATAGTTAAAGAGAGAATTAAGTGCAAAAGTAAAGGCACAAAGAGCCAGGCTGATATGGTCAATAGACGCAAATCATCCTTTTTTTGATAATCTTGCCAAGCCTTCTTTAATCCGACAAGTAAAAAGACGGCTATAGTTATAAGAGTAATTAAAGATGTGAAGGAAAATAAATATTCTTTGAGACCTGCCAAACAACAATAAATATTTAGATAAAGGTTAAAATTTAGAGCCGGATAGCTGTTCATGCGTCCTAAGGCTTGGCTGTCCCAAAAAGGCATAGGCAAAAAAGCTAGTAATGACAATATTACGGAAGTTAGTAAGCCTCGGCGCAATTGTAAGTATTGTTGGTTACCTTTAGAATTTGAGCGCATAGATAAATAAATAATCAACCAATGAGCTGGCAACAAAGTTAAGTTGTTGATACTGGTATAGATATTGATGATAGTTAAACAGTGGTAGATGAGCCAATTTTGCCAATTAGGTTTGGATAAAATTTTGCCTAAAATACAAGTGAGAAGTACAGCAGCCAGCAAACTGAAGATATGATAGCGTAGATAATTGGAATAAAACTGATGACAACCGTTAACGGTAAGCAAAGCGGTGGCTATGAGAGCTGTATATTTATCAGTATAATTTTTGCCTAGTTGAAAAAAGACAGTCAGTCCTATGAGAGCTCCTAGTAAAGAGCTAAGGCGACAGGCAAAAACAGTATCATCGTGCAAAATACGCCCGGTAAATTCTTGCCAAGGGTGTTGAATAAATTTGTAATAAAATAGGCCATTTACTTCTATGGGGTCGGCGCCATGTTCGGGATGGATATATTCATATACAGAGCGATAGGAAAGAGTATTTGTGCCCGGCTCGTCGCGGAAAAAACCACAGCCTTGAAATTGGCGAAAACGTACTAAGAAGGCTCCCAGCAACAGGCTGAGCAAGAGAAATAAAACTAAAATTTTGGCAATAACGTTGGACATATTCATAGGAAATTGGCTGTCAATTTTCGCTTGAGTGAGCAATTATTCAGTATCTGCAGGTAAGTTGTAAAATATGTGTAGGTTAGAATGGCATATTTCCTGCAATTGCTTGGCGCTAGCTGACCAATAAGGAGCTAAAAAATAGCTTAACTCCCTAAGGCTGGCTGAAGAAGAAACGCCCCAGGGAGCGTCACTTTCCAACAAGAGTTTTGTAAGAGGGATAACTTTGGCTAAGGCCGCCAATTTTTGCTTTTCGGTATTAGCTGTCGAAGATGAAATTTTCATAAGCAATTTGCTATTTAAGGAAATGTAAAAATTAAGTTTAATTAGACGCAAAGCTAATTCGGGCGTTCCCCAAAAAGCATGAATTAAACCTTGAGGCTGTGGCTCTTTTAACTGGCAGCTCAGTTCTGAGAGCGCATCAAATAAATGTCCGTAACTTTTTACACAGTGAATTACTATAGGTAGAGAGTATTTTTGAGCTAAACGGTATTGGGCTGTAAAAAGTTTGTTTTGCCAAACAAAATTGGGCTGTCGACTGTGTACTTTATCAAAGCCTATTTCGCCAACGGCGCATGGATAAGGAAAAGAACGTAACTTTTGATCTAAAGAACTTAAGTAACTTTTGAGTTTCGTTTCTCCCTGAGGATCTGTTGCCAGAACTTCCGCCAACCAAGGATGTAAACCTAAAATAAAAGGTTGTTTATAGCGGCAACTCCATTTACGTAGTGTTTCCCACTCTTGCGGGCAAGCTGAAGCTCCTACGCCTTTGATGATGCTATTTAAATGTGTTGCACAGTCGTTAGTCGAATTAGGTGTAGAATTTGCAAGGCTTAAAGGATGAAAGTGGGCGTCTAAAAGCAAGAGTTTTTTTCTCCGAAATAGACAAATTGAAGGACACATATTCGCTATCAGCTTAGGGAATTGCCTGCGTTAGTGAATCTAAAGGATGTTGCTGGCTATTCAGCTAAATGCTGGGCTAAGGGCTAGGTAAAAACTGAAGCCTAAGTTATTTTTTATAAGTCGGAGGACAATATGGAAGTTTCTGAAGTTATTAGAAAACGTCGCAGTATTCGTCGCTATAAAGCCGGAGCCGTAATTCCGCGTGAGCACTTTGAGAAAATTTTGGAAGCAGCTATGATGGCTCCCAGCGCTTGTAATACCCGTCCTTGGGAGTTTTATGTGGTAACTGACCGCGAGACTCTCGGCCGTTTGCAACAGGTAATGCCCTATGCTTCCATGTTGAGCACCGCTTCAGCTGCTATCGTAGTTTACGGCTTACCCCAAGTACAAAGTGGCATTTCCGACGGCTTTTGGGTCGTCGATTGTGGCGCTTGCACAGAAAATATTCTGCTTGAAGCTGCCGACTTAGGCTATGGTACTTGCTGGTGCGGAGTCTATCCCAAAGAGAAAAATATTGAAGGGATATGCTCTGTTTTGGGCACCAAGGGCGTACCTTACAGCTTAATCGCTATCGGCGTACCCGATGAAGAGCCGAGCGCTCGAGGCAAATACGATAGTGAGAAAGTTCATTTTATCTAACACTGGGAGCTATGACGCGTAAAAATGCTTCTACAACTTGCGGATCGAAAGCTGAGCCTGAGCCTCCTTTTATAATTTCGCAAGCATCGTAAGAAGAGTACGTCTTACTGCCGGGGCGCCTTTGAATCAAAGCGTCAAAGGCGTCGCAAACGGCAATTATACGCGCCGCTAAGGGAATGCGATCTCCTGTTAAACTGTCTGGCCCTCCACGTCCGTCCCAGCGTTCGTGGTGGGCACGAATGACTGGACAAAGCGCCCTTAAGCTGGGCACCGAATTGATAATCTCTTCGCTGTAGCGTGGGTGGTCTTTAAGAAAATCATATTCTTCGGGCTCTAAGTGCCTTATAGTTTGCAAGAGCCACTCTGGCCATCTGAGACGACGCGCTCCTTTAGCTTGCAAAGCTTCTTGGTATTCTTCTGAAGCGATATAATTAAAGAGCTCATCTTGCTTGGTGGCATCTTCCTGTTGGAAGAAAATATCCAGTTCGCCTATATCTTTGAACATAGAGCCATATTCTATTTGTCGGCGCGTTCTAATATCGTCGATTTTTAATTCGGCGGCGATTTTTTCTCCCAATTCAGCTGTACGCACTAAGTGATCGTAAGCGGCTTTACCACCCAAACGAACCATAAGAATAGCGCCATTTATACCGTTTTCTTCGGCGTTTTGTGAAGAAACTTGGGAAGCGCACAATTGTTGGAACAAGTCGGAGACGTCAGGGCGTTCGGCGGCGTTGCTGGCTCCGTAGCGTCGACTGCTGGCAGGAATATACTTGGTGCGCATACCTTCCATGTGTATGGGCGCTTTGGTACTTAAAAGCAATCTGCCCACCCAACCGGTTTCGATAGCTTCTAAGGCTTCGTTATAAGGAGCATCTTCTGAATAAGAAAGATGTAAAGGATATTTTTTAGCCAGCCCTTCCAAACGCTTGGCTGAGGCCTCATTGAAAGAGACGTCTTCTTCTTCGTTGGTGCCATAATAGTCGCAAGCCTGGCTGAGTTTTAGCATACTATTTCTCATGGTTTTGCCGGCTAAAGGACTAAAAGGCATAGAGGGCAATTTACTGCCCATTGTAGTTCCGGAAACGGGAGTAGGATCATCTGTGGGAGCCATTTTTATAGGCGTACTGCTGCGAGCAATTTGCCTTTTGGTTCTGGGTTGATAGAGAGAGTCTAGCACCGGTGAATAGACAGGAACACGTGAATTGGCCGGACGTCCGCCAAAATTGAGAGCTAATTCTAAGCGAATTTTGGCCATAGGTACGCTTGAATCAACAGGTCGACTCTCTTCAATCATGGTGGAACGAGCTTGAGAAGTTGATTTGTGTTGTGGCGCTGAGGGCAAAGCAAAAGTAGAGTCCGGCTTGCGGAAGGCTTGCGGCGTTGTCAAGGCGCTGGGCATATTCATTAAAGGTGCGCTTCCGGGAGGAAGTATAGGTTTGCCTACCAGAGGAGGCAACTGGGCTGGCTTGGAGGCAGAAACAGCCCCTGAAGGCAGAGTGGATTCGCTGCCAACGTTTGCTGCAGCGCCGGAAGAGGGCTGAACATCAGACGCACTGTCGGCGTTATTGTTTATGGAAGGGATCAAGGGAACTTGCCCAGCTTTGGGAGTAAAAGTGGAGGCAAATACCGATTTGCGTTCTTCTTGGGCTTGAGCTTTGGCTTCTTTGCGGCTTACTTCTCGGAAAGGCGATTTGTTAAGCTGGTTCATAATCAGCTTGCTGGAAGTAGTTTGCAACTGAGGAGCTGCGTTAGGATTTTGCAAGGGAGTAGAAGCCAGAGGCGTAAAAGTGCCAGGCTTGGAAAAAGCCTTGCGTGGAGTAACTTTAGGAATATAAGTTTGAGTATCGGCTTTTTCTTCCTCTTCTTCTTTTTTCTTGGCGGCGCTGCGAAGAGTATATGGTAAAGCTTCTTGCTTTAAGGTTTGTTTAGCCCAAGAAGCATTTTTATCAACACTGCCACTGAGATCGATGCGCTGTCTGGCAGCCGTTTCATTTAAAATAACTTGGGTTTTGTCAAGCTGGCGCTCGGAGCTGACTCCGCGCAAAATGTCTTCGATATTGACTTCTTTTTCTAATAGCTCGGCTCCGCTGGGCAGTTCTGCTTCAGGATCAGGTTTAACATATTGAGCGGAAATAAGAGCTGTTTTTAAACTATTTGGCTCTGAAGATGGGGCAGAGGAAGGTACAACTGGAGCTGCCGTTTTTGAGGCGCTGAGATCGCGCAGCTTTTTCAAATTTTCCGAATTGAATGAATCGTCGGGAGCTTTGGCATTGTCTTCGTCGCCGTCAGAACCGACTTTTGTATTTTTGGCGTAGGCCCTAAGCTTTTTGTAGAGCTCGTCGTAAAGTGCCAAAAGCTCTTTGGGAGTAGGCGGAGCCGATTTCTTTTTCGGCTGTTTGCCGTTTGGCATAGTGTTTATGGCCAGTCCGCTGTTTATAACAGGCGCAGCCGACTGAGTGGAAGGACGCGCGGGGCTGTCGTTTCCAGAAGATGATGAATTGCTCCGATTGCTTAAGGTCATTGCTGGCTCACCTAATTAAAAAAATGAGCGGACAAGGATTTATTTACTTCATCATGATCCGCTTCGGCAAAAAATATTTTCAGTTAAGCTTTGTCGTCTCCGTCGAAGTCGTTGGGGTCTAGGTTGTCGATAAATTGAGATAAAGTATCCTCTTCGGCTGTCAAATCTTGCACCGCATTGGAATTTGTATCTTCTTGCTCTTCGTCACTGTCGTTGCGGTCTGATTCTTCTTCCTCACCTAAATAAAAGACATCTTCTTCTGCTTTGGGAGTATCAAAACTTATGCCTTTTACCCCTTCGGAACGCAAGACTTCTTCTTCGGCATAGATAGGTGCATTGGCTCTAAGAGCGATGGCTATGCTATCTGAAGGACGTGCGTCTATGATGATTTCTTCACCATCTTTCAGTAATACTAATTTTGCATAAAAAGTGCTACGTACAACCTTAGTAATAATAACCTCTTTAATGGAAGCACCAAGGCTATTGATGATAGTTTTGATAAGGTCGTGGGAGGTGGGGCGAGGAACTTCTGTACCTTCCATGGCTAAAGCAATGGCTGTTGCTTCAAATACGCCTATGGTAATAGGAAGACTGTGGTTTTGGTTTTCGTCAGTTAGAATTACGACTGGGTCGTGGGCAATAATATCGATACCTAACTTATAGACTTGCATTTTGCAAAGAGCCATAGATGAAGAGGAACCTTTCACTGCGGGAATATCACGCCTGTATCCCGTCTCTCTGATATTGACTGGATAATTTCGACTATAAATCTTCATATCCTAGCTTGCCCTGTGGCGATAATCTAAAATAACGACCTAAGTAGGCGGAGATCTTCTTTCTCAGTAGAAAAGCTGAAGCTTGATTAGGAGCTTGGGGACAAGTATGAGTAATGATTGTAAGTTAAATATTGCCCTTATAGGCAACAGTGAAAATTTAATTACCTGGGGAGCTATTTTATCCAGAAAAGGATTCACTTTAAGCGGAATTTATATGCCTGCTCATTGGGCGGCTTTGGCTAGTGTTTTGCTGTTAGGATGCCCTGCTTACAGTACAAGTTCGGAAACTGCTGAATCTGGTGAACTTTTGTTTATTGAAGCCGATTTCTTTTCCGCCTGCGAAAAAGACGAAAGACAGCGAATTTTGCAAGCCAAAGGGTTAAGGACAGTTATCTTTATGTATTTTAATGAAGATGTTCAGGCTGATAAGTCGGAAGAAGAAAAATTAGATAAAGCTGTCCAAAGTTCGCATAGCTTAGCCAATATTGACAGTAACTACTCGGGTAACTGTGAACTTTATAATTTGCAACTCTACGGCAGTTTGCCTTCTATCGGTAAAGATGTTCTTAGAGTTGATGAAGTTTGTGCCGGTCGTCCTCACGAGCCGAATCCAAGTGAAGATTATATGTTGAGTTGCGCTGGCGTAACGTTTGTACTTAGGCCTTGGCAAGAAGAACACGGTCAGGAAGCTGACATTGGTCGTATAATCGAAACAGTGCTCGATTAAGGGAGGTTATATTTAAGTGGGTGAACGCTTTTCAGTGGCAGTAGTGACCGATTGGCAAGGAACGGCAGGCCCGGCTATTTGCAATGCTCTGATTCAGGCCGGTTTCAGTGTCTTGATTAACGGTCCTCAAGATGTACTGTTTAATATTCCTCCGTCAGACGCTATGGGAAAAGTATTGGCGCAACCTTTCGATACTACCAATGAGCAAGAAGTGCAAGAAACTTTTTTAACTTGTGCTAATCATTTGGGCGGTATCGATGTTTTGGTTAATAATAATTACTTTTGGAATGACGCAGCTTTAGGTGACATCACAGAAAAAATGTGGGAAGAAGTGATAAACCGCGGCTTAAAGAGCACCTTTTACTGTAGTAGAGCGGCTAGCCGTTTTATGAAGGCTCAAGGATATGGCAAGATTATCAATGTTATAAGCTCTTCAGCTTTTAATGGAGTTTATACCCAATTCGCTTCGGTTTGTGCTGGTATCCACTCTTTGACTAAATCTTTAGCGAAAGAATTGGCTCCGGAAGTGAGAGTCAATTCTGTAGCTCCTGGCCTTATTGATGAGCCTTGGATCGATGAAGGTGGCAAAGACCTCAGAGAAATGCTTATAAGAGATGTTTTGCTCAAGCGTTTATGCTCCAATGATGATATTGCTGAAGCTGTCAATTATTTGGCCTGTGGAGCCGATTTTATGACTGGTCAAATGCTGGTTCTGGATGGCGGAGAATGTTTACATTAATATCGGCACCGATAGCCTATTTGAATTACTGAGTATTCGAGTATAAGGCAAAGTTGGCCGACAGCTTCCTTAGCCGATAGCTGTTTTTTATTTAGTTAATTTTATGATGAAAAAAAATGCCCCGATTGCTGCAGCTATAATATGCTGCTTTATATTAGCGGTACTGGTTTTTAGCCTAACGCTTTCAGTCAGTGCCGAGCCCAGTAATACTCCGCAAAAAGCTCAAAAACATACAAAAGCTTCAGCTTCGGAATTGGGCAATTTGCGTACGCTTAGTTTGGGATTCCGTCCAGGGCAGACACGTACTTCTTCTTGTCGCGCTGCAATCAGATTGAGCGATGACGATGGTATAGTGCTGGGGCCGGGGACAGGTGAAGAAGTTGGCCTTTACAATGCCGATGGTACGGCTTGTCAGAGGGGACGCTTTTTTGTTTCATTGGAAAAGCACTGGTTGACTAGTACCGATTTATCTACTGGCCAAGTGGTGGCTCGAGTCGGAATAAAAGGTGAAGATGGCCAAATTATTATGGCGCGAGATGAATTTGTTATCTTGCGTCAAGGCGATCTTTTGTCTGTATATCGTCAAGATAATTTGCAATTGCTTTGGAAGCAAGACTTCTCCACTAAGTTAGGCCGACTCTCCGAAAATATGGCGTGCTGGCCGAATTATCTATGCCTAGTAGGTTTGGAGAATACTAAAGAACCTTCTTTTCGCGTCGCTTTAGTTAAAGTGAATGATGGCCAAATCGTCTGGCAAAATGTTTTTGAGGGCAATTTCTTAGGCTTAGCTGCCACTACAGATAATGTCTATATAGCTGCATCTGCTAATAAAAATGATAAGGCTGCCGGTGTCGGTATTAACGAAAATGAACATATTTTTGCCCTTAATTTAGAACAAAAACAGATTCGCTCTCTGGATGTAACTAATTTCGCACGTTTTTATGCTCACGGGCAGCGTTTGTATGTCTTCACTGCTGAGCAATTCGGTAATAAATTAAATTATCGACTTTCTGCTTATTCTTCCGCTCTGAAAAGGCTCAATGGAGCAGATGGCATAGTTTGTGAATCTTTACCTCAATGGATCGATTTTAGTAACAATAAAGTCAGCATTCTTTGCCATGTGCGAGTCAGTTTAAGTAGCTGGAACTTTATGACTATTTCTTCCGAGGACGGCTCGCTGAGCGCTTCGGTGATGGACAGCAGAGAAATTGTCCAAGCTGTACCCGATAAAGTTGGCACTTGGCTTTTCTTGCGCGAAGAAGGTACACGCTACCCCGGTTTATTTTTGCTTACTGAGGATACTTTGCTTCCTGCAGCCGATTGCTCTATAGAATTGGCTGACAGTCCTTATTTGGGATGTAGTTCTGCTATTGTGCAAGGTTTGTTGTATGCTTGGGGATTTGAAGACAATAACTCCAACTTGCAACTTTTTGTCTTGGATTTTGAAAAAAATTCCGGTTCAGTTTGGACAGACAAAAACATCAAGTCGGCTGACTTAGTTTTGTACGGTTCGGCTCCAGCTTTTATCGAAAAGAAAAATAGTTGGTTGACTGGAGAGACTTTTAGCACTCTCAAAATAATCGATCCAACCAAGGGTGGCTTTAGTTTTACGTCCGAAGAATTTAAAGGTGACTTCAATGGCGGTGTGATAGGGGAGAAGGAGACTTTTTATGTATTCACTTCCCAAGGAGAACTGAATGCTCTGGATGCAAGCGGCCATTTGATCGGCAAACCGGTGCGGAATGCCTTTTTCGATTGGACAAAGTGGAACAATTTAGTTGGGGTGCTTTTCCTAACGGGATGTATTTTGTGGTTTATTTTCCAAGCTAAATGTGGCAAAAAATTGTTCATTCGCAAGATTGCCGGTTTAAATGCTTTAGATGAGGCTGTTGGCCGAGCTACCGAAATGGGCAAACCCGTTTTATACATTCCTGGTGTTGGCGAAATAGATGATACACAAACGATGGCTGCTCTATCCGTCTTGGGCCATGTCAGCAATTGTACTGCCGAATATGATTGCCCCATCATGGTGCCTAATTGCAGTCCGGTTGTTATGTCTATGGCCCAAGATGCCGTCAGTCAAGCTTATCTAAAAGCCGGTCGTCCCGATTCATATGTGAGCGATTACATATGCTATTTGTCTGGTGAACAATTCGGTTTCGCGGCCGGAGTTTGCGGCTTAATGGTACGTGAAAAACCGGCGGCCGTTCTTTATATGGGCACTTTCTTGGCAGAAGCTCTCATGCTAGCCGAAACCGGCAATTCCACCGGCGCTATTCAGATAGCTGGTACGGCTAGCGCTTCGCAATTGCCTTTCTTTGTAGCTGCTTGTGATTATACGCTCATAGGTGAGGAGTTGTACGCCGCTTCAGCCTACTTGTCAGATGACCCTATGCAAATCGGCTCCCTCAAAGGCCAAGACGCCGCCAAAGCTTTAATTATGGCTTTAATTATTGTGGGAGTTATTTGCTTAAGTTTAGGCTGCGATTGGATTAACTATTTATGGTAATTTCGTTTTTCAGTTGCTTATGTGCAGAGGTTAAATCATGAAGCGTGAGATTCCCTTGCTGATCACTTCCATAGCCGGTTTGGTTATGATAGTACAATTCTATACTTATCCGCTCAATTGGTTAGGCGATCTGTTTAATGATTTTTACAATATCATTTTGACCTTTGCTTTTGTGTTGGGCGCTTTGAGCCTTTTTGCCGTTAACGGCAAAAAAATACTCAGCCAAACTCCCGGCTGGGGCTACAACTTGGTATTGCTTGTTTCGTTGGCTATAACTTTAGTTTGTGGATTATTCTTAGCTCCTCAAGGTAAGTTGCCTACTGATGAAGGAACGGCCTTTAGTTGGATCTTTGATAATATTTTTACTCCTTTGTCGGCAGCTACTTACAGTTTACTGGCTTTTTATATAGCTTCGGCTTCCTTCAGAGCCTTCAGAGCCAGATCTTGGGAAGCTACATTGCTTTTGGTAACAGCTTTTATTGTTATGCTTTTTAGAGTGCCTTTGGGAGAACACTTATGGCATGCTTTACCTGTCGTTGGACAGTATGATATTGCCAAATTTATTGAAGATTGGTTGATGGGAGCATTTAATGCGGCCGGCCAAAGGGCTATCCTTTTGGGAGCTTCGGTTGGTTTAATCTCCGTATCTTTAAAAATACTCTTGGGTATTGAACGCTCTTATTTGGGAGGCTCCGACTAATGTTAGCCAAATTAGCCAATTTGGACAGGCGTTGGATATTTTTAGCCTTGGCGCTGTCTGTAGTTATACCTTTGCTTTGGCCTCCGGAACTTCCCGTTGAGCCCAGTCCCTTAAGCAGAAAGTTCTATGATACAGTAGAGCAATTGCCCGAAGGTTCTTATGTTTGTTTGTCGTTCGACTATGGGCCGGGCACCAAAGTTGAGTGCCATCCCATGGCTGTGGCTATGTTGCACCATCTTTTTCGACGTCAATGCAAAGTTGTCTGTATCGCCTTGTGGCCGGAGGGTAGCCTTTTTGCTAGAGAAGCTTTGCAACAAGTCGCTCCTCAATACAACGCTCAAGACGGAGTTGATTATGTAAATTTAGGCTACAAAAACGGCGGCGAGGTTGTGCTTAGAGCTATGGGTGAAAGTTTTAGCTCTATGTTTCCGGCCGATTTAGCTGGTCGTCCTACTGATAGTTTGCCTATTATGCAAGAAGTTAAAGGCTGGGCTAGTTTTGCTTTGGTGTGTGATTGGTCTATGGGTAAGCCTGGCTTAGCTGAATTTGTGCGTGTGGTGGTGGGGCAGTATCATCGTCCTTTGCTTTCTGGTACCACCGCTGTAACTACCCCGGAAGCTTATCCATTTTTAAATTCCGGTCAGGTAATTGGCCTTTTGGGCGGTTTGCGTGGGGCCAGTGAATATGAAGTTTTGGTAGGCTTAAAAGGCGGCCAGGCCACCCGAGGGATCGACGCTCAGTCGGTCGCCCACTTCTTTGTGGCCTTTTTGATCCTTTTGGCCAACGTTATTTATTTTGCCGAGCGTTGGGCTAACAAAAATAACGGTAAAAAATTGTAGAGAGGCTGAAAAACATATGGAAGCTCATTCTTTAAGCGATATGGTGGGAATGTGGATAGGCGTTTGCCTGACTATGTTTATATTTAGCTTTCTTTACAAAGACAATCCTTTTTACAAGTTGGCCGAGCATATTTTTGTGGGTGTGTCGGCCGGCTATTGGATGTGTATAGGCTATTGGCAAGTCATCTATCCTAACTTAATTTTAAAATTGCAAGCTGGTGATTGGCGTTATCTTATCGCTGCTGCGCTGAGTCTCATGCTTTTGGCGCGTGTTTGTCCTAAATATGCCTGGTTGAGTCGCTGGCCGCTGGCTTTTATGGTCGGTATTTTTGCCGGTTACAACATCGTCTACACCATGGAAGCTCAGGTCTTGCGCCAATTGGAAGCTACTATTGTGCCTCTTTGGGGATGCGATAGTTGGAAGACGCTTTTCATAAATTTAATCGTTGTAACCGGCGTTTTGAGTGGCCTGATGTATTTTTATTTCTCCAAAGAGCATAAAGGAACGCTTTGGGGCAAAACAGCTCAATTTGGCATAGGCGTTTTGATGATTTCTTTTGGAGCGGCTTTCGGATATACTGTAATGGCCAGAATCTCTCTGCTTATAGGCAGAGTTATGTACATTCAAGACGTTTGGCAAGCCACTGTGCGCTTTTTTAGTTGATAGCAAAGATACGCTCTGTAAAAAATATACCAGCAGTGTAGGAGAGGAGTTGCATATTATGGCCAACGACACTCGATACAGAACTTCGGATTCTGCGCATGGAAGGTTAGGGGAAAGAAGTGAGCCTTCGTTTGGCAGAATGGGCAGCGCTCAATCTGAAGTAAACAATTCTAATTTTTCTGCAGAAGACTTGGATATGCTTTCTTCTGGCAGCTCCTTCTTTGACACGATCGCTTACAATCGCACTGGCACCTTTGCCGAAATTTGTCGGTTGCTTGGACAGCTGGTTCGCAAAATTGAAAGCTTAGGCGATACTTTTATCTATGCGTTGCGTGGCCTAACTGTTTTTATGGCTGCTGCTTTTGGCATTTACTTTATATATGCAAATTTTTTCAGCACTTGGCGCGACGACGACATTCTTCCCCTTATCGGATCATTTTTATTCGCTTTGCTGATTATCGTTTTTTTGAATGTTGTTTTCTCAGCCAAAACAGCTTCAGAAAGGGCCCAAACCGCTCAGAGATATAAAGATGGTCATGTTCGCGAAACTTTATCGTATGAAAACAGCGCTTTTTCTCGAGAGTCGCTGACCCTAAATTTTCAAAATCCCAAGCGTTTTTTATTTTTTGCAGTTGTTTATGCTGCTGCTTCCGTAATAGCTGTAGGCGGAATTTTGAGCTTTGTCTATTTGATGATTCTGTCTCTCAGTGCGGAATTTGCCCAGGAATTTTTGAGCAGTGTACCTTTCTTTCTGCCCATATTGCTACTGTTGATAATAGCTTTTGTAGGAGTCAGTTGGCAAAATACCGTTATAGGCTATTCTCTGATTTTCGATAGACAAGGCATCAATGGCAAATGTTACTATTGTGGCCATGTAGAGAAACCTTTTATTGCTGTCTATGAAACGCCTTCTCCCAATGAAGCTACATACTCCGATTTAATTAGAAGTTGTGGCGATTGTGTAGTATGGGAAAATTTTATGTGCTTTTCTTATCATAAAAATTGCATAGTACTATGGAAAAGTTCTCAGCCTCAACTTAATTTCAGGGAGATCATGCTGATAGAATTCGATCTTTACTTAGGCATTGCGCAAGAAGCCGATCCTAGGCCCTTAAGGATTTGCGGCTCAGAAGATGAAATAAGAGAACTTAAGACCTTTTTATCTGGCTTTATGCCTTGTTTACCTGCATTTGGTGAGGATTATCGGGCTATTATTTGAGCTTGAAGCGAACTAAGAAGGAGGTCGGTTATATGAGTGATTACTTCCATGATGCTGAGTTAGAAGAACTCGAGCGACAAGACGACGGCAGCGATCCTTTTGAGGGGCTTAGTGACGCTGAAAAGCTGGAACATCTTATAGATATGGAAAAGCTTTTATTCAGCGACACTTGGCTCTATTGTTTGCGTGGACTCATGCTCTTAGTGGATATTTTTGCTATACCCTGGGCTTTTAAAGCCGGTTGCGCTACCGCTGGCAAAGATAACCCTATGGGGGCATTTTATATGATAGTTCTGATTGCTTGCTGTGTCGCCTCTTATTCTCTTTTTACTTGTGATAACTGTCGGCAACGAGCCGAAAAAAAATTGCAAGCCGAAAAAGATCAAAAATTTGAAGCAGAATTGCAACATCGCCTATCTAAAGTTGGCACTCTAACTATTACTGATAAAGTTTCTTCCAAACGGGTGGCGATACGTTTACTGCTTTGTGTCGGCTCTGCGTTTGTTTTTTCGGCTGTCGTATTTGGCTTGGTAATCGGTATGATGGATGGTTTTGATAGCCTTATGCGCGATATGTGCGCCCCTGGGTGGGACAATTTCTTTGTTTTGCCTGTCTTGGTTTTGGCTGTACCATTATCTATAGTTCCGTTTGTTAAAACTCTATTCACTTGGAATGGCTCATGCTTAACCTTCAATAAATCAGGCATTAGTGGCGAGGTCTACAATGCTTTTGAAGGAGCTCAGAATGTAATCGACTATTATGCTGATAAAAGCGAAAACGCCAAACGTATTATTAAACGTTATTACGATGTAAATACTGAGTCTCAACCTAATTGTATAAAATGGAAGAATTTTAAGTGCTTTTCTGTACATCGCAATTGTCTTGTACTGTGGCAAAAAGAACGAATGAAAGCCGGTATTTTGGCTAAATTGTACGTAAAGTTTGGCTGGAATATTTGTCTCAATCAGTATCCACTGAGAATTTTAGGTACACCTGCTGAACTGTCCGAGCTTAAGCACATGCTGAACCGAATTATGCCTTGTTGCCACAATTTTTTGCCTGGAGAGAAAGCTATTCTTTAATAGAAACTGAGGCAAGAACTTAACTGAAACTGCCGAAAAAATAGGCTGTTGAGGTATTTTATCTTGACGATGAATCTCTCTAAGGAGCGCAAAGGTCATGAGCAACAATTCTGGTTATCATTACGACTCTTTGGATAATGATGAATTTCTCGGCAGTGACTTTTCCGACAATTCTCAAGAGGCAAAGCCATTTGTAGATATAAATTACGAGTTCTCCTTAAAGGGGATAGCGGCGATTATCGCCTTCAAGTTTTTAGTAGGTGTTATACTTATACCCTTTGCTGCCATCGGTTGGAACATTATGGACGGTTGGCCTGCAGACACAGATTTGATCTACTTAATGAAAGTGATGATCGTACCTTGTATATTCTGTGTTATGATTTGTCCCTTTCCGACTCCGTTTCGTTTCGTAAAAGAATACTATTTAATGTTCTCTTGCTATGGTATAAGCGGTAGTGCTGAGAGTTGGTTGCTCGATAAGCTTGATTTAGATAAAGCGGTAGAACCTATTAGGTATCTTCGCAACGGCCCTGAAACTTCTTTGCTGCCTCAATTTACTTTAACTGAAGTTGCCGATACTAAGTATATCTCCTGGGAAAATTTTCACAGTTTTACTTGCCATAAAGATTGCATAATGTTATGGAGAGAATCCGATCCGCCAATTAAGAAAAGAGCTGCTCAGTGGGCTGTGCAAACCGGCTTCAGTTTAAATGATGAAACGGCGCCTTTGCGTGTTTGTTGCAACAATATAAATGAATTGAGCAAATTGAGAGCCTTTTTGGCTGAGCGTTTGCCTGAAGTACATACTCACTATGCTGGATTAAAGGTCATTTTTTAATTTGTGCTTACACCAATCGCTAGTAAAATCAAAGTAAGGAGTTGCTATGGAAAACGGTTTCTATCAAGAGTCTGATAGCCTTGATTCTGTGACTGTACATTGTAAGTATAAATCTGGAAAAACGCTCGAGCTTATGTTCTTGTGTTTATCTCTTTCCGTTTTGATTTGTACTACTGTGGATGTGTATATTTTCGCTATGCTGGGCATGTTCGATGAGTTCTTTTATATGATAATTCACCCCACTCAAAAATGGGATGATTTCTTGTTCTATGCCGGTTTTTGCTTAGCTACTTTTTTAGTTTCTCTTTTTTTCCTTTCTAATGGGATCAGTAGTTGTAGTTTAGTTTTCAACAATAACGGCATTACTGGAACTTACTCAAATTGGGTTATCAGCAACGGAAATTTCATAGATGCTATAACTGTAAAAAATAAGTACACAAGATATACAATTTTTGATGTTGACTATGTCGGAGGAAATAGATACATCTCTTTAGATAGTTTCAAAAGCTTTTCTAGCTATAAAGATTGTATAATACTATGGCGCACTAAACATCCCCAGGATACATTCGGAATGCGTTTTTTTTTGCGTTATAATTCATGGACCTTACTTACTAGTGGATATTGTCCTTTAAAAGTTTGCGGCACCAGATCTGAACTGGCTGATTTGCAATATTTTCTGTCTCAGCGTTTACCGCAAGTTGAGCCATTATAAGGTTTGGCAAAAAATGGCTAGTTTTAGCCTTCCCAGCAGTAATTTAGTTTGTTCCAGTCAAATAAGCGAGATGGAACAGTACTAACTTTTTAGTGGATGTTGGCTGGTCGATAAAAAGGTAGTTCCTAATTTGCACTTGCACCAATCGTCAGTAAAATCAAAATAAGGAGCGGCGATGGAAGACGGTTTCTATCAAGAGGCTGACAGTCTTGATTCTGTGACTGTTACTTATAAGTATAAATCTAAAAATAATATGGAAATTATACTTATATGTTTAGCTTTTTCTCTTATTGTCTGCAACTCTATCGGTATATATATTTATGCAATGTTGGGCATGAGTGGCGAATACCTTTACATGCTAGCTCACCCTATGCAAAAGTGGGATGATTTCTCTATGTCCGCTTTTGGCTGTATGTTGTGCTGGATAATGACGTCGTATATGCTGGTTAATAAGATCGGCGGCTACACTTTGATATTTAACAATAACGGCATCAGCGGAACTTACAACAGTTGGCTTATTGGTAATGGAGATTTTATAAAAGCTGTAACTGTAAAAACCAGGTATACCAGCTATATAATTTTTGATATCGATTATATTGACGACAAAAAATATATCTCTTGGGATAATTTTAAAAGTTTCTCCCGCTACAACGATTGCATAGTATTATGGCGTAATAAAAGGCCTCAATATACGCTTGGTATACGTATTCTTATGCGCTATGACTCCTGGGGGCTGCTTGCTCGCCAGAGTTGTCCTTTAAAAGTTTGTGGAACCAAGTCCGAGCTGGCTGATTTGCAAGATTTTCTGTCTCAGCGTTTGCCGCAAGTTCAGCCGATATAAGTTTTGGCAAAAGATAGCTAGGACTAGCCTTCCAAGCAGTAATTAAGTTTGCGCCGGTCAAATAAACGAGCTGGAACAATACTAACTTTTTAGTGGAGGCTAGCTATGTTTCAAGAAATCAACAACCTCTTTAACCAAAGGTATGAAGATAGAACCAGAGATCGAGCCGGTGAAGCACCTTACTCGGCTTTGGTTATTTATCATAAACAATATTACGGCAAAGGTTGGACTAAATTTTTTAATTTTTGTAAGCCTATTTTAATAGTGTCTGTAGTTGCAGGTTCTGTCGGTTATGCGTCTTTAGTAGGCTGGGATGTTATTTTCCACACTTTTACAGCCTGGCAATTAGTTGCAGCTATCTGTGCTTTTGTAGCTTGTGTGGCCTTGGGGTTAAGCTTCGGGGACTGGAAAGATACGGAGCAGACGCTCATCTTTACTGATAAAGGTTTAACTGTAGTTATTCCCGGAGATTACAGTAGTCGCGGTCTGACTACCTGGGAAGGTATCTTAAGATTTTTTTTCTGCTCGCGTAGAAGAAAAAGTATCCCAGAAAAGGTAGTAAAATATCCTCCTTTTGCCTCTTCTCCGGAAGAAGAGATGGCTTGGAGCAATTTCCGCAGCTATTCTATTATTCATCATCAAAAACGTGGCAATGTATCTATTAAATTTTGGTTGGTCGACGATCCGAAGTCGGGAAGTCAAAAAGCCTGCCATTTAAGAGAAAATCAGCTTGACTGTGTAGAAATTTATCTGCGCCACGATGGCGGAAGATATACCGGATATTATGACGAAAAAAATGAATTAGATACTGCTATAAAATTCTTAAATGAAAGAGTCTCTTTGCCTTTGTATTCTGAAGATAAGCTGAAGGACTAGGTTTCAATTACTGTAGTATGCGGGGGGGACTGCAGTTTTGTCGATAAAAGGTATACGTAGATTCATTCTGAAAAGGGCGCTCTGCGCTTTTTTTGTTCGAGAGTGTCAATTGATTAGAGGAAAGAAAATTGAGTAAAAAACATCGTCGCAACGAACGTAACCAAGCTAAACAAGCCGAATTGACGTTGCCTTTATCCATTAAGCAACATCCTGCGAAAAAACGCCCTTGGCTCACTGTGGTAATTGTGCTTTTTTTACTGCTGATGGTTTTTTCTATGTTCAGTTCTAAAGCCGGTTGGAGCGGTTTGCTGGTGCCTGCTCTTTTGCTAGGTATTATTTTGCATGGTTTAGTACCTTATTTCTTCCCTACTACTTTTACTTTCGACAAAGAACAAATTGTGGTCAGTCGCTTTGGCAAGCCTTCCGTTTTTAAATGGGACGACTATCGCTCCTATTCAAGGCAAGGCAATGGCTTTGTACTGTGGATGGAGATGCACCCTGCTTCTAAAACGTCTTCTTTTTCCGCTTACTTTAAAAGTTTGCGCAACTCAGTTTTCTTGCCTTTGGATGAAGAATCTATGCAAAAAGTAGAGCCTTTAATTGCTCGCAAATTGGTAAAAACTGAATAGGTAAAAAGCGATATGAAGATAAATTGGCGGGAAATGTGGTCTCTGGAAGAGCAAGCTTCTGCAGAAGAACTCGGGGACCAGGCAGAAGAAGATATTCAAAATATTGCCAGCTCGATAGTGGCGATCCATTTGGGCATTCCGGCCTTATGGTTTTTGGAATCCTGTAAGCCGCTCTCTTTTATTGCCAACCAAGCTTTGGTATTTTTCTCTCCGGCAGCCAATTTCTTGGGACTCGACTCTTGGTGGCGCAAAGCGACCACGCTCTCTTCACGGCGTTCCAACGTGGAAGCTTTTATAGAAGCTATCGAACAATTAGAAATAAAGAAAAATGAACAACAAAATAGATAAAAATTCTATCCGTTCTATCTTGGCTACCGACTGTGGCAGCACTACTACTAAAGCTATTTTAATTGAAAAAGGGCCTGAAGGCTTTCGTTTACGAGCTAGAGGAGAGGCTCCCACTACTGTGGAGGCTCCGGCTGAAGATGTGACTCAGGGCGTGCGCAATGCTGTCAGTGAGCTTTCCGAACTAGTGGGCCGCCCTCTTTTGGATGAAAATGGTCAACTTATAAAGCCTTACGATGGGAAAAAAGGCGTAGATATTTATCTTTCCACTTCGTCGGCTGGCGGTGGTTTGCAAATGATGGTAGCTGGCGTAGTGGCCAAAATGAGTTCGGAAAGCGCCCAACGAGCTGCTTTAGGTGCCGGAGCCGTAGTTATGGAAACGCTTTCTTCCAACGACTCGCGCCGTCCTTACGAAAAAATCGAGCTTATTCGCAAGCTTCGTCCCGATATGGTGCTGCTTTCCGGCGGTGTTGATGGTGGAGTGCAAAAACATGTTGTCGAAATGGCCCAGCTTTTTGGCGCCGCCGATCCGCGTCCTCGTTTGGGAGTAAATTATAAGCTGCCGGTTATTTTTGCTGGCAATAAAGATGTGCGCGAGCAAATTAAGAAGATTTTAGGCTCCAAAACAGCTTTAGAAATTGTGGATAATATACGTCCTACGCTAGAAGAAGAAAATCTTCAGCCTGCTCGCCTAAAAATTCAAAGCCAATTTTTAGAACATGTCATGGCTCATGCTCCCGGGTATCCCAAACTTATGGCCATGACAGATGAACAAATTATGCCTACACCGGCAGCTGTGGGTATGATCATGCAGCGTGTGGCTCAAACGCGTTCTATTAACATTTTGGGAGTTGATATCGGCGGCGCCACCACAGATGTTTTTTCTGTATTTGACGGCCATTTCAACCGCACGGTGTCGGCCAACTACGGCATGAGTTACTCTATTTCCAATGTGGTGGCCGAGGCTGGATTAAATAATGTCATGCGTTGGGTGCCTTTTGATGTGGACGAGCCTCAGTTGCGCAACCGTGTCAAAAACAAGATGATTCGCCCAACTTCTATACCTTACCTTATGGAAGATTTGGAAATAGAGCAAGCTATTTGTCGTGAAGCTTTGCGCCTTTCTTTTGAGCAACATGCTCTGTTGGCCGACGGTCTCAAAGGTGTGCAGCACCAAGCGGAAATAGGCTCGATTTTTAGTCAAGGCGAAAAGCGATCCCTTATAGATCCTATGCGTTTGGATATGCTTATCGGCTCTGGCGGCGTACTTTCCCACGCACCAGAGCGCTGGCAAACGGCTTGGATGTTGCTTGATTCATATTTGCCTTGCGGCATTACTCAATTAGCTGTCGATTCTATCTTTATGATGCCGCAATTGGGAGTACTTTCTTCAATTTTACCTGAAGCGGCCGCCTATGTTTTTGAAAAAGATTGCTTAATTGAGTTGGGCACTTGCGTAGCTCCTCGCTTTACTAATGGCAAGGCTGCGGCTCCTGGCCAAGATTTGCTTAAAGTTGAGCTTGAAGGCGAAGCTTCTTTCATTTTGCATATGGGAGAAATAAAAGTTAAAAAACTGCCGGTAGGACAGAGCATAAAAGCTCGTTTGCTTCCTTTGAGTCGTACCGACGTGGGCCAAGGAGCAGGACAAGCTGTAGAATGTGTTCTGAAAGGCGGTACAACGGGCGTTATTTTTGATGGACGCGGTCGCGAACCGTTTATACTTCCTCAAGAGCGCTCGGCTCTTATTAGTAAACTTCAGGAATGGAAAGCCGCTTTAAAGGGATAAAATATGAGTAGCGCTTACGTGCCGGGACTTAAAGTTACCGATCATATAGAGTTAAAAATTGAAAGACGTTTGCCTCTAAAAGGTAGCGTCGTAGTAGCCAAAGGCGATACTGTCAGTTGGAATACTGTCGTAGCTAATACTTTTTTGCCCGGTAGTGTCGAGTTAGTTAATGCCGCAGCCAAATTGGGCATTTCTCCGGAAGAGGTGCCGCAGGCTATGCTTAAAGGCGAGGGAGATGCTGTTTCCAAAGGTGAAACTTTGGCTCGCAGCAAGGGCTTTTGGGGAATGTTCCGTTCTAATTTAGCTTCTCCCATCAATGGTACGGTGGAATCAGTATCTGAAGTTAGCGGCTTAATCGTTCTGCGGGCTCCTTCTGTGCCTGTAGAAATAAATGCCTATGTTGATGGCGTAGTTGAAGAAATTTTGCCTGAAGAGGGAGTTATTGTAAAAACTTCGGCTGCCTATATACAAGGTATTTTCGGTATAGGCGGTGAGACGGCCGGAGAAATTTGTATTTTTACTGAAGATCCGGAAGAAGAGCTTAAAAGCGAGCGTCTCAGCGAAGCTTATAAAGGTAAAATTTTAGTGGGAGGTGCTTTAGTGACAGCCGATTTCTTGCGTAAAGCGGTGAAATGTGGCGTAAGAGCTATTGTTACTGGCGGTATCTCCGATGCAGACTTGGCTGATTTTTTAGGCTACGATTTGGGAGTGGCTATTACCGGTTCCGAAGATAAAGGGATTACCTTAATTATTACCGAGGGCTTTGGCAAAATAGCTATGGCTGAGCGTTCCTTTAATTTGCTCAAGCGTTGCGCCGGACGCTGGGCTTCTGTTTCCGGAGCTACTCAAATTCGTGCCGGAGTGATTCGCCCGGAAATAATTATTGCCGACACAACTAATTCAAATTTTGTCAAAAATGAAGCTGCTTCTGCTTCTGTCGGTTTACATATCGGATCCAAAGTGCGCCTGATTCGCGAACCAGATTTCGGTAAACTGGCTGTTGTAACTGAGTTGCCCTCGGAAGCCGAAATTATTCCTACCGGCGCCAAAGTTCGTGTAGCTAGAGTAAAATTAGCTGATGGTCGTTTGCTTTCTTTACCCAGAGCCAATTTGGAAATAATTGAAGAAAATTAAAAATGGCTTCGTTTTTTTAATCTATTTTTTATTGATTCAGCAGGTATACAACTAATAGTGTGGGTATGTGAAAGCCATATTTTTTGAGGTTTTAAGTCTGTGAACGCTAATAGTACAAAGGAAAATACCCAAGATACCAATTGTAAAATAGCCAAAATAGGGGATGAGTTTCCCATCAATCCGGAACTTTTGGAATGGGAAAAGACTGCCGACATCAAAACTTTGCCGGAACTTATCAGACGTACTGTAGATGAATACGGAAGTTGCAACTATTTGGGTGTGCGCTCCGGTAACGAGTATAAATTTAAAACTTACAACGAAATTTACCAAGAAATTGTCTTTTTTGCTTCGGCTTTACTGGGAGTGGGCTGCCAAATAGGAGATCGAGTAGCTAATTTCTCAGCTAATTGTGTGGAATGGCCCGTTGTCGACTTCGGATCTTCCCATGTTGGTTGCATTCATGTGCCCATGTACGCTACTCTGAGCCAGAGCGAGTTTGCCTATATAGTTAAAGATTGTGGCGCTAAAGTTCTTTTTGTGCTTACTAAAGAACAATTGCAAAAAGCCATAGCTTCTGAAGCTGAATTGCCGGAACTTAAGCATATTGTTGTTTCTTCAGCTATAGACTTAAGTGGTATTCGAAGTACTAAACAACTTTGGACTTGGCAAGATTTTCTTCGCTACGGTAGGGTACATTTAAATTGTTATCAGTCGCGTATAGAAGATATTGTAAGTTCTATAAAAACTACCGACGTAGCCAGCATTATTTATACTTCTGGAACAACTGGTAATCCCAAAGGAGTTATGCTTATGCATGGCAACTTCTGCAGTCAGGTTGTATCTTTAAAAAACGTAGTCGGCGTCAATCATGAAGATGTGCATCTTTCTTTCTTGCCAGTAGCCCATGTCTTTGAGCGTATTTTCTTCTATTTAAATACGTATGTGGGTGGATCGATCGGTTTTGCTCAGAGTTTAATTACCGTTTTGCAAGATATGCAAGTTTTGCGTCCGACTACTTTTACCAGTGTGCCGGCTTTATATATAAAAATTCATGATAGGGCCGTCTCCCATATGACCGGCTTTAAAAGTAAGCCTTTCAAGTGGGCTATGAAAGTGGGCCGCTCTTACAATGCCAATAAACGTTTAGGTAAGGTAGATCGGGCCGGTCGCATTATTCATGCTATCACTCGCAAGATGCTTTTTAGCGATTTATTTAAAAAATTCGGTGGTCGTATCCGTCTTTTTGTTTCTGGTGGAGCCCCTTTACCTGCAGATGTGTGCGAATTTTTCCTTGACTTAGGCTTCACTATGCGTGAAGGTTACGGTCTTACTGAGACTGCGCCGGTTATATGTATAAATAGTGCCGATGATATTTGCCCTGGATCGGTTGGCCCAGCTGTGCCTTTTAGCTCTTTAAAAATTGCTGAAGATGGAGAGATCCTTACTAAAGGGCCCAACGTTATGCGTGGTTATTTCAAGAACTTGGAAGCTACCAAAGAAGTTATCGATTCCGAAGGTTGGTTCCACACTGGAGACGTCGGCTATATCGAAGACTCCAAACTTTTTATAACCGATCGCAAGAAGAATCTTTTAGTGCTTTCTAACGGCAAAAATGTGGCTCCTAGTCAGATTGAGGCTTCAATTTTAAAGAGTGAGTGGATAAATTCAGTAGTTCTGGTTGGCAACAATCGCAGTTGTGTCGGTGCTATTGTGGTTCCCAATTTTGAGAAATTGCGCTCTTTTTGTGAAAGTAAAAAGATTAGTGTCGAGACTAACGCTGATATGGTAGCCCATTCTGCCGTTCAGGAAGTTATTTGTAATGAAATAAATGAAGCTTGCGCTTCCTTCTCGCCTTACGAAAAAGTAAAACGTTTCTTTATTTCACCGCGAGAATTTTCTTTTGCTATGGGTGAACTGACGCCTACGCAAAAGGTTAAGCGTCGCGAAGTAGAGAGAAACTTTAGCGCTGAAGTTGATAAAATGTTCGGTTAAATTTTCTTGCCGCTAATATTAAAAAAACCGAATGGCCTGTACGTACTAATGTGTATTTTTTGTATGAGGCCCTTCGGTTTTTTTATTGTGCATTTAGCAAATGTTGTTAGCTTTTGACAGCTCCAGCCGTTATGCCCTTAATAAAATGCTTTTGAATAGACAAGAAGATGATGATAAGAGGCAAAGTGGCTGCTACTGAGCCTGCAGCTACTACGCGAAAATCGCTATCAAAACTGGAAGACAAGTAAGCTAAGCCTACGCTTAATGGGTAATGTGAGTCTGTTTTTAGAACGACCAGCGGCCAAAGGAAGGCATTCCAGTTGGCTGTAAAGGCGAATAGAGCTACAGTAGCTTGAGTAGGTAAGGTAAGTGGTAAGCAAACGTGGCGAAATATTTCCCATTCGTTGCATCCATCCAGACGGGCGGCGTCTTCCAGTTCTTGAGGTATACTCAGAAAGGCTTGTCGGCATAATAATACGGCAAAGACACTGACTGCACCGGGTAAGATCACTCCTGCCATAGTATCATATAAGCCTAAACTTCTTATAGTGGCAAAATTGATGATAGTGTTGGCTTGGCTTGGTAGAGCCAGAGTAGCCATTAGAATAAAGAGGACTGGCCCCTTGCCTTTAAATTGTAATCGGGCCAAAGGATAGGCTGCCAAGGCGGAGAGGCTTACTTCTAACGCTACTCCAAATATGCAGTAAATCACCGTATTAAGGAAAAAGCGCAGCATGGGAAGCTGGTTTTGAGCCGAGAGAAGACGTTTATAATAGTCAATCGTCCATGTCTGCGGCCATAAGAGGCTCCAACCATTACCATAAACTCCATCAGCACGGCACGAAGTGACGAACAACCACCAGAAGGGAGCTAGTGCAGCACACAGGAGCAATGCAATAAAAAATAATTTTAATGTTCGGCCCGATAGTTGGGCAATTTTTGATAGAAAAGGAGGCACGTTATTTTAGTGATGGCAGCATTCTACTTTGGGTTGAGTTGCTCTTTTTTTACCGCCTCTATTGCATTCAGCACAAGTTCCGTATAAAAAGACCACATGTTCATCGACAATAAAATCGCTGGGAATATTGTGTATATCGGCTCCTATACAACAGTCGATTTCATAAACTTTGCCGCAATTTTTACAATGAAAATGATGATGGTGGTGCTTGCCGGCAATTTCGTAGCAAGTGCTTTTGCCGGGAACTTCTATGACTTTAAAAATGCCGTCTTCAGTGAAGAATTTTACGCTGCGGTAAACGGTTGCTATACCTAAGTTGGGTAAGAGCTTTTGCGAAGCAACTAAGATCTCTTGAGGAGAGAGAGGACGATCTGCTTCTTTTACTACTTGGCGGATGATATTTCTTTGCTGCGTTCCGCGTCTGACGACTTTACTCACACTAAACCTCTTTTGCTAACAGCTGTTCGTGTAAAGTGCAAGACAGCCGTTACTTAATCATAACCGACAAATAAGAGCGGGGGCTGCTTCTCTAGAGAAGTTCGCTCCCGCTTTGGCTATTTGTCTTTATCTATTCAAGAACAACTATACTGGTTCCCTATCAACTAAGGGTGAGAGAAAGTAAAAGTCTGGTCATCGGAAGTAAATTTTTTACTCCATTTACCGGTGATTTCACGAGCTCTCTTACCTTTGCTTTTCCAAGTGATAGTTATATTGTAGGTTTCGTCCAAATTGGCTTCGTCACAGCGCAACTCGGTGTAATTGTCGCCATTGTCGTCCCACCAAGTGTTTTGCCAATGCTTGCTGAGATTGCCGTCTTGAGTTACTTCAATCTTGGAAATATATAAACGGCGCTCTCTGGGGCCGACGCGCAAACTTTCAGCTCTAATGGTGAAGTTGCCGGTTTTGATAGCCTCTTCGCCGTCAGCTGTTTGATCTTTGGGGAGTTTAGTAAGTTCTACTTTTACTCTCTTGGTTTGTCCGTCGTTAATAGCAATTTTGCCACGACCGACCTTGTAACCTGATTTGGAAACGGAAATGCGCACTAAACGGTCGGAGGGGACATTTCTAATAATGAAAGCACCGCTCTGATCGGTCAGGCCCCGCTGACCGCTACTTAAAGCCACTCTGGCCCCTTTAATCGGCCGTCCTTGGTAAGAGACTACTTCGCCTACCAAAGTAGCACTGCCGTTAAGCACAGAACCGCCTGGCAAGAGATAGGAAGCGTCGTCGTCTGAAGCAGCTTGACTCAATTTGCTTTGGACTTGGCTGCGCTTTTCGTAATAGTCGGCATTGTTTCTCTGCTGTTCGACTTCTAAAGCTACGTCGTCTGGAGAAACGGCCTTGACGGCTTTGGCTTGGGATGGGGAACTTTTGCCGGAATTAGCACCGACTTTGTCAAGATCTATATTGCTTAAGTCGTATTCTGCATTAGCAATTTGCTCGTCGAGAGAACTGAGCTTTTTGACCGAAGTAGAAACAGTAGATTTTGAGGGTGCCCCCTTTATAGCTGCTGTTTTGGAAGTAGCTTTGGGAGTAGTTTTGGTAGTTGTAGTAGATTTCGCAGTCGGCTTTAGGGCAACTTGTGCTTTAGTGGTCGATGGTTTGGCAGATACAGCTTTGCCTGTAGTTCCTGCTTTGACTGCTGAAGGAGCGGCTTTAGCCAAATTCGTTTTGTGATTGGAAATAGCCACTAAATTGGCTGTGCTCGGCTTGCCATTGACGCTGACTCGCAGAGAACCAGAAGGTATACCTTGGGCCATTTTAAATTTTATGTAGTTCTGTTGCCAATCTAAAATGCAACTATTGGGGAGAACCATACCTGCAACAGATACGGTTCCTGTTTCTTTATTGCCTAAGCGGTTGCCCTTTACAAAGACAATATCGCCGACAGCCGGATTGGCTGGGGTAACTTGGGTCACTTCAGGGAAAGCCTGAGAGGGCAAGTTTATATTCCAATTTAAGCGCAAGGGCTCGCGGCAATAAAGAGCAAAAATTTGACCGGGAACGACTAAACTATTTAAACTTTTTTCAGTTTTGGTCCAGCGACCGTTCACAAAGGTATTACTTTGAGGAGAGATCCAGGTTCGCTGTGGCCAGCTAGCTCTTTCTTTAAGATCGGCTGGCACGATAGTTTGGCCACTCATATTAGTGAGAGTGACGGCAGGATTATTTACCGCTTTCATACTTGGCAACCCTACTAAGTTCCAACCGGGTTGCAAGCCTGTAGTAATCGGTTGAGATGATTGATTATTGCCGGTAAAATAAATTTTACATGGCGAATCAGAGTAGGTTATGTACGCCAAGCCTGGTTCTAAACTTTGAGGATTGTTTACCGGATCGATAGGTACGTAAGAATTTCGGCTCATTTTGTAGAGCATGCGCTTTAAGCCCCAGACTGATTCAACTTGTCTGACTGGGAAAGAAATTATTTGCCAGCCGGCTACGGCGCTTATAGAATTGGCCTTGCCAATGACGGGAGGGACAGTTTGGGCCGAATAGGTAATGGCTGGAGGCGGAGCTGCTGGTAAAGGAGGAGGAGCCTCCTGGCCTGCAGTTTGGGCTGATACTTCAGAGCTGAGTAAACAGCTTAAGAACAATACCGCTAAAAGTATTCCTAGACAACGGCTTTGCGGTTTGAGCCAGTTGCTTGGTACATTTCTTTTCACTGAATTATTTTATCTCCCAATTGTTTGAAGGGGCTCGGAACCCGCCGACTTTGCAGAAACAGCGCCGCCAAAGGCAAACTGATTTAGTTCGAACCGCTTATTTATAATAAAGTTTAGCAGCAATCTGCTGTTTCTTAAAGCTTAAATTTTAACTTAATTTGATTTGAACTCCTTCGCTTTTGGCGAAAGAAGAAAAGGCAAGTTTTCGGAGTAAATTTTTTGACTAATCTGAGGATCTTTTTCTAGAACTCTACCTGAATCTAATAAGGCTTGACCAAGATCATTAAGTTTAAGTGTGCTTGTTTTAGGCAAAAGATAGAGAGCATTGGCAAAATGGCGCCCTAAAGTGTGGCAAGCTAAAGCTAAAGCTTGATATTCTTCCAAATTGATAGGTAAAGAAGTGGCTGCTAGCTCTTGTTTTATTTCTGGTGGAATAGGTTGGGCTTGACGGAGTTTGCTGTGGCTAGCTTGTTGATAGTATTTCTCCCAAGCGAGCAAGCAATGATAAAAAGCTTGAGTAAATTGTTGACTGTGTTCGTGCGGCGTTTGCCCATTTTTATCAGTAGAATCGGTAGCTTGGCTTAAATCTCTTATCGGATAATTGTCAGAGCTGGGCCCCAGATTCTCTCCTATAGTTGTGAGCTTATTGGAAGAGAGACCCAAAGCTCTTTGACGCAATATGTCCCATATTATTGGCGGCTCATGCCAAGCGGCCAGTAAAGAGCAACAATCGGCAAAAGCTTCATGGACGGCAGCGGTTTCAAAGTCTTTATAATCGTAGTTGTGGCGACTGTCTAAGATAGCGTGGCCAGTTTCGTGACTGATAGCGTCGGGGTGAATGTAGTCGGCGTTATGGCTGAGCCCTATGCATTTGAAAGGCGCTTGTTGGTAAAAAGGTAAACTACTTTGCACCTGAGGATGGCCTATCACAATAGGCATAGGCTGGTCGCTTAAAGTAAAATCCCGTCCCAAATCGGCTGAAAAGGAGTTAAGCGTCTTTTGTGCCGTTTGTATAGCTTGCAAATGCTGCCCTGAGCATTCGAGCGAATCTTCCTCAATTTTAGGCAAAATTTCGCCCAAGTTGCGCTCCGGGCCGTAGTGCCATACCTCAAAATCTTGGCTGCGTGCCACTACAGGTACGTGCCAATGCTGGTAAAATGGACGCCATTCCGGCCCTTGTTGCGGCGGCAATAGCTTCTCTTGAGCGGTAACGGCGGACATTTCACTTTTGTCTTGAGGCTGCACGCTTAAAACTTCCAAAGTTTCAGCCAATTCAGTTGGGGCAGCTCGGTTGGGAGCTGCGTGAGTGCGACAATTTAAACTAAAGCCAGGCAAAGAACGATAAGCTAAGTTGTCAATTGTCGCATAGTTGTACACGTCAGTCGGCCCTTTCCTTTGCTTTGTACTGAGGCCGACAGCTTCGTTAGGGGAGATATCAGCCTTTGTACCCAAAGTATGCCAGACAAAAGTGAAAAAAACTGTGCCATCTTATTAAGGGACGATTGCCGCCGCTTTGCAAATATGTAAACGTTGAAGGCTAGATTCGACTCTAGTTGGCCAGCAAGGCGATTTTGTGAAGCTGAGCGCTTATATTTTGGCTAAGGCTGAAAATAGCCAATCCCGGCGAGCACACAAAAGAGCAAGCATAGCAAAAGAGCCGCTCCGACTTTTTGTGTGGTCGGAGCGGCTCTGCAGTGCGCGTAATATGTGTAACGAAAAGCCTAATCGTCTTCTTCGTCGAGCTCCTCGCCGGGATTGGGCACAGGCTCAGGAGTTTCGTCCTCTGGCTCAAGCGGAGGCGTGGGCAATTCATTTTCTTCAAATGAGTCGGCGCTTTGGATGAGCTCTTCCTTAATTTTGGCCGCTTGCTCTTCAGCTTCGCGAGTCATACGCAAGAGCTCATCTTCACCATTGCCGGCTTGCAGAATTTCTTGGGCTGCTGCCAGAGCTGCCGCTTGAGCTTCGGCTTGCATCTTGGCTTGGCGCTCAGCTTCTTTGGCGGCCTTGCGGGCGGCAATAGTTTGGCGTGCTTCTTCTTCAGCTTTTAAAATGATGTGAAGCACGCTTACAGCTTGCTCCATGAAGCGGTTGATATCCGCCAATTTTTCGTCGCTAATAGCGTCTCCGTAAGTGGAACCACGAACTAATATAGCTGTGCGTTCGGCACTACCGGTAAACGATTTTAATTCAATAAAACCTGAGATCTCTCGCCAGGTTACTAAAAGCTCGTGGCTAGTGACAGCCATTACTTTTCCGGTAAGGTTCATGCCATTTTTGAGCTTTAAATTGACCGGCGTGCCCGGGTCGCCGATAGAGCCTGATTTAGCTAGCCACTTAGTGAGGCCGTCTGCATCTTTGTAGTAGTGCATAAGACGGCTATTTTCGTAGGGGGCGGTAATAATAGCGAAAAAGGTTCGGCGATTTTTGTTCCAAAAATTTTCTACATAGGTCTTAAATAAGGCCAAAGACATCTCCCAACCGGATTTGGCGTCGCCCGCTCCGGCTTGGCCTTCAGCACCGGGGCCAGTTTCGACAATTTCGACACGACAGCCTTCGCCGTAGGAACGTATGGAAATATTGAGCGTTTGTGTGCCTAAGCCGGGGATAAGTGACTTCATGACTACTTTTTTAGGGGGAATAATAGTTGGCAAATAGTAGTCTATACTGAAGCCAAACTTCTCCCAAGTCATAGTTAAAGTACCACCATAGCCGGGCCAACCTACAACCTTATCGCAGAACCAGCGAGACAAATGCTCCGGTTCTGTCCAGGCTTCAAAGGCACGCTCTGGGGCAACCTTGGTAATTGTATATCGTCTTATCTCCGGGACGCTCATAAGCTCTGAAAAGTTCGCCTATTATCTATGAATTCCTAGTCATTTAGGAGTCGCCGTTATCTTGGTTTTCCCTGCTTACGTGACCAAAGATCAATTCTTGCTAATCTTCTATAATGTTTGCTTGAGTCATGCAAACTAATGCTATTAGGGCGGAATAGTGGGGCCTTTCTTGAATAAACGCATGGCGTATAGCTCTATCCAGTTTCGCATTACACAGAGAGGTCTATCCCGTGTATACTTTTATTTCCGCTCCTATTTTTCACGCTGCAATTCCACCTTATTGCTGTAAACTTGAAAACAGCAATCGCTTAATCATCCGTTTGCGTTTAAGCAAAGAATTGGCCGTTGAAAATATTTATGTGCGCACGGCTCCGGAAGGAGAAGAACGCTTTATTGAAGCGGCTCGTTTGTCAGCAAGCGAGTTGCCAGAATTGGCCAAGCGCAGTGCTGACACTTGGGAGTGGTGGGAAGCTTGTTTAGAAGTAGACGTACCTTTATTGCAATATCGCTTTTGTTGCGTAACCTCCCGAGGTAACTTACATTTCAATGCTAAAGGTTTGTGCTCTTTTACTCCTCTAGATAGAGACGATTTCAAAGTTTCTTTACTTAACGAACCTCCTCAATGGGTGCAAGATTCTATCTTTTACCAAATTTTTCCCGAGCGTTTTTGCTGTGGTGACAGATCCACCAATGTTAAAGACGGAGAGTATACTTTGGCAGGCAAGGCGACCAAAGCTTTTGCTTGGGGAGAACCTGTAGATAAAGCGTCTGGCAATTGCTCTTTCTATGGCGGAGACTTGCCCGGCATTACTTCCAAATTGGACTATTTAAGCGAATTAGGCATAGACGCTCTCTATTTAACTCCCATTTTTACATCTCCGAGCAATCATAAATACGATGTAGCCGATTATTACAATGTCGATCCGCATTTTGGCGGCAATGAAGCTTTAGCAAAATTGCGCCAAGCCACCAAAGCTAAAAATATGCGTTTGGTGCTCGATCTGGTTCCCAACCATTGCGGCGATCATAACGATTGGTTTAAGAAAGCCCGAGAAGATAAAAACGCTCCGGAATACTCTTTCTTTACTTTTTATAATGACAATCCCGATCAATACGAGATGTGGCTGGGAGTGAGCACTTTGCCACGTTTAAATTATCGCTCTTCCGAATTGCGCCGACGCATGTATGGCGACTCAGATTCTATTATGCGCCGCTGGTTGCGTGAGCCCTATTCTATAGACGGCTGGCGTGTGGATGTTGCTAATATGTTGGCTAGACAGAAAATGGAACAGTTGGGACATGAAATAGGCCGAGAAATGAGACAAGCGGTCAAGGAAGAAGCTCCACAAGCTTGGCTTTTGGGCGAACAATTTTTCGATCCTAGCGATTACCAACAAGGTGACGAATTTGATGCTTCTATGAATTATCGGGCTTTTTGCATGCCCATGAACCAGTGGATGGCCGGTTTTGATTTTGAAGCTTTTAAAGGTAAAGGTTGGGGAGATAGAGCGCCTTTAGCCGATACAGATCTTGTTGAGCAAATGCAAAGTTTCCGAGCGGCTATTCCTGAAAAGAATGCTTTAAATATGCTCAATTTGTTAGGCAGCCACGATTTGCCGCGAGTTAAAACTTTCAATCAAGGTAAAGTCTATAAGGCGTCTGCTCTCTATACCTTTATGTTCGCTTATCAAGGCGTGCCTTGCATTTATTACGGCGATGAAATTGGTATGGAAGGTGGCCTAGACCCAGACAACCGCCGCCCAATGATTTGGGATCACACCCAATGGCATAGCCGTATGCTGGCAATCATGAAAAAATTGTGTGCTGCACGTAAAAAGCTAGAATGTTTGCGTCGCGGCGGTTTGCAATGGCTTTATGCTGAAGGTGGCAGTTTGGCTTTTATGCGTGAAGGTCAAGGCCCCAGAGCCATTTGTGCTATTAGCAAAGAGAATCGGCCTATTGAAAATGGTGAGTCTAGTGTTTCTACACATATCGCTATTCCCGTGGAAGCCGCCGCTTTAGCAGAAGGCACGCGCTTTAAAGGAGTAATTTACAATTCAACTGCTGTAGTCAAAAATGGTATGCTGCCCGTTATTCCTACGCAAATAGGCGCGGAAATTTGGGTGGAAGAAATAGAATAAGATATAATGGAATATTTGTACTTTAATGGCAAAATGCACAATATTACCTTTATTGTGTGCAGGATAAACAGGGACACTGTCTAAAACAGTGCCAGTTTTTTAACCATTTTTTTTGGAGTGTATGTACTGTGGCCGACATTAACCTCGACAGAGTAAAAAAAATTATCAACGAATTAGAAGCTAACCCTACTGATCTTTACAATGACAGCTTCTTTATCACTTGGCGCTATCCCAAAGAGACCATCAACGCCGTTCTCTTAGTAGCTGAAGCTTTGCAGCGCTTAAACCGCGCCGGCAAGTCCGTAAAAGTTTTCGATACCGGATTAGGTTTGTCTATCTTCCGCGACAAGTCCACCCGTACCCGTTATTCCTTCAAGTCCGCTTGTAACATGCTCGGCTTGGGCACCGAAGAACTCGACGAGAGCACTTCCCAGATCGCTCACGGTGAGACCGTCCGCGAGACCGCTACCATGATTTCTTTCTTGACCGAAGTTATCGGTATTCGTGATGACATGTTCATTGGCGAAGGTCACCGCTATCAGAAAGAAATGTCCGACTCTATTCAGGAAAGCTACGAGCATGGCATTTTGCCCAACCGTACTTCCGTAGTCAACTTGCAGTGCGACCTCGACCACCCCACTCAGGCTCTGGCCGACTTGAGTCACATCATCGAGCGTTTCGGTGGCGTAGAGAACTTGCGTGGTAAGAAAGTGGCCATGACTTGGGCCTACTCTCCCAGCTATGGCAAGCCCCTCTCCGTTCCTCAAGGTATCATCGGTTTGATGAGCCGCTTCGGTATGGATGTAAGCTTGGCTTACCCCGAAGGTTACGATCTGTTGGATGAGCCCGTCGAAGCCGCTCGCAAGTTCTCCCAGGAGACCGGTGGTAGCTTCAACATCACTCACTCCATGGAAGAAGCTTTCGAGAACGCTGACATCGTCTATCCTAAGAGCTGGGCTCCCTTCACTGTAATGCAAGAGCGCACCGAGTTGCTTCGTTCCGGTCGCGCTTCCGAGCTCAAGGCCCTCGAAGAGAGAGCTTTGGCCCACAACGCTACCCACAAAGATTGGGAATGCACCGAAGAGATGATGAAACTTACCCGCAACGGTAAGGCTCTCTATTGCCACTGCTTGCCCGCCGACATCAGCGGCGTTAGCTGCAAAGAAGGCGAATGCGCCGCTTCCGTGTTTGAGCGCTACCGCTTAGACACCTATGCCGAAGCTGCTCACAAGCCCTTCGTCATTGCCGCTATGATCTTGCTCACCCGCTTCCAGAACCCCGTCAACACTCTCGTTCAGCTCCTCGAGCGTGACAGAGAGCGCCGCATTGTACGCTAGTTTTTGCGAATCGGTCGCTTAGCAATTTAAGCTAAAGCCCCTCGCTGGTTTGTTCCCTTTAAGAACAAAAGGCGGGGGGCTTTTTTTTGTGAAGCAAAAGTCTGTAAAAAATAAAGCAGCTCGCTTTTGAAAGAACTAAAGAGCGAGCTGCTTTATTTATATCGAGAATAGCAATAATAGTAGGCTATTTCTCTTTTTCTGTCTTGGAAGGATCGGCTACACCGTAAGTAGAGGTGTCGATAAGACAGAAGACTTTAACTAAGCCGCGTCTGGCAGTAATTAAGAAGTGCTTGTCGTTTTTGACACTATTTAAGGCGTCTTTTAGATCTTTAGCATTGTGAATAGGTTTATCATTTACTTTAGTAATGACGTCACCCACGGAGAGGCTGGCATTGGCTGCAGCGGAACCTTTCTCAACCTTGGAAACTAACATACCGTCGCGGTCTAAGAGACGATATTCCAGCTCGGAAGCCACAGTAATTTCATTAGCAATAAAGCCGTAGCTAGTTTCGATATCGTTGGTAGTTACGTTAGGCTGTACGCCCAAAACGGCAGCAGTTTCATATTTTTTGCCATTACGAATATATTCAATGGGCACTTTGGCGTTGGGCAACAACTGAGCAACTTCGAGTTTGACGCGATTTAAAGCTTCGTCGCTGTCGGCATTGACCACTTTTCCGTTGAGCTTGGTAATAATGTCGCCGCTGCGTAAACCGGCTTTGTAAGCGGGGCTGTCTTTAGTAGTATCGCTTACCAAGAGACCGCGCAAATCGGGTTGTTTAATGAAGGCGGCATATTCTTCTGTGAAGGGTTGCATAAATATGCCTAACCAACCGCGCTGAATATGACCTTCTACTTCGAGGCGACTATCTACATCTTTGACAATATTGGAGGGAATAGTAAAACCCTGGCCGCGGCCGACGCCAATAGAGTTGATACCAACAACTTCGCCATTCATATTGACCAAGGGGCCGCCGGAGTTGCCGGGATCGATTAAGGCGTCTATTTGTATAAAGTCGTTAATAAGGGGAACTCCGTTGTCGGCTCCGGGGATAAAGCGTCCTTTACCGCTGACGATACCAAAAGAAACGGTGCGATCAAATCCGTAAGGATTACCTACGGCAATAATCCATTCACCGACTTGTACTTTATCGGAATCGGCCAATTGAGCGTAAGGCAAAGCGCGATTAGGCTTAATTTTTAAGAACGCCAAGTCGGTTTGCTGGTCGTCACGAATGATTTCAGCGGTATATTTGCTCTTATCATCCAGAATAACTGTGATTAGTTGAGCTTTGTCAATAACGTGGTAGTTCGTAACGATCTTGCCGTCGGGTGACAAAATCAAACCACTACCAGTAGCTTTGCGTCTCTGATTGCCGACTTTAGAGAGCACTTCAATATGTACTACGGTGCTTTTAATATGATCGGAAATTTTTATAATATGCTCTTGCATGCTGTTGAAAAGAGCATGGCCTTTGCTTATCGGCTGGGCAGGCTCTTCAGCCCAAGCAGCGAGGGGAGCGGCTAAGCAAGCGGCAGAAGCTAAGGTGACAACTAAAGTTTTAAAAGAAAAGGGGAAATTCTTCATAGCGGCTTCTTTTTCGTAACATGAAGCGGTAGACCTGCCCCAAAAAAGGGGAAGGGGAACTCCGTTCTACAGGGTGTGCTCCTTGTTCCAGCGTACTTCCAGCCATTCGGCAATGCTTGGTTGTACTGTTTTAGCTATAGCTGCTTTCAAATCTAACCCTTTGTTGAGATATTCAGCAATTTTATATTTCCAAGAAGGCCAGTGGCGTTCCAAATCGCGTGACATCAAGCTTTGCAAAGTGAGCATATGTTTATCCAGCTCCAAAGAACTGAAGCAAGATTCGGGGCGATTGACAAAAGGTTCTCCTCCCCAAGCGTCCGGAGCCATAGCTTTAAGCCAAGCATTCATGCCCATACTATTCATTTGCTGCTGTCGCCATTTTAATAGTTCTTGATAGAAATTGTTCTCAAAAATTAAGGCTTCGACAGGATCAGCAAAAACTTTCAGACAAGCCCTTATTGAGGTTAAATCCATCCATTTATTACTGGTAAGGCGCAACTCTTTGTCATAGGAATTGGGATCTTCACGTTCTTGTAAGACGCCAAATTTAAAAGCTGAAGCCAGTAGCAATACAACGTTGAAATGGGTACGCTTGTCTACTTTAAGCAGTGATTTTAATTTGACATCTTTGCGAGATTGCATAGCCCTACTGCCTCTTATAAGCGACTCCAAGTAGGCGTCTTTGTATTCTGATATTTCCAGATCGGCCAAAGTAAAACCATTAGTAAGCTCTACAAAATCTAAAGTTTCCGATTGCGGCTCGTCAATAACTACTCCTGGCACGGAAAAACGGGCTTTTTGTATAGCTTGATGCAAATATTTTGCTTGTTGGCGGCTTTGCTTATCGGCTTCGGAAGTGGCGTCAAGATTGGCGCAAGTATCAAAAGAAATCAGCACTTGCCTTTGTGCAGAGTCACCAGGTAAATTAAACGGAGTGGCATAAACAAATTGTGAGGCAATGCTATTTCCGATAGCGGTCAGCTTTTTATCTAATTTGTCTTCGGGATAGTTCTTTAAAAATTCGTCCGCTGTTTTGGGATCGTGCATAGGATAAAGCTCGGCCACAACTTTTCTGAGAGCGGACAGCCAATCTGGCAAGGAATAATTCGTTGGCAAATCGAGCAAATTGAAGTCTGTAAGCTGATCCAGAGCTTTGACGAATGACATTAAATCCGGAGGAGAAGCGTGAGAGGCAATATAGCTGACCGCTTCTTGAGAAGAAATCAGAGGCTCGTCGGCATCTTCCAAAATTTGTTTATACAAATGGCGATTGGAGCTTTTTAAAGCTGAAGTAGAATCGTCTAAAAATTGGCGCAACTTGTGTAAGCGTTTAGTAGTGTTTTCGCATACATTGATCATATTGAAGAAAGCGTTTACTTCTTCGCGTCCTACGTAGCTGACGAATACGTTGTTGTAATATTCGGTAATAACTTTGCGCGCTTCTTCCAAAGGTGCAAAGTCTACTTTACGCATCATCCTTTGCCAAATGGAGGGCTTAAAAGCAGCTAAGCTTTCGATAGCTTTATTTTTTTGCTCTTCCAGGCGGATCATTTCCGACTTGGCATTATTGGTGCGTTCATGTAAAGCGCTTAAGCTGAAAGAAAGTTGTTTATTTACTTCGTCAATCATACTTTGCATGGCAATACCGTTGTGTTGCCTGTTTACCGTGTCGCTGATTACATTGTCGATACCGACGACAAAATCATCGCTTATATCTTTGGTAGTTTTAGCCAAAGCGGCAAAAAAGTCTGGCTGAGTTTCGCATTTGTCGGCTAATTTTTGCAATTCGGTATCGAAAACTCGGCAATAGGCCACCAATTCGTCGCCGTAAATTGGATTTTGACGCACTTCGGCCAGTTTTTTCTCGATAAACGAGGCGGCGTCGTAGAGGCCGTTTTCCAATTGCTGCCAACATTTGGTATAGCGTTGGTGAACTTCCAAAGAATCTAAACTGCGGGCCTTGATAAACTCTTTGCCCATTTCTAAACCGCGTACGCTATCTTGCTCTAAGTCTTTCTCGAAGAAGAGATTGTAAAGCTCGGAAATAACCGCTTGACTGGAAAGATTGCGGGCCACGCTCAGGATTTTTTGGGTGGGACGAGCCACTTGATAAGAATGCAAATCGGCGTAGTTGTGGTTGTCCGATTCGTTTGTTTCTTCAGTTGAATTTATAGCTAAAGTTGAAGATTTTTCCTGAGGTGTGGTGGCAGTTAAGCTTTGGAATATGCGATTGTATAGGTGAGGTACCTCAAAATACCAATAAGCTAGGCGCACCAAAGCGTGGCTGAGCGCTTGAAATTCCACATCATCGTTGAATTTTTCCAAACTGTTAAAAAGAATAAGATCGTAAGCTGAAGCGCAAGATTCTTTTAGATCTATTTTGCTATCGACTTTTCGCTTGGTATCGCTTTCGTCTTGCGTCTCTTCACCTTCTTTTTGCTCTTTACCTAAGCCGGGATTAACATTTCTGACATTTTCTGCCAAATAAATATCTAATTTAGCTAGAATCTCGGCAGTGCTCTCGTCGCGTTTATTGGCTTTACTTTCGTCTTCAGGAATTTCCCAAAGGTTTACTTCATCGAGATCGCAGGCAAATTTGTGTAAAGTGGAGCCATCCATCCAATGATTGAGCTCAACTAGACCGGCGTAAATATTGGCAGCGGTAGTTTCGGCTTCAGGTAATTGTTTGGAATAAGGCAAAAGAGCGATAAGCTTATGCTTAATTTGCAAACTTTCCAGTTGAGCTCTCAGTAAATAAGCTAAATCGATATGAGCCGAACTTGTGCCGCCTCCCAAAGAGCAACAAATAATTACTTGCAATTCGCAATCGCTGTCTGTCGGGGCCATCAGCTCTTTTACTTGCTCTTTGAAAGTTGCGGCAACTTGCACAACATTGATAATTAAAGCCAAGCGTCCCAAAGCTTTATTGCCGAAAAGGCCGCTGCCTGGCTCCAAAGTCATGGGAAAGTTGGGGAGCCAGCTGTCCAAAACTTTAGATTGTGAGCGCAATTGGATCGCTCTGGTACCTTTGAGCGTATCTAAATAAACGCTTTTCAGTAACGGAGAAGGAGAAAAAGATTCGATAGAAGCGCGGGCTGTATCCAGCAGAAGGCCCCTTACTGAAGGAGAGTAGGCTTCCGCTACAGTGGTTACGGCTTTATGTACGGCTTGGCATCCGATATTGCCTAAACCTACAAACAGAAATTTAACTTGATCTTTACTCACGTTTTTTTTCTTCCTCTCAGTTAGCTCTTGGTGCTGGGAACTTGGGGCCGTGCAAATTGCCGTTTAAAATAGTTTCTATCTTTTATTGGATTGTACTATTGCAGCAATTTCGTCAAGCGTTCTCCGAAGAGGCGGCAAGCGTTGGCTGCAGTCTGTTGAGCCGTCTCTTCGACACTTTGGCCGCGTAACTGGGCAATGTAGGGCAAAGTGTATTCTTTGAGCCAAGCCGGTTCGCAAATACGTCCACGCTTAGGCACTGGCGCTAGATAAGGGCCGTCTGTTTCGACAAGTAGTCTATCGGCTGGGCATTTGGCAGCAATTTCGGCCACATCTTTTAATTTAGGGAAAGTTACCATACCGGTAATGCCTATATAAAAGCCCAAAGCTAAATATTTTTGGGCTGTTTCCCAATTTGAACTGCAGCAGTGCACAACGCCGCCTTTATGGGGTACTCCAAAGCGTTGCAAAAATTGCAACATATCCGTATCGGCTTCGCGGATATGCAAAATGACTGGCAAATCGGCTTTTTGGGCCAATTTAAAATTTTCTTCCAAACATTTTAACTGCTGTTCTGGTGAAGAAAAATTATAATGATAATCTAAGCCTATTTCACCAATAGCTATGGCGTAGGGAAAGAGCTCTTCTATGCCTTGTAAGGCTTCGGCGCTCAAACTGTTGGCTTCATGAGGGTGAATACCCACAGCAGGTAAAATCGAGCTCTCTTGTTGGCTCAGAGCTACGGCGCTTTGGGAAGTGGGTAAGTCGGTACCGGGCACTATGAAAGCGTTCATTCCCTGTTGCTTGGCTTCGGCAATTAGTTGTGAACGGTTGGTTTGGTATTCTTCGCTATTAAGATGAATGTGAGTATCGGCAATATACATTTTCTAAAAAATAAAATGGTGCGTTTATTTTGAAACGGTGACCGTAAAAAGAACTTAAACTGAAGCACCGGTTCGGTAAATAACATGTCTTACCTTGCCAATGGCCAAGGTGTTTGTCTGGTGTTGGCAGGCTAAACGGACAAGGAAGAGAAACAAGGCGCCCTGCCTGTGAAAACGGGGCGTATTTTGTTCTACTATGTGTAGGAAAGAATGGACGCCAAAGTGGGAGAGTTTGGCATGATCGTTGGCTATGCACAATAAATTACGGAGTTTAACTTTTATAATCGCTTGTTTGATGTGCTTGTGCTTAAGTGGACAAGCTTGGGCCGATCCCTCTGACGAAGAGGACGGAGTGGCCCCGGTTCTTATTAAAATTCCTGATGATCCTTTAAATAGCGGGAGTGGAGCTTCTGTAGAGAGCAGCACTTCAACTAAAGTAAAACCTTCTCAAGCGGCCCCTGCGCCCAAAGTAAAGTCTTCTTCCAAGAAGACCTCTTCGGTAAAAAGTTCCACTAAGAGTCGCAGTCGCTCCAGGAGTAGCAAAAAAATTAACAGCTCTAAAGGTTTCCCTTGGGGAAAGACTCATAATAGGAATACCACGAACCGTAAAAAGACGCACACTCAGCCTTCTGTTCCCGCGCCTAGTGCAGCTCCGTCTTATAACAAAAGCAAAACTCCTTCCGGTTCAACTTCTACGAACGTAAAGACTCCGGCTGCTTCTTCCAGTACAAATGTTAAATCTGAGGTTAAAAAGAATACCGGCAGTACTACGGTAAATACTACCAGGCGCGGACGGTCTAGCAATCCTAAACAAGCCTCCGCCGATTTGCCCGCGCAAATTGTTGTCGGCTCGCCTAAGAATATCAGCGTAGTTGCCAAAGGCAGAAGTTATCCTTTAACTGTACGCACAACTGGTATTGAAGATGAATACTTTGTGCCAATTGAGGCTTCCAGCATAAAATCTATCGCTTCTGCTTTCGGAGCTTCGGCTTGGAGTTGGAATCAAAGCTCCAAAACACTCAGTGTAACCCGCAATGGCAAGACCAATACTCTAAAAATTGACCAAATGCAAATGGCCGATTCTTTGGGCGGTCGTATGTTAGATGTAGGTATCAGAGAAATATCCGGTACTTATTTTTGCCCCATTTCCATTTTGGAAGATTTCTTGGATGTACGTGTCACTATAGATAATGCCAAAGGTAAAGGCTGGATAGATCCTCTGATTACTTCTGTACGCTTGGACGGAAGTGGAGCTGATTTAACTCTAAATGTGACAGCCAGTGCTCCGGTTACTTTTTCTACCTTTAAACTTTCTAAACCGGATCGTTATGTTATCGACATAGCTGGCGGCGTCTTAGATACTACCAGTTTAAGGGTAAATCATCCGGAAATTGGTGATATTCGTTTGGGACAATTCTCTTTAGGCCCGGCAGTGTCGCGTATTGTAGTACCGACTACTCCCAGATTAAAAATCTCTCCTCCAGTTAGTCATACTGGTACAAACTTTAAATTTGCGCTCAGTTTGCCTCAGTCAGCTGTCTCTCAATACAAAAATGAAAAAGTAGTCAGTTGCGATGTTGGTCGTTTCAGCACCGCCAGCTCTACTAATAGCAATGTTACTATAGCTTTTAGCGGTCCGGTTGCCTATGAATGGCGCCGCTTAACAGAGGGTAAAAATCGCTTCGTTATTGATTTCAAACATGTGGTTTTCCCCGATAATAAAATTACCAAAAAGATAGACGGCACTTTGGTTGAGCAAGTGCGTATCTCTCAGTATGCGGCTAAGCCTATTCCGATTACTCGTGTGGTGCTGGACTTAAATGATGCTGTAGGCGTCAAAGTTAGTTCGGGTACAGCTCCCAACAGCATTTGTTTAGCTATATCTGAAGATAAAATTGATACCAGCATGGCCGTTTTGAGCGGCTCAGGCGCTTTAAGTGGCACTTCCTCTTACACTGCTATAGGTGGAGGAGGCAAAACTATTTGCATTGACGCCGGTCATGGCGGCTCCGACTCTGGTTGTGTAAGTCATGCTTATGGCTATATGGAAAAAGACGTCACTCTGGATATTTGCTTAAAAATGGCCGACAACTTACGCCGTCGTGGTTGGAATGTCATTATGACTAGGGAAACAGATCGTGACGTCACTTGGGCCGGCTCTTCCAATACTCAAGAGCTTGGAGCTCGTGTTGATGTTGGCGCCAATGCCAACGCTGATATTTTCGTCAGTGTCCACTGTAACGCCGCTGCTTCAAGCGCCGCTGAAGGCACGTCTTTACATGTGTATAAACGTTCCGATCGCGCCTTGGCCGAATGTATCTATCCGCACTTATTGCGAGCCAGCGGACGTTACGATCGCGGCATTCAGCAAGATCGTTTCTTTGTATTGGTGCATTCGCAAATGCCGGCTGTGCTGATTGAGACGGCTTTCCTGAGTAACCCTACCGAAGCTAAGTTGCTCGGCGATCCCAATTATCGTCAGTCGATAGCTGACGGATTGGCCGATGGCGTATGCGTTTACGCTTCAAAATATCTTAATAAATAGTCTATCAATCAAGTCAGGGCAGGACTTCCACAAAATCGAAGCTCCTGCCCTTTTTTGTTTGTCTGATAGGGCAGGAGCTTACTTGTAGTTGCTGAATGGCGTTCCTTATGAACAGTTCGGAACGCATTCAAGCCGCTTTGGCGGGGGCAGAGGTCGATAGACCTCCTTTTTCTTTTTGGTACAATTTTGGTTTGCAGCATATGTCCGGTGATGCAGTCGCCGATGTGCATATCGCTTTTGCCAGACGCTTTGAACTCGATTATCTTCGAGTAATGAATGGATATCCTTATCCTTTGACTAACTTGCGCAGCTTTGACAAGGCCAGCGATTTCTTACAGATTCCTTGTATCGTAGCCGAAGAGGGATACTGGGGACATCAATTAAGAGCTTTGGACAAGATTGTGCGCTCTTTAAAGAGTGATGATGTTTGGGTTGTCGATTCTGTGGACAGCCCCTGGACAGTTTTATGCAAATTGTCTAGTCCTGATATGGTCTTGACTACGGCTAGACGCCGCCCGGAAATAGTTAAAGCCGCTTTAGATATTATTTCTGCTTCTCAGGTAAAGTATGTGCAAAAAGCCATGGAACTTGGCATTAAAGGTATCTTCTTTACCTTAACTGAGGCTGCCTATGATGTGCTTGATCCTTTGAGTCACGAAGAACTTTGCCAGCCTTATAACAACAGAGTGTTGGAAGCTGCTTCTTCCGCTCCGTTTAATATTTTGCGTATCGATAGCAAACGTCTCTATTTCGATACGCTTGAATCTTACAAAACTCAAGTAGTCAGTTGGCCTCACTTCGCAGCCAAGCAATCTTTGCGCAACGGTATTGCCGAGTGGAAGCGCTCTGTGATAGGCGGTATCAACCATGAGACTATAGCCTATGAGAGCCCCAACAAGATCAACGCCTACTTTGAAAAGTACGCCGAAGAATTCTTCCAGCCCAACGTCTTAGTTGGCCCCAGCGGTGTTTTGCCTACCGATATTTCCACCTACGTTTTAGACGGTATTGGCGATGCTATCAGAAGGCTGCCTAGCATGGGACGCATGTTGCGCAAAGCCGCTTCCAGAGAGCGTGCAGCGGCTCGTCCTGCCAGTATGGAAAGTCATTATGCCGACTATGCCAAGGAAGAGTTGCGCAATTATACTCGTCGTGAAAAACCTGTAGTTCCTGAGTTTAATAGCGAAGCTGCTGCCGAGGATATCGAGCCTGCCGCTACTGTAGAAGCTCAGCCTCAGCCGGTTGAAGCTCCCGTAGCTGCCGTCTCTTTAGACGAACAAGATTTCTCTACTCCCGAAGTCGCTCCCAAAGCTGAGCATGTGCGCATCGTAGAGCATTCCGCCGAAGAAAAGGCTGAGCCTGCTAGCGAAACCGCTTCCGAAGCTGCCGTCGAAACTAGACGCGCCCCTCGTTGGGCTGCTCGTTTAGTTCGCCGTGACTACGAACGCGATGATCGCGATCAAGGCGGTCGTGCTCCTCGTGAATTTGCTAAAGATGATCCTCGCCGTTTCGATATGGCCTATCGTCAAAATGATAGAGGTTACGGTCGTCGCGAAGATGATGAGCGTCGTTCTGAGCGTTATCCTCGTCGCACCGATCGCAAATTTGAGCACAAAGGTCGCGCTGATAAACGCAACGATCGCTATGCTGGTCGTGAAGGCCGTCGCGACGATCGTTTTGGCGGTCGCAGTGATAAGCGCAGTGAGCGTTTCTCTTCTGGTCGTTCTGGCTATGGCGAGCGCCGCTCTGGTGAGAAGAGTTTCAGCCACGGTGAAAAACGCAGCGACCGCTTCTCTTCTGGTCGCGACGGACGTCGCCCCGAGCGTTTCGGCAGCCGCAGCAACCGTTTCGAGCGTGGCAATGGTGAGCGTTTCGCCGGCCGCTCCTACGATAGAAAAAATGACGGAGGCGTTAAGCGCATTCGCGTGCCGCGTGAGCGTCGCTCCTAAGTTTTTTCAACATAAAGGATAGTTAAAATCGGCTTGGCCATGCGGCTAAGCCGATTTTAATTTTTGGTGCATTTGGTTGCGGCCGACGATGAGGGCGCTTCGATAGTAGTAGCGCCGAGAATGGAAGGCGGCAGGCAACGCAGTGAACAAGCTACCAGCCAAGTGTAAAGCGGGATATGAAAAGCTTGGGCTGGTAGGGAGGCTAAACTTATGTAATACCAAGTGGTGAGCCAGTTGGGTGTAGGTTGAAAAAGTATATGTTGAAAGAGCGGAACCAAGAAAAATTTTGTCAATAATTGGCCTGCCGCAATAGCTCCCAAAAGTCGCCACCAAGAGCGCGGCTGCGTACCCAGCAATTTGGCTGGCAAGTAACCGGTCAACCCCTGGGTGAGGGTAAAGCCGGGAAAATAAGGGCCGCTGGGAAAAACAACCCAACCCAAAATATCGCTAATGGCACCTACCCAAAAGCCGGCTTTGGGGCCCAATATAAACCCAGATAAGATGATAGGAAAGGCGACAAATCTAAAAAAACCATGCATAACCGGCGGAGCAGGCAGAGCTCTCAGGGCTAAAGTAATGGCTATAAAAGCAGCCATATAGGTAATTGTTGAAGTTTTATAAGCAGACAAAGAATTTATGACATATTTATTCCCGGTGGGAAACAAACTTTTTTATTATATCTTAATTAGAACTAAGGGGAAACAAGTTTGTGACTTGTAAATAAAAGCCCACGTAGTTACCTAATTAATATTGTGCATATTGGAGCATAAACAAATAAGCTGAGAGCGTATAGCATGAATTTTTTCTACTCAAAAAGATGGCTTCTGCTTTGTGTGGCCATAGCTGGAACCGCCTTGAGCCTTACTCAAGCCGGTAGCTGTTCGCCTGAAGCAGAAAGTGTACCTGCCCGGGGCGTCAGCGCTTCTGCAGGCCAAGCAAGCGGCTCAGTCACTTCCGAAGCTGACAAAGCTGATAAGAGTGTACGCGAGCAATATAAGTCCGTAATGCAAGTCGATCAAAAAGTGCTGGAACGGTTGAGAAAGGAAGCTTCTATTCCTGAAGATGCCGCTCCGCTTACTCTATTCCAAGCTGAAGAGTATGCTTTGCAATACAGTCCGGCTTTGCAATCAAGTAAATATGCAGCCATGGTCTCTCACGAACAGTTAGGACAGTGGCTTAGCAATATTTATCCTTCTATTTCTTTTTCGGCTGGTTTTACTCATAGCGGTATGTTCGTCAGCCAAAATGAAAGTACTATGACCGACCCCACAACCGGCCAGACCATTAAAGTAGCTTCCGGAGGCAATAGCCGTTCCAACAGCCGAGTTAATGCCGGCATTACGGCTAGCCAAACTCTTATAGATTTGAGCCGCCGTCCGCGTTTACGTCGTGCCGAATTGGCAGAAGCGTCAGCTTTGGCTGATTTGGAGAGTCAGCGTCAAAAGGTTTTGCTCGAAGTTCGCAAAGCCTGGTTTTCTTGCTATATCGACCAGACTTTGTTGATGATCGCTTTAGAAAACGTGCAAAATCGCGAAATTCGCTTAAACGAAGCTCGTCAGCATTATGCGGCCGGCACTAAAGCCAAAGCTGACGTCGTTTCCGCCGAAGCCGATTTAGCTTCAGCTCAACATGAAGTAGTCAAGGCCAAAACTCAGCTCATGGTAGATTGGGTGACGCTCAATGTAAGCATGGGACGTTCTAAAGATGAACCTTATCAGCTGAGTTTGGATCCTTATTGGGAGCATTTGGGCGAACTCGATTCTGACAAGTTATTGCAAACCGCTTTAGCCAATCGTTCGGAATTGCTCAATTGCCAGATCGCTTTGCGTTCCGCTTTAAACGAATTGGACGTGATTCGTACCGATGGTTATCCTACCTTGCGAGCTAGCGCCAATGTGGGCGGCAGCGGTTCCCTTTCGCCTTTTGAAGGTAACTGGAGCGTCGGTTTAAGTCTTAATTGGTCTTTATTTGATGGCTATTTGCGCAAATATGAGGAAAGCGCCCAAAAAATAAAGGCTAGAGCTTTGGCCGAAGATTTTCAAAATCAGCGTTTGCAAATTTTCCAAGAAGTAAAGAGCGCTGAAGTTGCTTTGCGCCAATCTGAAGCTTCTATCGCTTCAGCTGAGGCGGCTATGGCTTCGGCCCAGGAAAAGTATCGCTTAGCTGCTGCTCGTTACAAAGTCGGCGTAGGTAGCAGCGTCGAAGTTTCAGATGCTGAAGTGAGTCTTTCTCAGGCCCAAGTAAATTACGCTTCTGCTTTAAACGATTTGCGCATTGCCAAAGCTGTCATGATTAAAGCTTTAGGCGTAGATGATATGGATAATTTGCCTGAAGTAAAAGAAGAAATAAGTTTGGACTCTGTTCCTGAATTGCCGCAAGTATTTGATAGCGGTGCTTCGGCAGAAAAAATAAAAGCTGAATTCCCAAGCCTTAGAGAGGAAAAATAATGAAGCGGATTCTGATAATTTTAATCATTGTCGCCATTGCTGTGGGCGGGGGATTCCTGTTCATGCGTTCGCGCAGTGCTAACGATAAACAAGTTTTCAGAACTAAACCTGTGAGTAAGGGCACTATTCAGTCGGTGGTGACAGCCACCGGCGAACTTACAGCCGTAACTGCGGTCGACGTCGGTTCTGAAGTTTCGGGCGTAATTGATAAAATTTACGTAGAGCACAACTCCAAAGTAAAAAAAGGTCAAATATTAGCCCAAATTAACCCTGAAACTTTGCAAGCGCAAGTTGATAAAGCCGAAGCTAGCTTGGCTCGTTATCGCTCTTCTTACGACAATGCTGTTTCTAAAGCCAGCAACTCTAAAGCGGCTGTCAAAAAAGCTGAAGCTTCCTTGCTCTCTCAGCAAGCTCAAGCTAAAAAGAGCCAGGCTGCGGTTGAAAATGCCCGAGCCAGCGTTGCCAATTCTCAAGCCAATTTCCATACTTCCAAAGCCAATTTGGCAAAAAGCGAAGCCGAATATATCAACGCTAAAGCCAATTATGAGCGCTGGAATAAGCTTTTCGTTCAAGATTTGGTTTCGCGCAGCGAGCGTGACGATGCTTACACTTCTATGCTTACCAGTAAGGCTTCAGTCGACGCTTCTAAAGCTAGCTTAGACGCAGCCAATGCCTCCTTAAAGAGCGCTCAAATAGATTTGCAATCAGCTATGATTAGCTTAGAAGGCGCTCAAGCCGATGTCGAGGCGGCTCGCATTCAAGTAGAAGCTGCTCGTGACGATGCTGCCGCTTCCGAAGCTTCTGTAGCCGGTGCTGCTGCCGATGTTAAGCAAGCTGAAGCCAGCTTAAATTCTGCCAAAGTCGATTTAAGCAAAACCAGCATTACTTCTCCTATCGATGGTATTGTGCTGAGCATTGAAGTTTCCGAAGGTCAGACGGTAGCTTCTCAATATCAGACCCCTGAATTATTTAAGTTGGCGCAAAACTTAGACTCTATGCAAGTGGAAGCTACGGTAGACGAAGCCGATATTGGTCAAATCCATGTTGGCGACGAAGCCAGTTTTACTGTCGACGCTTGGCCCAACAAAATCTTCCAAGGCAAAGTTCAGGAAGTGCGCAAATCTGCCGAAACTACCAACAATGTAGTAACTTTCCCAGTTATTATTGCCACTAACAACCCTGATATGTGCCTTATCCCCGGCATGACCGCTACGGTTAATATCCAAACTTTGAAACACAGCGATATTCTTCTGGTTCCCAGTGCCGCTCTGCGCTTTAAGCCCAGTGAAGTAGTTAATATCACTGGTACCGATGGTAAAGCTGCTGAAGAAGTTGCTGGTACTTCTACTAGTGGCGATGTCGTCGAGAAAAAAGCTATTCGTGCCCTTTACATAGAGGACAAAAACGATCCCACCAGTTTAGTGCGTATAGAAGTTACGACTGGATTAACCGATGGTACCAATACGGAAGTTGAGTCCCCCGATTTGAAGGAAGGAGATTTAGTCGTAGTGGGCAGTACCGACAAGAGCTTAGTTAAGTCAAGCAATAGTAACAAAAGACGCGGCGGTCCTCCCTTCTAAACGATAAAAAGTTATGAGTTGGTTTATGATTGTGCGCATTGCAGGCTTAGCTCTGCTGCGCAATAAAATGCGTTCCTTCCTGACAATGTTGGGCATTATTATCGGCGTTTCCACCGTGATCACCATGGTGGCGCTCGGTACTGGTACGCAAAATTCCATTCAGTCCAGCATTGCCAATTTGGGAACCAATACTATTACAGTTTCTGCCTGGTCTGTACGCCAAGGCGGTGCCCGCAGCGGCGCTTACGGAAGTTCGCGCCTTACTGTTCAGGATAGCGAAGCTATTCGCGAAGCTGTGCCCGATTTAGCTCAGGTCAGTCCTATCACACAAAATACTGCTCAGGTAATTTTTCAAGAGCAAAACTGGTCTACTACGGTGGTGGGGTGCGCTGAAGGTTATCAAGCTATAAAAAGCTGGAACTTAACTAGAGGTCGTTTCATTACCGACGAAGATGTGCGTGGTCGCGTAAAGGTGTGCGTATTGGGCGCTACTGTGGCCGACGAACTGTTTGCCAGTGTCAATCCTATAGGTCAGAGTGTGCGTATTAACAAAACGCCGGTTTTGGTAGTAGGCGTATTGGAAGCTAAAGGTGACGGAGGCTTTGGCCCCAGTCAAGACGATACTGTTTTGGTGCCTTACACTACAGCTATGTACCGTCTGTTTAGCTTACGCTATTTGCGCAATATTCAGTGCTCGGCCAAAAGTGAAGATGTGGTTGATAGTTGTGTAGAGGAAATTACCGCTTTATTGCGCTCTCGTCACCGTTTGCAAGATAGCGATGAAGATGATTTTAGGGTAAATACTCAAGCAGAATTGGCCAGCATGATGGCTGAATCTACGCAAACGTTTACACTCTTCTTGGGTGGTATCGCTTCTGTTTCGTTGTTGGTAGGCGGTATCGGCATTATGAATATTATGTTGGTATCTGTCACTGAGCGAATTCGTGAGATCGGTATCCGCATGGCCTTGGGAGCTAAAGGAAGCGATATTTTACGCCAATTTTTGGTTGAGTCTCTAATGTTAAGTTTGGTCGGAGGCGTTATAGGCGTAATTCTGGCTTTTATCTTAACCACTTTAGCTTCGAAGTTTATGTCTATGAGTATGCAAATTTCGCCTGCGGCCATTATCATGGCTGTAGTTTTCTCAGCTACAGTAGGTGTTTTCTTCGGACTTTATCCTGCCGTACAGGCTTCTAAGCTCGATCCTATTCAGGCTCTGCGCCATGAATAAGCGAAGAAATAGTTTGTAAGGCTAAAAAAAAGAGCTCTGTCCAATTGTTTGGGCAAAGCTCTTTTTTTATGTTGGATCTTTTATTCTACTTCCAAACGAATTTTCATAGAATTAGTGCGTTTGTGGCCGCTAGTTTGGGCAAAATGCAATTCGCCTGAACCTCTGGCATTGCTACTGGAAGAATCGAAATAAAAGACTTTGCATCCGTTTTCCGGATCGTCGTCAGAAGGTTGCTGGAACTTTTCAACACCGGCTAAGGGAAAATGCTTGCTGGTGCGAGTTAGTTCTGTTTCGATAGAAGTTTCTCCGCCGGTTGGAAACTCTATTCCAAACAGGCCGGTATCATAATCTATCTCCAAGATTCCAGGTCGTGCAGGGTAAATGCGTCCTTTTTTCTTCAGCTCTTTGTAAAGGGGTGAAGGCGGACGGTGTAGAGTAGGGACGGATAGGGGGGTGGCCGACAAGTTATGCCTCCGGCATATATTATTAACCGATTCGGTCTACTTTGACTGTAAGGCCAAACTATGTAAAATCGGCTGAAGTTTTTGAACAATTCTTTTAGGGAATTGCTCAAGTAGTTTGGTATTGAGGAGTGCGTTTAGTTTGTTTGGCCCACCAGCGCTCGCGCTCGATATTGGCTTCAGAACCAGATTCGTGCAAACCTATATCGACAGCTAGCTCGCCTTTACCGCAATAGCTTCCTATTTTCCTATCAACGTTAAGAGGATCGCAAGCCGTAATATAGCCTATAAGCAAGGGAGCGTTGGGAAGTTGGCGCAAATTCCACCCCAACTTTAGGCGAATAAACAAACTAAAAAAGTCGGGCAGTAGTTTCAGCGCTTTGAAACTCAGTAAAGAGAAACATAAGCGCAGGAACCACATGATTTTTTCTAGAGGAGTCTTTACTTGGGGGAGTATATCCAAAACAGGCTCAACTTTTTGCCAATTTACAAAATCTGAAATGGGCAAAAATTGCTTATTGTGCCTAATTAGAAGGTTATGCTGTACGTACAGACATTTGCGTACGCCCAAGAAAGACAGCAGCGCAAAGTAAAGCTTTTGGAAATAGAAGCACTCTTGTCTGGGGCATAAGCCTCCGCTTTGTTCGTGCACCAAGTCAATTACTTGATCGGGCATAAGCAAAGATTCGCTTTGGCGGAAATAACCCAGAGCGCGGGTACCCAAAAACATTACTTCGCGTATAAAAGTGTGATTTTTCGCATAGTCGAGCACTTTGCCAATTTCATGCTCGTTGCATCGAGGCATGACTACCATGACCAAACTGGTAGCTATGCCGAGCTCTTCTAAATTTTTCAGAACATTTAGCTTTATATGAGTTAGACGAGCGCCTCTTATGCGCATATAGGCTTCGTCGTCAAAACCGTCAAACTGAAGAAAAACTTCATCCAGGCCCGCCTCTTGCAACGACTTTGCATAGTTGCGGTCGGCTAGCCTCAGACCATTGGTATGCAAAGAAGCAATATGGCCTCGCTTGTGAATTTCTTGCAAAAAGCGAGGTAAGTCCCGACAAAGCGTAGGCTCGGCAGAAATTAAGTCAATCTTTAGCCTGCGTCCTTGGTGGCGATCCATAAAAGCAATTAGTTGCTCCAATTTAAGATCGGGGACAGGTGGAGGAGTTTCCTTAGAATTTGATTCGGCACTGGCTAGACAAATGGGACACTGTAAGTTGCATTTTTCGGTCATGCGAATTAGATAATCGCGTTGTTTTAATTCTTTATCTTGCATTACCGAAAAGAAATAGCGATCTAAAGGTGCATAGTAGTCGGCATGTTCGGAAAGTAAACATTGGGAAGGGCCATGTTCCGGGCACTCTTTGCAAAGGTATACCTTCCCTTCAATTTCCATTACTTTCGCACGTACATCCTGCAAGCAAGTAGGGCATACAGAATAGGTGTCGCGTATAAGTTTCGGCTCAGTGCACATTATGAAAAATCCCAAAAAAAAGCCAGTTAACTGATGTACTTTAGAAAGCTTTTCAGCCTATACAAGGAATCCTGCCATTTAAGTTTGATAAAATGTTTTTTTGCTGACGCAGATCCTAAACTTTGAAGTTGTGCTATATTAAGGCGTATTGGCTGTGCTTTCAAGGATATTTATGTGACAGGCGGGGAGGAATTAAGGCTTGGCATCGGCCCAAGGATAATCTTTTATGAATTTTCAATCATTTTTCAAAAAATTTAGCGTCCTATGCGTGGGGGTTCTTTTCTTTCTACCGGCTCCAGAAGCCGACGCTGAGGGAATTTGGCGTGAAGTAAAAGGAAAAGATCGCACTCATGTGGTGAAAAGCGGCGAAAATTTGTACACCATAGCTCAAAAATACGGATTAGCTATCGAGCATATCGCTTTTGCCAATGGGCGCGATCCCAACAACATCAACGTAACTCCTGGTACATCTTTGCTTATTCCCGGACGTCGAGTGTTGCCTAGCAATCCTCCTGATAATGGTTTAGTGGTAAATTTGCCAGAACGTGGTGTCTATCTTTTCCGTAATGGATCTTTTGAAAAATTTTATCCTATCGCTATTGGTCAGGCTGGTAAATTTGAAACTCCTGTCGGCAGTTACACTATCGAATCGCGTACCAAAGATCCGGCTTGGTTCCCTCCGGAATGGTCGGGCTTAAAAGATGAAGTAGTGCCTGCTGGCCCGGATAACCCTTTGGGCGATCGTTGGATTGGCATAACCGCTCCCGGTATTGGCTTCCATTCGACTACTGCACCTATGTCTATTGGTCAGGCCGTTTCGCATGGGTGTATGAGAATGTATCCCAACTCGGTGCACGAACTTTTTGAAAAAGTGCAAATAGGTTGGCCGGTGCGTATCGACTATGAAGTCTCTAAAATCGGTTGCGATTATGATGAAGATCGCTACTATTTAGTCACTTATCCCGATGTTTATAAGAAAAAAACTCCTACCACAGCAGTAAACAAAACTTTGCAAGACGTTGGCTTATCTGTGGCGCCGGACGATTTGAAATACTTTGCTAAAACTGATGGCATATGTAAGGAACTTTATGTCAGCGGTGTAAGTGTTTCTGTGGGCGCTCAGCGTTTGCGCGAGTGGCCTATCGAACCTTCCATGATTGATGGCAGTGTCTGGGGCTCTCCTAAAATTGCTGCAGCTGTTGGCCTGAATGTAGAGTGGGACAACGATAAACAAGTTGTCAAAATCAGTCGCAATAAAGAAATCCTTTATTTCCCTATTAACGACGATTATGTGCTCGATTTTAACGATGTGCCCGTAGGTTGCAAAGCTTGGGTTGCTGGCTCGGCTCGTAAAATAGGCTCCGCTACCGTTATCCCTCTGCGCCCTGTTTTGCAAGCTTTTAAAGTGCCCAATCAATGGATCGAAGAAGAGCGCGAGTTGCGTTTGTCCGTATTGCCCAAAGTAAAAGCTAAGCCCAAAACTGCGCAAGCTGTGCACAAAAAAGAAGCAACTCCAGCTCAACCGAAAGCTGCTGCCGAGCCTAAGACCACTGCCGAGCCTAAGGCTGCTCCAACTCAACCGAAAGCTGCTGCTGAGCCCAAGACCGCTGCCGAGCCTAAAGCTGCTCCAGCTCAACCGAAAGCTGCTGCCGAGCCCAAGGCCACTGCCGAGCCTAAAGCTGCTCCAGCTCAACCGAAAGCTACTGCCGAGCCCAAGACCGCTGCCGAGCCTAAGGCTACTGAAGTAAAAATCGATAAAGCTGAAGCTGCTCCAGCTCAACCGAAAGCTGCTGCCGAGCCCAAGGCCACTGCCGAGCCTAAAGCTGCTACCGAGACCAAAGGAAGAAAGTACGATTCTCCGACTGTGCCTGCTCCTCCAGCTGTGCATTCCAACGAACAACCGGCTTTAATTGTGCCCAAGGCTGCTCCTTTGCCTGATGAAAAAGATACCGACTTAGAAGAAACTCAGGAAAAAGTAAGGTATCGCACCTGGCATAAGGCTCAGCAGCAAAATTTCATGCCTGAACCACAAAATGATATTGGTATCGACTAAATAATTTTGCCTTTTTGGGAGTTGATTAAGTTTTGTTTTCTAAAAAAAGTCTTTGTCAAATAATTTTAGGGGGAGCGTTGTTGCTTTCCGCTTGCACTGGCAACACTGCTGATGGCCCTAATCCTGGCACCATTGTCCCCGGGCAAGGGGTCAAAGAGGTAGTTCTTTTCGATACTCAGGATAAAGTTGAAAAAGCTCTGGGACAACCGGAAACTGTCACCAAGAATCCTTTCAATCCTAGTAATGTAATAGTCCAGTATCCCTCCAAAGGGCTAGAAATCTCTTATTTGGATGGAACGGTGGGCAGCATTTTGCTTTATTCTGCTGGCACTAAAGATGGCGTGACTTGGCAAGCCTATCAAGGCTCTACAGCTGAAGGCTTATGGCCGGAATCTAGTTTGAAAACAGTAAAATCTAAGTTGGGGCAGCCTCTAAAAGAATTGCCTCAAGCAATTGTCTACCCCGGTTTATGGATTCGCTTAGATTCTCGAGGCCAAGTAGAAAGTTTCAGTATCAGTAAAGATGAAGCCAATCAATTAAAGGAATTAGGTGAATAATTTTTTGGCAATATCGATACTAAAAAAAGGCACGTCCTTTTCTCTTTTAAGTAAGAGACTAGAGGGCGTGCCTTTTTCTCTAAAATGTAGGAAGCTGAGCGTGTTCTAAGCTTTGGTTAAAGCTTCCAAGTCATGCTTAGCATAAGCGTTGTTAGGATCGAGCTCTAAGGCTTTTTTCAAATTTTCGATGGCTTCTTCGGTTTTGCCCTTCTGAGCCATAATATTGCCGCGCAGATAGTGAATCATGCTATTGTTGTCATCTAAACCTGAGGCTTGGACGAGTTGCTCGAGGGCTAAGTCCAAATAGGCGCCTCCCTTTTGAGCATAGAGGTTGGCTAACATAATCCAGCCATCTATATTCATATAATTTTCGCGCAAGCTCTTCTGAATAAAATCCACAGCAGGGTCGATGAAACCGGCGGCACCGTAAATTTCGGCCAATTTATAAAGCACTTCCGCGTCGCGCGGATCGAACTTGTAAGCTTCGGTAAATTCTTGGACGGCTTCTTTTATATCTCCGGATTCGTAGCAACGCTTGCCACGTTCGCGATGGAGTTCAGCCATGCGATAATGTTCGTTACTCATTGTCATAGCACAATTACCTTCTACTGCAGAGTATTTCTCCCGCCCCTGTTTCTGCCACGATTGCTTAGAAACCTCCACAAAAGCTTAATCTCAGTTACTTTCTGTCTGCTGCTCCTTGAGCTGTTTTGCCAAAATCTAGCCAATGGTGGGCGTCTATCCATTCGCTAGTTTTTTGCGCCCAATAGGCGTGTACTTTCTCATTAGGGTGATTTTGCGGTTGTTGGGCCACGCGATATTCTGGCCCTTGGAATCTAAAATTGCCTATATTGACAACGCCGTCAAGTTCTGGCATTTGCTCGCCTGGCATTATGGGATCCATATCAAAGACGGCCAGGCGAGCTTGGTGACTTTGGGCAATAGCTTCCATTTCTTTAATAAGTGCTGCCGAAAGTTGGCGATATTTTATCTCTTGTTGTTGAGAAGACTCTCTCTGTTCTAATTTATAAAGAGCGAGATAGTAATAGTAGCGTATAAAACTGTATGCTGAGGAACTGAGAGAAGCAAAATTGTCCAGAGTATAATAAGGATGGGTATGTAAGCGTCCCAAAAGATCAAACTCGGCATAAGGGCCTAAGCGATATTTTTGGTTAGGAGCTGGCAATAAATGCAACTTAGCGCTGCGCGGGCCGTGATCTCTAATATAGAAGTAAATTACGCCGTCATAGTGGCGTTGCTCTAGCCAATATTGCATAGTTAGCAAGCATTGATAAGTGCCGTAACCTTTGACGCCGAAATTGTCGAAACGGGTGCGCGGATAGCGTTTGTTGAGTAGCCAAACTAAAGTTTGCTCATCGGCTACTCCCATGCCGAATGTTTGCGAACAACCTACTACTAAGATACGTGAATCATAGTCTTTTTTTTCGCTGTTCCAACTGCGGCGCGAAGTGTCTGGATTTGTGTTTTCCAAGACGTTGGGATCTTCTTTGGAAATGACACTGCCGCGCACAGAAATATGATCCGTTAGTTTTAGCCAGTCGTAGAGCGGATCGGAATCACAACGAGCCAATACGCTTTGCGGATAATAACCGTGCGCTCGCAAATATACTTCAGCTTGCAAAAAAAGAAAAAGAGCAAAAACTATAACCAGATAGATGGCTCTTTTTCGGCCATGACTGGGCGCCAGGCCGCGCCGCCAATTCATGTTGGATAAGTTGAGCTTAAACATGGCAGAAACTTAGGTTGGCGGCGCGGTTACAGAGCATGCGTCTCGAGGGGCCAGGCCAGTTCTATACCGTTTTCAACCAGTTTGTTTTGGAAAGAGCGCATTTTCTCTGTGTCGGCGTGCAGCTGGCCGGGCTTTATATGCTCAGTTAAGCAATAAGCAGCGCATAAAGCGGCCGATTCACCTACATTCCATTCCACCGGGTGCAGGCGATAACAGCCGTTGGTAATGTGAGTTACGGAAAGGTTTTTGCCTCCAGCCAAAAGATTTTCTGTATTTTGCGGGATTAAGGCTCCCAGAGGTATTTGGAAAGGCAAGGCGCTCACATCTATATAGTTATCGCCTGCAGTAGAAGGGTGCAAGTCCAGACGGTAGGCACCTATACCTACGCTGTCGGCAAATTCGGCCGCTTTAACTTTGTCGGCACTCAAACCTGTAATAGCTTGGCGGGCTTCCCAGCTGACGTGCTGCTCCAGCACTGTAAAGAGACCTTTTAAACGCCTCGATTCTCTAACATAAGGAGCGGCCGCCAAGCCATCGGGCGTTTGAGTAATATCAGGACGCAAGGCTAAGCCCGGCCAGCCCGTTTGACCGTCAGCCCGGGGCGCTTCAGTTTGCATCCAATAAAGCATGCTTAAGCTAAGTTGCCTGGCCCCTTCCAAGTGCTTTTGCTTTTCTTCTTCGGGCACATCAATAATATTGCCCAACAGGTAATCTATTTGCGGCCAATTGACTAATACTATATCAGAAGTGCCTGTCGGATAATTAAAATTGGCCGCGCAAGATATGCGTCGGAAAGTCCACAAATCCATCGGGCCACGCTCCGGCTGAGGATGGATAGGATGAAAAGAGCGCACCACTGGTTGCAAAGTGATAGGATGGGTAGCTTGCCAAGAAAGCAAAGGACCGCCCCAGCCGGGATTTACATCAGGAATGTAAGAGCGCCAAAAATCATAATCTTTAGGTTTAGCTATAACGCTATTTCTGTTAGGCTGATAGTCGATAACGAAACACCAGGAAATAGCTTGTTGATTTTGTGGATTGGCTTTTAAAGGAGCATGGGGCTCCTGAGTTTCGCTTTGAGCTTCACTGCCAATAGAATAGTCTGTACCTGTAAGCGGCAACAGATCTCCAGTTTCCGTAGCGTCAATAAAATAAGGAGCGACTATGCGATAAAACTTGGAGCGGCCGTCAGCTTGCTTTTGCGCAACGGTTACAGCCACAATTTTATTGCCTTGTTTTTCAGCTTGGATAGGCTCGCTATGCAACAATACAGTCAATTGTTTGGAGCTAATATAAGGGCGCAAAATAGCTTCAATAATAGCTGAACTGACTGCCGGTTCGTGACATAAAGCGGAAACGCAACCTTCGCCGGGATTGAGTTTTTCCCAACGAGCCAAGGCTTCGTCCTTTAAGGGGTACCATTGGCGGTAATAAGAACGCACATATTGGCGGAATTGACGATAAGATTTGGTGGAGCCGCAGCTTTCAATCCAAGGATGCTCATCTGGGGGCACCGCCTGAGAAGTAAATTGTCCTCCTAAACGGTCGTAAGTTTCAGTAATGACAACTTTTAAGCCGTGGCGCAAGGCTGCCCAGGCCGCGGCAAAACCGCCGGTACCTCCGCCAATAATAGCCAACTGGCAATCTAATTGAGTATTCTCTTGGTTGGGGCAGAGCGCTGAAGCGATCATTTAGGTGGCAACTCCTTAAACTTTTTAGCTAACAAGATGAGCAAACTAATGCCGAAAGCTCAGCGCTCTTCGCTTTCTCTTTGATGAATACCGCCTTCTCGAGCCTTAAAGCTTAGAAAAAGCAAAAAAATTCGCCTGAGTTTACAAAATAAAACTTCAAGCGAATTCTTTTCGGTATTTAGCTCAAATTAAGTTGCCTTGAGCTATTTGGGGTTTAACTATTACTGAGCTGTCACTGGAGCCGTAACATTCGGCTTTTGCGGAGGATCTTGTGAAGAAACTTCTACAGTTCTTCTTTTTGCAGAATTGCGCACCAAGATAGGACTATATTGTTTAGTACGTACATCTTGAATAAATTCATCGATAGTTACATCTTTAACTTTCAATAAGATCATAATGTCGCGCATCATAGTCAAACTGGCTTCGTATTCTGGCACCAGCGCTTCGCTGCAACCGTGTTTTACCAATTCTTTCATGTGCTCTAAGCTGCGGGCGCGAGCCATAACTTTAAGCTTAGGATTGATAGCATGGACGGCTTCTTGCACCATTGTCGAATCGATAGGATCGGGAATAGTAATAATCAACAAAATAGCCTTATCTAAATCGGCAGCTTTTAATAAATCGGTAGAAGCGGCATTGCCTCCAATGACGGCATAACCATCTTCTTTGGCTTTTTTGACGCGCTGGGGATGAGATTCGATAACTAAAATTTTAGTCGAACTGGGAATAGCTTCAGCTAAGAAACTGCCCATATAGCCGTAGCCTACGATAACTACGTGATCTTTGAAACCTACTTGAGCCATAGGAATGCTATTAGAAGGCTTAGTATTGGTGCGTTTTCTCCACCATTGGTAGATAGGATCGGCCATATTGGCAAAGAGAGGCGTAATAGCGATAGTAATGGCGGCTACAGTAATGCAAAGTAAATAAATATCGTTGCTTATACCGTTACTGGAAATACCGGTGCGGGCCAATACGAAGGCAAATTCACCAACTTGGAACATATAAAGTCCCACGGCGATAGGCATAATATTTACGTAGCCAAACATGCGGGTAGTAATACCGAAGATAAGCACTTTGCCTACTAAAAGTACGCCGATGGTAATGGCAATTAAACCCCAGTGTTTGACTATGAAATCAGGCTGAATCAACATACCGACAGAGCAGAAGAAGAGCAGCGAGAATAAGTCGCGCAAGGGAGTAATTTCGCTTAAGGCGTGGTGGCTAAACTCTGAGCGAGAGAGGATCATGCCGGCCAAGAAAGCACCGAAAGCAAAGGAGAGTCCGATGGCGTAAGTGAGCAAGCCTAAGCCCAAACCGAAGGCTAAAACAGTAACCATGAAGAGTTCGCGAGAACCCAAAGCGGCAATTTTGGCAATAAATTTAGGCACGGCTGTAGAACCAATAGCTACAACTGCAGCAATCAGGATTACAGATTTAACTATAGCCATACCCAAAATATCGAGGCCTTGGCTTAAGTTGTTCAATTCGGGCAACAAGATCAACATGGGGATAACGGCCAAGTCCTGTACAATAAGAATTGCGGTCATAACTTGGCTTGATAAAGTGCCGGTAAGTCCTTTTTCACCTAAAATTTTCAAGACGACCATGGTGCTGGAAACGGAAATAATGCAACCGAACCAGACGCAATGAACCCAATTCCAGCCGAAGCAAGCTCCCAAAGCGCAGCCTAAGCCTACGCAAGCCAAAATTTGCAAAGGTGTACCGATTAAAGCAATTTTTTTAACGGGCGATAATTTTTCGACGGGAAACTCTAAGCCAGCGCTAAAAAGCAGCAGAGCTACGCCTATATCGGCTAAAACTTCGATTTGTTCTACATGAACTATCTTGGGGCCCATGGTATTGGGGCCAATAAGAATGCCTGCCACAATATAGCCTAAAAGGGCGGGCATTTTTAAACGCTGGGCGATCAATCCGCAAACCAGCGCTACGACGACGATTTGTACAATATCTCCGGCTATTCCCACTGAATTGTCCTTTATTATAAAATTTTTGGTTTTGAAAGACGGCAAATTAGGCTTTTAGTTAAAGCCAGTGCTCTGAGGCATATTGCTCCGATTTATAGATTGTCGCTTGCTCATCTATGTAAATAGGAGGGCCGTAATGTTTGGAAAGTTCGCTTTGAAAGTGCTTATAAACTTCTGCACCGTGTCCGGGAGCCAGCCAAGCGCAATTAGCTCTATGCAACACTAGATAGCGCAAGCCGCTTCGAAAAACTAACTCTGCGTCTCTTTTTACCATATTATTAGTTATATTGCCCGCCTTTAAATCCTGGTCAGTAGAAGAACCTAATTCCTTATCAAAGCGCGAGGGAGTGGCGTCGCCTACAAAATGGCGCGGCAAATCTTCTCGACCATACATAATTTCTGAACTGCCTTCGTTGGGATAAGGCGCTCTGATATTGGCGGAAGCACAAATTGTGTTTAGTTGCAAAAATTGAGCTATATAGGCGTTATTGCGGGTTAGCCAGCTTAAAGAGCGTTTGCCATGCGCAGAAGGGCAACCGTGTAAAAATTGGGTTTGCCAAACGTTGGTGCAATAGCCCAAAGGTAAATCTAAAGTAGCGTAGTGCTTAGGCTGAGCGGCCAGAAAAGCGCACCAGTTAGGTTTTATAGCTTGAAAAGCTGGATAGTAAGCGCCGCTTACTTGATAACCTGCGGAAAATAAACGTATATTCTGGCCGCTTAAAGTAAAAATGGCCAGAACAATTAGTGCCAAGGTACAGCCGAAAACGTTTTTGGCTCGCTCCCCTGGCGAGGCTTGCGGCCAACTTTGGCTGACGGTTTGGATAAAAAAGACAAAGCCAAAAATTAAACAAGTGAGAGCTAAGGGCCAAACCGTTTGAGGAGTGCGCCAATAAAAGAACAGGCCGCTGCATTTAGCTAAATAGGCCAGGGGAGCGCGTATAGGTTGCCCGGCGGCGTCAAGGAGCAGAGCGCCATTCCAAGTTAAATATGGGCCTAAGCCGACAAGAGCCAAAATTGAAGCCAACCAAAACCACAGCAAGGCTGGACTTTTTCTGACTTTGAGCCACCAAGGAAACAATAATAAAGCTGCTATCAGTAAGGGAGTAATCAGCTTGGCACCGTAGCGCACTGTGAGCTCTTGGCCCAAGTGAGGTGGGCTCAAAGTCAGTTGGCTCATGCGCTCGAAAGCTCGGCTCTCTTCGTGGGACTGCTCTTGTCGGGTGCTCTGTTGGTAGCGATGCAAATCAGGATCGACACGCAAAACGTATAAAGCCGCCGGGCAAGCTATTGACGCTGTTAAGGCAATGCACACAGCCAAGCGCTTCAGCGACATTTTGTCCAAAAAGGCCGCGCGAGTGAGCAATAAGGCGAAGCCTACCAAAGTTAGGAGCGCGGCCCAGATCCAGTAGACGCCGGCGGCAGCCAGAACCGATATAGCCAAAAGCCAATAAGCTGCCGCCGGAACAGGCGAAGATGGGGAAGTCGCTGGAGCGCTTGGCGAGGCGGCCTGCTGCGGTAGCGGCGCCTTTAGGGTTGGCTTAGCTTCGGACTTTGGTTGGGCGCTTGGCGAAGAAACTGAGTCCGAAGCCGCACAGGCTCGGCTGGGGCCGGTAAAAATGATAGCCAAAGCAGCTAAAGCCAAGATGGCTGGTAAACTGAAAAGTTGAGGTAGGTGGCCCCAGCCGATCATTTGTCGGGTAAAAGGCGCTGCCAAAATAGGCAGGCCGCTGCCCAAAGCAAGCATGAAGCTCGACACTTGGCGCCGACTATTGGTTTGGCTTGGCATTGGAGCACTTAACCTTAGCACTGCCCAAGCCAAACCTAAGGCGCTAAGCCAAATAGCGCTAACTACACTAAGGTTCCACCAAGTGGGCCAGGGAAAAAATATTTGCCAAAAACAGCCAATCAGCGTATGCAAATAAGATTTGTGGGTAATAACCAGATTTATATTTTGGGGAAATTCCCAAGCTTGGCTGGTAAGAGGAAAGTGGCCTTGCCTTAAATTGTCGGCCACAGCTCTTGTAAGCACCATCTCGTCAAAAGTATCGTCGGTAACACAACCTAAAGCTAAAGAAGTATCTAACCAAACATTTTTTGAGAAATAAAAAATGATGATGGCATATATTAAGGCTATGAAGGCTAATTTTAATCGGCGAGACTTGGGCATTGTTTAATTACAGTATGGCTTGGGAATTTTAGACATGGAGCACGTCTTTAAGAAATTTGCCTGTCCAAGAATGTGGGTTTTGGGCTACATCTTCTGGCGTACCGCAAGCTACTACCTGACCGCCGCGTTCGCCGCCTTCGGGGCCCAAATCAATAAGCCAATCACAACATTTTATAACGTCTAAATTGTGCTCGATAATGATCATAGAGCCGCCTGCTTCTACTAAGCGGCGCAATACGCCCATAAGTTTAGCGACATCGTCAAAATGTAAACCGGTCGTAGGTTCATCTAAAATATAGAGAGTACGTCCCAGAGCTTTTTTGGAAAGTTCGCCAGCTAACTTAATGCGTTGAGCTTCGCCACCGGAAAGAGTAGTGGCCGCTTGGCCTAAGCGAATGTAGCTTAAGCCTACATCATAAAGAGTTTGTAATTTAGAGCGGATCTTGGGATAATTGACAAAAAATTCCAGCCCTTCTTCCACAGTCATATCCAAAACTTCGGAAATAGTTTTGCCTTTGAAATGAATTTCCAAAGTTTCGCGGTTATAGCGCTGCCCTTGGCAAACTTCGCAAGGCACGCAAACATCAGGCAAAAAGTTCATCTCGATTTTAAGTATGCCTTGGCCTTGGCAAGCTTCGCAACGGCCGCCTTTAATGTTGAAAGAAAAACGACCAGGTTTATAACCGCGCATTTTGGCTTCGGGAGAAGCGGCAAAAAGGTTGCGGATAGCGTCGAACATGCCGGTATAAGTGGCCGGATTGGAACGGGGAGTGCGTCCAATGGGAGATTGATCGATAACGATCAATTTATCGATAAGTTCTGCGCCTTCAACTTTGTCGCATTGGCCTATATCTTCAACTTTTAAGCCTAAATGTTGAGCTAAATGTTTGTAGAGTATTTCATTAACTAACGTGCTTTTGCCAGAGCCGGAAACTCCGGTAACACCAATCATTAAGCCCAAGGGAAACTCTACATCTATGTTTTGCAAATTGTTTTGTTGGCAACCGTAAAGGGCAATCTGTTCTTGATTTCGAGGACGGCGTGGGTAAGGAATAGCAATAGATTTGCGGCCACTTAAATAGTCGCCAGTTAAAGAACGCGGCTCGTTTAGTACATCTTGTAAAGTACCGGATACGACCACTTCGCCACCGTGAACTCCTGCGCCGGGGCCAATATCGACAATATGATCGGCTGCTTTTATGGTATCTTCGTCATGCTCGACAATAACTAAAGTGTTACCCAAATCGCGCAATTTTTTCAAAGTTTCCAAAAGGCGCTGATTGTCGCGTTGATGTAAACCTATGGAAGGCTCATCTAGAATGTATAGCACGCCTACTAAGCCAGAACCTATTTGGGTAGCCAAACGAATACGCTGAGCTTCGCCGCCGGAAAGAGTGGCCGCCGCGCGATCTAAACTTAAATAATCTAAGCCTACGTTAATTAAAAATTGGAAGCGAGCTTTTAGTTCGCGCACAATAGGCGTAGCAATAGCTTGATTTTTAGCCGATAAAGTTAAGCTTTCTAGCCATTGCTGAGCTTTTACTATAGATTTGGCACACAACTGAGCGATAGTTAAACCATCGACGGTAACACAGCGAGCTTCAGGCTTTAAGCGGGCGCCGCCGCAAGCTTCGCATACGGAAGTGACGCGAAACTGATTCAGCTCTTCTATAGCCCATTCCGAGTTGGCTTCTTGATAGCGTTTCTCCAACATTGGCAAAGCGCCGTCAAAGTTGGGAATATAGCCGTTGGCTTGGCAACCGTGCAAAATTAAATGTTTTTCTTCTTCGCTGAGTTCTTGCCAAGGCTTATCTAAATCGATTAAGCCCAACTCGGCCAATTTTTCGGCTTGGCTCCAAAACCAGGTTTCGCGCATATGGTAGCGCAGCGAATGGATAGGCTTGCCCCAGGGAGCTAAAGCGCCTTCATTTAAACTTAATGTTGGATCGGGAATAACTAAATTTAAGTCCAGTTTGGAAACAAAACCTAAGCCGCTACATTCTGGGCAAGCTCCAAAAGGCGAATTAAAGGAAAAAAGGCGCGGCTCCAACTTGGCAAAGGAAAGGCCGCACTCTAAACAAGCTAAATTCTGGCTGTAAAGTTGCTCGCCGCCGGCTAAATTTTGCAATAAAATTACGCCTTCGCCCAATTTTAAAGCCAACTCTACCGATTCGGCAATGCGGTGGCGGGCAGCAGGCTTGACGACAATGCGGTCGACGACTATTTCTATATTGTGAATAACGTAACGATCTAGGTGGGGCAAATCGCCTTCGTCGTCCAAGCGGACAATCTCTCCGTCAATTCTGACTCTGCTGAAGCCCTTGTTGAGCGTATCTTGCAACAATTTTTGGAATTGACCTTTGCGGCCGCGCACCAGAGGCGCTAGAATATTAAACTTTGCACCTTCGGGATTAGTAAAAATTATTTCCACAATTTGGTCTAAAGTTTGGGGAAAAATTTCGCGGCCGCACTGAGGGCAGTGAGGCAAGCCGGCTCTAGCGTAAAGCAAACGCAAATAGTCATAAATTTCGGTGACAGTGCCTACTGTCGAGCGGGGATTGGCCGAAGTGCCTTTTTGATCGATAGAAATAGCCGGCGAGAGACCGTCTACACTGTCTACGTCCGGCTTGTCTAAACGGCCCAAAAATTGACGCGCGTAAGAAGAGAGCGACTCCATGTAGCGGCGGCGCCCTTCAGCATAGATAGTATCAAAAACTAAAGACGATTTTCCCGAGCCGGAAAGGCCGGTAACTACGGTCATTTTGTCGCGCGGAATAGTTAAATTGATATTTTTTAAATTGTTTTCCCGCGCCCCTTTAATGATAATTTCTTCTAAAGCCATATTCTTGTCGTTTTCGTTTGAAATTAAAAGTCAAATCTAGTGTTTTCGTGCTTTGCCTTTTCGCTTGTCGTTTGCACTTGTCGAAAGAGCAACTGTGCTTGTTTTCTTGCGTTGCTTAAGGGATAGTCCTGGATCGCTTTCGGCTAGCTCTAAAGCCACTGCGGCAGGCAAACCTTCCAAAATTGAGCTGAGTTGTCTCTTTAATGAGTACATCTGATCGCGCAAGGCAGCCGCCGTTTCAAATTGCATTTCAGCGGCAGCTTTAAGCATAGCTTCTTCCACTTTATCTATTAAAGTGCGCAATTGGTCTATATCGAGGCGACTGCGCTCCTCTTTAGAAAGCAAAATTTTATCTTGCGAGCCGACAGCTTCGGCACTTTGGTTGCTGTGGGCTTCTTCAGTGCGGCTGCCGGAACTAACCATGCCTAAAATATCTTTAACGGCTTTATTGATAGTTTGCGGCACAATATGGTGCTCTTTATTGTAGGCCATTTGGATAGCGCGGCGACGAGCTGTTTCGTCCATAGCCGCTTGCATAGATTTGGTAATTTTGTCGGCATACAAAATTACACTGCCACTTGCGTTGCGAGCGGCGCGGCCTATCGTTTGGATTAAGCTAGTGTTGGAACGTAAAAAGCCTTCTTTATCGGCATCTAAAATAGCTACCAAAGAGACTTCGGGCAAGTCTAAACCTTCGCGCAATAAGTTTATGCCTACCAAAACGTCAAAATGGCCTAAGCGCAAGTCGCGCAAAATTTCAATGCGCTCCAAAGTATCAACATCAGAGTGGAGATATTTGACGCGAATATCCAGATTGGCTAGATATTCGGTTAAGTCTTCAGCCATTTTTTTAGTTAAAGTAGTCACTAAAGTGCGCTCGTTTTTGGCAGCTCTTTTTCTTATTTCATCAACTAAATCATCAATTTGGCCTTGAATAGGACGCACTTCCACTTCAGGATCGACTAAACCGGTAGGACGGATAATTTGCTCGACGATTAACTCCGAATTGTCCATTTCAAAGGGGCCGGGCGTAGCGCTGATAAAGACTACTTGGCCGACTTTTTGCAAAAATTCTTCAAAAGATAAAGGGCGATTGTCAAAAGCGGAAGGCAAGCGGAAGCCAAACTCAACTAAACTGCGCTTGCGAGCTTGATCGCCAGCGAGCATAGCTTGCAATTGAGGAATGGCGACATGCGATTCATCAATAAAGACGATAAAGTCTTTGGGGAAATAGTCCAACAAAGTGTAAGGAGGCTGGCCAGGCTCTCGGGCCGTTAAATGGCGGGAATAATTTTCAATGCCAGGGCAATAGCCTAATTCTTGCAACACTTCCAAATCATAATTGGTGCGCTGCTCTATGCGCTCAGCTTCCAAAAGTTTGCCTTCTTGGCGCAAAGTTTTTAAGTGTTCGGTAAGCTCTTCTCTAATAGAATTGATGGCTTTTACCATCTTTTCGTGAGGCAAAACGTACACTTTAGCTGGAGAAACTACAATGCGTTCCGGTTTGGCAATTACATTAAAATTGAGCGGATCCAATTCATACATACGATCCACTTCATCGCCGAAAAATTCAATGCGATAAATTTTATTTTCGTCAACTGGATATATATCCAGAATTTCGCCATTTAAACGGAAAGTGCCATTGCTGAGAATGTCCGTTCTGGTATAAAACATTTCTACCAATTGGCGCAACAAAGCTTCGCGATCCATTTCTTGGCCGGGACGGAAAACTAAAAGCATACGCTTGTAATCTTCAGGGTTGCCCAAACCGTAAATGCAAGAAACAGAAGATACGCATAAAGTATCGGGTCTATTTATGGCCGCTTGAATGGCTGAATGGCGCAGCCTATCTAACTCGTCGTTGAGGGAAGATTCTTTTTCGATATAACTATCGGTTTGCGGCATATAAGCTTCAGGGCGATAGTAATCGAAATAAGAGACAAAATATTCGACGGCGTTTTGGGGAAAAAACTCTTTAAATTCAGAGGTAAGCTGAGCGGCCAGTGTTTTGTTATGGCTGATAACTAAAGCGGGGCGGCCTAAGCGAGCAATTACCGAGGCTACGGTGAAGGTTTTGCCTGTGCCGGTAGCGCCTAAGAGAGTGACGAAGCGCTTGCCTTCCTGCAGGCTTTTGACTAGGTTGTCGATAGCTTGGGGCTGATCGCCTTTAGCCGGAAAAGGGGCAGCCAGTTGAAAGACTTGTTTGCACATACGTTGAACATTCTAGCAAATTGAGTAGCAGATCGGTAGATAATTCAATACTAAATTGCGCTATTGAAAATCGGAGCATAATAATGAGAAAAATATGGCAAACGGCGTTGGCCTTAACCGCAGTTTTGGGCGCCTTAACCGGCCTTGTCTATGCAGAAGAGCCTGGTAATAGTAAAGCTATAACTTTGGAAGATCTTCAAGCAACCAAATATGAATTGAAGATTGAAGAGCCTGGATCGGCCTTGGCTCCTATATATTACAGTCAATACCGGCAAGCTTTCTTCCGCCCCAGTCTGACTTTTAGCAAAGTTTATGATCTGAAGGCTTTTGCTAATACCGTGCCCGGCACTTTAGCCAAATTTGCCGCTATCGCCAACGAGCGCTCCTCGGAAGCTTGGAATATCATTACTTCCGAAAGCCAGCAATATATTATCGATACTATGGCTAAAGCTTGGCATGAAAACAATCCCGACGAAAAAGTCGAATCGGAAGCTAAGCTTAAAGAAAACATGCGTGCCCTTTTTGAAGAACCGGGCAATCAAGTGGCCAAAATTTTTTGGCAAGCTTATTTTGTAGGCACATTCGGCGAGATGGAATATAAGATCGACTTCGATAAGCTCGATTTAGATAAGCTTTCCTCTAAGAAAAATGTTGATAAAGAAATTGTCACTATAGGTTCACGCACTTTCGTTTTGGTAAAAGAAAAATCGCAATGGAAGGTTGATATTGTCAATTCTAAATTGGAATTAGAACAATAAAAAAGAGGCAGCCTCGACGGCGCTTCAACGGTTAAGGAGGTTTTTTACATGAAAAAAATCTGTTTGTTCCTGTGTGGTCTTTTAGTGCTTGTCGGGGCAATTTGCAACTCAGTTGCCTACGCTCAACACTGGAAAGATAGTGGTGACAGCTTTATTAATAATGGCCTTACTCCGGCTGAAGAAGCTAGAATTAAACAACAAGCTAGCCAAGTATTACAAATGGGATTGAAGTATTATTTTGAGAAAAATCCTTTGGTTTGGAACTATTTAAGCGCTTATTCCAAACAGGTTATTTCTTTGCAAATTGCTCAAAGTTTGATTTCTAGCGGAGCTGTGCGCGGCAATGCTCGTGAAGTCTCTTACATGGTAGAGAAAGAATTAAATAACACAAGCGGCGATTTTGCCAAAAAATGTTGGGCCACCATGCAATATGGCGCTGCCGCTCATCCTTACTATCGCAACGGACAAATCGTTTTAAGTGATTTTAGAATTGGCGTAAATAAAGAGAAAAATGTATTTTTCAACTACACCAAGGGTACCAATACTCAAGGACATTATGCCGTAGTCAAAGAGGGCAACGGTTACAAGCTCGATTTAATAAATTCTATTCAGGCTTCTATCAATACTGATAATGGTTATGAACGCTAGATAGTTTTCGTTGGCTTATATCTAAAAAAGGCAGCTTGTACTTATAGTCAAGCTGCTTTTTTTGTGGGATAGTTAGCGTATGTATTACTTGAGAAAGTTGGTGCTCATTTTATGATATATAAAAAAATATGCCGCAATTTGTGCTTAGCTTTTGTTGTAGTCGCTATTTTCTTATGTTCAGCCTGTAATGCCAAGACTTCAGAGAAAGCTGAAGAGCAAGAAGCTTTGGCTACTTTCGATAAATTCCTTAAATTGGGCGCTCAGGGAGATCCCAGCGCTTGGAATTTGCTTACTAAGGAAGGCAAAAAAATAGCCTTGGAAATAGTCGCTCAAGGTTATATCGAGGGAATAGCCGAGGACAATGCCGAGGAAGCCGCTAAAATCGATATAGATGAAACTATCGAAAAATTTCGCGGTGAAATGGAAGATCCGGAAAGCGAAATTGCCAGAATGCTCTGGGAAGGCTTAAAAGAAGACATAGCTACTTTAGATAATGGTAAAACAACTACCACTTGGAAAGCCAAAGTTGAAGGCGACAAAGCTTTCTTGACGCCTCCAGATGATGATACTCCTATGCAAATGGTTAAAGAAGACGGACAGTGGAAAGTGGGCATTTTTGAAACTTTGCGCAGTGTAGGTATACTCTAAGGTAAGATCTAAGTTGGGGGGAAGATAAGCATTTAAATTTGCTCATATATTGGAGCAGGTTTTTATACGGAGTAAAAAGCAACTATGTTAAAAAAAATTAGTCTTTTGCTAGCTTTTCTGGCTATCACTTGTATACTTTCGGCTTGCAGTGGCAGCCAAGACACTGCGGCTATTAGCGCTGAATACGAAACTTTTATGAAGTTATGCCACAGCGGCAGCAGCGAAATTTGGCAACATCTCACTAAAGAAAGCCGCCGCCAGATTATCGATAGCTTTGTACAATTCGAAATTCAACAGCAGCATTCCAAAGAGAATCCGCAAGCTTTAGCTGCTCAAGCTGAACAAAAGTTAAGCAGCGGATCCGATCAAGCTGCTCAAGAAGGCTTAAAAAATTTTTGCAAAGAGATAACCAACTTTTATTACGATTTACAAATTGGCAAGCATGGCACAGTTGTGAAAGTTGAGGGCGACTTTGCCGAAGTAGTCAATGAAGACAAAATGAAATATTTAGAGTTGCACAAAGAAGACGGCGCTTGGAAAGTAGCTGCCGTAGAGAGCCGCACTACACGCTTTTCTAAACGTCACTTTGGCTCTAAAAGAAAATAGTGTTCGTTCGGAGACAATCTTGCTATGAATAAAAAGATCGGCCTTAGCTTAAGTTTGGCTTTGGCTTTGTGTTTAACTTCCGCTTGTGCGGTAAAAGATAATAAATCGCTTTCTACCGAGCCGGTTGCTAAATCGACTGCTGCTGTAGAAGTAACTTCTGTCGGCACAGACATCAATCAATACAACAATTCTGCCGAAAAAGAAGCTGTTAAAGCCAATTTGCAAGCTTTCTTCCGCTGTGCTAAAGCTCAAGATCCTCGCGCTTGGTTTTATCTTACCGACGAAAGCCAAACTTTGGTCAACAAATTTTTAGCCAAAGCTACCGCTTTAGCTGATAAAAAGATTGCTGCCCAGAAAAACAATCAAGAATTGGTTGCTGAAATTGCTGTGGAGATGCAAGATCCTACTTCCAAAACAGCAATTAGTTTTTGGCAAGAAAAAGGCCAAGCTGTAGCCGACGAATATGCTACTTTCGATGTGTCTCCTTCGCAACTTACCATAAAAATCGAAGGCGGCGCTGCTAAAATTACTACCGCCAAGGATCCGAGCTTGCTTTTAACTATGTATAGGCAAAGGGGCTTTTGGAAACTTGCCGCCGACTTGCAGTCTTCTCGCGCTACTTTAGATATGCAAACTTCCGACTATGGAATCAAGTGCGCTTTATTTAATGCCAAAGCAGAAACCGAGGCTGTCAGAAAATGCTTTACTGAAGGTTTGCAATACGCTAAAAAAGGCGATGCCAAATTGTGGAACCTTTTAGACAATCAATGTAAAGAAGGCATCTATTCTTTCTTTATTGTCAATATGAATAATGGTGCTGAACTCGATTCTGCCAAGATTCAAGAGCTCAAAAGCCAAATAGCCCAAGCTTTTAATGAGCCCAATTCTGAATTGGCCCAAGAATTTTGCCAAGCTAGAGGTCAAGTCTTTGTTAATAATTACGGACAAATAGATCTTAATAAAGGGCAAATCGATATAAATGTAATTGGCGATTATGCTGAATTTATCAATAAAAAAAGCAGCCAAGTTCTTTTAAGCTTTTATAAGCAAGACGGAACTTGGAAAATGGCTGTACGCAAAATCTAGTTTATTTTGCAAATAAAAAACGCGACTTGGTTATAAAACTTCCGAGCCGCGTTTTTTTTGTCTGGTACACTCAAACAGCTATTGACCCATAACGCTCATAGCATCAATTTTCCATTGGCCGTTTTCCTTAATCATAGTTAAAGAGGTTGCACTTTCAGGGCCTCTAATAATGGCTTTATTACCGTTGACTACAGCTGTCAGATTTACATTGCTGACATCTTCTGTAGGGAAATATTTACTAGCTTCAGCCCAACAAGCTTTGGCCATTTCGCTATTTGGATTAGCCAATTCAATTTTTATCAGTTGCGTCAAGTCTTGACGAGACATGCCCTCTTTTTGCATAAGAGCGCTCATGTCTGGATCAGACATAGCGGAGTCAACAGTCATTTCTACAAACAAGTTCTGACTTTGGGCAGTAAATAAATTCCAAGCTCTGCCATCTTGGACTTGAGCATATTTTATAAAAGTTTTAAACGCATTTATAGCTGCAGCTTCTTCGCCTTGATCGGCTTGAGCTAAACAAGGTAGAAACAATGAAATAACAATAGCCATAGCTATTGATATGAAATGACGACAAATTTTTGTTTTATATATCATAAAACAAGCACCAACTTTCTCAAGTAATACATACGCTAACTATCCCACAAAAAAAGCAGCTTGACTATAAGTACAAGCTGCTTTTTTACATATAAGCTGGCGAAAACGCTCTATAATTGTCCGTCAGTGTAGGCTATATCATCTGTTGACGCAAATACTCCAGGCAACGGCGTGGCGCAGGCTTGGCAGCAGGCTTTTTGGGCGTCGAAATCTTTGTATTCAATTAAATTGAGCAAGCGTTCAATCAGCAAACGGCCGCATTTTGTGCAATAGGTCGACTGGCTGGCTGGGTCGGCGATATTGCCTGTATAAACGTAGTGTAAGCCAACTTCTAAAGCTATTTTTCTAGCTTTAAATAAAGTCTCTGGTGGAGTGTTCTCTCTGTCGCGCATAAGGTGGGCCGGATGGAAAGCGCTAAAGTGAAGCGGCACGTCAGGGCCCAGCTCTTTATAAACCCATTGGCTCAAATCTTTTATTTCTTGCTCTGAATCATTTAAACCGGGAATAATTAAAGTAGTCAGCTCCAGCCAACATTTAGTGTGCTCTTTTACGTAAATTATGGTATCTAAAATAGGCTTAATGTCAGCTTGGCAATAGTCTTTGTAAAATTTGGGATTGAAAGCTTTTAAGTCGATATTGGCTGCATCCATATGCGAGAAAAATTCAATGCGCGGCTTGGGATTGATATAGCCGGCTGTGACGGCCACAGTGCGTAAGCCTAAAGAATGGCACACTTTAGCGCTTTCAATAGCATAATCGGCCCAAATGATGGGATCGTTATAAGTAAAAGCTACGCTGTCGCTTTGATAATTTAGAGCGATAAGGCCCACTTTTTGCGGAGGCATAGGTAAGCCTAATTCTTTTTCGCGGCAGTCTTTAGTAATATGTGAATTTTGGCAAAATTTACAGCCCATATTGCAGCCCAACGTACCGAAAGAAAGGACGCGGCTTTGAGGCATAAAGTGGTAGAGAGGCTTTTTCTCTATAGGATCGATAGCAGCACCGGTAGTTAAGCCAAAAGAAGTATTGACGATATGTTCGCCATTATTTTGACGAATGTAACAAAAGCCGCGCTGCTCGGGAGCCAATTGGCATTGACGAGGGCAGAGCATACATTGCAAACGTCCATCAGCTAGGTGCTTTTCCCAACAGTTGGGGGTATATCCCGAATTACGCATAGGTGAATTATCTCGAGCCAACAAGTTCAGAGCCTCCCAAGTAAAGTTAAAGGCTGCCTAATCTTTATGAAAAATCAGACAGCCTCCGTTTTTGTCAAAACTTACCAAGCCACAGCTGAGTATATAGCCTCAAACTGGGCTTGATAAATGCTTTATATCAGCCAATTAGAAGAGCCAGAGATATTTCTCTTCCAAAGTCTTTAAGAGCTTCTCGAAGTCTTTGCAAACTTCGTCTTGGCCCAAAACGATATGTCTTTCGCTGCCAGGTTCGGCTAAGCGAATTTCATAAACGTTCTTTTCTACACGGAAGAAACCGGGCAAATCGCTCTCTTGGAACTCTTTAAGAGTGGCGAAGAGATTGATCTTTTCACGGAACGGGTCGCTGTTGTAGGGGCAGAAGGTGGTGCAATTGCCGCAGTAGTTGCACATCTGATCGATATGGAGGATGACGGGCATCTTTTCGCCTTCGATCTCAATAGGCACATAAGCGCGGTTAGGACAAGCTTGGACGCAATTAGTGCATACGGTATTGCAAGACAAGCAGCGCTGATTCTCTTGAGCAGCCTGAACGTAAGGAATCATTAAGCCGTGTTTGGCATAAATTTCTTTGACGCGAATTTCGCTGGCTTGAGGAATAGCGTAAGTGTAAGCGCCGACAATAGCTTGGGCGGCTTTGGTAGCGTCGGCAATGCCTTCAACTACGGTGGCGGGGCCCTTCTTGGCGTCGCCGATTACGTAAACGTCAGCGTCGGAAATAGCACTCAAGTCTTCGTGCAAAGCTACAGCTCCGCGCTCGTTGAGCTCTAAGCCCTGAGCCTGGAAGAATTCGCCTTCGACTTTTTCACCGACAGCGGCAATTAAAGCATTGCAAGGCAAAGCCACTTCTTCTTCGGTTTCGACGGGAGCGCGGCGGCCAGATTCGTCAGCCTTGCCCAAGACGACTTTGCGACAAATGAGCTTGCCATCTTCTAAGGACTTGGGAGCTAACAATTCGGCGAATTCAACGCCGTCTTCCAAAGCCAAAGCCAACTCTTCTTCGTCGGCGGGCATATAGCGACGGGTGCGGCGGTAGACCAATTTTACATTCTTGACACCGTCAATTCTCTTAGCTGCGCGGGCTGCGTCCATAGCGGTGTTGCCGCCGCCGACGACGATTACGTCTTCGCCTAAGCCTTCAACTTCGCCAGCTTTGGCTTGACGCAAAAAGTCGATTACGTTGATAGCTTCGCCTTTAGCTAAGCGGAGCTGTCCGGGCTTGTAAGCGCCGATAGCGTAGATAACTTTGTTGAAACCGGCTTTTTTGAGCTCGGCCAAAGCGGGAGCGGCGCTGTTAAGCTTAATTTCGCAGCCCATAGCTTCCAAAAGCTCGGCATCACGTTTGATGGCGCAATCGGAAATACGGAACTGAGGAATGACCCAAGAGACGATACCGCCGAGCTTGGCGCTCTTCTCAAATATGGTGACGCGGCAATTTTGACGAGCCAGCAAGAAAGCGGCAGCCATACCGGCGGGGCCACCACCGACGATAGCTACTTTGGGAGCGTCGGCAGCTAAAACGCGCTTGGCAGTGGCGTCTTTAATTTCGGCTAAAAGCTCTTCGAAGCCACCGCGAGCAGCTTGCAATTTGGCTTGACGAATATGTACGGCGTCTTCATAGAAGTTGCGGGTACATTTGGTCTGACAGTTGTGAGGGCAAATAGTGCCGGTAATGAAAGGAAGAGGATTCTTGGCGGTGATTAAGCGCAAAGCTTCCAAGTGACGTCCCTGGCCGACTAAACTGATATATTCGGGAATATCTTGGTGGATAGGGCAGCCGTGGTTGCAAGGGGAGATGAAGCAACGGAAGCGAGGTACTTTCTCGCCGATTTTGCGAGAAGGCAAAGGCTTAATGGCTTTGAGGTTGCGAGCGTTGGTACGAGCATCTTCGGCCATGGTGCTGATCATACCGACTTTTACGCTGTCAAAAGGCTTGTAGTCTTCTTTGACGAGCTCTTCGGCAATTTGAGTGCAGCGCTGGTAACCGCCGGGCTTAAGCAAGGTGGTAGCCAAAGTGATGGGCCAAATGTTGGCTTTGAATAAAGAAACGATATTCAAAGCGTCAGCGCCACCGGAGTAAGAAATGCGCATATTGCCATCAAAGGTCTGGCTGATACGCTTGGCCAGTTCCATAGTTAAAGGATAGAGAGAGCGACCGCTCATGTACATTTCGTTGCCGGGCAACTCTTTGTGAGCGATGTCGACAGGGAAAGTGTTGGTGAGCTTCAAGCCGAAGCTGACGCCATTTTTGTCGGCCAATTTGAGCAAGCGAGTGAACATAGGTACAGCGTCGCTCCATTGCAAGTCGGCTTTGAAGTGATGATCGTCAAATTCGATATAGTCGAAGCCCATTTTGTCCAAAGTGTGGCGAGCGAACTCGTAGCCCAACAAAGTGGGGTTGCACTTTACGAAAGTGTTGAGTTTTTTGGTTTCGATAAGGTAAGAGGCAATGCGCTCAATCTCTTGGGGCGGGCAGCCGTGCAAGGTGGAAAGAGTGATGGAGCGGCAAACGTGAGGATTGATTTTCTCGACATATTCGGCGCTGACATTGGGCAAACGATCTAAATTATTTAAAGCCCACTGACGGCATTCTTGCCAAACTTCGGTCTTGGAAGCGTCTTTTAAGCCTTCGATGAAGTTGTCGATCTTGGGAGAACAAATGCCTTTGAAGTCGTAGCCTACGCTCATATTGAAGACGAAGCCATTGGGATCGCCCCAGCCGAATTGAGCGCTTAAAAGTTTCAAAGCCCACCAAGCTTTGACATATTCGCCGAAAGCGTCTTGAACGCGAAGTTCGGTAGACCATTCTACGTTGTAGCACTCGTCGTTGGCGGCAATACAAGGCTTAGCCACAGGCAAATCTTCGCCGTCCAAAGTCTGGACGGTCTTAAGCTCGAAGAAACGGCTGCCAGCGAAGTAAGCGGCGATAATATTTTGACTCAGCTGGGTGTGAGGGCCGGCGGCCGGGCCAAAGGGAGTCTCTAAAGACTCGCCAAAAATTTCCAACTTTTTGGCTGCAGGCTTAAAGGGGTGATTGATAGAGAAGACGGTGCCCTTTTGCGCATACTCGCTGAGGATGCGGTTCATTAAGGGGCCAAAGGCCAAAGGCGTCATTCTGTCGGACATGTAAGAAAACTCCTTAAATATTGGTAGGTAGTAGATAAAAGATTAGGTGAAAAATTAAGCGTTGACAGCTTCCCAAAGCTTAGCGGCGCTGGCGCGGCACTGCTTCATAAGGTCGGCTTCGTCGGCCACCAAGATCTTGCGGTCGGCCATAAGCACTTTACCGTTGCAAATGGTGTGAGTTACGGAGCGACCGTTCATACCGAAGAGGATATGGCCATTGCAATTGCTGCCATTCATGGGAGTGAGAGGATCGTAGTCGGTTACGATTACGTCGGCGTAAGCGCCCTCTTTGAGCACGCCCAAAGGTTTGCGGAAGAAGCGGGCAGCGATCTTAGCGTTGTTTTCAAAGAGCATAGCGGGAATTTCGCCCCAAGCTACGGTCGGATCGCCAAGGTGGTGTTTGTGGATAATATTGCCAACTTTGTAGCTTTCCAACATGTCGTTGGTGTAGCCGTCGGTACCTAAGCCTAAGGTGAGTCCTTCTTTGAAGAGTTGAATGACAGGGCCGCAACCTACAGCGTTACCCATATTGGACTCGGGATTGTGTACAACCATGGTGTTGGTCTCTTTAAGCAAATGCATTTCGGCGGGACTGACGTGGACGCAGTGGATGGCCAAGGTCTTTTCGCCTAAAATGTTCTGCTCATAGAGGCGCTCGACGATACGTTTGCCATATTTGTGCAAGGAATCGGAAACGTCGGAGGGGCCTTCGGCTACGTGAATATGATAACCAGCTTCGCGTCCTTTGTGGTCGGCGCAGAAAGCTAAAGTCTTGTCACTTAAAGTGAAAGCGGCGTGTAAGCCCATCATAGCGTGGATCATATCGGAGTCGTCTTTGGCAGCTTCGTTGATCATGCGCTCATTTTCGAAAACGGATTCTTCCATTTTCTGCTGGCCGTCGCGATCGGACACTTCGTAGCATACGCAAGCGCGTACGCCCAGCTCTTTGGCGGGTTTTACGATCTGATCGAGGCTGTAAGGAATGTCGCCATAGCTGGCATGGTGGTCGAAAATAGTGGTGACGCCATTTTTAATGCAATCGGTGAAAACAGCGTAAGCAGAAAGAAGATCGTTCTCTAAAGTGAGTTTACGGTCGATTCTCCACCACATTCCCTCGAGAATATCGTTGAAGTTTTTAGGATTATAATTAGTAAGAGAGAGGCCGCGGGCGAAAGCACTGTAAATATGGTTGTGGGCATTGATAAGGCCGGGCATAATGACGCCACCTTTGGCGTCGATAAACTGAGCGTCGCTATATTTGGCTTTAAGAGCCGCAAAATCGCCCACTTCTTTAATGATGTTTCCTTCGATGGCTACAGCGCCATTCTCGTAGAAACCGTTGTTATCACGGGTGATAAGTCTTCCGTTACCAACTAAAAGCATTTTTTATCCTCTCCATTGCGCAGATTGAACAGTTGGTATAACTTCTAATATACTGCATCTTTATCCTGTTTTTTAGGGCAGTAAAAACATATCGAGACCGAAGGTGCACAGAAGAGAGGTTCAGTCAGTTATTCTTTTTCAACGTCTAATGTGGTACAATATAAACTGGTCAGTTATTTTTTTTATTTGTAATTAAATTGAGCTGACGCCGCTGTGGCTGAAGCTGCCAACTAACAATATTCGTCGGAGCGAAGATTTGAGCCATGGCATATGATGAAAAACAAAATTCAGATCAGGGATGGAGTAAACCGCGCCTCAAGCCTAAAAAACAAGGCTCGGCCGAGGGTAAAACGGCTAAAGTAGGCGGCGAAAAAGGTGGCGGCCCTAGCTCTGTCGGCGGTGGACTCAAGGCCAAAATAAGGGCTCGGCGTGAGCAAGAACAGCTTAAAGACGTCTCTCAAGGTATAAAGGCTCGCTCTAAAGCTTTCAACCGAAAACAAGAAGAAAAGGCCGTCCAAGAAGAGGTCGGCAGTGAGGCCGTAGGCAAAAGGCGTCCTGCCAACAAAAAAAAGTTTAAGAATAACAAATTGTTTGGCCTCACTTTGTTGGCGCCCGGCCTTGACGAGTGCGATCCTGAAGGGGTAGCCGCTTTGGATGGAACTTTAGCTGCTTGCTTGGGCCAAGCTCCAGCTGCCGCCCAGCCTATTACCGCAAATGAAAGTTGCAGCGCTCGTCATCCAGCACCAGGAGAGGCCGAGCCTTTGCCCATGGCTGCGCCGTCTACCATGGCTGCGCCTATAGCTTCGGCACCTGCACAATCGATGGCCGCTTTGGCTGACGATGTTTCTGCACAGCCGAACTTTGGGGCGCCGCCAGTGGCAGCGCCAGTTTCACCGCTGCGCTCCTATAAGCACCAGCCTCACGAAGCTGGGGGCGAGCTCGAGCCTTATATTCCCGGTCGTCGTCCTGCAGCTTCAGCGCCTGCGGTTGTCCAAGGGCAGACATATGCTCCATCCGGCGAGGTGTCGGAGGTCGCTGCACCGGCCAAGCCCGAGTCAAGTGGAGCGGCAGCCAAATTGCAATTGGCTATTCCTACTTCACCTCTTCGTCCTTATCGTGGGCAGCCTCGTGAAGCCGCTTCAGAGCGCAAGCCTTATATTCCCGGTGTACTCCATCCATCTACACATACTGCGGGCAACTTATCAGCTGCGCCCAACTTTGGAACAGGGACGGCTTCTGTGTATAGCGCTCCGGTCAGTGCTGTTCACTTGGGCTCCTCAGCTTCTAAAAATACTGTTTTGCCTTTGCCTGTTGGGCGCGGCCACAAGGCAGCCTCTCAAAAAAATAAAGTGCTTCATGAAGAAGGCGGCAGCTATCGCTCATCGGCACGAGCCAATTCCGGTGATGATTTTGGCGATCAAGCTCGCGAGGCAGCCGATATAAGGGGCAATCACAACCAAGAAACTATTCCTCCTGAAGAGGAAGAGACCGAAACGGCCACTGAAGGTAAATCACTTATAGAATTACTGGAAAGTGTGCCGGTGGCCAAGCGCAAAGGTCCAAGCCGCTACGTTTAGTACAATAGGGTCGCAGTGTGCACAACTAAGTGACATATTTAGGCTTCAATAGGTAATTCTACCTTCGAAAAGTTGTCCAAAGGCTGTGCTATAAGCTGTTTTGAAAGGCAATCAAAGTCGACTTGTGGAAAAAAGTCGGCAAGAAGGATAACGTAAAAAATTTTAGGATATTATAAACCAACATATCAGAGTTGATGGCGAGGGAGTTGTGAACAGCTCAGGTTATGACAACAAAAATGGAGGGCTAGGCGGCGGTGACGACGCCGGTCGCCTAGGTTTAAAGTTTGACAATGCCCTTAACGGCGATCATTTAGATCCTGCAACCGTAGTTCATCGTCGGCCTAGTGCTTTGGCTATGCGCCGTGGTACCAATATCAGCCCTTACAGACGGGCCAAGCCTACGCCTACTTCTGCTGGCAGAACGGCTCCCAAAAAATACGACACTCCGCCCAGTTTGAGCGCTCAGGGTTACGGAGACGGTACTTCGGTAAATAGAAGTCCACAAGGCCCGTTCGGCACTACTTCTCAAAATTACGGCGGCGGCTTCCAAGGGCAAAATCCTTACGGCGGCTATCCAAACCAGCAATCCGGTTTTGGTAATACCAATTTAGGCAATAGCGGCTTCCAAGGGCAAAATCCTTATGGTGGCTATCCAAATCAACAGCCCGGTTTTGGCAATACCAATTTAGGCAATAGCGGCTTCCAAGGGCAAAATCCTTACGGTGGCTATCCAAATCAGCAACCCGGTTTTGGCAATACCAATTTAGGCAATAGCGGTTTCCAAGGACAAAGCCCCTACGGCGGCTACCAAGGTCAACAGCCTGGCTTTGGCGCCAGGACTAATACTTTTGGTCAGACTGGCGGTTTCGGAGCTCAGACAAATTTAATGGGCCAAACCGGAGGTTTTGGCGCACAAAACAATTCGCCATTTTCCGGTTACGGCACCAATTCGGGAATAGACCGCCGCGAAGGTAGTTTGAGCGATGTTTTGTTAGCTTCGCGTCGTAGTTCCAATCCCAATGCCGGTTTAGGCGGAGGACTTGGTGGAAGTGAATCTGGCGATCCTTCAGAGCCTTCCGGCCATTTGAGCCCGGCCGAAACTTATGCAAAATTGGTAGAAGAAAGCCAACAAGAGCGCAATTCTTGGCGTGGCTTTGTGGCTTGGTTCCAAGGTGGAGGCAAATACACTGTTTTGAGCTTTATGATCGTAGTGGTGGCTCTTTCAGTTTTTGCTCTGTTTTTGGTCCACCGCATCAACAAGAATAATGAAGAAACCGCCGGAGAGCAGGGACGCCGCGTTACTGAGTCTGTTTCGGAAGCTGCGTCCGAAACGGATAGTTCCAGGCGCAAATCCCAAGAATACAAAGGCTCCACTGTTTCAGGCAATACTGCCAAAAAGGCTGCTGCCGAAGAATACAGTCCCAGGTCTGAGGCTTTGAAAAAGTCAGTTTCTTCTCAAGCTAAGCCTCAAGCGGCAACTAAGAGTCAGGCCAAAGCTCCTACTAAAGCCAAGCCTGCCAAGACTGCTCCGGCTAAGAAGGCTGAACCTAAAGCTGCTCCTCCCAAAGAGGAAGTATTTGACGACGAGCCTACCTACTACGGGGAAGAAGGAGACGATTCCGCTTTCCACATGGATGACAATGATTTCGCCCCTTCGGTAGATGTTGAATATTAGCATCATGTAATCGACCTTAAGCTTTTGTAGCTTTAGGTCGATTTTTTTGTCTTCTCTCTGGCTAATTGCCACTAAAACTCTTGGCACTTGGGAAGGTAAAAGGCCCACCTGTTCGAAAGGGTCACACTGTTTGTTTTTTTGTCTTTTTAAAGGCAGACCTAGTTTGTTATGCGAGGTTTTTTATAATGGTCGCTGCTCAGAATAAATTTGAGACGACTGGTAGTATTTTGGTTGCCGGCTCGTTGGCGTTCGATTTTATTATGCGCTATGCCGGGCTTTTCAAAGAGCACATCCTGCCTGAGCGTTTAGATTCTATAAATTTGTCGTTCTTGACTGAGCGAGCCCGCAAAGAGCGCGGCGGCTGCGCTGGCAATATTGCCAACGCCTTGGCTATGTTAGGAGAACATCCTCGCATAGTGGCTACTGCAGGTGGGGATTTTGAGCAGTATCGTTTCTACCTCGAAAACAGAGGAGTAGATACTTCTTGCATTGCTGTTTATGAAGACGAATTGACCGCTACTTGCACAGTTTGTGCCGATAAATGCGACAACCAGCTCACTTTTGTTAGCGTCGGCGCTATGGCTGAAGCTCACAATTTAGATTTGAGCAAGTTCGCTACCGAGCAAACTAAGTTGGCGATCATTTCACCTGACGATCCCAAGGCCATGAACCAGCATTGCGAAGAAGCCAGAAAAGCTGGTATTCCTTTCATTTACGACCCTTCTTTCCAAGTGATCGCTTTTTCCGGTGAGCAGCTTTTGACCGATGTTAAAGGCGCCAAAGCCTTAATTGTCAACGACTACGAATTTTCGCTTTTCTTAGATAAGACCGGTTTAACTCAGCCGCAGCTTAATGAAATTGTAGAAGTAATTATTGTTACTAAAGGCGGCGAGGGCAGTACCGTTTATACCAATAAAGGTGAAGTTTTACATATCGATCCTGTTAAAGTAGAAGCTGTCGATCCTACTGGCGCTGGCGATGCTTTCCGCGGTGGCTTAATCTATGGTTTGCTTCACGGTTTGTCTTTAAAAACTTCCGCTCAATTGGGCAGTGTCTGTGGCGCTTACGCTGTCGAGCATTTAGGCACCCAAAATTACAGTTTTACTATGGACGCTTTTAAAAGGAGATACGAATCTACTTTTAATGAGCCTGCGCCTAGTTGCTTAGCTTAATTTAGTTTCAAGCATAAGGTTAAATATAGAAGAGCCCTCCCTTTTTGTGTAGTAAAAGGGAGGGCTCTTTGGCTTTAGTTGTATGTGCTTGGTGAAAGAAAGTCGGGCCGCAGACATGCGTTTATGCCTGGGCCGACAAGTCTAAACTAAGGACATACAGCGATACCCCAAGGAGTAGATTGGGGCATAGGTGAACTGGTGTTGATGACGCCGCCGCTGTGGCCGTCCAAAATGCTGATATTGCTGCTGCCGGTGCAAGCTACGAAAACTTTGTTGCCGTCAGAAGTGCAAGCAATACCTACAGGGCCTTTGCCTACGGGAACGGTGGCAATAGGCGATTGGTTTTGGCCATTAAGTACGGTGACGTTGTCGGAGCCTTTATTAGTAACAAACACTTTGGAGCCGTCAGGAGTAATGGCTACTCGCTGAGGGTTGACGCCTACGCGGACGCGGCCCATTTCTTGGAAAGTCCAAGCATCAATTACTGAAAGATCGCCGGAACCGGAATTGGCTACGTAAAGGAAGCGTCCGTCGGGAGAAAGTTCCATACCGCAAGGGTTGGCGCCTACAGGTAAAGCTTTTTCGGGAATGCCTGTAGAGAGGTTGATAGCTAAAAGCTCACCAGAAGAGGTGGTGCCCATAGTTACAAACATGCGAGTGCCTTCGCGATTGATAACGGCGGCGCGGGGCTGGCCAGCTTCACCGGTGCGCATACGCGGCAATACAATAGAGCGTTGGGGAGCGTTGCTGACTGGATCAATTAAAATGACGCTGGGTGAGGCGCTCATTACTGTAGCGATAATGTAGTTGCCATTCTGAGCCATACGCAAGTCGGTGACAATGCCGCCGGCGGGAATGGAAGTAAGCAACTGGTTGTCGTTAGCAGTATCGTAAATTTGGATCATACGATCGGAAGTGCTGACGTAAAGTCTGGTGCCCGAAGCATTAAAGGCAGACCAGAAGGGCTGACTGCCCAACGATTTGTAGTTGGGGTTGCCGGGAGCGTCGCCGTTCATGATCATTATGGAGTTGGGGTTGGCGCTGAAGGTTGAACCTTGCATGGCCGTCATCATATCGTGGGCGCTACCCAATTGGGTGGGCATTTGGGCATTTTGAGCCATAGTATTGTTGATACCGAAGGGGTTACCTTGGCCCAAAAGGAGCATTTGCGCATAGGATTGAGTGGTTGTTACTGGAGGTGCATTGTAGGAAGTGCTGCTGCCAGCAGGAGCGCCCTGACCGGCTTTGGCAGCTAAGCAAATGTAGGCTGTGCCAGGATCGATAGGGGCGCGTACGCCTTGCATACCGTTAGACATGGTATTGCCAGGATTCATGCCCGGGTTGAGGATCACTGTCACCATGGCTCTTTCGCCAGGCCCTTTAGGCACGGTGACGCTTTTTGTTACCATACCTACGCCAGCTTTTTGCACCATCAAGGTGTATTGACCAGGTTTTACAGTAAAGTAAAAGACGCCCTGAGAGTCGGTGACAGCTTTTTGTTTAGTTTCTTGTACAGTTACTTCGCAAGAATCTAAAGGCTCGTAGGGAACATCAATAGCACTGCGTCCGGGGCGGGAAGTGACTACGCTTCCGCACAAGTTGGGATCGCGATATTTATCAAATTTTTTATCGTTATAGTCAGCTTTCTTTTTGGCTATGGCCGGGGCTGCCAAAAGTCCCGCGATAATGGCGGTAACTAAAAACAGCCAAAGAAAATTGACTTTTCCGGCATATTTGCGCATCTTTACCTCGCTCTTTTTTTTGATAATTTTGGCTTGATTTTAGTACATAGGCGCCTTTGACTGCAACAAAGGCACGCTTCATTTTGCTTATTTAAGTTTAGAGTGCAAAATAGGCTTGGCATTTTCTTTGGCCAATATATTTTTTTACATATGCGAGATTGTGCCATTAAAAATAGTTTAATAAAGAGAGGACTTTAAGCTTGTTGTTGTGAACTTTAAAAACACGGTTTCTTGGCGTTTTTCCCATACTTAAGAAAGTTTAGGTATAAGAAATGACTGTAATGACGGCTATTTTTATCTTGGCAATTTGTGTTTTGCTGATCGTCAAGATGGTTTTTACCATAAAAGACTTACGGCGCCGACAGCGTGAAGGTGAAGAAGCTGAAGCTGCAGGCTTAAAAAAAGCTGAAAAAACAATGATTGTTATAGCTTCTGTGCTGGGAGTGGTAGCCATTCTCTGTGCGCTTTATGTTGGCGCTGCTTATATTCTGGTTTCGGCTATAGACTAGTTCATTTTTTTTGCCCCCCTTGTAAGGAGGTTTCCCATGTTATTAAAACTTACGCGTAGGAAAATTTTCAGCCTTTTGGCTTTACTTTTAATAGTTGGTATATTTTGTCCTGAGCAAGCTTGGGCTGCTAAAGCCAAAGTCTCTCGCGGTAAAGTTAGCAAAAATGGTGATGCCGTTACTTACAATTTAAAATATACGGCCGTTTCTAATTGCAATACTCGCTTCAAGACTAGTCTTATCAATGCTGATGGCTACGTTTTAGCTAGATGGGACGATATTGATGTAGCTAAAGGCAAATCTCACAATGAGCCGCAAAGGATGACCAATGTGAGCAAATTGCCTCCTAAAGGCGATATTTTTATTGTAGTAAAAGCTCAGCCTGCTGCTGGTGGTAGCGAAGGTGAATTCGGCAGTTGGAAATTTGCTTTTAATCGCTCTGGTAAACCTGCTATTTATTGCACTTCCGTCAAGCGAGCCAATGACAATGGTGAAACTGTTCAGAAGTTCAAATTCCGCTTTGAGGGCGCTTATCCCAAGCATAGTAAAATACGCATAGAAATTTATAATTCTGATGGCACTAAGTTAGTTTCGAAAAATCGTACGGCTGGCAAATTTAAAGGCAACTACACTCTCAAGTGGAATGGCTATCCCGATAAAGGTGGTGTGATGTGCAAAAACGGCAAGTACATCGTAAAATACTGGATTGAAAATTCGAAGCCTAAGCAAAAAGAAGTCAACTTGAAGTTTTAGTTTAGCGCAGTTTTGATGATTGATAGTTAAGGAGCTGATATTTATGAATTATAAAGGTACTGTTTGTGCTTTAGCTTTAGTGGCTCTTTTTAGCGTTGGTTGTACAGCTAAAAATGGTAATCAAACTGCCCCGCAAGCTCAGCCTGTTGCCGCTCCATCTAGTGCGACTGCCGAAACTACAAGCGCTCAGTCTACTGCGGAAATTGCGCAAAATACCGCAACTGCTCAAGTTGCCGCAGCCGAAGTCAACCCTAATTTTAAGGGCGTCGGTTCTTATGCTAGAGAAAATAGCAGTCAATACAACAACGGCAATTTAGTTATTACAGACTTTAAGGAAGGCTTAAAGATCTTCGAATTTAACATCCTTAGCGGCAATGAAGCTACCGATTCAGCTACTACTTATCGTCTGGCCGGCATCTTTAATGTAGATGCTGGTAAAACTGGCGTAGGCGAATTTGACAGCATTGTGGCTGGTTATGATGGCAAAATAAAATTTAAGCTCAGCGACGACGGCAAAATGATTAACGTCACTGCCGAAGGAGAAAAAAATCAGGTTTACGTAGGCAGCTACAGTTATACTCACGCTGATTTTGATATTAGCTTAGGCTTAGTAAAAGCGGTACTGGAAGAATTGCCTGGCGCAGTTACTGGTTTAACTAGGGAAGCTGGCAAATATACTATAAAATTGCTCGATAATGGCGAGCCTTTAGCTGGCGAATATTATGAAGCTGAAGCTGTCAACAAGCAAGGCCAAGTGATCGGCGCTTACGTTATTTCCAAAGATTTGCAATTGGTTTTGCGTACCGATATTGGTGCTTTAACAGCTATTCACGGCCAGCTTACTCCCGAAGTTGAAGCTAAAATTGCTGAAGCTTTGCCTAAAGGCTAAATTTTAGCTTCGCACTACTACAAAGGCTCCGCCGCACTTCAATTAAGTCGGCGGATTTTTTTTATTGTAAAATGTGTTGACACCATATATGGTTCCATTGTATCGTGGCAGTGGGGATGATTACATGTCAAAATGGGAAGAACTGTTAGCCCGCATTTGTTCTTTATCGAGAGGGCTTAGATTTGAAGAAATTCGTAAAGTGTTGGAAAGTTACGGATATACAATAAGTGGACGAACTATTGGAAGTAGTCATTATACATTTCGTAAACCTGGGAAACAGCCTATCACGATACCTAGACATGAACCCATAAAAAGGGTTTATGTAGAAATTGTTAAGCAAGTTGTAGAAAGTGAGGTAAGCGATGATTAGTCAATTGAATGAGTATTTAGCTAAGCCTTACAAAATGGAAATAGTAGAAGATCCCTATGAGGGTGGCTTCGTAGTCTCTTTTCCTGAATTGCCAGGGTGTTTGACTTGCGGAGAAACGATAGAACAAGCTTTAGCTAATGCTGCTGATGCTAAAAAAGTGTGGCTTGAGGCGGCTTTAGAAGAGGGAATAAAAATAAACGAACCTGACAGCTTAAAGAGTTATTCCGGGCAGTTTAAATTGCGCATTCCTCGTAGTTTACACAAACTTTTGAGTGAGCATTCACGTGAGGAAGGAATAAGCTTAAATCAATATTGTGTTTACTTGCTCTCTAAGGCATTAGGTGAAACGGCGTCTGCAGCAGCGCTGTAAAGTAATATTAACAGTGAATTTTCATCGTTTTTTTTAGCTTTGATGGCTTTTTTTTGCTAATCTTAAGCATTGCTTTCAATGTCTGAATTAGTGTCCGAATCTATGTCCGAATTGGAAGAGCAGCGCTGGAAGATTGTGGCAGCGTATTTGGCCGAGCACGAGACTGTAAATAGCGCAGTAGCTGCTGAGCTTTTGGGAGTACATACAAAAACTGCTGCCAGACTTTTGCTTAAAGCGGAAAATAGTGGCTTGCTGCTCAGCTACGGCAAAACGCGGAATAAAATTTATAAGAAAAAGGTTGTATTGCAATGAGCCAATTGGATGAATATTTAGCTTTCTAAATCATTAAATAGTTCGTTAATATCAGTGTAGCCTTTTATGTGCGGATCGTGAGCTATTCTTTCTGCTTCCAACATGGCTTCTATTGCCTCTTGGTTTAGCTGTTCTTCCGTGTTGTTGGTGTAGTTGTCGTCCATTTCTTATCTTTCTAAGTTTATATAATAACTAAATGTAATAACTAAAAAGAGCCCCCGCTCGGTTGAGAGCGGGGGCTCCATTTATTCAGCTAAGCTGTTCTAACTAAGTGAAGATTAGAACTTAACTTTGAACTGAGTGGTGACCTGCCAGCCGTACCAGCTGAAAGGATGGTTGGTGTAGCCGCGAGTGGTGTCACCAACGGTCTGAGCGGAACCATCTTCGCGGAAGTTGGCGAAGGTAGCGGCATCAACCTTATCCTTGGTGTCGTAGTAACGGAAGTCCATGTTCCACTGAGTGTTGGCGCTCAAGTCGCAGTCGAAACCGATGAAAGGAATAGTCTGCTGAACGTCAATGTTCTTGAAGTCGATGGAGTTGACGGAAGCGGCGAACTGGTTGTAAGCACCGGAAGGATCCCAGTGACCGTTCATGTTAACCATGTCGCAACCGGCGCGCAAGGTCCACTGATCGTTGGCTTCCCAGCCTAAACCGATGTGGAAGTTGTCGTTGTTTAGCTTGACGTAGTTCTGGCTTCCACCTTGGGCAACAGCCAGATCGCTGTCACGCTTGAACTCGTTGCGGTTGTAACCGAGGTCGAGTTTCAAACGAGGGTTGTCCCACTTGTAGCTGGCGCCGATACCGTACTGGGTCTGCTTACCTTTGTGATCTTCGAGAGCGTTGAGGTTAGCGTCGAAGGAACTAGCACTCTGAGCACCGTAGACAGAAGGATCAGCGTAACCGTAGAAGACGGGATCCATGAAGCCAGGGGCGAAGCCGAGGACGTAGTTGGTAGGAGCACCAGCAACGGTACCGGCCTGCTCACGTACGTCGTATAAGCTGGAGTTCTTCTGGTTCAAGAAAGCAGCCTTAGCCCATACTAAACCGTGACGATCATCGAAGCGCCACTGACCGTTGAAGCGGATACCTTCGCGGTTGTGAGGATATACTTCTGTGTCATGTAAAGACCACATGTCGGAGTAGTAGTTGGTGTTCATTAAGTTGAAGGCGCTGTAGCGACCGTAAGTCTCAAGGCCGTTCACGTAAGGATTCATGTTTACGAAAGGATCGTAGTTAGGATCTACGGACACGTAAGCCAAGCTGAGGTCGAGGTCGCCCTCTAACAAGTTGGCGCCAACTTCTACGCGGAAGGCGTTGCCTTCGGAGGAGTAGTCGGAGTTCTTGTTAGCTTTGTACTCGGTGCGAGCGTATTCGCCAGCAGCGTAAATTTCGTTACCGGACTCGCCGATATCCCACTTGTAGTTGGCGCTGATGCCATAACCGAACATGCTCTGAGGACCGAAGGCGCCATTACCTAAATTAGCGGTGGTGTCCCAGCCGGGGATGGGGCGCTTGGTGCCGTTTTCGAGAGCAGCGCTGTTGTAGTAGCCAGAGGGGTTGACCCACTGCAAGTTGGTAGCACCAACCACGTTGGAGCCATAAGCTAAGTTAGCGTCGTTGATCAAGCCGATGCCTAAGGAGTCGCCATTAGCGGCCTCGTTAGCAGCGCGCATGAAGTTGACTTTTACTTGGCCGCCACCGAACTCGAAGGCGATGTCGCCACCGATGATGTCGGTGTCATAAGCTTTAGTATAACCAGTATCCTGGTTGCCGAAGGTGGAGATACGAGAGCCTAAAACTTCCCAACGAAGGACGCCAGCTTCGAAAGCGTGGCTGCCGCTCAGGTTGAAGCCGAAGCGATCTAAGTAGTCGGGACCGAAGGCGGAGAGGTTCTTCTGGCCGGCGAAGAGGATGTTGTCCATGTTGTCTTCGCTGTAAGCACCCAAGGTGAGCTTAATGCCAGAAGGATTGTGAATTACCCAGAAGTTGTCCAACACCATGCGGGTGTAGGGGGCGTTGTTCAAGCTGTTAACGGAGCTGGAACCACCGAACTGGTTGCAGAGGTAAGGAGCGGAGACACCCCAGAGGGAGTCAACCATGCTGTTACCAGCGGAAGTGTAAGCAGCGAACTCAGCGCCGGCGTCGATATCGTCGGAAACGCGGATGCGCATACCGAGGATACCCTTCATGGTGAAGCCGGTACCATTGGTGAGACCTACGCCATTGCGAAGGTCGGCCACGGGAAGTACGCCACCGTTCTGGGGATCGATCTGGGTGCCAGCGACGGTGCCGACAGCAGCGTTGTAATCGAAACCACCGATATCACCGGCGTTGGTGTCCTGGATACCGTCAGCATCGTTGTGGAAGGACTGAGCGGTAACGCGGGCTTCCAAGGAGCCGTAGAAGGTGATTCTTTCGAGCTCGGAGACGCGGAGGTCGAGTTTGTCAACCTTGTCTTCCAAGGTGCCAACGCGGGCGCCGAGGGCGTCTAATTCGCTACGGAGAGCGTCCACCAATTTCTGGAGCTCAGCGAGCTCGGCCTTGGTGGCGAAAGTGGCGTGCTCCTGCTCCATCTGACCGAGCAAGCGAGCAACCATCATAGCAACTTCCCAACGAGTGGCGTTTCTGTCACCCTTGAAAGTGCCATCGGGATAACCTTCGACAATACCTTTAGCAGCCAAGGTGGCTACGGCATCACGAGCCCAATGATTCTCGGGAACATCCGGGAATAAAGGAGCAGCGAATGCAGGGGCGGCTAGACCGAGTGTAAATACTGCGGCAGCAACCGTAGTTTTCATGCGTAAATTCATTGCATGATCTCCTTATATTTTATATATATATTAGTGATGGTAAAAACTCCGGAGTTATAATACTTTTTCCCTGCCAGTCCGCGGCTCTAAAATGAGCTGTTCAAAGTTTCCTCAAGCTAGTTGACCGCTAACTCTCAGAGATCGCGTACCGTTACCGGAGCGGTGTCAGCTTCGGCAAAAGATCTTTTCTCCTGCCGAAGGTCATAAAAAGCGGATAAAAATCCGTGAAGACTTGTGTTCTTTACTTATTAACGCAGCGGATCTTCTTCTCTAGTTTTTGTTCCCCTTCAAAAAGGAAAAATTTTTCTTAAAAAAAGATCCGTTACTTTTTTAGCTTAACATGCCAAAATGGCATTATCGGCTTGCAAAGTGCGCTTAGCCTTCCATTCTTTGGAAACTTTGGCTTTTAGTTCAAAAACTTCCAAATCGTCAGGCACAAAAAGGTGGCCGTTAAAATACGGCTTACCTTCTTCAGTATATAAGCTCTTTCTTTGCTTTATGTTTCTATCTTCAGTGTGATAAATTATTAAATTTTTTACCTGAAGACTTTGAGCCAATTGGCAAGCCTCTTTTACTGTAGAGTGGTGCTTTTGATGAGGCTTAAAAATATCGGCTTGGCTATCTAAGCAAAAAGCTTCATGCAAGAGCCATTGGCTGCCTTGAGCGTATTTTTCGGTGCTTTCGTTGAAAGGCTCGTCGCCACAGCAAGTCAATTTTTCGCCATTGCCTAAATCTATAGAAAAGCCAAATTGTTTGGCTTTAGTAGACAAAATATCAAAAAATACTGTTTTGCAGCCTAAAATATTGATTTCTTGACCGTCTTTTACTTCCACTAAGTGCAAGCGCTCGTCTATATATTTTGTCTCTTTGGGCGTAAAAAGCTGCTCAGCCAAAACACGCAAGCACTGTATTACTTCGTCGTGACCGTAAATAGTGGCTTCGCCTTCATACTGGCCGCGAGCCATACCTTGGCAAATAAAGCGAATCATCCAGACAATACCTAAAATATGATCCACATGTTTGTGGGTCACAAAAATAGTGCGCAAATCTTGCCATTTTAAATTGGCTTGCTTCAATTGGCGGAAAAGCCCATTGCCTCCGCCGCCGTCTACCAAAAAGTTGCCTTGTTCGTTGCTAAGCACAAAGCAAGTATTATAACATTCTGTTACGCCGGCATTGCCGGTACCGAGGATAGTTAATTTCATAATCTTTTTCCTAAAAAACTGTAGCTTAGACGGCGTCGCTAGTTTGCGGCTCGCGGCCTAAGCGGGCTCGAGCTTGCAACCAACTGCGCATAAAGCCATTTATGTCGCCTTCCAGCACTGCGCCTACGTTGGCATTTTCAAAGCCGGTACGTCTATCTTTAACCATAGTGTAGGGTTGCATAACGTAGTTGCGGATTTGGTTGGCCCAGGCCGCCTCGCGATTTTCGCCCTTTACATTATCTAAAGTGTCTTGGCGTTGCTCGCGTTTAAGCTCTAAAAGTTTGGCTTTAAGCATGCGCATAGCCGTCTCTTTATTGGAATGTTGGGAACGCTCGTTCTGGCAAGCGGCCACTGTGCCGGTGGGAATGTGAGTAATGCGCACCGCCGATTCGGTTTTGTTGACATGCTGTCCGCCTGCGCCTTGAGAGCGATAGGTGTCTATCTTTAAATCTTCGGGGCGCAACTCAATATTGAGCTCTTCAGCTAGCTCCGGCACTACTTCTACTTTGGCAAAAGAAGTGTGGCGGCGGTGGGCGGCGTCGTAAGGAGAAATGCGCACTAAGCGGTGCACGCCGTGCTCGGAACTGAGCATGCCGAAGGGATAGAAGCCTTCTATAATGAGGCTGGCCGAATGGATGCCATCTTCTTCGGCAGGCGAATACTCTACTAAACTTACTTTGTAGCCTTCACTTTCGGCCCAGCGCATATACATGCGCAAGAGCATTTCTGTCCAGTCTTGGGCGTCTACTCCGCCAGCTCCGGCATGAAGAGTGACAATAGCGGCCGCTTTATCGTAAGGGCCGTTCAGTAAAGAAATAGTTTCGGCTCGCTCTAAGCGGTGAGTAAGCTCGTCATAATAGCGCTGGGCTTCGTCTATTTCTTCTTGATTTTCTGGCGTACCCAACTCGGCGGCCACTTCGGCTTCTTCTAGCGCAGAATTGAGTTCGTGCCACTGTTGAGCTATCGTTTTGTATTGAGCCAGTTCTTGGGTGAGGCGTTGGACGGCCTCGTTATCTTCCCACACTTGGCCAGAGCCAAATTGGGCTTCTATTTCCTGAATTTTGCGTTCGATTGTTTCCAGGTCAAAGATAGTCGCGCATGCGTTCGACGCGGGCGCGGGCTTCGCTTAAAGGCTCGGCAAATTGGGAGAGCATAACGAAGTGTTTTCCTTTCAAAGATATACTGTTGAGCAACAAAGCGGGCCCGCGCCTAAATAGAAAGTAAGGCGGACGGGCCCGTGACTAAATAACACTAAAGATTAGCGCTCTTCGGGATAGTGGCACTTCTTCCACTTTTTACCGCTGCCGCACCAACAAGGATCGTTGCGTCCCAATTTGGCTCCGGTGCGCTTAATGGGCTCGACGGGCATTTCGCTGTCGCGGTTGGTGGACGTAGCGTGCATAGTCTCTTTTTGTTCAATATGGTCTTCAATTTGGTCGGGAGTTTGCACTTCCACACGGAAGAGATAATGCAAAGTATCGTCGCGTAAACGGCGTTTCAAGCCATCGAACTCTTCAGCAGCTTCGCGAATAAATTCAACTTGAGGATCTTTTTGACCATAACCGCGCAAATGGATACCTTCGCGCAATAATTCGATATTGCTCAAGTGCTCAATCCACTTTTCGTCGGTGACGCGCAATAAAGTGAAACGCTCTAAGTCGGACATAAGCTGATCGCCCAAAACTTCGATCTTTTTGTCGTAAACTTGGCGCAACCAACCGACGATAGTTTCTTTAATTTCGGCAGGCAATTTGCCACCTAAGTCGGCCTTGCTTACACCTTCGGGAAGCACTAATTGATCGTGCAAAGCTACCATCAAACCGTCGAAATCCCAAGTTTCCGGCGGAGCTTGCTCGTGCATATGCATATCGACCAGATCGCTAACCGCATCTTCAATGAAGCTGTAAATAGTCTCGCGCAAATCTTTGCCTTCCAAGATCTTGTCGCGGTCGGCATAGATAACGCGGCGCTGTTCGTTCATGGTATCGTCGTACTTGAGAACATTTTTACGAATCTCGAAGTGATGGCTCTCTACCTTCATTTGGGCATTTTCGATACCGCGAGAGATCAGAGGATTCTCGATAACTTCATCTTCTAAGCCCAAAGTGTCCATCAAATTGCGGATTCTGTCGCTAGCGAAGAGGCGCATAAGCTCGTCGTCTAAAGCGACATAGAAGCGGGAAGCACCAGGGTCGCCCTGACGGCCGGCACGACCGCGCAACTGGTTGTCAATACGGCGAGATTCGTGGCGCTCGGTACCTAAAATATAGAGGCCGCCAGCTTCACGCACTTTCTTTTCTTCTTCGGGATCGGCAGGATCGCCGCCCAATTTAATGTCGACGCCTCGACCGGCCATGTTAGTCGCGATAGTGACAGCACCCAAACGTCCGGCTTGAGCAATAATGTGAGCTTCTTTTTCGTGATATTTGGCGTTGAGCACATTGTGCTTAATGCCCATTTTGGTAAGAAGCTGGCTGAGCTCTTCCGATTTTTCGATAGAGCGAGTACCTACCAAAATAGGTTGGCCTTTGGCGTGGCGCTCGGCAATATCGGCACAAACAGCCTTAAATTTATATTTTTCGTTTTTGTAAACTTGGTCGTGCAAGTCGATACGAGCCACTTTTACGTTGGTAGGAATGACCACTACGTCCAAATCGTAAATTTCGCGGAATTCGCGCTCTTCGGTTAAAGCTGTACCGGTCATACCGGCCAACTTGTGGTAGAGCTTGAAGTAGTTCTGGAAAGTGATAGTTGCCAAAGTTTGGTCTTCTTGGCGGACTTTGACGCCTTCTTTGGCTTCGATAGCTTGGTGTAAACCGTCGGAATAGCGGCGTCCGAACATCAAGCGGCCGGTAAATTCGTCAACAATAACAATTTCGCCATTTTTAACTACATACTCAATATCGTTGCGGTAGCATTCTTTGGCGCGTAAAGCGTTATCTATAAAGTGGGCCGTCTCCATGTTGTCGGGATCGAAAAGGTTGCGCAAGCCTAAAAGTTGCTCAACTTTGGCTACACCTTCTTCAGTTAAAGGAGCGGTTTTCGACTTCTCTTCCACAGTGTAGTGGACGTCTTTTTTCAATTCGCGAGCTACTTGAGCGTAGCGACCGTACATATTGGTAGAGCCAGTACCGCGACCGGAAATGATCAAAGGAGTGCGGGCTTCGTCAATTAAAATGGAGTCGACTTCGTCGACAATGGCAAAGTTGAGCTCACGTTGGACGCGCTGGTCTAAGTCCATGACCATATTGTCGCGCAAGTAGTCGAAACCGTATTCATTATTAGTGCCGTAAGTAATGTCGGCTTCGTAGGCTTGGCGGCGAGGTACGGGGCGCAAGTGGTTGGTGCTATCGTCGCCAGTTTCAACTTCGGGATCATATAAGTAGGCGGTGTCGTGATTGATAATACCGACAGATAAGCCTAAGAAATGATAAATAGGGGCCATCCAGCGGCCGTCGCGTTTGGCCAAGTAGTCGTTTACAGTAACGACGTGGACGCCGCGTCCAGTTAAAGCGTTAAGGTAAACTGGGCTGGTAGCTACCAAAGTTTTACCTTCACCGGTTTTCATCTCGGCAATACGTCCCTGATGGAGTACGACGCCGCCGATCATTTGTACGTCGTAATGGCGCAAACCTAAAGTGCGTTTGGAAGCTTCACGTACAGCCGCAAAAGCTTCGGGCAAAATATCATCTAAAGTTTCTTTGCCTTGTAAACGCTGGCGGAAACTGTCTGTAAGAGCGCGCAGCTCTTCGTCAGAACGACTCTTCATACTCTCTTCAAAGTCGTTGATCTTCTTGACGACCTTGCGGATCTTTCTAATTTCCCTCTCGTTGGGGTCGAAAAGCCATTCAATGAATCCCATGTTATCGCACTCCGATATTTGTAAACAAACTAAATCAAATTTTCTTTTATAAAAAATTGAACAAACTGTCTTTTGCAGGCTGTTTTGTGGGGAAAACGGACGAGCACAAGGCGGCGGATGAGAAAGCGCATTCCCAAAAGTTGCCCAACGACAGTCTAGGTGGTTTCTATTATGAACGCTTGCTTCCTTCGCTTTTCCTATTTGTTTTCTATCTGCCTTGTATATGCGTTGCGTTTGTACTCGAGTTAGTCTTGACGGTTACATTCGAGCACATCTTTATGAAAGACGGTCTTCCACTGAATGTAAGTAATCATAGCGCCGCCGACTATAAAGCAAAGAATTAGTAAAGTTTCCATAGCGGCCATGCCCCAGCGCTCAGTAAAAACGCCTTGCAAAGCGGCAATAATGCTCATAGCTCCCCAAGCGGTAAAGGTATTGAGCGAGCCAAAAGCCGTCTTGTCACCTACACTAGGAAACATATCAGGCACACTAATTACTAAGGCCATAGAATAAATACGATCTAAAGTCATAAAAATAGCAATGGCCGCTACGGCGGCGGTTAAATTTAATTTGCCATAGATAAAAATAGGCAACAATACCAATGAAGAAATAATGCTTACCAAAAATGTGGAGCGATGGCCAAAGCGCTTCATTATGCTGTTGGTAAAGAAATTGATAAGACAATCGGCTAAACCGATAATCAGAAGGGCTAAGCTAACTTCTTTAAGATCGAGATGATAATGATAGGGAAACCAAAGGCCGCACAGAGAGTAAAAGCCAAAGTAGGCCATACGGTTGATGGTTGAGCCTATATAGTAGGTGACGGCATGGGGCACGGCCAAAGCTTTTTGGTAAGGCTCGACAATAGCTTTACAAATGGAGAAAAGACTCTTAAAAGTTAAATTTTGGCATAAAGGAGAAGCTTTTTCTTCTTTATCTGGCTGGGGCGCATTGGGTTGGCTCGCTTCGTCTTTGTGTTCGGCAGGGTAAAACCAAGCTAGAGCTAAACCGCTGGCCGCTGTAAGTAAAGCAATAATTAGAATAGGTACACGCCAATTGAAGTCGACCGTAAGCCAGCCGGCCAGCGGTACGCCTATAGCTGTGGCTAAGGGGCGAGCTGACATTAAAACGGCGATCATAGCCGGGAAATAAGCTTTGGAGACGCCATGGAAAGTTAGGCTCCACATAATGGAAGCCACGAAACCTGCACCTAAACCGGACAGAGCTCGCAAGACTAAGCCCAGCTCGAAGGAAGAAGAAAAAGCAAAGGCTGCTTGAGTGAGCGCCAAAAGGAGCGTACACCAAAAGAGCAATTTGCCGGGCTTAAACGCCGAAACCAGCGAAGGGCCGAACACCAGACCAGCTACAGTGCCGCCAGTACAAAACGAGATGAATAGTAAAGCAGTGTGGGCTGGAATGCTGAAGCTTTGGCCAATCACGTCGGCCATGGGAGAGATGGCGTTGTCGATTGAATTAAAAGCAAAAATTAAAATAAAAGCTAAAACGACAACGACTCTCTCCATTGTTTCGAACCTCTAGTCTGCGAAATTAGTGCAGCTCTTTCAAGGCTCGAGCGGCCAGGGCCAGAGCAGACTCCACATATTCTTCACTTTCGCCTAAAGCGGCCAAAGCTACGGTGCCATGAGCCGGCGGCGAAGTAATTACCAGTCCGCGTCTGCCCTTGGTTTTGTGCAAAAGGAGCGGTTCCCCTTCATAGGTGAGTGAGCCCAGCTTATCCAGCACTTCGTCGGTGGTAGTAGCTGCGGTAGGTAACGACTCTCGAGAACTTATATACAGGCTTGACCAATGGGGGCCAAAGAAGTGTTTGGCTATATCAACTACGTAGCCGAAGCCATTGTGGCGGAAATTGCATTCCAAAAAGACCGGCTCAAGTTGGCCGTGCTCGTTTCTAGTTAAGCCCCAGTCCATATTTAAATAGCCTCGGGCTCCAGTTAAGTATACTGAACGACCTAAGCGGTTTATATCGGCCAATAGCTTTGACATAGCTTCATCAGCTTCCGAGCCGGTTAGGTTGGCCGGATAGTCAAAACCACACCAACCTCCGTGAGTGTCAAACACTTGGCTGTCTAAGCCTATAAAGTGGCAACCTTGATCGTCTATGAAGCTGAGCGAGCCGCAAACCGTTTCAAAATCTATAAATTGCTCAACTAATACTCTGCTGCCGCCGTACCATTGGGGCAAAGCCGTTTTCAATTCGTCGGCAGTGCCAGCTAAATTGCCAGCGCCGCCAGCCGATTGGATTTTGCGCAGCATAAGTTTGGGCTGCTTTTGCTCATTTTGAGCTGAGAGCTGGGCCGAAACGGTGTCGATAAGCTGTTCCAGGCTGGAACTACTATCGGCACACATGCCGGGAGGCACTTGGCAGCCTGCGCCTATAGCTAAAGCTTTGCAAAAGTCTTTGCTATTTAGGTTATCTATTAAGCCCAAAGCCAAATACTTTTGGGCGGTGCCTTTTACGGGCAACTCCAATTGTTGGCCCAGCTCAAAAATAGGTTCGGTCTGAATGTAGGGCTCGACAAACCAATCTTCACCTTGGCAGCGCTCTTTTATGGCTTGTAAAGCGGCGGCGTCGGCTTTAATAGCGTCGGTCAAGAGGCAACTTGCAGCCATTTTGACATTGATAACTGTTTGCTCAGGCGTTCCCAAATCGAGCAAAGAGCAAATATAGCTCTGGAAAGAAGGCTCGATTTGAGTAGGCGTTACCAACACATCACCGGGATTGAGCGAGCAAAGAAAGCGGGGGAAAACTTTCAAAGTTTTATGTCGAAAAAATTCACTAAAGCCGCCTTCTGAAGTCGGTATAACGTTTTCGGCGTTGGGCAAAAATAGTTTAGGCATAGAATTTGCCATCGCAGAGCATATTGCGAGGATATTTTTGCAAATTTAAGCCGCGAATGCTTTTTAAGGAGCAGAGCACGAATTGGAAATTGCGCTGCATAAGAGCTGTGGCCACTTTATCGACAGAAGCTAAAGCTACTTCGTTCTTTTGTGAAAAAGACACTGTGTCGTCTTGACCGGGCAAAATTTTGCGACTGGCGTCAAAATTGTAGCGAGACAAGATCTTTTCCAATTCGGCTGGATCTAAAGCTTGGCGTATAGCGTCCATAATGCCGGGCGAGAAGAGCAAGTAAGACCACATAACGCGCTTTAAATGGTGTTGCTCCAATAAATCGAGGAAAGGCAGCAATGCTTCGTCGCGGTCGTCAATTTGCGCAATAAAAGGATCGAGGTGAATTGTTGTCAAGCAACCGGCTTGGCAAATTTCTTCCGCTGCTTCCAAACGCGGTTGCAAAGGCTTTAAGTTCTTGACAAACTTGGCCAGCGGATTGGGATTGAGCATAACTGAAGGACTGAAGGCGGCGTTATAGGAGAATTTTTCGCGCCATTTGCTCATTAAATCGATAATTTCACGGCTGGGCAGTCCTTTAGTGGTAATAATTACTCGATTGACTTTGGAGGCGCTGAGAATTTTTAAAATTTCTAAACTCAGGCCGCTTTCTACAAACTTAGGCGTAAAAATATCGGTGTAGCGAGAAAGCTTTAATATGTTAATGTTGCCGGAGTTTACTTCTTCGTGGATGCGACGCAGCAATTCTTCTTCGGGGTAAAGAAGGGCCGGATCGTCAAATTTGGCATTCAGTTCGTTTAAAGTATTGTTGACAGCTACGCGAGAGCGAGCGTAGCAATAAGGACAATTGTGTTGGCAACCTACCCAAGGTTCCAAATAGTGATATTTTCCATACCAGCATGTTCCTAAAGAACCGGGAGCAAATAAAGTTACTTTTTCTTCCATTCGTAGATGTTCTCGTTTATTCAAAAATTATTTGCCAAAAAAGCAAAAACAGATCGAGCCCAGAGGGAAAATACAGCATATAAGCGGCCTTTTTGACAAAAAATCAACCGCTCAAGCAAAAAATAATAATGCTATTCCTGTTATTGTCTCACACAAATAATAAAGCCGCAAGCAAAAAAGTGCGGCTCGAGGCAGGTTAATAGATTCAATAAGGAGCGTCTTTATCTTTTTTGTAGCATTATACCGCCGTAAAAGGAACATTTAGGCATAAGGCCGATCAATTTGAAGCCGACTTCCTCTAGGCAGCTTTGCCAATATTTTACTCCGCAGGGAAATTCGTTGAGAAAGCTATTCATGACGTCGTGCTCTTTGGTTTTCCAGGCCTCGCCGTAATATTGGGCGGCTTGTTCTTTCAATTTTTCCCAATTTTCTTGCAATTGCGGTCGCTCAAACTCAAAAAAGATACCGTCTTCTATATATAACAAGGCGCCGCTTTTAAAGGCTGGGCCGATATTGTGGGCAAAAATAGCTTTCTCGGCATCGGTTAAGTGGTGCAAAGCTTTGCGAGAAAAGCCTTTACTAAATGTATTCGGCTGCGGTTTGTAAGCTGTAAAAGAACTACAAATAAGTTCGGTATTGGGGAAATGGCTTAAATTTTGACTTGTAAGCTCAATTTGCAACTTGGAAATATCCAGCCCGTACACTTTTTGAGCTATGGGTGCAGCCAAGCTTAAAAATTCGCCGTTGCCGCAGCCGAAGTCTATTAAAGTGTCGTCGCTATTAATTTTAAGTAAGTTTAAACAGTGCTTAAAATAGTCGGCTTCTGTAGCGTAATTTTTATTGTAATAAGCTACATATTCATCGTTTAACCAATTCTCTTCCATAATAGCGACTCCTTAGTTCTTCCCCGGGAAGGGAGTGTAAGGCACTTTAGTGCGTTGAGGATGATTCTTTAGCCAATAGAGAGTGAGAGCCCACAGGTGCTTGAGATAATTTACTATTTCACCGCCGCCGAATTTACTTTTGCCAGCTAAACGATCTTCAAAAATAAAAGGCACCTCAGTGACAGTTTTATAATGGCCTTTAATTAAAACTTCCAAATTGATCTTAAAGCCAATTGGATTTAACTCAGTGCCTTCAATTACTTGACGGCGCATAAGCATATAGCCGCTGGTAACGTCGTTGACTGGACAAATCGGCCAGCCCATAGCTACGGCAGTTAGAGAAGTTATGCGTCTGTACCAAGGCCAATTGCGCACACCGCCGCCTTTTATGTAGCGACTGCCCATAGCAATGTCGGCGCCGCCATTAGTTATGGAGTAGACCATATCTGGCAATATGTTGGGATCGTGGGATAAATCGGCGTCGATTACTCCTAAAATTTGGCCCTCTCCGGCTTGCCAACCGGCAATAACGGCAGAAGAGAGGCCGAGCTTGCCGCTGCGTTTTACTACTTTTATGCGTCCTTGGTATTTTTCGCTAAGCTTTTCAGCTAAAGTGGCGGTGCCGTCGGGAGAATTATCGTCCACTACAACCAATTCTCCGCTAATAGAAGCTTTATCTAGGGCCGCAAATACTTTTTCCGCTAAAACTGGCAGGGTCTCTTTTTCGTTATAAGTAGGAACAATTAGTGAAAGCTGGATCATAGTCAAAAACGTATAACCTTTTCTGATTTAAGGCAAATTTCCAAAATAAGGTGGGCGGAAACCAAATGGCCGACTTTTATTTCGTCGCATAAGGACAATTTTTGAGCCGAATGCTCGCAAATACGCAGAGAACAGCCGCGCTTTTGCAAAAGTTGCAAAATTGGCAACAATTCAGAAGTTTCGGTACATAGGCGCACCGCTTCGTGCATAAAAATTATAAATCTGGGCAATTCTTGTAAGTTGTTCAGCTCGGTAATAATGTTGCGCAAAAGTTCTTCGCCCAAAGCGTCGGGAGCTCCGATGTAGGGCTGGCAAATAATAATAGTGCCGCGAAACTTGTGAGAATCCGAGCTGGCTAACGGAGAATATTCGGCAAAGGGGCGGCCGCTGCGCAAAGCGCCCAAATAGTATTGAAGATCTTTTTCTTCAAAACACTCAGGAGTAGTAAGACTCAATTTTTCCTTCAACTCTCAAAACTTCTTTGCTATTCTGTCGGCCTTTCAAGTTCGGCGACCTTTACCCCTTCCCGGTTGTGGCTTTTAGCCACTCAAAGCCTCAGTATAGGCCGAGTGGGAAAGGCGCTTTTTCGGCAGGAATAGGCGATAAAAACAAGAATGCGCGACAGAATACGGCTCGGCAGAGGCATTTTTTTTTCTGGCTGGTGTACTGCCGCGCTTCTTGGGAAGGTTAGGCTGTCACCATGAATTCATTTACGAGCGCGGAAATCAAAAACAGATTAAAGCGCTTGATTGGCGGCTTCCGTTGGCGTGCTGTGGTTATGGTGGCCGTGATCTACCTATTCTCCTTCAGTATTGTGGCCTCTTCCGTGATCTACTTAGCCCGCACTAGAGGTGAAGGCGAACTTTCCGCCGCTTTAGTGCAAAGCGTAAAAGCTTTTGGCTATACGAGCACACGCGATTTTGACACTTCAGTTACGCAAGCCGAATTTTTAGCTGCCGATTCTTGCCTTGACGCCTACAGAAACAGCACCAATTTAAAGCAAAGTTTTGATTCTCTTTCCGAAGCCGACAAAAAAGCATTAAGCAGTGACATGCTTACCGCTTTAGCCAACATCTCCAAAGATGCGGTAGCTATTGTCGATACCGAAGGCAATGTTTGCTTATTTACTGAGCGCACTGCTCCTAAAGAAAAAGGTGGCGGCACTCCTTCTGAAACCGACTTTGGCAAAGCGGAAACCCATGGCAAAAAAGGTGAATCTGGCGATAAAGCCGACTCGCTCAAAAGCCTTGACAAGCTTGACGCTGATTTCCTCGATTCAGTATTTAAATTCGGGGAAGCCAGCAAAGGGTGCTTGCGCTTTTCTACTTCATCTTCTGCGCCTCTTTACAACGTAGTGGCTGTAGCTCTCAATAAGGGGGCTAAAGACGAAAAAAAGAAAAACGGGGCTTTGCTTTTAGCTGAGCGTATAGACGACAAAGCGCTGGTCAAGTGGAGCCAAAATATGCCTCCCGGCCTTTTGGTGTTGGTTGCTCAAGGTAAAGTCGTTTCTGCTTACGACAAGCGTTCCGATTCGCGTCCCACTCCGACTATCGCTGCCGAATTAGACAAAATGCTCAAATATTGGAGCCCGCGTCAAAATCTTGACGAGTCAGGCAAAGGCAGCTCCCAATTTAAGATTAGTAGCTCCGACGTCAAGTTGGCTGGCAAGACTTGGAAAGCGGCTGTAGCCGAGCTGGATAGTAGCAAAAAACGTGAAGCGGCAGCTTATGTAGTCTTTTTGGCCGATCCTTTGAATCTGGAACAAGAAATAAGGCAGCATATTTGGGTTCTGGGTATTTGCTTGGCCGTCACTCTGGTTATGCAAAGCGTTTTAGTCTACTTCTTGAGTCCGGTTTGTTTGCGTTTTGCCCGAGCTCATTTGCAAGCTGGTTCGGCCCATTTAGTTTCTTTAGAAGTAAAATCGCGCCAGACACAAATTTTAGCCGCGCAAAATGCTGCCTCTTCAGAATCGGCTCCCCCTGTCGCGTCTACCAATCCGACGGCTTCATCTGTATCGGCTGCTGGAACTGAAGCTGCGACCGCGCCTACTGCGCCTCCTACGCCGTCGATTCCCGCTGACCAAACTCAAAAATAAAATTTGTTTAATTGCAACAGCCGGAAAAGGTCAAAGCTTGGCTCCGGCCTTTTTTCTTGAAATTAAAGAAAGCTGCTCCCCCATGAAAAATCCTAAAGTGCGTCTCGATTTGCTTTTAGTGGAGCGAGCCTTGGCTCCCACTCGAGAAAAAGCCAAATCTCTTTTAATGACCGGTCAAATTTTCGTCAATGGTGTTCGCCGTGACAAAGCCGGTTTTTTAGTCGATGAAGAATCGGAAATAACTATTCAAGGACGAGGCATTCCTTTCTCCAGCCGCGGCGGCTTTAAGTTAGAAAAAGCTTTAAATACTTTTAATATCTCTCCCGAAGGCAAGATTGTGGCCGACTTGGGAGCTTCTACTGGCGGTTTTACCGATTGCTTGCTTAAAGGTGGAGCGGCTAAAGTTTACGCTGTAGATGTAGGCAAGGGCCTTTTGGATTATAAGCTTACCCAAGACAGTCGCGTGGTGGTTATGGATCGCACCAATGCTCGCTATTTAACTCCCGATATGTTTGCCGAGCCTCTTGATTTGGTTACTGTGGACTTGTCTTTTATTTCTTTGGAGCTTATTCTGCCCGCTGCCAAAGGACTTTTGGCTACCAATGGCCAGATCGTCTGTTTAATTAAGCCTCAATTTGAAGCTGGCCCCAAAAATATTAAAGGCGGAGTAGTGCGCCGCCCTGAAGTGCACGAACAAGTTTTGACTAAGTTTATTGCTTTTTGTCAAAGTATTGGCTTGAGAGTTGAGCAACTTACTTTCTCGCCTATTAAAGGGCCGGCTGGTAATATCGAATTTTTGGCTTGTTTAAGTAGTGCTGATAGAGTAAAAAGCGACTGTGAGTCTGAAATTGGCGATCAAGCTTGGGATGTAAAAGAACTGGTTTCTCAAGCTTGGCAAGAGGCCAAGTAACCCCACACAAAGCAAAATAAGGAGAAAGTTAGCTTGAGCAAAGAATCGAAAATAGGGGCCTTATTGGTTCTGATGGTTATTCTTTTGTTCATTTTCGCTCCCAGCAGCGAAACTAGGGACAGCCGTATCTTTGCCAACCAATATCGATTGATTTTTAAAGAGACTCCGGGTTTGGAAGAAAATTATGACGTCAAGATGGCCGGCGTCGATATTGGTTATGTTAAAGAGATCGATTTTTGCACCGCAGAAGACAAAGAGCGCTTTGGCCCGGATGCTAATATTGCTGTTACTGTAGCCACAGATTTTTCTGCTCGCATTCCCGAAGATAGCTCCGCTAGCGTCTTGGAAGCTTCCACAAGTTTGTTGTGGCTGGAAATTACTCCAGGAATTTCCGATACATTTTTGGAGAGCGGCTCTTGTGTGCGTTTGCGCACTCCGCTTTCTTCTGCGGCTTCTTACGATTCGGCTTTGGCTGGTTCTCCCTTTAAGGATCTCAATAAGCAAACCTTAGCTGTGCGCACTTTAATGACAGCTAAAGGTTTTTCTCGCAAAATTTTAGATTTGGCTTCCAATTTGCGTTTTTATAGTAATGAATTGCGTATTGCTAGCAAAGACGCCCATAGCCAATTGGGGCAAATGCACTCTAAGCTCAATGAAGAAGAAAAAGCCATTTCTATGCAATTGGATCGCCTAGATAGGCAACTTAGCCAAGCTGGAGCCAACTTGCAAAATACTTCGGCTGCTTTAAAAGATCAAAGCGCTCAACTTTCCGGCACAGTTTCTGATTATGAAACTAAGTTGCAACAAATGAGCGCTTTGGCGGTAAGCGAAACTGAGCGCTTTAAGGCTTTAAGTGCCAGCGCCGAAAGCAAAATGAAGGCCAAATGCTCTCCCGAATTGGTGGAACGTTTGCACAAAGCCTCGCGCAAACTCAAAAGCTTTGCTCAGATTGCCGAAGATTTGCATTACATGACTCAAGAGCCAACCACGCAGCAAGCTCTTAAAGATGCTGCTCACAAATATAGGTTGCAATCTGAGCAAATTGACAAACTGGTGCGCAAGGTTGAAAGCTTTGTGCCGGGCGACGCGCCCCAAGATAGCGCCGCTTCCGCCGCTACAGCAGCGCCTGCCGCTTCTGCGTCTGCTGCGCCAACGAGTGAGTCTACTTCCGCTGCGCCTGCCGCGCCGACCGACTCTGTTTTAGAAGCGCAGCCAGAGGCTGCGCCTACGCCTGCTTTGTAGTCAGCGCCTAGGCAACACGCCAGCCGCCGCCGGGGGCGCTTTGCTTGAATTAGTTGGGCATAAAAATAGCTCCGCTTTTCTTCTTGCAAGAGAAGGCGGAGCTATTTTTATGTGTATAGGCTAGGCAAATGGCGCTGCGGCCTTGGCCGCAGCGCTTAGCTAAGCATTACTTTTGAGCTTCAAGCAAAGCCTGATTCATGGCGGCGGCTTCGTCTAAAGCGCAAACCAAGTGGAATTTGCCTTGGCCCAAGTTCATGAGGTTAAAGCCTTTAGTAGCTAATTCTTCGGCTTTAACCTTAGAAGCGTCTTTTACTTGGAAAACCACTCGAGTTAAGGAAGCTAAATGGAGGTTTTCCAAGTTGCCAATACCGCCAACTAAAGAGGCAAATTCAGTCGCTTTGCTGCGTATAGTTGCGCTGACAATTACAGGTTCACTTGAGGCGGAGTCGGTCGGCGCGGCAGCAGGCAAGGGCGCGGCAGAAGCGTCGCCGTGAGCGCTAATATACTCTTCAATGTCAGATTTAAGATTTTCGGAAAGGGTTCCGAAAATAGCTTGCAAGTTGTTACCTACAGTGACTACACCGGCAGCGCCCAAGGCTTTGAGGGTGTCGGGGCTGGCTTTAGATATATCTTTTAAGCCAACGCGCAAGCGAGTAATACAAGCGTCTAAACTTACCAAGTTGGTACGACCGCCCAAAGCTTGAAGCACTTTACCGGCCAATTCGCTGCCAGTGCCTCCAGCTTCGGATCCGGCCATAGCTTCTTCGCGTCCAGGAGTTTTGAAGTTAAAGAACTCGATAGCCTTGCGGAAGACCACATAGTAGATAAGGGCGTAAATCGGGCCAAGCCAAAGTACGCAGCTGGGATTGGTGTCGTTGTGGAAATAGAGTAAGTAGTCGATACAACCTTGGGAGAAGGTAAAGCCCATGTGAGCTCCCACTAAGTTCATGACATAGAAGGCGCTACCCACCAAAACAGCGTGAATGGCGTAAAGGGCCGGAGCTACAAACAGGAAGGAAAACTCGATAGGCTCAGTGATACCGGTCAGGAAAGAAGTCAGGGCCGCTGACATCATAATGCCGCCAACTTGCACTCTGTTTTCGGGTTTGGCACTATGCCAAATGGCAATGGCTGCTGCGGGCAAACCCCACATCTTGAAGAGGAAGCCGCCACCCAAAATTCCGGCTGTGGGGTCTCCGTTAAAGAAGCGGGTAATGTCACCTTGTACTACGTTGCCGTCAGGAGTAGTAAAGCTGCCCATTTGGAAGAAGAAGGGAGCGTTCCAAGCGTGGTGCAAACCGAAAGGCAGCAAAGCTCTCTCTACAACGCCGTATACAGTGGCGGCCAAAGAAGGATTCTCGTTGGCGGCCCAGTTGCCAGCTAAAGTAATGAAAGCGCCAATAGGCGGCCAGACGAAGCTAAGCACAATACCAGTAGCAATAGCGGCAAAGGCGGTCACAATGGGAACGAAGCGTTTGCCAGCAAAGAAGCCAAGATAAGGCGGTAGCGAAATTCGATAGTATTTATTAAACAGGTAAGCTGTAATAATACCTATGACAATGCCGCCAAATACGCCTGTATCGACGCTCTTTATGCCCATTATCGTAGTAGTAGACAAAACAGATTGGTCGCTTAGCAAGCCTCCGCAATCGGGACAATACTTTAATACGTCTAGGCCGCGAATTGTGGCCATAACGCCCATAGTGGCATTCATGACCATATAGCCTACGACGGCTGCTAAAGCGGAAACGCCATCATTTTTGGTTAAACCTAAAGCCACGCCAATAGCAAAAATTAAAGGCAAATTGCTGAAAATTACTTGGCCGGAGTCGCCCATAATTTTCAAAATGGCTACACCCAAAGCCATAATGGTAGGCCAGCCTTGAGTGAAGATATTTACGCCGCTTTTGAGGACGGCGTCTAAATTGGCAGGCATCCAACCATATTTAGAAGCGCCTACGCCTAACAAAATACCTGCCACAGGCAGGACGGCTACCGGCAACATTAGGGCTTTGCCTATTTGTTGCAAAATGCCGAAAGCTTTTTTGAAAAAGTTCACCGCTCGATATCCTCCTGTAATTTGCGTACCGCTTCGGAACTTTCACAGGCTAAAGCCCGCTCGGCTAATTGGCGGCATTCTTCCAGGCCAACTTGACGGATTCTATCTTTGACAGCAGGAATGGCCGGAGCCGCTACGCTAAGCTCGTCCACGCCCAAGCCAACCAAAATAGCCGTAGCTTGTAAGTCACCGCCAATACCGCCGCAAATACCTACCTTGCGATTGTGTTTGTGAGCTCCGTCGACCGTCATTTTAATTAGGCGCAGAATAGAGGGATGGAGACTGTCTACCAAATTGGCCAACTGTGGGTGGCCGCGGTCGATAGCCGTAGTGTACTGAGTTAAATCGTTAGTGCCGATAGAGAAGAATTCTACTTCCTTAGCCAAAGTTTCGGCCATTAAAGCAGCGGCGGGTACCTCGACCATAATGCCCAAAGGCACTTTTACGCCTAAATTTTTGCATTCTTCATCAAAAATGGCTCTAGCTTGGCGATATTCGCCGATAGTAGTGACCATAGGCAACATAATTTGCAACTTGGCAAAGCCTGCTGCTCTTAAAATGGCGCGGAACTGAGTGCGCAATAAATCTGGACGCAGTAAGGAAATGCGCAAACCGCGTTCGCCTAAGAAGGGATTGGCTTCTTGAGGGATAGGCAAATAAGGCAAAGGCTTGTCGCCGCCCACATCTAAAGTACGAATAATCAGCGTAGCTTTAGGGCCCAAAGTGCGAGCAATTTGGCCGTAAATATCGGCTTGCTCATCTTCGGTAGGTGGAGTAGTGCGGGCTAAGAAGAGGAACTCGCTGCGCAAAAGACCTACGCCGTCTGCGCCTAAAGTGACCGCTTGCTCGGTGTCAGCTACCGATCCCACGTTGGCGGCTACTTCCACAAGGCGACCGTCGGTAGTTTGAGCCGATTCTTTAGCTCTTTCCAATAATTGGCGGCGATGCTCTTGCTGAAGTTTGAGCTTTTCTTTAGCTTCTTGGTAGCGCTTGTCGTCTGGATTGAGCTCCAAAGTGCCTTTGCTGCCGCTTAAAATGGCTCTGGTGCCGTTAGCGATAGTGAGAGCTCGAGCAGAAATGCCGGCCAAAGCTGGCAAATCGAGCGAACGCGCCAAAATAGCTACATGGGAAGTGGAGCCGCCCAACACGGTGGCAAAGCCAACTACTTTAGAGCGATCTAAAGCTGCCGTATCCGAAGGAGTTAAATCTTCGGCGATAAGGATCGTATTTTCGGGGAAATTGTGAATAGTGGGCGCTTCACCCATAAGCAAGCGCAGCACTCTTTCACCCACGTCTTTTAAGTCGACGGCGCGGGCGGCCATCAGTTGGTGGCTGAGCTGCGCTAAACGCTCCGCTTGGCCTGTGTAGGCTTGTTTCCAACTGTAAGCGGCGCTTTTGCCTTTAGCTATGCCAGCTTCGGCTTGCTCAATTAAATCTGGATCGTCTAAAAGCTCGCGGTGAGCGGCGAAGATACCGGCTTTATTAGGATCGGCTTTGGCCTTCATGCTGACTTCTAAAAATTCCAGCTCATTCTGGCCTTTTTTCAGAGCTTCGCGCAATTTTTGCAACTCTTTTTCCCGGCCTTGGCCTTCTTCTTCTACTTCATATTCGGCCCGCTGCATTTGATAGATGCGCCCTACAGCTAAGCCCGGCGAGGCTGAAACTGCGTGCAATAAATTGTCTGTATCCGGAGTCTGTGGGTTGGGCAAAGCTGGTGTCAGCGGGCCGGGAGTAATCATCGGCTGGGCTTGTACATTTATATCGGGTCTGGCATTTACTCCAGAAGCTCCGGGAACTTCGGGCTTTTCGCCTAAACCACTGGCCAAAGCTTCACTCAAAGCGTCTAAAGCTTCTTGGGCCTCTTCGCCGCTAGCTCTAAAGCGCACTACTTCATTGTGCAGCACTTGCAAACTCATTAAAGCTACGACGCTTTTGCAATTGGCAAATTGCTCGCCGCGTACAATTTGTAAGTTGGCTTTAAACTTTTTGGCTAAATTGGCCAATACGGCAGCCGGGCGAGCATGCAAGCCTTGAGGATTGGGTACCACGATAGGTTCGGACATTAAGCTCAGGCCGGAGGTAGTCTCTTTATCTTCTTCTTTTTGAGCTAAAGTGGCACTAATAAGCAGATCTTGACCGGCTTTCTTGTAGCCTTGCTTTATTTCTAAATTGCTGACGGCTTCGGTATTGGTAATTAAAACTAAAGTAATGAGGCTGCGGGCTTTTTCGGCAATAAGTCCTGCGTCAAAAGCAATAAGCTCTTGCCCTTTTTCCACCGAATCGCCTACTTTTACTTTGGGAGTAAAGCCTTCGCTCTTTAAGGCTACCGTGTCCAAGCCTATGTGCATAAGCACTTCCAAACCTGAAGGAGTCTCCAGAGTCAGAGCGTGACAGGAGGGATGAATTTGCTTGACGACTCCCGGGCAAGGGGCCAACAAGACTTCTGAAGTTGGGTCTATAGCTACGCCGTCGCCTACCATTTTACCGGCGAAAACCGGATCGGGTACGCGTTCGAGCTCTACAGTCTGTCCCGAGAGGGGAGCATATAAAGCGACAGCATGATTGCTCACGTGAAACAGCACACTCCAAAAAAATATCAAAAAGCCTGCAAAAATTCGACATTTTAGGCCGCCTCCCTCCGCTGCTTTGTTGTATCAGCACTTAAGAGGGAGGCGGCCTAAAAAAGCGAAACTCGCCGAATTAAGCAGCTTTTTAGACAGTGTGAACGGAGCTAACTTACATGGGTATGCGAACGACGACTCTAGATTTGATTATGGGCCAAGTTGCGGTGCGCAATCCTGGCGAACCTGAGTTCCTTCAGGCGGTAAGAGAGGTTTTCTCTTCGGTAGTGCCTGTAGTAGAAGCCAATCCGGTTTATAGGCGCATGAAAGTATTGGAGCGCCTAGTTGAGCCGGAAAGAGTGATTATCTTTCGCGTCCCTTGGGTAGACGATTTAGGCAATGTCCAAATCAACCGAGGCTATCGTGTGGAAATGTGCGGCGCCATTGGCCCCTTCCAAGGCGGTTTGCGTTTCCATCCCAGTGTAGATTTAAGTATCATCAAGTTTTTGGCTTTCGAACAAGTTTTTCGCAATTCTCTCACTTGTTTGCCTTTGGGAGGCGCCAAAGGCGGGGCCGATTTTGATCCTAAGGGCAAATCGGATATGGAAGTGATGCGCTTTTGCCAATCCTTTATGGCTGAGTTGTTCCGCCATATCGGCCCCACTATCGATGTGGCTACCAGCGGTTTGGGTGTCAGTGGACGCGAAATAGGCTATTTGTTTGGTATGTACAGAAAGCTTTCCGGCCAATTCTCCGGCGCTCTGACCAATAAAGGCTTGGGTTGGGGCGGCTCGATGTTGCGTCCGGAAGCTACAGGCTTTGGCGTTATCTACTTTATCGAAAATATGTTACAGCGCCGCAGCGAAACTTTAGAAGATAAGCGTATCGTTATTTCCGGCTCCGGCAATGTGGCTCAATTTGCGGCTAAAAAGGCTATTGCTCTGGGGGCCAAAGTGCTCACTATGTCCGATTCTTCCGGCATGATTTACGATCCCGATGGCATTGACGAAGATAAGCTGGATTGGATTATGGAACTTAAAAATTTGCGTCGCGGTCGCATAAGAGAATACGTCGACGAATTTGATGGCGCCGAATACATAGAAGGCGGCGCTCCCTGGAATATTCCTTGCGATGTGGCTATTCCGGCCGCTACTCAAAATGAAATTTTCCTGGAAGACGCGCAAGCTTTGATCGCCAACGGTGTGACAGTAGTAGCTGAAGCGGCCGATATGCCTTGTATGCCGGAAGCCATTTCCGAATTTTTGCGCCATAAAGTGCTCTTTGGCCCCAGCAAAGCGGTCAATGCCGGCGGCGTAGCCACATCAGGCTTGGAAATGTCGCAAAACGCTTCGCATGAAAGTTGGAGCACCGAAGAAATAGAGCAACGCTTGCGTCGCATTATGTCTTCTATACATGAAGCTTGTGTTCGTTACGGACGCAGCGACGATGGCTTTGTCAACTATGTGCGCGGCGCCAACGTAGCCGGTTTTGTGAAAGTAGCCGACGCTATGGTCGATCAGGGTATTATCTGAGCGCTATAAGTAAGCTACTGGCTGAAAGGACGAGCTAAAAAAGAAAGAGAGAGGCCCAAAATAAAATGAGATCGCTGGGGAAATTTTACGAATTGGCTTCCTATCGCGTGCGCGAGGTGCTGTTCATCTCTTCCGAATACGATGCTTTTATTTTGGAAACAGAAAATCAACTGGCTGAGCGTCTCTTTTATCGCTATTCCGAATTTTTTATGGTAGGCGTGCCTCGCATCAGCCACGCTTGTTCAGCCGATCGCGCCTTGGAAATTTTGGCCAGCCACCGCGTCGATCTAATAGTTATTGCCGTACGTGACGCTTCCTCACTCAACACCGCTTTTTTATCTCGTCTTCGTAAAAGCGCTCCTGCCGTTCCGGTTATTTTGTTAATTTTAGACCCTGCTTGTTTGCATGGTCTAAATTGGAACCGCTTGCCTAAGTGGCTGGCCGGAACTTATCTTTGGACAGGCGACTTAAGTTTGATTACGGCTATGTTTAATCAAATTGAAGATCGCTTTAATGTCGAGCGCGACACTACTTCCACAGGCGTGCAAGTCATTATCACTGTAGAAGATACAGTCGCTGACTATTCGGTCTTTTTGCCCCATCTTTACGATGAATTATTTGAGCAAAGCCGCTCTCTTTCCGGCGAAGGCGTAAACTTTACTCAGCGCACCTTGCGCATGTTGGCTCGCCCTAAAATATTATTGGCTTCCGACTACGAATCGGCCCAAGCTCTTTTTGACAAATATCAGCGTTATGTTTTGGCTTTAATTAGCGATGTAAGTTTTAGAGTAAAAGGCAAGCAAGATACCAAAGCCGGCTTCAAGTTGGCCGCCTATTGCTCTGAGCGCAAGCCGAAGTTGCCTATTTTGCTCCAATCGTCAGATTCTTCCAATTCTCAAAATGCTTCTGAAAAGGGCTGGCATTTTGCCAATAAAAAACCAGAAATTTTCCGTCCCGCTTTGCATCTTTTTTTAGAAGAGAGCTTGGGCTTTGGCAATTTTGTCTTCCGTATGCCCGATCGCACCGAAGTAGCTAGGGCTCGCGACACTTACGAACTAGAGCGCTTATTGCACACTGTCGATTTGCGCTCGTTTTGCTACCATGCCGTCAATGACAATTTTAGCGTCTGGCTGCGGGCTCGCAATTATTTTAACTTAGCCAATGTGGTAGAAAACCTCAAGTTAGCCGATTTTTCCAGCCCTGAAGAGATGCGGCAGCGCCTTATTCGCATTTTACAAGATTCGGCTCGCGAAGAGCGTCAGGGAGTAGTAGCCGATTTTTCCGTCCATCGCAGTGACAATTCTGCTCACAATTTTTTCCGTGTAGGCCGAGGCTCCATTGGAGGCAAAGGGCGCGGTATAGCTTTTATAAATTCGCTCTTAGCCAAAGAAGATTTTATTACCGAACGTCATGGTTTAAAAGTGGCTATTCCGCGCACTTTGGTGCTGGGCGTTGATGTTTACGATCGCTTTATGGAGCTAAACAATTTTAGCGTTAAAGCGCAGCGCAGCTTCAGCGACGAAGAATTGACCGACATCTATTTACAAGCTAAGCTGCCGCCAGAAATGATAGAAGAATTGCGAGCGGCTTTTTCTCTCTTGCATGGCCCCTTAGCTGTGCGCTCTTCAAGTTTATTGGAAGATTCGCAAAATCAATCTTGTGCCGGCATTTACGCTACTTACATGATCCCCGACAATCACGAAGATTCACCACATCGCTTTGAGTTAATATGCCAAGCTATTAAGCGAGTATATATGTCGGCTGTTTCTTCTCGCGCTCAAGCCTATTTAGCCAGCGCCCAATATTTGGGAGCTGAAGAAAAAATGGCCGTGATTTTGCAAGAAACAGTGGGCTCAGTGCATGGCCGCTATTTCTATCCCAGTTTTTCTGGCGTGGCCATGTCGGTCAATTATTATCCTATGGGGCCGCAGCATATCGATGATGGTATTGCGGCTATGGCGCTGGGCCTAGGCAACACTGTGGCCGATGGCGGCAGTTGTATGCGCTTTTCTCCCAAGTGGCCTAAAGTTTTGCCCCACCAATACTATCAAGAGCTATATTTAAATTATTCTCAGCGTGACTTTTACGCTATTGAGCTGGATGCTTCTACCAAAGAAAATCCTAGCGGTTTAGTTAAACTTAAATTGAAGCAATCTGAAGAAGATGGAACTTTGGCGCCCATAGGTTCGGTTTTCTCTCTTGAAAGCAATACTTGGCGCGATTCTTTAGACTACAAGGGGCCGCGAGCTGTAACTTTCAGTAGCATTTTACAAAATGGCGAAGTGCCTTTGGCTCAATGTTTGGAAGAATTGTTAGATCGTTTTAAAGTGGCTATTGGCTGTCCTGTAGAAGTTGAATTTGCTGTCGAATTGGGGCCGTCTTTCACTAAAGGCAGTGATTTTCTCTATTCAGTACAGAGCGATCCCGCACCGGAAGAAGCCAACCAAGACGAGCCTACCCTTTATATTTTACAACTTCGTCCTCTTACCAGTTTGGCTGTGGGAGAAGAAATTCACGCTTGTGGTTATAGTCAACAAGATATTGTTTGCACTGGCGACTCTTTAGGCCACGGATCTGCCGATAACATTTATGATCTTATTTTTGTGGCCGGTTCCAATTTAAGCGCCCGTGAAGCGCGTTTGGCTGCAGCCAGAATAGGTCGTTTTAACGCCGCTTTAGTTAAAGAAAAACGTCCCTATTTACTAATAGGGCCGGGTCGCTGGGGCTCATTGGATCCCAATTTGGGTATTCCCATACAAATTAGTCAAGTTATGGGAGCTAGAGCTATAGTAGAATTGCCCTATGGAGATCGTTTTGTCGAACCGTCCATGGGTTCTCATTTTTTCCATGAATTGGCGGCCATGCATATTTTTTATATGAATTTATGCTTTGATGGACAGGAGCGGGCTTTTAATCAGGGAATCCGCGGCGGAATTTGTCGGGACGATACTTCGGTAAAGTGTGCTGACAAAATTACTAAAGATTATATAGATGTAGACTGGCTTAAAGCTTTGCCTGTATTGTGCGAAGCTGACGGAGTCAGACATATACGCTTAGAGCAACCTGTGCATGTGCGCGTCAACGGACGTTGCTGTCGCGGAGTCGTTCTAAAAAATTATGTTAAAGAGTCGGCCGATCAGGAAGATAAACTGAACTTTTCTTTGCCTCCGGCCGAATCTTCGATTTGGTAAAAAAACAATGACTTCAGAACAAGAACACACCAACCCCCAAGCGGATCGTCACAGTAAGCCCTTGGGGTTGATTTTGGCCTTCAGCGTATTGAGTTTGCTGGGCCAATATTTTTTTAAATTGGGCATGGAAAGCGAATGGGCTAAACAACTCGTCTTCTCTTTAGGCAGTGAAACCGGAGCTTTTATACATGGCAACCTTTGGGAAGGCTTTAAGCTCGTTTGGCATAGCATTATCCTTTTCTTCCAGCCCATGATCTTTGTAGGCATGATAGCTTACGGCTTGTCGGCTGTTTGTTGGCTTTCTATTCTCAGCAAAGTCGATCTCAGTTTCGCTTATCCTATGATCAGTATCGGTTATGTGGCCATTTTACTTATGGGCTGGCTAGGCTTTGGCGAGCATGTCTCTTGGTTGCGTTGGATGGGCGTTTTTCTCATTTCTTTGGGCATTTTGGCCATCTATTCGGAAAAAGCTTTTGTGAGTCGCAGCGGCGTAGTAGCTGCGTTTCTTTTGGCTCTGGCGATGGCGGTTTTCGTTTTCGCTAATGGTGGGAAAGGCGCCGTTACCGATTTTGATAAGCCGGTGCTTTTAATTGTTTGCACTATACCTTTGGGAGTAATAGGCCAAATATTGCTTAAAGCCGGCATGAATTTAGCTATAAATAAGGAGCGCGTACAAAAAATAGGCTCCGCTTGCCGTCAAATAAAAGAAAAATTGTGCGTTTCCATAGGCCAAGTTTTGCTTAATGCTTGTACTTTGTGTTTAAGTCCCCGAGTGTTTTGCGGCTTATGTGTTTATGTGCTCTCTACGGTACTTTGGTTAGTTCTACTTACGAAGGTGCCGATTAGCTTTTTATATCCTTTGCTCAGCTTCGGTTATGTTTTGGTTTTGCTTATCGGTTGGTTGGGCTTTAGTGAAAAGGTTAGCTTTGTGCGTTGGTATGGCGTGCTAGTTATTTGCTTGGGCATAGTGTTTATCTATTCAGAAGCTTTGGTTAATACTCACGCTTTTCTTTTTGGCGCCGCTTTAGTAGCTTTGGCTGCCGCTATACTTAGCGCTAAGCATTTTGTCAAATTGTAACCACTTAGCTAAATTGAATATTATTGTCAGCTGTTGTTGACAAGTTGTAGACCTGTAGAAAAATGGGCTTTTCTCAACTATTTTGAGAAAAGCCCATTTGGCTTAAAAACGATTGCCAATCGCCACTATTTACTACTAATTATCTAGCGCCTATTTCTGTTGACTTTTAATCCAATCTTGCAAAGGCATTTGCACTTGCTCGCCGGTTTTTAAGTCTTTAACTTCAACCAGTTGAGCTTCCTCTGTATATTGGTGGGGGAAGAGCATGAAAGGAATGCCTTTGCGATCGGCGTAGCGAATTTGCTTTTTCAAAGCGGCTACTTCGTGGAAAATTTCCGTAGGAATATTGTGTTCACGCAAAGTGGCGGCTATAGCGCGGCAAGCGGGGCGCAATTCTTCGCTGGGCCAGCTAATCAGCACTTGAGTGGGAGTCTGGCGCGAGCAATCTAAAGCATTTTGAGCGAATAAGTGAGAAATAAGGCGGCTCAGGCCGATACTTATACCCACACCGGGCAATTTACGATTGATAAATTGGGAAGCTAAGTTCTCGTAACGTCCACCGGAGCAAATGCTGCCTAAGCTGGGATAGTCGGGCAACATAGTTTCGTAGATTGTGCCAGTGTAATAGTCTAAGCCTCGCACAATACCCAAGTTGAAAATTAAATTTTCGCTGCCGATATGGGAAAGCTCATCGGCGACAAAGGCCAATTCTTCCAAGCCTTTTTGGAAAATTTCGTTGTCGGTGCCCAACTCTTTAGCTTTAGCTAAAACTTCTTGAGGAGCGCCTTTTAATGAACACAGAGCCAAGCACTTATCGGCTGTCGCTTCGTCAATTTCCAATTTAGTAAGAGCTTCTCGGACTTTATCGGCGCCAATTTTGTCAATTTTGTCAACTTCGCGCAAAACGTCGGCGCTCTTAGCTTCGTCTAAACCTAAGCTCTGGTAGTAGCCCAAAAGCACTTTGCGGTTGTTGATATTGATTTGGGCGCGGATACCTAACTTTTGGAAAATTTCATGAATGACGGCTGGCAATTCGGCGTCGAAACTTAAAGGCAATTCGCCGTCGCCGATAACGTCGATGTCAGCTTGATAAAATTCGCGGAAGCGTCCTTCTTGGGGACGTTCACCGCGCCAAACTTTTTGAATTTGCCAGCGCTTGAAGGGGAAATTAACTGCACCGCTGTTTTGAGCTACGTAACGAGCTAAGGGCACGGTTAAATCAAAATGCAAAGCCATCTCCCAGCGGCCGGGAGTACCCTGCAAACGGCCTAAACCGTATATTTCTTTGTTTATTTCGCCTTTGGCGGCCAAAATAGAGACGCGCTCTACAGCGCTAGTTTCGAGACGGGAGAAACCATGCAACTCATAAACGCTGCGGATAATGTCTATAACGCGCTGTTCGGCAATTTGCTGGCCGGGAAGCCATTCGGGAAAACCGCTTAAAGGAGTAGGTTTGATCATATATCTATTTCTCTCTAAATGCAAAAAAACAGCCTCAAGGAAAAATTCCACGAGGCTGCTGTTCTAAAATCCAGAAATAAGAAGCAGATTACTTCTCAGACTGGTTCTCCAACCACTGGTAGAACGGGATCGTGCGAGCTGAACGTACGCGATTGCGGTTGTCAGCGCGGACTTCGATCTTGGAACCAACGCGGATAGCGTCGAAGGAAGGAGTGTACTGAGTCAAGTTTTCGTACAGGTAGAAGTTGGCAATGTCATCTTCAGAACCGTCGATATCGACGCTCATGTACTTACCGTCGACGTACACGACTTCGCCGGTGAAATCCTTCTGCCAGGTTACGCCGGCGTCAGGAGTACCGAACTCCAAGTTCTCGGGACCCATCCAAGTAGTATACCATACGCCAGGAGCCATCTGATGATTAGACTGGACGTCTGTTTCCGCTGTTGCGACACCAGCCGAAGCGCAGATTACGGCCGCCATGAACGCGGTGCAAGCTAAATTACGGAGAGCCTTCATTTCGTGTTTCACCTCCTTGATTAAGAACTCAACCGCAACGGCTATGCAGCCAACTGCGGCGGGGCGATCTCTGGTCTGAGACCTAAGATTATGCTGGCGAGTTCGCCTAAAATCTTTCTTACCCTGCCCGAACCCAGGAATATTTTCGCGTCTGCACATCTGAAAATCCGGGGCAGGCCAAAATCTTTCAAAAGGTTGGGAGTTCTCACAGTCCCACCTTATGCGCCGACCTAAAAATAATTCCTTCCTGAGCCTATCTTTTTTTTATAATTTTTAGCAAGTCGACACTAAAAAATGCTGATTTTGTGGCTATATTGAAAAAAAAACTAATTTTTGCTAGTTTGAAGCTGAAGTTTTTTTTCAGGTGATCTTTATGTTTTGGCAATCTTTAGGCGTCGGTTCTCTAATAAATTTAGTCGGTGACAATAATCAAAAGCGTGACGTTAGTCTCATTCAGCAGCAAAGCTTAGTCTCTTTGCGCGATGAATTAAACAAACTTTTGGCTTCCAGTCAAAATGATATTGATGCCGATTTTGAAGAAGATGGTTCTTTGGAGGCTAAAGCCCAATTAGCCGAAGCGCTAAATCAATTTACTTCTCCGGAAGAAAGCAATGAAGCTGTAGCTCAAATGCAAAGCAACTATTATGCCGAAAAACAGCGGCTCAGCTCCAATTTAAGCGCTCGTTTGGCCGATTTAAAAGCAGATTTTTACGATCAATATTGTCTAAAAAATCGCGAATTGCCCAGTGGAGCCGTCGAGCTTGTCTTAGATGAAAATGATCAGCCCGAATTAGTAGAAGGCTACGAAACGCCAGAACTTAAGATTTTGCGCGGCAAGTGGGAAGCTGAGCAACGTCGCCGTCTGCTCGAAAAGCAAGATTTAGAACGTGATGAATTTTTGACTCAGTGGAAAAGCAAACTTTTGGAATTTTTGCAAGACAATAAAAGGCGCTTTATTGTCGATAGAGTTTATAACGAATTATTTGAGATGCTTATGGAAATGCGCTCGGCGGCTGTAGAAATTGTTTTGCGCCAAGATAGAGAGCGCTGGATGTTAGAAATACCTCATGAAGAGGAAATTCAGGCTGTAGCTGAAGCTGGCCTAAATGAATTGGAAGAGTTGTGTCGTCAAGAAGCGGCCTTAGAGCGTGAATCTCCCGATATGCAAGAAATTCTCAATTTTGAACGGGAGCTGGCTGCTTATATCTATCAGTGCCGTCACGAATTGCGCCGCAAACACTACGACGATAGCGATTTCCTAGATTTGCGCGGCGGTTTGCAAGCTCGTCAAGAAGAATATATCGATTTTACGGAAGCTTTGCCAGCCCATATTGTCAGTTGTTTGGACGATTTGGGTTTAGATAACGACAGCTTATAAATCGGCTTTTGGGGGTTGGTGCCAAGTTGAGTGAGGCTTGGCGCCAACTTTAGTTATATTAGGAGCGGCCTACGCCATAGTAGCGAAAATTGTGTTCGGCCATACGTTTAGGCTCAAAGAGATTGCGCCCATCTAACACTATCGGAGCGGCCATATAGCTGTGCACTTTCAATAAATCGGCGCTCTTAAACTGAGGCCATTCGGTGCAAATAATAAGAGCTTGAGCTTGCTTACAAGCTTCTAAAGCACTTTCACACATGATCGCTTCGGGAAGTAGTTGGGCCGCTTTTTCCATAGCCGCTGGATCGTAACACTGCACTTGAGCGCCTTCTTGAATTAGGGCTTGGATTATTTCCACCGCCGGAGCAAAACGCAAGTCGTCGGTATGGGGCTTAAAAGACAAGCCCCACACCGCTAGGCGCAAACCGCGCAAATTTGGATAAAACTTTTGTAATTGCTCTAAAGCCCAGCGGCGCTGAGCATTGTTTACTTTTTCTACAGCTTCCAGCAATTCAAAATTGTAACCTAAGTCTTTGGCTATTCTGATATAGGCTGCTACATCTTTAGGTAAACACATACCGCCATAGCCTATACCCGCTTCCATAGAGGCCATACCAATACGATGGTCAAGGCCGATACCTTTGGCTACTTTTTTTATATCTGCTCCGGAGCGCTGGCAAACTTGGGCCACAGAATTGATAAAAGATATTTTTAGAGCCAAAAAAGCATTGGCTGAGTGTTTAATAAGTTCGGCTGAATTTATATCGGTAATGAGCAACGGAGCATTTAAGGGCTCGTAAAGCTCCACCAATAAAGAGGAAGCCTTTTGGGAAGAAACGCCTATAACTACTCTATCAGGGTGCAAAAAGTCGCTAATAGCTGTGCCTTCGCGCAAAAATTCCGGATTGGACGCGACGTCAAATTCGACACCTTCGGCGGCATAAGTGCTTATAGTACGCTTAACCCATTCGCCGGTACGCACAGGCACGGTGCTTTTTTCCACAATAAGGCGATAACTATTCATATTGGTAGCGATTTCTTTGGAAACTGCTTCCACAAAGGAAAGATCGGCCCGTCCGTCTGGCAAAGGCGGCGTATTGACACATATAAAAATGATTTGGCTACAGCGCACCGCTTCGGCAATACTGGAAGAAAAACGCAAACGTCCTTCGGCAGTATAAATTTTTATCAGTTGCTCTAGGCCGGGCTCGTAAATAGGACACTCCTGGCGTTGCAAGCGGGCCAACTTCTCTAAATCATTATCTACCGCTACAATGTTGTGCCCCAATTCGGCCAGACAGGCACTGGTTACCAGACCGACATAACCACAGCCTATAATACTTATGTCCATTTTGTTTCTCTCCTAAAACGGCGCTTGTGTCCGCCCAGCGCATTTTGCTAAAACAATAGGCTTTCACCTTCTCAAAAAGGCCACAAAATGCGCTTTTTAGGGCAGAAAAATATTCTGCTTCGGCACAAAATCAGGCAAAGCCGATTTGTAGGCAGCTCAACAAGGAGGCAGCCGAAGCTCTATTGGGCAAAATGGGGCTGCTCGCCCAGCTCTAGAGTGAGCGTTTTTAATTTGGGACTCTTTATAAATATGCGAGCATTGTCGGCAGCCGTTTCCAAATTTAAGCAAGTTACACCGCGTCTGTCGGTCTGGCCTTGGTAAAGGACTTGCCCTTGTGCGTCTTCCACACTAAATGGCGACAAAGGCAAAGCGTTGTGCCATTCGTCCTCAACTAGCACCTTTAAGGTTAAAGCCAACTTGGAAGAAACTGGCGTAGTATCGTCTTTTATACGCAAGCTAGGTGCCGGAGGAGCTGGCGAAGCCTCGCTCGGTTCCGAAGTTTCTGCTTCGCCCAAGTCGATTAACCCTTTTAAAGGCTGTTCCGGAATAGGCGCTTCCAAGTTGTCCTCGTCGGGCTGGGCCTGAGCCAGGGCTTGGCTGGTTGGCGGGCAAGTTGTAGGCTGAGCTAAGGCCGAAGTTTTGCTACTGCTAGCCGATAAAGCAGTGGTGCGTCGGACACAGTCGCTTAGCTGAACGATTAGCTTATGTGGCTCTCCGCTTTCCAGGCGCATATTGGCCGTGCCTTTAGAAAATAAGCCGCAAGCTGTGAGGTTAGCTACACCTGGAGAGCGCAAAGAATGCACTTCAAATTCGGCCCGCCCATCTTTAGTAACCACCTGACTAGGGCAGCTCAGGCCCAGCCCGTAAAGCTCGAGTACCGTGCCGTCGGGCACAGGGTTTCCTTTAGAATTTAAAGCCAAAACAGAAGCTTGGCCTTTGTCGCGACCATCGCTTTTTAAGGTCTTGGGCAAGTCGATCTTAATTAAACTTGGGTAGGCGGTGCCACGACTGTCTTTTAATACTAAAGCGTCTCCAATGGGACGTTGGTAAGTACCTGCTTGGGGGCCGTTGCCTACAATATTGGGGCCTATAGCCATACCTACCGAGCCGCCGCCATCGAGGTTGAGCGCTTCGGTCATACCTTTTTTCTGCAAATACTTGGCCAAGACGGGCAGCTTCCAGCCTTGACTGTGGCTGTCACGAGCGCCAGACAAAGTGGCCAGCATCATTTTATCTTTATTATAGGCAATAAGACTGCGGCCGCAGGCTCTGGTAATATCGTTGCCTTTGGGACCCAGTTCTTCAACCTCGGCAGTAATATAAAGTTGGCCGTTTTTTAATAAAGTGGGGCCCGCTCCCAAAGCCATACGCAAGGGAGGAGTAGGCTGGCCATTGAGGCGCACTACTTGGCCTTTTATAGCTTTTAGGCGCTCAATAAAAGGCTGCCCGTCTTTAGTAAAGGCAATCACGCTGCGGGCGGGGCGGCGGCCTACGTGGGGCGAGATGAGCTTGCCGTCTTTTACTACTAAGCCGAGCAAGCCACCGTTGGGCATATTGAAAAAACCGCCGTTAATGCCAGCAACGGCCCCTTCTTCTTGGGGCACGATCTTGTTTAACACAGCTACTGTGTGGGGGTTGCTGTTATTAGCTAAAGCTACATCTACGCTTATATGTGGATCGGAACGATCAAAAAGGAGCTGGTTCCAAAGCAAAGTGCCAAAGGTAGGATCTTTTATAAGTTGACGACTCCAAGTTATGCCCGGAGAAATTTTATAAGTTGAAGGCAGTGGTTTAGGAGTAGTATTTATATCTACTACCAGGCGATGGGGCTCTTTAAGCTTAAAAAATGAGACTTTATCTGTTTGTAAAGCTGAAGCAAAATTTATAGTAAAGCGGCTGCGGTTAAAATCGGGCCAGCTAACTTGCCAACTTTTGATAGCCTTGCTTTTGGGGGCGCCTTCCGGCTTTACATTACTTTGACGGGTATTTATTAAGTCTATAATTAAGCTTTTGCCTTGATTGCTGAAGCTATAATCAAAAACTGGCTCGGCTTGGGTATTGAGTACTAAACGCACTTTAGAGCCGGAAGCTGAATGGCGTATAGCTTCCAAGCTATTGAATTTGCCGACGTCAGAATTGAGCGGCTCGCTAATAAGGCTATTTTCAACTATAGCCGGAACTGCCGCAGCCGGGCGCAGACGATTACTTTCTGCTTTAGCCGCTTGAGCTGTTTCTAAAGTAGTGGGCAACCATAAACCGACACTTAAAGTGGTTGCCAATATAAGGATGTAAGAAAAACGATGGCTATTCATAATTTGTCTTTGTCTATTTGGGGGAAGTTAAAAAGAACAACAGCCCCCTCAGCTTAAGCGAAGGAGGCTGAATTTAATTTAAAGCAAGCTTAATTTTGGCCAATTAAGCACACGCTTTTATCAATTGTCATTTAGACATAAGGTACAATCTAAAACGGCTTATTGCCTTCGCATTCGTAGATGTCGCCAGCAGCCATTACTTGCACTTTTTTGCCTGTCTCTTCTTCTACTAAGCGTTTAAATTCTTGCGGATCGGCTTTGACGACTGGAAAAGTATTAAAGTGCATAGGTATTACTTCTTTGGGCTTAAGCATTTTGACCGCTTCTACGGCTTCTTCTATATCCATAGTAAAGGTACCGCCGATAGGTAAAAGGGCCAAATCCAAATCGTAGCGCTTGCCAATAAGTTCCATGTCGCCGAAAAGTCCGGTGTCACCGGAATGATAAATAGTTACGCCGCCTATATTAAGCACGATACCTACGGAAGCGCCGGCATATTTGCCTTCGAAAGAAGAACTATGTGTAGCCGGAACTAAGCGCATCCAGCCCCAAGGAAAATGTAATTTGCCACCCAGAGCGCAAGGAAAAGCTTTCACTCCTTTAGCAGCCAAAAGATTGGCTAATTCAAAGGGAGCTACTACAGTTGCACCGTGCAATTTGGCCAAAGATTCGGCGTCGCCACTGTGATCGCCGTGGCCGTGAGTCAACAAAATATGAGAAAAGACCAACCCCTTGGGCAAGCTTTTGCCTTGCATATGAGGATTGCCTGTAATAAAAGGATCGATAATAACAGCTTGCTTGTCTTCAGTTTCTAAAGCAAAAGCGGAGTGGCCGAAGTAATGGACGCGAATTTTGGACATAATTTTTCCCTCCTTGACTACTTGTCTAAAAGTATTAAACAGTGAGTCTGTTGCAAAATTGCTAACCGAGATGGGTCAGTTTAAGGAAATTTTCCAAGCGCTTTTGAGAACAGCTCTTTAAGTAGTTGTCAAATTGACGTTTCTCTTTAGCTTTGCGCTCTAAAAGAAGCCTAAACTCGCGATAGGGGGCCGGGCTAGACAGAGCGTCGGTAAGCTTGGAGGCCAAAGCTTTGTCGGCGACAATTTTGATAAAGCCTTGTAATTCGGCATAACGCTCAGGGCCGGTCTTTTTGGGAATTTGCACAAAACGCTTGGCGTCGGCAGCCATATCGCGTTTGAATCTTTCAATGCCTTGCGGATCTTGCAAACTGACTTTGCGTACAGTTTGTAATTTTATATCGGCAAACCACTGTACGCCGGGATCGCTTTCATTTAAAGCTTCAATAAGTTTGGCATGATCTATGGCCATTATTGCTTAGCCCTCCTTGTTGCTGCACTGCCGATTTTTCTTCTCGGCACCTTCAATTATTCCAATTACTTAAATTCAGCCCCTTCCCTTTTTTTATTTGGCCAGACGGCGCAGCAAAGCGGAAGCGGAAGCGGCCATGCCCTCACCTTGGCCACAAAATCCCATCTTTTCTGTGGTAGTAGCTTTTACACTGACCGCTTCGTCGGCTACACCCAAGGCAGCGGCAATATTATGAGCCATAGTGGCAAAATAAGGAGATATTTTGGGCTTTTGAGCTATCAAAATTGCGTCAATATTGACAATTTCGTAACCTTCACGCTTCACTAAGTCGGCTACGGCGGCGGCCAATTTCAAAGAATCGGCTCCCTTCCATTGAGGATCCGTGTCGGGAAAATGGACGCCAATATCAGCTAATTTGGCCGCCCCCAAAAGGGCGTCCATAACGGCATGTACCAAAACATCAGCGTCAGAATGGCCCAAAAGACCAAGCTCGTAAGGAATATTAACACCGCCGACGATTAAAGGGCGTCCTTCGACAAGCTTATGCACATCAAAGCCTAAACCGGTGCGAAATTGGGTCTGTTCTCTGATAAGTTCGATTATGTCTTGTCTATCCATAGGGAGCCTTTCTGAAAAATAACCGCTATAAAACGGTATCTATTTTTTTGTGAAAAAAAAGAGACGCAGAGTCAAAATTCGACGCTTCGTCTCTCTTAGCCTTAATATATTCTCCTGTCGAGGAAAACAAACTAAAAAAATTATAAAAATTAAGCGATGCGCACACCGTCCGTGTTGTAAATACCTTCGCTGACAGTAGAGGGACCATTAAGGAACATTGCTACTCCGGCTACTGGCTCAGTTTGAGCCTCGTCGACAGCTGCCGTCGCATTTACGGAAGAGGAATGCAAATCGGAAGGTTGCTGTATATCGTCTATCAGAGCAATAGTGCCTAAGCTGGAAACGGCTAATTCTTTGACTTGGTTCTGTGTATTGACAGAAGCCGAAGGAGCGTCGGCAATTAAAAAGCCGTCAAATTCGCTACTGGTCAAGCCATGCTTGGCGGACGCCGTGGCCGAAGTGAAGCTGTCAGCGGCGATAGAAGGCTTTGAAGCTGTTTGCTCGGAGGCGAGAGTAACGGACTCCAGCGAATCGGTATAGGTGAGATCCGAACCGATATTTACTTGATCAAGCTGCTGCTCGGGTTCGACATTGACGGAGGGGCGCTCGCGCTGAGCGGAAGCTGCTTGACCGTAGCTTAAAGCGCCCGCAGAACGGACGGTGTGCATTCCAGCCAAATTGATCTCGTTCATATAAATAACCCTCCAAAGGCTGAGCCCCATTTCTCAGGGTGCAGCCACAAAGACGCAGTCTCGCTGCTTACTTAATCCTTACTCGGAAATATATCTGAAAGTACCCGACAGCCAAACCAAAAGAGCTGCCAGGCCTATCAAAACTTCAGCCATGCCGAAAGATAACAAACTCAAAAAAGCTTTAAAACAGTAGTTAAAAACTTCAAATGAGAGCTTTTCGGGCATAGCCGAAAGTAAAATTCTGTTCTTTTGGTTCGCAAGGATATATTAGAAACAGGAGCTCTTAAAGTCAACGAACATAATGGGCCGTTTTGTTAAAATCTGGTAGGAAAGGCTGTAAAGGTTTTGCCGCTCAAAAAATAGAAAATCGGCCTCGCGTTTGGTTGTGCAGCCCAGAATAGTTCTTAAACTTTTTTTTCGGCTGAAAGCAGCCAATTCTTTCGTATTCGGAGAAGGCTAAAATTATGGAGATTACCACTAAGATCGTCCCTCAACCCGAAGTCGGAGGCAATGAAGTTACTCTGGCTCTAAACGGGCGCTTCGGCAACAATTCCGCTTCCGAAGTAGAGAGTGCTGTTCAGGAAATTATCGGCTCGTGCCGCAGATTGGTTTTTGATTTTGCGGGTGTGGATTATATTTCCAGTGCCGGTTTGCGCGTTTTACTTATGGCCAAGAAAAAATTGGGCTCGGGGGTTGAAGTTAGCGTAATTAACGCCAATGATGTTGTCAAAGAAATTTTCGATATTTCCGGCTTTTCCAAAATATTGCAAGTTCAATAAATAAGTACCTAAGCTCCTAAACTGAACAATATGCGCACCGCTATTCGCAAAAAGCTCTTAATCGTAGTTTCCTTGGCTGCTTTGATTGTCTCTTGGCTGGCTTTGGATTTGGTAGATCGCAACTGTCGCTTGCACGTGAGCAAGCTATTTAATGAAGCGGGCAAAGATACAGCCCGCGCTTTAGCTACTAGCGATAAACGCGCCTATGATATGCGTTCGAGCATGATGCATACGGTGCTGACTTCTTTGGAAACTGTCACTGAAGTAGTCAATTCTTTTCCCGGCATAGAAAAGAATCACGCTGCTTTGGACGGCTTGCGCAGCAGTTTAGGTATCAGTCGTATCGATATTATCGATGCGGCTCAATGGAAAATTATAGTTAGCTCCGATAAGCAATTAGATGGAGCCCCTGTACAAGTTGACAGGCCCGCCCCTTTGCAAGATAGCAATCCCGATTTTAGCGCTTTTGTCAGCAGTATGGGCAGTTACCATCCGGTCGATTATGTTACCGATAGACACAATCGCGACTTGTTGCTTTTCTATAGCGAACTTAAGCGCAAAGGGCGAGTCTTGCGTTTGGGCTTCAATGCCGTCAGTTTTAAAAATACCTACAATGTGGCCGAACACGAGTTGGTAACAGGCAGCTTGCCGCTGGGCGAGCATGGCGGCGTCGATGTCGTTTCCCAAAATGGTGTGATCGTCAATTGCGTAAATAAAGAATTTATCGGCACGCCCTTTGCCGAAGTCTACCCAGGGCTTGATTTCAGCCATTTCAAGGCCGGCCAATTGATAAAAGCCAACCGTCGCGGCACGGTGAGCTATTGCACTTTCTACACTACGCAATACGGCTACATTATGGTGCCCTTTATGCCTGCGGCGGAAGTTTATGCCACGCGAACGACCATTTTGGAAGTTATGCTTACCGGCTTTTTGATTATTTTGGCCGCTATCTTTTTTAGCACTTCCCGCATTGTCAAAAAGGTTATTCTGGATGGTTTAGAGCGTATCAATGCTTCCTTAGCCAAAATTGAAGCTGGCGATTTGGAAGAAAAAGTAAACGAAACGAGTTATCCTGAGTTTTGTGTGCTAAGCCAAGGTATCAATTCCACAGTAGATGCTTTGAAGCAACTTATGGAAAGCCAGTCGGCCTACGACGCCGAGCAAATGAATTTGGCGCGCACTATTCAGCTCTCTTGTTTGCCCAAGTTTTTCCCCACTTATCCCGAGCTTAAACAGCTTGATCTTTGTGCTCGTACTTCACCAGCTCAAGAAGTAGGCGGAGATTTTTACGATTATTTCCGCATTAAAGACAATTTGTATTGCGTCATTATTGCCGATGTTTCCGAACATGGCATTCCGGCCGCTCTAATGATGATGACAGCCAAAACTGCTTTGCATGATGCTATTTTATCTGGCGATACGCTCGAACACTGTATGGAGAGTGTCAACTTCTCACTGTGTGAAAATAACAGCACTTGCATGTTCGTGACCGCTTTTGCCGCTACCGTCAATACCGAAACTGGCGAATTTCGCTTTGTCAATGCTGGCCACTGTCGCCCTCTGTTGCGCCGTCGCGACGGCATTTGGCATTCGGTAAAGATTGGCTCCGGCATGGTGCTTGGCGGTATGGACAATTTGAGCTATTCGGCCGAGAGTTGGTTCCTGGAAGAAGGCGATCGTGTTTTCTTATATACAGATGGCGTTACCGAAGCTATTAACGAAAAAGGCGAGATGTTCGGTTTGGGTGGCTTAGAGGTAGTATTAAATCGCCCTGCTTGCGACAATTACGATCCCGCTTCTCTAATTAATTTAGTACACGACGAACTGGATAAATTCGCTCAAAATTACACTTTAGAAGATGATGTGACTATGGTGGCCTTAGAATATTACGGCCGCCATCCTCGAGCTCGTTTCCTACAAGTACCGGCTTTAAGCGAAAAGTTGGACGACATACTCAATTTTATAGACAATTTGTTGGACGAAACAGAACTTGATTTAGAAACTCTCAAACAAGTAAAAAGCTCTATGGCTACTGCAGTTGACGATATTTTTACCAATATCGTGAATTATGCCGGCCAGGGACGTCAGGAGACAGTCACTGTTACTGTGCGAGCTGAAATTCAAGCCTATCCTTACCAATTGGTCGTGCACTTTATAGATAACGGCCATCCTTACGATCCTACGGCTGTTTCCGCTCCTAATGTCGATTTGGGCTTCCAAGAGCGTTGCTGTGGTGGTTTGGGCATATTCTTGGTGAAAAAGCTGACCGATCAAATGACTTATCGCTACACGGAGGGTTGCAACATCCTTCGTTTAGCTAAAAAATTGGAAAAAGCGGAAGAAAAAAACTAGCCGCACTTTGTCAAAAATATGGCTTTAGAAGATAATTATAACGAAAACAATGTTTCTCCCTTGACGGCGGTTTTGCTTACTTTGCTTATTAGCGGCTTAGTCTGGTTGGGAGCTTCATTTTTTGATAATCTCACCAATTATGGCAGTCAGCCACAACCGGATCCTGTCAATTTGATGGCTTCGGGCAATACTGAAGAAAATTTCTATAGCCCTGGACGGGCTAAAAGACGAGCCAACTTCTTTTTGCGCCGTCAAGGTGGCGAAGCAGAAATGTCCTCTGCAGAAAAAGAACTGTTGGAAGAAGAAGATCGCACTAAAGAGCGCGATAAAGAAGATAGGGAAGAAGCCAGGCAAGGGCAGAGTAGTAGCTCCGGTAATGACGACTTAGCCCAATCTCTCCAAGCTGTGCCGCCTTCCGGATCCGGTTGGGGAGAAAGTGGAGGGACTACTTCTGCTATTAGTCCTGTAGCTCCCGACGGTTTAAAGCTTTCCGGCATTATGTTGGGTAGCGGCTCCGGCATTGCTGTTATTGAATACAACGGCACTTCCTATACAAAGTCGGAAGGACAAAAGATTGGCCGTTACACTGTGTCTAAAATCCTTTCCGACCGTGTAGTTATAGAAGATGGGGTCAATAATTTTACTTTGGGGCTTAGCTCCTCAGGTACTTCCGATTTGGCTTCTTCGGCAGGCGCAAGCCTTTCTTCAAATGGGCACCCTGTTTTGCCCGATCCCGGACAAGTGCCGCCACCTTCAGCACCGGTAGTAAAAGCCAAAACTGCTTTCAAAAATGAAACGTTTGCCGCACCTTCAATTGTTTCTAGCTATGAAGATGATGAAGAATCGGAAGCTTCGTCTTCAGCGCCTGTGCCCAGCAAGATTGATGTTTACGATTTAGCTCAAGAGCGCCGCGCCGAAGAAGAAAAAAAAGCTGACAGTTTGTATGCGCCTAAGGGAGCGGCCAAGGCTAAAGTAAAATTGCCTAAAGCTAACCCTACGCCTGTGCGTCCTACTCGCGAAGAAATTGAAAAATATTTGCAGCGCGGCGCGGCCATCATTTCTGAAATTAAAGTGCAACCCGATGCCAGCGGTTTAGGCGTCAAAGTTAAGTTTGTACAAGAAGATAACGTATTGCACCGTTTAGGCATAAAAGATGGCGACGTTATTACCAGAGTAAACAATAAAACTATCTTAAATAGCGAAGAATTGTTTAATTCAGTGCTCAATATTAGCGAAATGCCTTTCGTCAATATCGAATACAAACGCCAAGGCCAAACTGATACTTTAATTTACGATTTATAAAACGGGCCGCGCCGCTAGTAGCTTTGGGCCGCTACTCCTTTAGGCTCACTCAAAATGGACGGGCTTTTTAGCAGGAGCCGCCCTTTGAAAGACAAATTATCTACGCCCTATGGGTACGTTTTATAAGACAGCTCTCAGCCTGGCCTTTACAGCCGGCATTGGTTTTTCTCTCTGCGCTCCTAGTTTGGCCGAGCCTTGCGTTTCGGCTGAAGGACGTCTTGTAGCCGCTTCTTACGGCGTGAAAAAATACGATCGCGCTTCCAAAGCTAAAAAGGCGCCTACTTCAGCCAAGAAAAATATTGCGCAAGATCAATCGGTGCAAGCCCTAAACGAGATGCGTTTGGTTTCGCGTTGGTTTGCTGCCGCCTACGATATTCCGGCTCGCGTGCCCGAAGAAATGTTTTTGGCTGGCTATACTTACAGCGACGCTATCGTGGCCCTTTCGCTAATGGATGCGGGCGCTTCCTTAAATGAAGTATTGGAGCAAAGGCGCAACCATCGCTGGGATGAGGTGGCTGCTTCGGTTGGCATCGAGCCTTCGTCTTTACCTAAGCCGGTCATTAAGGTAATGAATACTCAAAATGGTAATAGGCCTTTAGAGTATGTCCATTTCACTCCCGACGTTCGCTCCGGCTTAGCTAGTCGTTTGCATTTGCCTTCTTTTGCTCCCACTGTGCCCGATCCCGTAGCTGTCGAACGTTTCCGTCTGTCTAAGAGCGATATTGCCAATATCAGAAAAGCCTTAGAAAATGTCAACGACTTAGATGAAGCCACTTTGCGCTTGCCTGCCGGTCGCTCTTTAAAAGTGGGCGATTGGGTCATTGCTGGCGTTCTCTCTAAATATAAGCCTTTTCCTATAGATACTATTCTCTCGGTTCGCACCGGTGAAGTAGTGGAATGGGGAGATGTGGCCGCTATGTTTAGCGTCGATCCCAGCATTTTTGTAGAAGGCCCCTTGGCTCCCATTTATGGCGCTTTGGTCGAAGGCGAAAATTACGCCACTTTGTCGAGCTTGCGTCGCTCTTCTTATCCAGATGCACTTAACAATATCTATGCCTTAAACAATGTGGAAGGCGCTGAATTGCAAGCTTTGGGCTGGCTAATGAGCCTCTATTATAAAGAAACCGACGAAGAGAGAGCTTTGCTCAATTCTTACGGTCTTTCTTTTGCCGATCAGGCTCTGTCTTTAGCTGTGGCTCGCATGGCTTTTGCCGACGTCAATGAAATTGCCAATCGCATTCGTCACGGAGCCAATTGGCAATATTTGATCGACTACTATAAGTTAGACATGACTGGCCAAGATGTAGTTATGGCTGCTGCCGTCAGCCGCGACCAAGCCCGTTTTCCCGAAACTCCTTCGACCGATTCTAAGTCTGTGCGCAGCAAGCGCTTCAATTAGGAAAAACCTTGAATTGGCTGCTACCTAGAAAAAATAGTGAAAGGGGAGGCAAGCTGGGCTTTTCGCTTCTGGAAGTGCTCATTTCGCTGGGCTTGGTCTCTATGGTTTTCGGCAGTTTGATCGGCGGTTTCTGCCAGCATGTGCAGCGTGTCGCTCGCTTAGGCCCCTTCTATCGCAATTTAATCGTAGCTTCCGTAGGCTTAGAAAAAAGCATGGCCAAGAGAAATGACGGCGAGACCGATTCTATAGGTGATATTGAATATAAAGTTACCGTCGGCGCCATGCCTTCCGATCCGCGTATCGATCAGATAGAAAGCAAAGTTAGCAGCAACCGTCCTGGCCATAGCGCTGTAGTTAAGGCTTATCGCCTGCGCCAAGTCAGCTCTTCTTCATCTTCTTCTTCGGGCAGTTCTTCCAGCACCTAATTAAAAGTTTTTGTATTCATGTTTAAAGCCAGCTTCAGCGCAAAAAATAGAGCCTCGCTTTTAAGACGTTCCGGCGGCTTCACTTTGCTTGAACTTATGCTGGTCATGGGGCTGGCTACTTTAGTTTATTCACTGATTTCCTACATGACCATTCAGATGAATAATACGGTGCGCCATTCGCAAGTAGCTTTCAAACGCCAAGAATTGATTATCGAAACGGCTGAGCGTTTGCGCTGGCAATTGCGTTGTCTTTATGATCGCGTACCGGAAAGCTCTTCTTCTGAAGCTCCTGCCAGCCATACCAACCCTCCCACTTTACTTAAATCGGTTCTTTATGGCAAAAGCCTGGGTGAAAAGGGCAAGGACGTACTCCTTTTTAAAACTACCTATTTTCCTCTGCGAATCAAAAATAGTGGCACCGCTGAAGTCGGTTATAAAATTATGACTGAATCTTCTAGCAGTTTTTCCCTTACCGAGCCAGTCAAAACTGATGACGATAAGTTGCGCTCTTTAGAAGCTGCCGATTTTATCAGCTCTAGTCAAAATGCCGAAAGTAAAAACTATTTGGCTTACCGGCAGTATCCTTGGGCCGATCCTTTGGGCTTGCACGATGTGGGCGACGATAACCAAACGCCTTGGGAAAAGTTAAGCTCAGAAATTATTGGTATGGAAGTGCGCTTCTCCGACGATTTGGAAATTTGGCAACAAGATTGGACAGGCGAAGGGGTGCCCAAGTGGGTGGAAGTTACTTTTGAACTTAAACGCGGCGAGCCTTTAGTCTTCATTACCGGCCCTGTGGTAGCGGCCGATCGCTGGTAGGGGGCAACGATTATGGTTTTAATGGCAGTCTTGGGAGCTATTTTGGTCGCTTTGGTTATTGCTGCCAAAATGAGTGAAGTGGGCGTCGACGCCCAAAACTTAATAAATTACACTTCAGCTAGAGAAAACAATTATCAGATCGCTCGTTCGGCTGCCGAAATGGGCTTCGAACTTCTTAAAGCCGACAATGGCGATACTGATAGCTTAAACGATATGTGGGCTGTCGGTTCGGTCACTATGGAGTGGGAAGGCAAAAACGTTATCATCAGTATCGTTGACGAAGAAAGCAAGTTTCCTCTCAGCGCTATGCAAAAAGCTCCTGATAATTGCGAATATTTGGAAAATGGCTTGGTGCGTCTTTTTGAAAATGGCGGCTTAGGTTGTGGCGAAGAAGCTAAAGATCGCTTTCTCGATTGGGTAGATCCCGATTCTCAAAGGCGCAACCAAGGCGGCGAAGTCAACGATTATGATGAGCTAACTATTAAAGATGCTCCGGTCGATTCTTTGCAAGAAATTTTAAATTTGCCCGGCTGGGATAAAGGCCCTTCTTATGCTTCGGCCCGAGCTCAAAACAGTTTGCAAAGCGTTATGGGCTCCGTTTCTGCTGGTAGTTCTGCTACTTTAAGCCAGGCGGCCGCCCAATCTTCAACCGAGAGCCAAAATACGGCTGCAAGCAATACCTCTGCCAACAACGGCCAATTTAGCAAGTTCGGATCTGACAATTCAAGCCAAACTACTGCCAATTCAGAAGATGAAGGCTACAAATTGGATGTGCCTTCATCCCAAACTCAAGGCGGCACTGCCACTACTCCTTGGGAAGAATGGGTCAGCGTCGACTCCAATGGTAAAATTAACATCAATACCGCCCCTAAGGAAGTGTTGCTGGCTCTAGATGAAGGCATGAGTCAAGTATTGGTCGACGAAATCGATTCCAAACGCCGCTCCGAAGCTTTCAAAAAAGTGGACGATTTGCATAACGTTACCGGCATGGACGCCGACTTGCTTTTCCGTATTCAAGATTATTTGTGCGTAAAAAGTCAGACTTTTAGCATAGATGTTACCGTACTTTCTACTCCCGGACGTATAAAATTACATAGTGTAGTCAGTCGCGAGAGCGGCGCTATAAAAGTTTTGCGCTGGGAAATACGCTAAAAATGTTCTCAATAGCTTGACTTTTTATTTTATAATAATGGGGCAGGAAGGGAAACGATGGGGGAGAACCAGGGCCACGTAGAATAAAGTCTGCACGCCATATTGTTTAACTTTCTTTATACCAACTTCAGGTTTTTTTCACAGGAGTACATTTTTTTTACTCCGTGGAGGAACTTGCTATCTTACATGGAAAAACCGCTGGAAATAAGGCTGATGTTCTCGCAAAGCATCTCCTTGAAGTAAACCCTACAAACTTTCAAAGGTTTTTCTCGAAAGGGATTTATTACTAAACATGACTAACAAGAACACGTTTCGTTTTGCTACTTTCGCTGCAGTAGCCAGCTTAGGCTTGGGCTTAATGATCTCCGGTTGCGGTGATGGCGGCTCCACTACTCCTAACCCCTTAAATGCCAAATTTGGCCAAGTCACTTTTAACTACAACGTATTGGCCCAGACCACTGCCAGAGCCGATATCGCTGAGAATATTGTTTCCGTTAAATACGTTTTCTTCGGTGTAGAGAATGGCGCTCGCTTCATGGAAGAGCCCACTGCTGCTTACAACTTCACTCACGGTGAAGCCGATGTAGCTACCGATGTCGTAGTCAAGAACGTCAATCTCGACGCTTCCGGCGTAATTGCTGCTTACTATGACAAAGATGGCAACCTCGTAGCTATGGGCGAAGATGAGATCGAGTTTGATGCCGAAGGCAAAGAAGTTGTCGAGACTCCTGAAGTAACCGACTTAGCTAACGCTACCTACAGCATGACCGCCAGCCAGTACGTTATCGCTCCTAAGGAAGAAACCGTTATCGGTCTTACCGCCGTTGCTGGTGACAAGACTTACAACTTAACTCCTTTCGTAACCATCAGTGGTATCGACGAAGCTGTTTTGGCTTATGTTCAGGATACCAACCAAGGTGCTACCTATCAGGGCGCTGAGTACGGCACCATCGCCGCCAACACCATTAAGGCTACTGTAAACGGCACCGAGTATGCTATCGACAAGCCCATCTACGTAACCGACCAGACCCCTAACGCCATCAAGATTGTGGCCGACCAGGTTGCTGGTAAAGACGTAACCACCGTTGCCGCTACCGAAGAAGCTAACGAAGCCCTCACCGTAGTCTTGGCCGGTGAAAAGAGCATCCTCGCTTCTAAAAAAGCTGTTGAGCTCACCGCTGAAGGCAAAGACGCTCTCTACTATGCCGTAAACGAGCAGCCTTTCACTGTTATCGCTACCGGTTACACCAACGTAGAGGGTAAAGGCCCGCAGCCCGAAGGCGTTGAGAGCGAAATCGAAGATCTCAGCAAGATCACCCTCGTTTCCGGTACCGAAGCTACCGCTAAGGCCGAAGGCTTGAACCTCATCGCTGCTGCCGAAGGTAACACCGTCGTCACCGCTACTTACAAAGTAAGCGACGAAGAGACCGTCGAGAGCACCAACAAGTTGGACGTCAAAGTTGTCAGCGCTACCGAGAACCTCGCTTTCTCCAACACTGAGACCAAAGCTTTCATGACCGACGTCAAAGTAGACGCTGAAAACGACCAGACCTTCACCATGGCTGTTGCCGGTAAGGCTTCCTTGACCGTGGACGAAGTTGCTTACACCAGCGCTCCTATCGAGTACACTGCCGAAACCTATCCCGCCATCGTAGCCGTTGACGAAGAAGGCATCACTTACGCTCAGGCCGAGGGTAAGAATGAGTACACTCTCACCGTTGCTAAGACCGCTGCTCCTGCAGAAGCTGTCGAAATCACCGTTGCTGAGACCACTCCTGCTTTCGAATCCATCGACGTTGTCAAAGAATAATCTCTACTTACACTTCATCTAGGTTGGGCTTTTAGCTTGGCCTAGTCTGAACTGAAAGATAGCCTCCGGCTTGTAATCAAGTTGGAGGCTATTTCTTTTTGCTTTTGTGTGAAGCTTTGCTTCTATAATAAAAAAGCAAAAACGCTTGAAAAAAGGGGTTTATTCTGTATCGGTGAAAGAAGGCTTGGAGCGCCGCTTGAAAGCGGTTTCGACCATTTCTTTAGTGAAAGGTTCTATTTTTTTGCATATGCTTAATAAAAACACGTTTTGTTTTACTGCTTTTGCAGCGGTCGCCAGCTTAGGTTTAGGCCTATTCGTTTCCGGTTGCGGCGACAGCGGCTCTACTAGCTCTAACCCTTTAACGCCGACAACTAAAACTTATAAGGCCGTTTTTAATTACAATGTGTTGGCTGCTTCAACCGCTAAGGCTACTGATGTAAAATCCGAAATTATTACCGTAAAATACGCTTTTTATGGCCAGATTGACGGCCAAAACTTTATAAAGGGCCCAGAAACCGATCCTTCTTATATTCAAACTTTTACTCACGGCGCAGAAGCTGTAGAAAAAGAATTTACGGTCAATAATGTCGATCCGCAAGCTACTTCTGTAGTCGCCGCTTACTATAATGCTGAAGGTAGCTTGGTGGCCGTAGGTCAAAACGACATTGCTTTTAATGAAGATAAGGTTGCTATCGTAGCTGAGCCTGAATTGAATGAAATTGCTGCCGACAGCTTAACTTTTACAGTCAGTAAATATATTATACCTTTGCAGGATACTGTGCTAATGTCTATTAAGGCTGTAGCTGCTGATAAAGAATATGATTTGAGCGCTTTTGCCGAAATTAGCGGTATAGACGAGGCGGTGCTCGAAAAACAAGAAGGCAGCTTAGAGGGCCTTACTTACAAGGGCATTAAATATGGCACTATTGAAGGTGCTACCATTACTGCTACTGTTGGCACAACTAAGGCTATGATCGCCGATCCTATTTATGTTACCGATCAAACCCCTGCTGCTATTAGGGTAAAGCCTGCTTCTGTTGAGGGCCATGATATTTTTACCGATAGTGACTACACTGGCCAAAGGTATTATATGCAATACGCTGACGAAAAGTGTCTACTTAGCCAGTTCTCGCATATAAAGTACCAATCTAATTCGTCTAAGAAGAAATACGATCCAATCTATTACTACATAAATGAGCAGCCTTTTATCGTTTATGCCACCGCTTACACTTCCGAAGACCCCACCAAAGGGCCTACTCCCACTATTAAAGATGGACAAATTGGTATCAATATTACCGATGATCCTAATGTTAAGCTTTTAGATGTAGAATTTTCCGATCCCGAGTATATGAAAGCGCTTGGTTTCAAAATTCAGGCTAGTATAGTCGATAGAATAAAAGTCCATGCCAGTGGAGTAAATTCTTATAACTATGGTGACGATTACAAAATAACTGCCCAATATGGTCAAGGCGACCAAGCTATCAAGAGCGAGCCTGTAAGGCTCATTGTCGAAGCTGAAGGCGTGAAGAATGAAGCTATCCAGTTTGCAGCCGTAGAGGAAGGTAAAGAGCCTACTTTTTTCGTGCCTTATAATATCGACGCCAATAAAACTAAGATCGACTTTAAGATGAAACTTATGGGTATTTCAAGTGTAGTTGTTGGTATTAATGGAGAAGAACCGGTAAGTTTTTATACCGAGCCTTTGGAAATTCCCACCGATATAATTGCTACCGATAAATATCCTGATGTTGTCAAGCAAACTGAGTTCTCCAACTTGATTTATAAACAAGATGAACCCGGACTTAATGCCTATACATTAAAAGCTGAAGGTGAGCTGGAGGCTAATAAAATAGTCAAGCTTTATATTGAAGATGTGGAAGAAGCTCCGCCATATTCTTTCATATCTATTACCACTTACCCCAACGACTAGGTAACAATTTGGAAAATTAACTATAGCGGTTGTACTGCTTGTAAGTACAGCCGCTTTTTTTATTGGAAGGCTTGGCAGGAGGGAGGGCGCCTTGTTTGAAAATGTATTGGTTATTATTTATAAATTGCCCCGGGGTGGCTTTTTTTTGCCAAGTCGGCGGCGCTTGTCTCTTGTAAGCTATTTTCTGGCTGAAAGGCCGAGAAACGGTTCACAAATTTTTCGCGTCAAAAGCGCGGTTCAACTCTTTCTATCTCTGAGAGGAACAAATAAATATGGCTAAGTCCGCCTATAAGAATCTATACGGCTTTACTGCTTTTGCGGCTGTCGCCGGTTTGGCTTTGTGCTTAACTGCTTCCGGTTGCAGTGATGATACTTCCGATCCCAATCCTTTTGCGGCCAACCTCGGCACCGTTACTTATAACTATACTAAAGCCGTAGCTAAAGCTGCCGAGCTCCCTTCTACCGCTGTTAAAGCTACTTACACTTTCAGTGCCGGCGACGCTTTGCTTTATACTACCAGCGCTCCTATCGATACTATTACCGACGAAGAAGCTGCTGCCGGTGAATCGGTTGTTCGTACAGTTACTATCGAACAAGTACCTTCCAGCGCTGACAAAGTTTCCGTTATGTACTTTAATAGCGAGGGCACTCCCGTTGGTTTGGGCGTAGATAGCCTCGACTGGACTTCCACTACCACAGGTAAAGCCGCTGTTGTGGATCAGCCCGATGTAGTAGACAGCACAACTATCGCTGCTCAAATTGTGGCCAAGCAAATTGTTCCCCAATTAGTAGCTTCCGCTCCTTGCGTAGACAAGGGCAACTACGTTTGGGTAAAACCGGTTATGGCTTACACTAATAGTTTAGGTCAGTCCGTCACCTTTGATCTTAGCGGTTTTGCTACCTATTCTTTGAATAAAAAATATGCCGATCAGCCCACTTATTTAGAAGAAGCCAAATATGCCTATTATATGGGCAACAAGGCCGATTCTTTAGTAGCTGACGAAGATACTACCGAAGATGATACTACTGGCGAAGACACTGAAACTACTGCTAAAGTAAGCGCTGCCGAAGCTACTCCTGGCTATTACAAAGCTGTTGAATATGGTCGGCAAGAAGTTAGCGTGTCTTTGACCGGTTTGGAAACTTTGGGCGAATTGGCTCCTCTTACTGTCTATATTAGCGACGCCAAACTTGCGGGCATAACTATCGATGGTGAAGATGATGTTTATGTTGTGGCTCCCGATTACGATTTCGGCCAGGAATCTGTGACCATCTCCGGCGTAAGCACCGCTGCCATTCCTTTCAATACTGTGTCTTTCCAAGCTGTCGGCGAATATGTCGGCACCAATGGCCCCAGCTTCACTACTGACGCCAGCCAGTACGTTAGCTGGAATGTTGAACAGAGCGAGGGCGTTACCGCTGCTAAAGACGCTTTGGGTCACTATGTAGTTACCTCCAAAGCCACTTCCTTGAAAGATATTGCTGTAACCGCTCAGTCCAAGGGCGCTTCCGACAAAGTTACTTTGCATTCTCTGCCCGCTAAAGCCGATATTAAAGTTAATATCGATAAAGAAATTACCTTGGATACCATAGAAAATGGTACCGTTGAAGGTTTCTTCAAAGTTACAACTGCTGAAGGAGAAGTAGAAACCTCTAGCTTCAACGTTCCCAATTATGGTAAAGTCAAGATCAAGAATATTGAATCTGATAAAGCCGAGAGTAAACCAGAGGTAGATAAAAACGAAAACGCTAACGGCATTTACGTTCATCTTGATAAAGAAGAGCCAGGAAATAAGGTGTCTTTCGACGTTGTTTATAAAGATGGTAAGAAAATCAACAAGACGGTTTCCACTACCGTAACTGTTGTTGATGTCGAAGATGTATAGTTTCTTGTAGTTTTTTCGATATAAAAGGCGGCTGTCTCAGCTCTAACAATCTGGGGCTGCCCCTTTTTTTTAGGCTAACATTATTTTGTTAAGGGCGGAAAAATATCTACCTTAGCAAAATTGAGGGGCTTTGATACTACATTTTCACCAGAAAGGAATATCTATGCGCAAGTTTTTTATTAACAAACGCTCTTGGAAAGTTTTAGTAGCTTTTCTTATGGTGTTGGGCTTTTGCACTGTCTTAAGCGCTTGCTCCGACGATGATGAGTTGGCTAATCCCTCTCGCGCTTCTATTTTGGTAACTCACGAAATTTCTTCCGGTAAAGTAGCGGCTTCGGCTCGTGCTTTAGGTTCCGATATTCACAGCGTGATTTACTATTGCTACAACAGTCAAGGTGTACGTACTTTTGGCCCGGCTCAGTTGGTAAAAGCTCACCAAGTGCTTTTGCAAGCTGTTCCGGTAGAATCTACTTCTATCGGTATGACCTACTACGATAGCGACGGCAAAGCTTTGGCTTACTACAGCCAGCCCGTCAGCTTAAAGGTTGGCCAGATCTACGAAGTGACCAATCCCGAGTGGAAATACCTTGACGAAATCGACAATATGGTCGGCTTAGAAATCGCTCAAGACGAGATGCGTTTGCATACTGGCGACGAGGCTATTTTCTATGCTTTGGCTTTATTTAAAGATGCTGAAAGTGGCAAAATCTATCCTCAGCTTTTCACCGGTATGTGTGATTGGAAGAGCAGCAATACTAAAGTTGCTTCTTTAACTAAACAAACCGATGACGGCGAGAGCACTTTAGGCAATGGTAAGTTCTATACTTTAGCTGCTGGCAGTGCTGATATTAGCGCTTCTTTCCAAAAATATACCAGTACCGTAACTTTAAATGTTACTGACGCCGATATTACTGAAGTTAAATTTGCAGAAACTGATATTACTTTGCCTTTAGGTTTGCCTTCTTACGAGTGTCCCTTGATGGCCACTTGGTCTGATGGTGAAACTACCGATGTAAGTTACCAGAGCAACTGGAGCTCCAGCAATATTGATCGCGTTTTGGCTAGCTATGGTGCTATCTTCCCTAAAGCTTGCCATGAAGAAGAGGAACAGCCTACTACTATTACCGCTACTTGCACTTCCAATGGCAATAGCTATCAAGCTCAGTGCAAAGTAACTGTAGTTGAAGGCACTTTCAAGAGTTTAAGCGTCTCTCTCGACCCAGAAACTCTCTATGTTGGTGAAACTAGCTTTATTGATGTTTTTGCTAAGTTTGCCGTCAACGGTACAGAGAAAGACTATATAATCGGTGACTCCGGTTCTTATACGGTAACTTCTTCCAATCCTGAAGTAGCTGCTATAGATCTTTATGGCATGACTATCGAAGGTCTGGCTGTCGGTACTACCGACTTAAGCGTAAGTTTTGAAAACGGAGACATTAAAGATTCTGCCAAGACTACCGTTTCTGTAGTTGAGCGCGGCTCTTCTGATGTTTCTGGCGATCAGGATGAAACCGGCGACAATACCGGCGACAATACCGGCGACAATACCGGTGATAATACCGGTGATAATACCGGTGATAATACTGGTGACGAAGGTGGCGATGGCTCTGACGAAGGTCAAGATGGCGGCGACATTGACATCGGTAGTCTGTAATTCGCTTGTTAAGCTTCAATAAGTCATAAAAAATTGAGCCCTCTGCTTTTTAGCAGAAGGCTCAATTTTTTTAGTTATTTATTACTTATCTTCAACTTGCCAGCGTTCTAAGCTGCCGGGAATTTCGGAACTAAGTCGCTCCAAAATAGCTTGCATAGCTTCGCACATAATGGTTTGCTGATCCGGGTTGCCACTAAGCTGACGCTCCCAAGCGCAGCCGCCGCGGCAGAAATGGAACCATTTACAAGAGCGGCAATTGACGGGAATTTGGGCCCAGCGGCGGAAAAATTCGATAGCTTTGGGCGAAGTCATCAGCTCTTTTAAGCTGTGCTGATGGATATTGCCTAAGCAAAATTCTTTCATGCCGGAAAATTCGTCGCAAGGATAAACATCACCATTGTGAGCAAATCCTACAAAGTGAGAGCACTTGCCTTGCAATTTGCAATAGTGTGGTGTGTGACCGGCCAATTTGCGTGAAATTTCGGAGAGAATGCGTACTCGGAAGTTGGGATTGCCTATAGCTAACCAACGATCCAAAACTCGCATAATGAAATCCTTGTACTGCTTGCCGCTGATCTCTACTTCGAAATGGCCTTCATGAAAGCGGGTTGAAGGGACAAAGTCCATCTCTTTAACGCCATTGCTTTCAAACCAATCAACCAATTCTTCGGGGTGATCTAAGCCTCGGGGAGTAAGTACGGCCGAAACGCGGGGATTGATGCCCACTTTGCGCAAATTGGTGATACCTTGCCATACAGCTTCAAAAGTGCCTTGACCGGCTTGAGCTCCGGCTCTGTAGACACGTTGCTGATTGTGCAACCAAGGCGGGCCGTCCAAACTGACAGTAACGGCAAAGCCTCGCTTAGCTAAAAGATCGGCCCACTCATCATTTATAAGAGTGCCGTTTGTTTGCAAGCCGTGATAGACGGTACGTCCGGCAAAATACTGATCGACTAATTCCATCGCTTTGGCAAAACGCTTGACGCCGTAAAGAGTAGGCTCGCCGCCAAACCATAAAAGATGGATAGGCCCCTGAGTATTTTGGGCTACCGCTTCGAGGGATTTTTCTAACGTCGCCTGATCCATAAAATAACCAGAGCCCAGCTTCCCATCCTGACAGCAATATTTACAGGCGAGGTTGCAGGACTCGGTTAATTTAAAGACTGGCCTTAATTGGCCGGAAATCACGCTTTAACCCAGCAAACGCAGTCTTTTTCTTCGGGATCAGCATTGATAGCTGCAGCGATTACAGCATTAACTTCTTTGGTCTCTGCCATTTTGATTTCTCCTTATATTGTAGGCGGCGGGGTTGAATAAAAAGCAACCTCGTGTATTAGGCCTTCGGATGTTAGCTTTTGGAACAAAACAGCTCCGAAGACAATTTTCCGCCTTCGCTTCTTAAGGAAAGCGCTCCTGCTTTGGTTTAAGACCTTAGAAGCAGGAGCGCTCTACACTTGACTTAGAGATATTGGCAACTTCCTATTGGGAGTCGTTTTTTTTCGTATGATTCGTGCTAGAGGCAGATTCTTTATTTGGTTGCTCTGCAGCACCGGGCTCTTGGTTAGCGTCTATAGCTTTCATTTCGGAGCTCTTTAATCCATATTGGCGCAATTTGTGGACTAATTGTTTGCTGTCTTTAACTTTGCCATGCACTTTACTGACAATTTGCTTTACAGACTCGCGAGCCGGTACGGTGCCGTTAGCTTCAGGAGGGTAGGGCGTCTCCGGTAAACGCATATCTTCTTCGGTAAGTGGGCCGAAAGCGGGATTCTTTTCTACATAAAACTCTATGCACACTCTGGCAATGGCCGCTACAGGAATAGCTATCAGCATGCCCATAATACCGCCAATTTCAGCACCAGCTATCAAAGCTACCATGACTGTAAGAGGCGGCAATTTAACAGAGCGTCCGATTACAGCCGGCACAATAATATGGCCTTCCAACCAGTGCACAGCTTGCAAAACAATAATAGTAAAGACGGCAAAGAGGGGCCCTTTGTTGAGCAAAGCAATAAAAAAAGCGGGAATATAGCTTATAGCTACGCCTACATAAGGGATAATATCGATAATTCCCGAGAAAACACCGATTAAAATGGCATAATCTATGCCCAGAATCCACAGAGAAACGCCGACAAAAAAACCGATAGTGACGCAAACAATTAGCTGGCCACAGATAAATTTACCTAAAACGTAATTTATGCGACGTAATAAATCTACCGCTCCGCTGCGCCAAGCTTTAGGCAAGCAACCGACAAAACTTTCTTTATATACTCCTGCGTCTACTAGGATATAGAAAACAAGCAAAGGTACCAGAATAGCGCCACCCATAATGCTGGCCATACTGCGCATACCGGAAAGGAAGCCAGGCATAGAATTTTTGACCAAGCTGGGGCTGTTACTTTGCATAAATTGCATTATATGCTGAGTGCTGAGCTTTTCCGGATCGATCATGGGCTTTAAAGTGGTGGGCAACCAGCTCTGAATAGTAAGAGCCCATTGAGAGGTAATATTGTTGAGGCTGGCTGACATAACGCTCATATTGCTAATTAGACGATGAAATTCTAATTTGACAATAGGCAGCAAATAAGCTACGAAAAAGCTAATTAAGGCCAGCAAAGCTGCATAAACTAACGCAATAGCTGCAGTTTTGGGCACTCCCTTTTCATGTAGAAAATGCACGCAGGGAGCAATTAAATAAGTGACCAAAATAGACACGATCAATATGTTGACGATCATGTGAATTTGACCCAAAAACCAACAAAAAACTCCCACTAAGATCAAAAGTCCCAGCACATAAAAAATTAGGTGAAACTTATTTTTATTATTAGATTCCATATCAGAAATGGCATAATATCCTTATTAAATTTTTGAGGTTTACTTTGTTTAGAAAGCGACAATCACTTTTCTGGCCTCTATTATACCTGCAGCATTGGCCATGCCCTGCACGGAAACGGCCATACCAGGTTGGATATTAGCCAAGTTGACAGCCTGTCCAGAAGTATTGGTGGGATTGACCATTTGATGCAAGACAACTTGAGTAGGTTGAGTTTGGCCGTCGGGCATAATAGTTAAGCTGCGGGTACGGGCGTCAGCGCTCATAACGCGACCGCTGAAGGTCACTAATTGCATAGAGAAAGGGCCGTTAGGAGCGGGCATAAAGCTGCCTTGCTCTTCTTTATCTTTATCGTCGCTGCCGTAAATTAAAGAGGCTGTGCTGTTAAATTGGGATTCGTTGCCCAAACTGTAAGGATTTTGGGCGTAAGGATTGGCGCCATTAAAGTTGGCTTGGTTGTTTTGTCCCATATTAGCTTGGGGAGAAGTTTGGGTAGCCGGAGTGGCCCCCTGAGCAATGGTAGCCGGATTGCCAGCATTGGGGAAAGCGTTTGTATTAGGCACGCCGTTGGTTCCCGGGTTGGTATTGGAGCCGGGGAAGTTGCCTCCTATACCCAATGGGCCCATCACATTGGGGGCAGCTCCGGTAGCGCTGGAAAATACGCTAGTTAAAGTGGCCGCCGGGCCTGCAGTACCGGCAAAACCTCCCACCGTAGTGGGATTGGGTGTGCCGGCGTGGCGAGCTACTACATTTTTAGATGACATAAAGTCGGCAATTAAGTCACATTCTAAGGGATCACCTACTACGGAACCACAAATGCGCACGCACACTCTCATTTGGGGGCGGAAAGAATTGCTGGAAGTTTTTTGACCGTTAAGCATAAATTGGCAACCGGGACGCATGATAATCATTTTTACCACGCCGTCGTCGCGTTGAATTTGCATGCGGCGTCCGCCGGGATTGTAGTTTTTGATAACACCGGAAATAGTCGGTTTGCCTGCCCAAGCTAAAGTTGGGCAAAGAATGAAGGCTATTAAAAATATGGCGGCAATTTGCTTTAATAATTTATGTAAAGAAATGGCTTGCATCATAGCTTTTGGCCTAAACTCCTGTAGTCATTTTTTTTCAATTGTACACGATCTTTATCCATTTCGCCTGCGCACTTTTTGCTTCTATAAATCTTGTCGCTGGCTATTTGTTTTCAACAGGAACAAAAGCAAATTGCTGAGAAGCTCTCTAGTGAGAAGTCCCGGTGGCTTGTGGCCTATTGGTGGGGCTTGTTTTGTCGTGAAAATATTTATTTTTAGCGCTTAACCGGCGGGAGGTTTATCACTATGGATGCGCAGACCAATGCTTTGGTAAAGAGTTTAATCCACATGATGTGGGCTGATGGCGTTATTGAAGAACACGAGCGTGAGTTTTTAGGCAGTGTTGTGTCCGAACTCGGTTGCACCGAAGAAGAGATGGAAGAAATTTCCAAAATGATGGCTGCTCCTCCCACTGAAGAGCTCGATTTTGATGTGGACAGCATTGAGCAAAGCAAACGCGAAGAAATTTTGCAAGCGGCTGCGGCTATGGCTATGGTTGATGGTGTTTTGGCCGGCAGCGAAAAAGATATGGTGGAAGTTTTGGCCTCTCATTTGGATATCCCCATTGCTAGACGCCAAGCTTTAGTTGAAGAAGTGCGCCAAGGCGTAACTTCCGTGCGCTCTTTGAGAGAGGAATAGGCTCTTTTTTGTCGCTCCTTCAACCCTTAACAGTGTTTGAAAACAACGCTTGGGCCGTGATCGTTAAACCTGTGGGCATGCCTGCTCAGCCCGATCCCGGACGGGCGTTTTCTCTTTTAGATTGGGCGTGTCAGCAATGGGGACAAGCCTACGTGGTTAATCGCCTAGATCGACCGGCCGGCGGTTTGGTTCTTATGGCCAAAACTTCTTCAGGTGCTGCTGCCCTCAACAAATTGTTGCAAACTGATAAAGTTAGCAAATCTTATTTAGTGCTGGTAGAAAATGGCAGCCGCTTGCCTTCTCCCGAAGCGTCTTTAGAAGACTATTTGCTTAAAGACGGGCGGGCCAATATTTCACGTGTGGTTGCCTCTACTGAGCCTGGCGCCAAATTGGCTCGCTTGAACTATCGCGTTTTGGCCACGGGGCGAACGCGCACTTTGGTGGAAGTAAAGTTGGAAACTGGCCGTCATCATCAAATTAGGGCTCAGTTTGCCAATTTGGGTTGTCCTGTAGCTGGCGATCTAAAATACCAAGCCAGCAGCGCTTTGCGCTCAAGAGGCATTGCTCTATGGTCTTACAAGCTCAGCTTCCCTTGGCAAAAAGCTGAGCAAAGCTTTGTCTATTGGCCCGCCGGTCACGTTTGGCAGCCATTTTTAGATATGTTGGAGAAGTAGATAAATGGCTGCCAAACCTGTAGCGTGCGCTTCCGCTCCCCCTTTAGAAGCTTGCTTGCACGAAGGCTGGGGGTGCATAGTTTTGCAAAGACCTCACAAAGCCAACGCTTACAACGCGCCCATGCTGGAAAGCTTGCGCTCTGTGTTGCGTCAATGGAAGCAAGAAGGGGCGCAAGCTCTCGTTATTAAGTCGGCTCAGCCGTGTTTTTTTTGTGCTGGAGCCGACAAAGACGAATTGGAGGCGCGTTCTGGTTTGGATGCCTTCGATCTTTTAGCTCGTGAGGTCTTTGCCGAACTTTATGCTTGGCCGGGGCTCACTTTGGCTGTGATCGAAGGGGCGGCTAGAGGCGGCGGCGTGGAATTAGCTTTGGCTTGCGATTTGCGCTTAGTAACAGCGCAAGCTAGCTTCGCTTTTCCCGAACTTAGCTTAGGCCTTATGCCTGCCGCCGGAGGTATAGGCCGCCTAACCCAACTTGTAGGCCCCGGCCTAGCTAAAAGTATGGTGCTGGCAAGCCAAGTGCTGGGGGGATCGGAAGCGCACGCAGCCGGGCTGGCCGCCTACTTCTGCCAAGACGGAACTGCAGCCAATGCTTTGGCTGAACGCTTGGCTCGGCGGGCGGCCAGCCAAGATAAAGCGGCTTTGCTTTTGGCAAAGCAACAGTGCAACGCGGCCGCTTGCGGCTCTTGGGGGAGAGAAGCGCAAGCGGCTTTCGAAGGGGCCGCACAAGCATTTCTATACGAGCGACGGGCTCAAGCATTAAGCCAAGCATTAGGAAAAGAGCAGCATTTTCATGGATAATCCGCGAGTTATCGCTATCGGCACAGCTATGCCGACGACTTCTTACACCCAAGCTCAATTGGCTCAATATTTTGGCGTCGGCAATCGCAAGATTCAGGCTCTTTTCGCTAACAGTCACATAAAAAAGCGCTGCCTAAATTTGCCTCGTTTGCAAGAGGCCTTGCAAAATGGTGCGGCTGAAGAGCCCATGCTTAGCGAAGATCCCGATATTTTAGCCTCGCGCCATCGCCAAGGCGTTATTTCTTTAGGCTCACATGCTTTGCGCGAAGCTTTGCAAAAAGCCGGATTGGCTGCTCAAGCTCTCGATTATATTGTATGCGTCACTTCTACAGGCTTTCTTTGTCCTGGCGCTAGCGCTTTGCTGGCTAAAGAGCTCGGTTTAGCTGAAACGATTTATCGTTTGGACGTTGTGGGCATGGGCTGCAATGCGGCCATGAACGGATTACAGCCTTTGGTTAATTTTTTGCGCCTCAATCCGCAAAAAGTGGGCGCTTTAGTTTGTGTAGAGAATTGCTCTTCAGCCTACGTTGTCGATGACAAAATGGTTACAGCGGTAGTAAATTCGCTGTTTGGCGACGCTTGCGCAGCCTTGATTGTAGCTGGCAGCCAATATTCTGGAGTTGAGCTTGATCCTTATTTGCCACAAATAGTCGACTTTGAAAGTCAAATAGTTACCCGAGCGCAAGAGACTATGCGTTTCGAACATCGACAAGGGCGCTTGGCTTTTTTCTTGGATAAAGATATTCCTTACTTTTTGGGCCAAAATGCTCACAAGCCTGTACGTCGCCTCTGGGAGCGCCATCATTTGAAAAAGCGTGACATCGCCTGGTGGTTAGTCCATTCGGGCGGCAAAAAAGTAATCGATAGTTTGAAAATGAATTTGGGACTTTCCGATTATGATTTGCGCCACACTATCGATATTTTAGCTGAATATGGCAACATTTCATCTTGCTCCGTACTTTATGCTTTGTACCGTTTGAGCGCCGAAAAAGTGGCTGTGCCCGGTGATTACGCTACTTTAATAACTATGGGCCCTGGCGCTTCTATAGAGACAGCTTTATTGCGTTGGTAAAAATAAGCATATTATTGCTCGAAAATTCTAACACTACTCTAATACTCAGCAAGCATATTTCTTACGTCTGAAGTAGTACATTATCTGCGAAGAAAAAGAAGTTTACGTTCGCCGGGGGAGTTCGGGGGAAGGCGAACGAGGAGGATAGAATTTATGTCGAAAGTTGTTGGTATTGACTTAGGAACTACTAACTCAGTAATCGCCTTCATGGAAAATGGCAAGCCTACTGTGATTGCCAATGCCGAAGGCAACCGCACTACGCCTTCCGTAGTAGGTTTCTCCAAAACTGGTGAGCGCTTGGTCGGTGAATTAGCTAAGCGTCAGGCTGTGAGCAATCCTCACGGTACCGTAGCTTCTATTAAACGTTATATGGGTACTGACCATCGCGTCGAGATCGATGGCAAGAAATACTCTCCCGAAGAGATTTCCGCTATGATTCTTCAGAAGTTGAAGACCGATGCCGAAGCTTATTTGGGCGAGCCCGTCAAAGAAGCTGTCATTACCGTACCTGCCTACTTTAACGACTCTCAGCGTCAGGCTACCAAGAATGCTGGTATTATCGCTGGTTTAGACGTTAAGAGAATTATCAACGAGCCTACTGCCGCTGCTTTGGCCTACGGTCTTGATAAGGGCGAAGGCGACATGAAGGTCGTGGTCTTCGACTTAGGTGGTGGTACTTTCGATGTCTCCATTTTGGAAATTGGTGATGGCGTATTCGAAGTAAAGGCTACCAACGGTGATACTCACTTAGGTGGCGACGACTGGGATATGCGCATTGTCGACAAGATCGCCGAAGACTTCAAGAAAGAAAACGGCGTAGATTTGCGTCAAGATAAGATGGCCGCTCAGCGTATTAAAGACGCTGCTGAGAAAGCTAAGATTGAGCTCTCTCAGATGCTGAACGTCAACATCAACTTGCCCTTCATTACTGCCGACGCTACCGGCCCTAAGCACTTGGATATGAACCTCTCTCGTGCTCAGTTCGAAGCTTTGACCGCCGATTTGCTGGAGCGTTGCCAAGAACCTTGCCGCAAAGCTTTGGAAGATTCCGGCTTGAAGAAAGATGAAATCGATCGCGTCTTGTTAGTCGGTGGTTCCACTCGTATGCCTCAGGTCGTAGAATTTGTCCGCAAATTCTTCGGCAAAGAGCCTTCCAAGGACATCAACCCCGATGAGTGCGTGGCTTTAGGTGCTGCTATTCAGGGCGCTGTAATTACTGGTGAAGTCAAAGACGTAGTCTTGGTCGATGTAACTCCTCTGTCCTTAGGTATCGAAACCTTGGGCGGCGTAATGACCAAGCTTATCGACCGCAACACCTCTATCCCTTGCAAGAAGAGTGAAGTCTTCTCCACCGCTGCTGATATGCAAACTCAGGTAGAGATTCACGTATTACAAGGTGAGCGTGAGTTCGCTCGTGACAACAAGACTCTGGGCACCTTCGTACTGACTGACATCCCGCCGGCACCCCGTGGGGTACCTCAGATCGAAGTCTCCTTCGAAATCGATGCTAACGGTATTATCAACGTCAGCGCCGTCGATAAGGGCACTGGTAAGAGCCAGAACATCAAGATCACCGCTTCCACCAACCTCTCCAAAGAAGAAGTGGATCGTATGGTCAAGGATGCCGACAGTCACGCCAGCGAAGACAAGAAGAAACGTGAAGAGATTGAGCTTCGCCACAAAGCTGACAGCTTAGTCTACCAAATCGAAAAAGCTTTGCGCGACGCCGGTGACAAGGTTTCCGCTACCGTCAAGGCTCCTATCGAAAACGCTATCGAGAGAGTGAAGAAGGCTTCCGCCGCCGAACCTCTGGATCGTGACGAGCTCAAGAAGGCTACCGACGAGCTGGCTCAAACCGCTCAGAAGATTGGTGAGAGCCTCTACCAAGCTCAGCAGCAAGCTGGAGCCGGACAGGCCGGAGCCGGTCAGGAAGCTCCTAAGAGCGGCAAAGCTGAAGGCGACGAAGAAGTAGTCGACGCCGACTATACCGTAAAAGACTAATAATTAAAGAGCTCAGGCTAGCTCTCCCATAAGGGGGGCAGCCTCAGCTAAGTAAAAAATGCGCAACTTCCAAAATTGGAAGCTGCGCATTTTTTATATCTAATCTGATTTTGTTAGCAGTTTTATGAATACTTCGTGCTAGAATGTGGGTGTATGAAACTACGGGAGGTTAAATCTCTATGGATGGTGAGGCTTTTTTAAGTAACGAGGGTAACTATACTGTTTTTTCTTATGGAAAAATGGCTATACGTTTTAAAACTTCAGCTAAATTGGAAAAATATACGAACATCCTTAATTGGGACAATGGATATCTTGAAGTTATGGCTAAATATCGTGGAGTCGGTGAAGTTGAGGATTACATCGACCTTATACCTATTCTAAAAAATTTGTATATGGATGCTGGGGCGTTCTTGAAATCTATAAAGAAAGTGAGCCTTCGTTATGCTTAATTTGGAAAGGGTTATTGATCAAGCCGATATGGTCTCTTTAGGTTATGCTTTTACAGTTAAGGGCCGTTTCATCAGAGTTTTAAATTTGTATAACCCTGAATGTGCGGCGGTAATAGAACATGATGGCACTGTCATTGAAACTAATATGAACGATCAAGAATTGCGCAAAATGTTGCAAGTTTACCAAAAAAATAAGGAGTTTTTATAAGTGTATGCCAAATTACGCCAATGAGAAAATATGTGGATATTATTTATATTTCACTTCACATTGTGTCATTGAAGCTATGCATGCTCATGCAAGTAAGGATCACAGGGAGAGTGGTTCCGCGAAATTTTGGGTTCGTTCTGATGGAAGTGTAGTTATTAGTAAAACTGGCAATATCCCAGCTGCTAAGCTAAACAAAATTAAGCATTATATTGAAAAAAATTATAAACAAATGTATTGCCTTTGGGCAAAATATAGTGACCAGGGATTTTACAATGAATCTTGTGGTAATGTAGAAGAGTCGGACTATATGGATGATTTAATAGATCGTATGAATGATGGTCTCGATTAACAATAATATTATACAATTGAATATAAAAAAAGCGGTCGAACCTTTTGGGGAACGGCCGCTTTTGTTTGAGCTTTATAGGTTAACTACTTTTGCTCAAGTGAAGGACGGGGAGCTTCCATGCCGGGGCCCTCTTTGGAGCGCATGTTGATGCCGGTATTCTTTTCGGCTTTTTCAATCATGTAATTTGACCAGCGGTTAGCTTCGTGGAAGATTTCCATCTCGTCAACTAAGCAAAGCTTGCCGTCTTTGACAACTTGGCGACCGTTGACTACGGAGAAGTCCACAATGTGGCTATCGCCGCAGAAGACTATAGCAGCGACCGGATCGGAAAGAGCACCGGCGTAGCCAAGTCTATTTAAGGAAATACCGATAATATCGGCTCCAGCTCCAACTTCCAGTTTGCCCAACTCTTTATAACCTAAGACGCGAGCGCCGCCGCGAGTAGCTAAAGTGAGAGCTCTTTCGGCAGGCATAGCGTCTACGCCGAAGTGGAGGCGCTGCACTAACATACAATTGCGCACTTCACCCAACATATCGGAAGAATCGTTGGAAGCGCTGCCATCGACACCTAAACCTACGGCCACATTGTACTCAACCATAGAAGGTACGCGAGCTACGCCGGAAGCTAAACGCATATTGGAAGCGGGGCAGTGAGAAACGCCGGTGCCACTTTCAGCCGCTCTCTTTATTTCTTCATCGTTTAAGTAGCAGCAATGAGCGAACCAAATATCATCGCCAGTCCAGCCTACGCTTTCCATGAAGTCGTAGGGACGCTTGCCGTACATTTCTAAGCAATAAGCGTCTTCGTCTTTAGTTTCGGCTACGTGAGTGTGGCAGCGTACTTTGTATTTTCTGGCTAATTTGACAGTTTCCGACAAAAGTTCGGGAGTAACGGAGAAAGGAGAGCAAGGAGCCAAAGCGATCTTGATCATAGCTAAAGGATCGGGATCGTGATAGGCTTTAATAACGCGCTCACAGTCGGCTAAAATTTTGTCTTCGCTTTGTACTACATCGTTGGGAGGCAAGCCGCCTTTGTCTTTGCCGCGAGACATAGAGCCGCGAGTAGGCTGGAAGCGGATACCGATCTTCTGAGCGGCTTTAATTTGCTGATCGAAGAGATGATCGGGGCAATGCTCGGGAAATACGTAGAAGTGATCGGTACTGGTAGTACAACCAGTTAAAAGCAATTCGCCTAAACCGGTCAGAGTAGACCAATAGAGGGCTTCGGGAGTGAGCTCACGCCAAAGCTCATATAAGTTCACCAGCCAAGGGAAGAGCTCAGCTTCCTGGACGCGAGGAATATTGCGCGTCAAAGTCTGATAAAGGTGATGGTGGCAATTGATCATACCGGGCATCACCAACATGCCGGTGGCGTCGATCACTTTATCGACGTTGGGGGCCTCCAACTTGGGGCCTATTTCGGCAATACGATTGCCTTTAACTAAAATGTCACAATTTTCAATGCGCCTCATGTTGTCATCAAAAGTGGCAACCATAGCGGCGTTCTTAATCAAGAGGGTACTCATAGTGGAGAAAATTTCTGATTAGTAAAAAAAGTTCCTCTCAATTTGTTATGTATTTGCTTAAATAACGCAACCATTTGTGGAGAAAAATCAATGCAAGGGAGAAGAAGGCTCGGAAGCGAATTTAAGAGCAATTTCTGGCGGATAAGGATTATGTAAAGATGAATAAAAGTTGGCTTTTTACTTTTATATTGGGAGTAGCCGTTTCCGCGTCAGCTTGGGCTATAGAGCCCGGCGAGCAAGTTGGGCCCTTTAATGTTATAAATAGCAATTCACTTTTAGCAGTCGATTCTTCTGCCCAAAAAGCTAAGACAACTAAAACAAAAGCTAAAGCGGACGCTACAAAGAGCTCCGCTGACAAGAAAAAAGCGGCCGCCAAAACTAAAGATAAAAAAGCTGCGGCTAAGAAAACAGCTACTAAAAATGCAGAAGTCAAAAAATTAAAGCCCAAGCTGACTGAGCAAGAGCGTAAAGTAAAGTTGCACGGCACGCGTAATACCAGACAGTTGGGCGGTTTGCCAACTACCGATGGCAAATTTGTTAAAGAGGGCGTACTTTATCGTTCTGGCGCCTTGTGTTATATCAACGATTCCGATATTGAAATATTAAAAGATAAAGGAATCGTCTCTGTAATTGAATTGCGCACTACTAAAGAAATAGCTTCCGAAGGTCGTGATAAGCCTGCTTTTGCCGGCAGCGTAAAGAAAATTTACAATTTGCCTATGGTTTGCACCAGCGGCACCGGACAGGAAGCCTACGTTTCTTATCTTAAAAAACAAAATCATTCTACTATAAACCAATTTTTCAAAGTTCTGGCCAATAAAGATAGCTACCCTGTGCTTTTCCATTGCTCGGCGGGCAAAGATCGTACCGGTATTATGGCTGCTTTGGTTTTAGAACTTTTGCGCGTACCTCGTCCTATTATCATGGACGACTATTTGGCTTCTCAACGCAACAGTAAGGGGCTGAAAGTAAATGCCGACTGGTTGAGAGTCGTATTTAAAAATATTGATAAAGCTGGCGGTATTGAGCCTTTCTTACACAGCTGCGGCGTCAGTACTGCGGATATGAAAAAAGTCCGCGAAAATTTGCTTGTAAATAAGTAAGTATTTTCGGGAACTTGGAGGTAAAAAATAACAAATATGTATAAATTCGCTGGAAAATTCTTCCTTTCTCTGGCCCTTTGCACCGCTTGTGTAATGCCCTTCGGAGTCCAAGCTGCCGAAGAGTCTAAAGATCCTACCGCTCGTCTTACTCCTCTGACCGCTTCCATTACTTGGTTGCAAACTTCTGCCGAATATAAAGGCCTTTGCTACCAAACTTATAATATGGCCACTCAAGCTATTGACGACAAGCTTCGCCTCAATAGTTATGTGCGCGTTAATGGCAAACTTTGCAAAGAAGTGTACCATCGTCAGCCCGACGGCTCTATTTTGCATCTTTATCAGCCTTTGGCTATTGTCTTGGATATTGACGAAACGGTCATTGATAATAGCGGCGTTGAAGCTTGGTGTTTGATTAACAATATTCCTTACAATGAGCAATTGTGGAGCGCTTGGTGTCAAGGCCAAGGTGCTGAGCCTGCTATGTGTCGTGAAGTTCCCGGCGCTGTCAGCTTCTTGCTCTATTGCCAAGAATTGGGCATCACTCCTATTTATCTAACCAATCGTGATGAATCTTTGCGCGAAGCTACTCTCAAAGCTTTGGTAAACTTAGGCTTAAATACTCCAGACTTAAATGAACGCTTAATTTTGCGCGACAAAAAACGTGATAAAGCTGGAGCTAAAAAGATTGTAGAAGATCTGAAAATTTCTGCCTCTAGTGTTTTGGGTAAAGATATTGCTCAAAATTACAGCGATAAGGCCGGTCGTCGCGTAGAAGTACGCACCCAATATGAAGTAATCGGTTGGTTCGGCGACAACTTGTATGATATGCCCGTTTTTGTTGACAGTGAAATGACCAACAATAAAGAAATTTTGCAAGATCGCAACGAGCAAATAAAGAGCAACATTACCAAACTGGGCAATACTTTCTTCCTCTTGCCCAATCCTATTTATGGTAGCTGGCTCAAAGAGCAGACCGTACCTCCTATGGAAATGCGCAAATATATCGATGATTACGGTTTTGGCGCTTGGTATACCAAAAACAAGAATAAGATCCACGGCACCAGCGGCCGCTAGTCTAGTTTTTCCGCTATAAAGGTAAGTTCTGCCGCCCCTCGTGTTGGTCAATTGAGGCTTCAATGCGGGGGGCGTCAGTATATGCGAATTTCTTTTTGTTTAGCCGGGGCTAAAATTCGGCCAAGGCTGATTTTATGAAAAAAGGAAGTTTCTCTATGTCGAAATGTCCCGCCTGTCAGGCTGAATGTGAACCTGGTAGCCGTTTTTGCATGGAATGTGGCGCTTCTTTGCCGCCAGCGAAGGCTGAGTCTTCTGTGCCCTCACGCCCTCTTTCCAGTTTTGGCGTAGTGCAATCAGCTATGGCAGCTCAAGAAGCGTCTAATCAGAACCCACAAAATGCGGCCGCTTCTTCTGCTTCGCCAATGGCCAAGGCTCCATTAGGGGTAGCAACTCCGCAAAAGCAAGTTGTGTCGTCGCCTTCTAAATCGTTAAAAGTCGATCTAAGTAAACAGGCTGCTGCTCCCAGCGAATTACCTAAAGAGCCTCAGCCTTTATCTAAGCCGACCGCGAGCGCGACCCTCGAGCGTCCTTTTTCGTCGGCTTCTACCAATTCGGCGCCACTTACTGCTGCTATAGCCTCGCCTGTCGACGCTTCTAGGCCCACGGCGGAAACAACTCGAGCTGCTTCTGAAGCCAATAATGGCAACGCTATGCCTAATGATACTGGCGAATTGCACAAATGGGTGGAAAATTCGGTAGCTCAATGGAGTGACAGCGTGTCCGAAAGCAGCTCGAAAGCTCCTGCGCCTGCCGCTTCGCATGTTGCTAATGCCAAGCAAGGGCCGAGCTTGGAGCCAGGGCAGGGCGGAGCTTCTGCTGCGGCGGCAGCTCCCTTTAGTTCTGCTTTTGCTGCCGCAGATAAAGTAGCTCCGCCTCAGGTTGCGCCTCAAAATACAGCCGCTCCTAGATCAACGTCTACTCGATCTGCAGCTTCGGCACCGCGTCGCCAGCCGGTTGTAAGGCCGCAGCTAGAAGCTATAGCTCAAGAAGAGCAAGATAGTAAAGTTAAGAAAAACTTTTATTCTGGTTTAGCTTTAGGCTGCTGCGGCGGCATGGCTTTGGCGATAGTTTCTATACTTATTTTCCTTATATTTGTGGGAGCGGCTCTAAACGACTAAGCGTGCCAAGCTCGGCCCTATTTTAGGCTAAAAGCCTAAAATTTGCTTGGCATTAAGGTTTTCATTAAGCCAGGCAAAGCCATTTTCAAGGCTATAGCCACACCTACAAGCGATTCGCCAGCGATAATACCGGAAGCTACCGGCACTACATAGTCGTCAGACATTTGCTTGTGTTTTTTCTCTAAGTAGGTGGCAATGCAAGCGCCAATAAACATAGATAAAGAGTTGTAGAAGGGGATAACCATAGCTAAGCCCAAGCCGGTAGCTGAAGGGATAAATTTGCGCCATTTTTCTGGCAAGTATTTCTCCAACAGAGGAATAGCAATACCAATTAAGCAACCGATGAGCATACCCAATTGAGCGGTGGGATGAAGAGCGCTAAAACCATCTTTCAAAAGTTCAGCTACTTTAGCCCACACTTGGGCGCTAGGAGCGGGCCACTGGTCGCCGCCTAAGACGGAAGCATCGGGAACGATCAAGTAAAAAGCGGGCACTGCTACCAAAGTACCGGCAAAGATACCACTAAACTGGGCTAAAAACTGTTGTCTGGGATTGGCACCCAATACATAACCACTCTTGAGGTCGGTAAGTAAGTCGGCGGAAGAGCCGGCCGCACCGGCAGTTAAACCGGCGGTCATCAAGTTGGTAGTTATATTGGAGGGAGCTAATAAACCAAAAGTCAGCTGAGTAATTTTACCCATGGCGCCGACGGGGGTAATGTCGGATTCACCAGTAGCACGACAGGCGACCAAGGCCAGGAAGAAAGTAGCTATTACGGCGATTAAGCCCATCCACCAAGTGGTGTGGAAGATAAAGTGAAGCACTAAAATGCATCCGATACCGGAAACGAGTGTACCTAACATAAACCAAGAGGTCGGGACTTCGATATCTTCCAAAGGATCGTGTACTTTTTCTTTCTTCTTGCCGAAGATGTTGGCTAAACCACTGAAGGCGCGGGCCATAGTCTTCCATTCCATAAAGAACATGGTCAAACCGGAAGCTACCATAATAGCGGCGCCAGTCCAGGTGCTCCAGCCTACGATAGTACGATAGCCACTATCTGCCAAAGCTGCGCTATCAATAGCACCGATATTGGTCATCCAAGGGGCCAGTACTCCGTAGCAAAGGATACCTCCCAAGAGCATCGACCACGAAACGCGCCAACCGACTAAGGCACCGGCGGCAATCATCACGCCGCTAATGTCGAAGCTGAAGGTTAGGCTCTTCATGGAGTAGCCACAAATCGAGCCGGGGAAAGGAATTTGGCTGGGAATTTTGCCCCAACCATCGCGTAAAAAGGCCAACAAGCCGCCGCCCAAACCTGCTATTCCCAAAGCTTTGGCTTTGCGTATAGCTTCGGCACCGTGAGAGTGTAAGCTGCGTAAAGTTTCGGCACAGGCTATGCCGGAAGGGAATTTTAACTGTTCGATATTGATCATTTGGCGTTTCATGGGAATAGCCATACAAACGCCCAGAGCGGCTAAGAAGAAAGTCCAAATAGTTAAAACACCCCAACTCATATGGGTGCCAGTCAGGATTAGGTAGGCTGCAATAGCTGAGACCATAGTGCCGCCGGTAGAGTAACCAGCTGACGAAGCGCAAGATTGCATACAGTTATTTTCCAGAATGCTCATTTGCGTCTTGAAAATTTTGGGAAATAGCGAGTGCAAAGTTGTCCAAATCGAATAAGACAAAATACAAGCTGTAATGGCTACACCTAAGCCCCAGCCAGTTTTTAAGCCTACGTACAAATTGGACAGAGACATGACGCCGCCAATCAATGCGCCCATAATTACGGCTCGAGCGGTAAGCTGGGGAACGCCGGGGCCCTGATAGACATGATGGAACCAGTAATGTTCCGGATCTTCGCCTTCTTGAAGCGGGGGAGGAGTTTGTACCCCTTCTTCGCGGCCCTTTTCTGGAGCGGCTTCAGCCGCATACTCAATAGGGGACTCAATCGGAACTTCTTCTTCCTCTTGACTGTTTAATTCAGGCAAAGAGGTTTCATCTTGAGGCTGTTTGGCAGAAGTTGGTGGCAATGTGGTGCCAAGAGCTTCTTTATCCTCAATCTTGGTGTTTGAATTTTCGTTTGTCACGTTTTTACAACGTTCTCCTCTTTGAATCTTTTATGCAACCTCAAATTCAAAAAAGCAGTGCTCTTTTTGATAAAGCTGCATTTGAGACAATTTTTTTGTCTATACCATCTTTTTTTTGAATACCAACTGTTAGAGCTTTTCTTTTTCTAATTTGTTCCCTTTTAGCAAAATGTTTATTATTGGTACTGAATGTACAATTGCTTAACCAATTTAGCCACAGATGGGGCGGGAAAAGCTTTTGCTTCCTAGAAAAAAAAGTTTAGTTGTAAGTATAAAAATTGTTGCATCATTAACTTTAGAAAAAGGAAGAAGGTAAAAAGTGAGCCTTTTACATTTGCGCCATCAAGCTTTAGCTAAAGCCTTGGCTCCTTACAGTGTCCTTTTGAGTAGCGGCTTCGAGCAGTGCCGCAATTATCCAGACAACGTTTATCCCTTCCGGCCGGCTAGTCATTTCCTCTATTTCGCTGGTTGGGCCGCTCCGGGCAGTTATTTCTTGCTTCATGAAGGTCAAGCTCATCTATTTTTGCCACCTTACACTCTAGATGACATTATTTGGAGCGGCCCTGGCGAAGATCCTCAAGAAGCCGCTTCCCGCAGCGCTTGCCAAGTCCATTGTACCGATGAACTAGAAGCTTTCTTGCTCGAAATTAATCCCGATCGCTTAGTGGCTTTGCCTTTGCCTGACGAAGCGCAAAACTCAGCCTTTGAACCATTTTTAGGTAGAGTTCCCAGCTTGGACTATGAGCCCGATCGCCGCTTGGCCAAAGCGGTGATCGATTTGCGTTTACATGCCGACTCGGCTGCTCAACAAGAGCTGCGCGACGCTTGTAAACTTACCGTACAAGCTCATTTAGCCGGTTTGCGTGCTTTGCCTAAGGCTAAAAATGAATACGATATAGCTGCGGTCATGTTGCAAGTAGTCAATCAAGCCGGAGGTTCGCTCTCTTTTAATCCTATTATTAGCACTTCTGGCGAGCGCTTGCATCAAATAAAATTGGGAGCCGCTTTGGCTGCCAATCGTTTGCTTTTGGTCGATTTCGGCGCCGAAAATAAAAATGGCTGGGCTGGCGACATTACTAACACTTGGCCGGTTAGCGGCCATTACACTCCCGTGCAAGCGCAAATTTACGATATTGCTTTAGCGGCACATCGTCGTTGCGCCGGAGCTCTCAAAGCCGGAGTCAACTATGCCGATGTCCATCGCCTGGCTTTGGAAACGTTTGCTGAAGGCTTGGACGATTATGGCCTTTTGCAAGGCGGCACCATCCAAGAATATGTCGATAAAAATGTGCTCTCTTTATTTATGCCTCACGGCATCGGCCATTTGATGGGCTTAGACGTGCACGATATGGAAGATTTGGGCGATTTAGCTGGCTATGCTCCCGGACGTGAACGCAGCTCGCTGTTAGGTTGGAAGAGCTTGCGTCTCAATAGAGATTTAGAGCCCGGTTTTGTTTGTACTATCGAGCCCGGTTTATACTTTATTGCCGAATTGTTGCAACATAGTGATTATGTGGACTTAGTGCGGAAATATGTCAATTCTGATAAGTTGCTTCCATGTTTAGAAGAAGTGCACGGCATTCGCATTGAACGTAATTATATGGTGACTGAAACCGGCAGCGAGTTGCTTACTCCCGGTATGCCCACCGAAAGACACGAAATCGAAGAATACATGGCTCAATATTAAGGTCTGTCTTTTTTAGAGCGACAGAGAAAGGAACAATATTATGCCTTCCGGAGATGGCAAGCCCCATTTGGTGCTGCGTAGCTATGAAAAAAAAGTTAAGCGTATTAATAGCGGCCGTTACCTCACACAAAAGTTGAATCTTCAAGGAAATCCTTTTGTGGTTTTTTGCACCAATGAGCATTGCGACGCTTATATTTATAGAGAATGTGCTTTGCCTTTTTGGTCAGAAGATTGTCAAATAGAGCTGGGAGTATTGCGTTGCCCTGAATGCGGAGCTCCCGTGGTTCGTCCCGATTCTCCTTTGGATCGTCAGGAAATTAATATTTAGTTTTATGGCACATCCACCGAATTTTGTGTAAGCAATTGAAGGTGGGCGACAATTATTTTGTATACTCATAGGGAGGCGTATTATGCGGCTTTGTATTTTGGGTGGAGGCCCCGGCGGTTACACTGCAGCTATAAGAGGTGCTCAGCTTGGCTTCGAAGTTACCTTGGTAGAACAAGATAAAAATTTAGGCGGCACTTGTCTAAATCGCGGTTGTATTCCCACCAAAGCTCTAGTAGAGTCAGCTTTGCGTTTCCAAGCTATCAAGGGGGCAGCCTCTTTCGGAATCAGTTTGGCAGAGGCTCCTTGTATAGACATGGTTAAAGTGCAAGAGCGCAAAAATGGCATCGTGCGCCGTTTAGCTATGGGTATAGATTCTCTTTTAAAGCGCAACAATGTAAAAGTTGTGCATGGTCGCGGCCGTTTATTTAATGCAACGTCTATTGAAGTCAATGGAGAAAATATAGAATTTGATCGCCTAATTTTGGCGGTCGGTTCTTCGGCAGCCGTACCGAAAATTTTCCCCATTGACAGCGAACGCATTTTAACTTCCGATCATATCTTAAATTTAACTGAAGTGCCTCAATCGCTAATTGTTGTGGGCTCCGGAGCTGTAGGCATGGAATTTGCCTCGATCTTTGCTTCTTTGGGAACGCAAGTTAGTATTGTTGAATTGGCTGATCGCTTGCTTCCTCTGGAAGATGCTGAAGTATCAGCGGAGATGCAGCGTTTATGTCGCAAAGCCGGTTGGAAAATATATACCGGAGCCCACATAGAAAAAGTGGAGCGCACCGATGTGGGCGTGCGTGTGCATGGACAAGGCTTGCCTGACAATGGCGTCGGCCAAACTTACTTAGAAAGTGCTTATCTTTTGGCAGCTGTCGGCCGCCGTCCCAATTTAGCCAATCTCGGCTTAGATGAAGTTGGTATAAAACTTACCGAACGCGGCTTTGTTAAAGTTGATCGCTATATGCGCACCGAAGTAGACAATATCTATGCTATCGGCGATATTATACCTGCGCCCCAGTTGGCTCACATGGCCGCTGCCGAAGCGATTGTGGCTGTAGAGCATGCTGCTGGTTTAGAGCCGGAGCCACTTCATTACGAACAATGTCCTTCAGCTACTTATTGTAATCCTGAGGTAGCCAGCGTGGGACTTACTCAGGAAAAAGCCGAAGCACTTGGGCATAAGCTAGCAATTGGTAAATTCCCTCTAGCAGCTTTAGGCAAAGCCAATGTCAGTGGCCATACAGATGGCTTTGTAAAAATTATCGCCGATGCCGATAGCAAAGTAGTGCTCGGTTTACATATTATCGGCGAACACGCTTGCGATTTAATTGCCGAAGGAGCTTTGGCTTTACATAAAGTAGCCTCCTTGGAGGATATTGCCTCTACTATCCATCCTCATCCCAGTCTTTCCGAATCTGTAGCCGAAGCTGCGCACCATGCTTTAGGTATGCCTATAAACTTTGTCCCCGCTCCGGCCCGTCGCTCCAGACGTGCTTAATATTATTATTTTTGCAAAAACAGAAAGGCATTTTTGGCGTGACCGAGATACCCGAATCTTCAATTGTCGACTCAGAAAACTTTTTGGCTGAAGAAGAGCTGTGTATTCCTGAAGTAGGCTCTGCAGAATGGAAAAAAAATATCGCTAAGCCGGAATGGCTCAAAGTGCGTACACGCACTACTACTTCTTACGGTGCTGTAAATAGTGCACTGAAAAAGCAAACTTTGCACACCGTTTGTCAAGAAGCTCGCTGCCCCAATATTTCCGAATGTTGGAGCTGCGGTACGGCTACTTTTATGATCTTGGGCAGCATTTGCACTAGAGGGTGCGCCTACTGTGCCGTAACTAAAGGTCAGCCGCTGCCTCTAGAAGAGCAAGAAGCCAAACGTGTAGCTCAAGCTGCCGCCGACTTAGACATAAAATATGTAGTCATAACTTCCGTTACTCGCGATGATTTGGCCGATGGCGGAGCGGCTCGCTTTGCTGAAGTTATTAGAGCTGTCAAAGGTGCTGCACCACAAACTAAAGTAGAAGTGCTCATACCTGATTTCGGCGGCAACTTGGAAGCGCTGGATATTGTGTTGGCCTCCGGGCCCAAAGTGCTCAATCATAATGTGGAAACTGTGCCTAGACTTTATCCGCGTTTGCGCTCTCGCGGCCATTATCAGCGTTGTTTGGATATTCTCAGGCATGCCAAAGAATATGCTCAACAACATCCTGAGGCTAAGATGATGACCAAGTCCGGACTTATGGTCGGTTTGGGTGAAAGCCATCGTGAAGTTTTGCAAGTTATGGACGACTTGCGCAGTGTAGGCACAGACATTTTGACTATCGGACAGTATTTGCGACCTAGTTTAAAAAATGTTCCCGTTATGCGTTACCGCACTCCGGATGAATTTGCTTTCTATCGTCGGGAAGGACTCAAGCGCGGCTTTAAATATGTCGAGTCTGCTCCTTTGGCCCGTTCTTCTTATCACGCTCGCTCCCACTCGGAGTCTTTGTAGTGGCCTAATTTTGCAGCCTAAACTAAAACAATCGACTGAGCCTATTTATTATTTTTGCACAGGAAAACTGTTGAATACGTTTAGCGAAAGGCAGGGATGGCAATGTTTCGGGTTCTGAAAAATATTTTTCGCAAAAAAAAGACTGCCCAGGCAGAAAGTAATATGTTTACCGGCTATAAGGCAACGGAAGCCGGTTTCTCCCTCCTTCGCGACGCTGATGGTGGAGTCGTTTTCTGTCTAGGCAATGAAGCACAACCATTTTTTAGGGTTCGCGAGCTTATTTTAAATCAACCGGAAGTATCGCAGCGTGAACGCGCCGGAGCTTCCGCTTCTGTATATAAATTTAGTGCCGATTTTTTAGTTACTTGTATCAAATCAGTTGCAGACATTGATTTCACCCAACCTTTAAAAATCGAAAAAACTGAATGTATTAAGGGATATGGCGGTCGCCAAGGACTGGATATTCAAGTTCGCTTTGGCTCTGAATCGGTGCGCTATCTTGTCGAATTGGATGAAGATTGTCCGGTTCTCGATTTTACCGAAACTTGTTCTCATGAACCCAAGAGTATCAAAATCCCTTCCGTAGCCCAAATGGTTGACTTCTTAGCTACGGTGGTTAAGCCAAACCGCACAGTGTACAGTTGTTTGTTGGGATTGATGCGCCATTCCCAAAATGAATCTATTTTGGAGACGGTTTATTTTATTAGAGACAACTTCGCCGATAGTCAAGATCTTTTAAATTGCGATATTGTCGCTTTGAATGATAGTTTGCACCATAAAGGCTTACTTATCAATGCAAATATTTTGGCGGCCACTTGCATACTAGCCGATATTTTTGCCAAGAAGTTGAGCAAAAATGAACTTAAAACCAGTTTGGACAAAAAGCATACTGTAAAGATTAGTCCTTTGAGCTATCGGGCCGTTGAAGTATTTTTCACTGAAAATGAGGCTACTGAGCAAGATAAAGATATAAAAGAAGTTTGTAATTTTCTGGGTATAACCATAAAACAGCGAACTTTTCGCTCAACCGTTTGTGATATAGCTGAGGATGGTGGCAGTGAAGAAACCGCTGCGGTTTTGCATAGATTGTTGGAGTTGGTACCAGAAAAAGAAGATCCAGCCTTTGAACAATGTGCTCTCTGTTCGCTGTTTGAAGCTTATGGCAAAAAAATTACTCCCGGTACTCTTTCGGCTTTTTGTCTTTATACCGATTTGAAAGCCAAAATTATCGACGAAGATCTTATAGAGCAATTCTTGCCGGAGACTTACCTGAGCGAGCATTCTCTTTATTCTATGCTGGTTGTGGGGCGTGCTTTCGGACTTAACTTAGTTGGTTTAACTTTAACAGGTGATAAGTGCGAAGACACCTTGCACGATTTTAGCAAGTTGTTGTCTCTCAGCAATAAAGGAGCTTTGGCCTCTTTCTTAGATACGCAAAGCGGTTTAGCTAAAAACCTTTACGTAAAAGACAGCAAAGAATTACAAAAGCTTTGTGCTGAAAAATATTCTTTCAGCGGTTGTATTATTATCGGTTTGCCTATTTTGGAAAAAGTTTCTACTTTAGATATGTCGGTATTTTTACAAAAGGGATTACCCCTTTTGAGTTGTTTTATCGACGAACAAAAGAGATTGCGTTGGACAATATTCAGCGCTCGTCAAGTTGGTGAAGTGCCTTTCTCTGTAGTCGGACGCCACGGATTTATAGAGGGATACGAGGCTTACCGATTCCACAATCGAGTTGTAGGCAGAATTATCAAAAGCAGTGCCGATAAATTGGTGGGCAAAGTTAATATTGTTGCAGCTTATACTGATGAAAAGGGAGCTATTTCTTATCGCTTTATCGCAAAAGCTGATAGTGCTGAAAGCTTTGTCGCTCCTCCCGAGAGCGGTTTAACTTTTACCGGTGAAATTGCAGAATTTCCTCGTTTTAAAGGTTTTATGGGACGAGTGTATGAAAGTAGCCAAAAATTGCTGGCCGGTTTAGTACAAGATGAAAATGTCTTGGAGCCATCTTTGGAAGCTTGCTTTAAAGGCAGTCAAGTTGCGCTCTCCGAGGACGTTTCTTTAGTTTCAATAGCCCAAGATAAAGATGCTTTGGCTATTTTGCGTCGTTTATTCCGCTCTGAAGAGTTTGTGGTCTCTTTGGAAGGAGCTGTGGAACGCTTTGCTTGCTGGCGCCTTTCTATTTTGTTAGGTTCAGAGAAACACGAGTTACATGGCAACTTGCAATTAGCTCCCAAACTTATTGAAGCTCTGAAAATGCCCACTTTAAGCCAAGTAGCGGCTATGATGGTTATTTACGGCATTTTCAATAAACCAGGATCAATCTTAAATTCTCAACAAATTTTATGGAATCCGGCTCAATTGCGTCGTAAGATGCAAGATGGCTTATTTGCCATCCTGGGCAATTGTTCTGAAGCTGAAGGGCAAGTTGCTTGTCGTTTACTGGCTGCAGCTCCTTTAATTGCGGTCAAAGATAGTTGCGATCGCTCGGCAGATAAATTGCGCTCGCTTCTCAACAATAGACAGTTTGGTCGAGCTGCTGCTGAAGCTTTGGCTTGGCTTTCTCTGTCTTTAGGCGTCCATTTCCCTGCCGAAGTAGTTTGCGAAGGCTGGGAACGCGCCGATATTGTTGATCTTTTGGAAGCAGAAGCTGCCGAAGAGGCTGCCGAGCGAGTGCGTCTCTGGCTTGACGATCCAAACAAAGATTCAAAAGAAAAAACTTTGGAAGCTCCCGCTTTGGCCAATATCAGAGGTGAAGAGCCAAAAATTAAGTTGCTCGGTCGCTACATGATCAAAGTAGATGGCGCTTTCCAACGCGAAAATGCAGCTCAGTCCCGTCCTTATTTAATTCTGCCTCCCAATTTTGCTAATGTGCAGCGTCAGAAGTTAGTCGCCGCTTGGCATAATTTTTTGGCCGCTCGCAACATGTCATTGAGCAATCGTGAATATGGCATGAATTTATTTGACAGCTTTTGCAACTACTTGCCAGGCTATGAAAGTACGTCCAACAATGAAGTGGCAGTACGTGAATTAGACATTTTCCAATTGCCCGGCGGCCGTCGCTTAGAGCCTGGATCCGATCCATTCTTCATCAAATTGGCTTCTCTGATCCCTCCGCCTTTGCGTACCGATGAATTTGAAGCTTCTTCTTTGCCGGTTATTTGTCGCTGTCCTTATGGCACTAAAGATGGAGAAGCTATAGACTTAGGTACTTGCGAAGTATTCAATGTTGATAATGGAGAGTGGGTCTCCTTCGTCGACTTCCGCTTTTGTATGGCTTTGCATTTTAGTGCCGACAATCGTATTTTGTATGAAACTTTGGGATATATCTATGCCAAAGTGATTAAAGCTAAGCAAGCTGATTGTGGTTTCGATCCTGAAATAAAGCATTCAGAGGGACTAATTTCTGCTGACAATAAAGAGATTGTTCCTGCGGAGCAAAGGCGCAAAGTTTGTCTCACTTTGGAAAATTTGGCAGCCAATTTCGCGGAAACTTTCGCTCTGAAGAAAGAGCAAAATGCCAAAGTTGTAACCATTCTTTTGGGACTTAGAAAGAACAGCCGTTATAAACTTCCTTCTTTTCTGGAAAGTTGCTAAAAAAAGTCTTTAAGCCTTGATAAACCGGAAATTTTTCTGTAAAAAAATCCTTAGTTCATTTACAAGCGCCGTGCTTTCAGTGATAATAAGGCTAAACTAAAATTCTTCTTAAGGAGGAGCTTTCGATGGACGGAATCGGCAATTTAGCCAGCATTATGGGAAGCGGTTTTTCTTCCCTTACTTCTTTAGTTAAAAGCTTCGATAGTACTAATAAAGAGTGTGGTACCGGAGCCGGTGTAGATTATTCTGCCGCTATCAACGATTTGCGCGAAAAATTAGAAGCTTGCGGCGTGGAAGTTCCCGAAAATACCACCAATTCTTTCAGCGTTTTTGGTAATCAAGCCGAAATGCAGCAATCTATTTTGGATTTGAGCAAGCTCGAAGAGAAAGAAAACAAGAGAGCTCAAATTGAAATGGAGAGAGAAGCTGACAAAGTTGAGTTGGCTAAGAGCGAATATTTCTCCAAAAATAGCTACGCTGTAGACGACGATGGCAACCTTATCTTTGAGAATGGTCAGCCCAAAATTCTTGAAGGCGTGCCCGAAGATTCTAAGAGTGCTGCCGCCCGTGCTGCTTACGAAAAAGAAGTTAAGTATCAAGCCCAGTTGGCCGCTTTGGATAAAGACGAAGACTATACCAATATGGATGCTAGCAAGCAACTTAACGAACTCTATTCTGACTACAACAAGATGAATGAGTATATGAGCTCTGAAGATGGCCAAGCTAAGTTCCAAGAACTGATTACACGAGCCAATATCGAGTCTCAAAATGCCAGCATTTCTGCTGACGCTGATATTATGCGCCAGACTTTACCTCCGGCTCTTAAAGGTATGGCCGATACTTATGAAAGCGCTTGCAAAGGTCACTTGGCCACTGCTCGCGATGTTGTTGCCCATAGCCCCGAACAGACTGCTGTAAACAATTACAATGCTCAGATGAAAGAGCAAATTGCCCAGATGCGTGAGCAAATGAATGCCAAGATCCAAAACTTTGAAGGTTATCAATTAGATGATCTCTCTATGGAGTTTTCCTTCTAGTTTTAGGCAGCTTTCGCTGGAAAAGTAAGCTAATTTTTTCGATATTTAAGTAAGATTTTAGCTATCTTTGCCTAATAAAGAGGACGCTTTGTGCACTAACAAAGTGTCCTTTTTGTTTCACAGTCTATTTTTTGTGTTACAATATCAGCCTACATCGTTGAAGTGGCCTAAATTTTTTTTGGGAGGAATAGAAAAAGCTATGGATGCAGCCTTCTGGTGGAGCTTTTTTCTCAGCTTCGGTATTTCTGCTTGTTGCGGAGTGCGTGCCGGCCTAAGTTTGTTGGTTGTATCTATTTTAGCCCATTTAGGTTGGCTGTTCCTCGATCCCAATTTCTATTTTATGGCCGATTGGCGTTTTATCTCTTTAGTTGTTTTAGCGGCTGCTATCGAAATTATTGTCGATAAATTCAGAGTTTATGGCCATGTTCTAGATAGCTGTGGTTTGGTTCTGCGCACCGCTATAGCCATTTGGTTAGCTGTTTCTATTATTACTTGCTCACATTGGATAGGTTTAGTTGTCTTAGGCGTTGGTGTGGGCGGTTTGACAGCTCTTTTGGTCAACTTGTCTAAGCCGCTAGTTCGCCTTTGGCTGGTAGACTTGGCGCCCGGTGTCACTTCTATGGGCACTATGGTCTTGTCTTTATTGGAAGACTTCTCTATATGTGCGCTTTTAGCCGCTATTTTCTGGTGCCCTTGGGTAGGACTTGTTTGTGGAATTTTATCCATTTTTTGGGGATTATTTGTCCTGGGCTTGTTTATTAGACAAGGAGGCAATTTGCCGCGCTGGTATTGGCATAGACTTACTTTGCGGGAAGTAGAACACTGATAAAAAATACTGCCTTTTCTTAGGAAAATCAGCTTAAAGCAAACAATAAGCCAAGCTTAAAAGTATAGCCAAAAAGACAAAATTCAAGGCAGTAAAGGTGTATAGATAGGCTTTGCTATCGGCATTAGCGCCGTCTATATAAAGCCTATAAGAAATAAGGCTGGCCAACGAAGCTACCAAAGTGCCCAAGCCCCCCAAATTGACACCTAAAAGCAAAGCTGTGCTTTGCTTAGTAAAAGGCGCTAGCATAACTGCAGCCGGTACATTGCTGATAATTTGTGAAACTAAGGCGCCGACTAGCAATTCGCGCCCGGCCAACAAGTGTTCGGCCCATTCTCTTACTTGCTCTATTTGGGCAGTATTACCTACAAAGATAAAAAAGCATACAAAAGTTAGTAAGAGCACATAATCCAGACGTTTGAGCAATTCTCTATCAGCAGCCACAAGCCAGATCAAGATTAAGGTTGCGCAGAAATGGGCAGAGACTACTTTGGCTACAGTAAGTAAACACAATGCTAAGCACAAAAAATAACGCAAGAGTAAAGCCTTATCCAGCTTTGGTAATTCGCCCTTGTTGTTGTCAGTAAGCTTAACCTCTGAGGGGGAAAGTTTAGCTTCTATAAATATAGCCGCCTCAATTAAGGCTAGAGAAGCAAGGCCCCAAGGTATGGTCAAAGTTAAAAATTGCCTTATGCTTAAATTGTAAAAAGAGCAAAGAAAAATATTTTGCGGATTGCCCAAAGGGGTAACCATACTGCCTAAATTGGCCGCTATAGTTTCCATCACTATAGTAAAAATGAGGCGCTGTTTGCTTGTGCCGCGCAGTACTTGCAACGTAAAAGGCACAAACACTATTAAGGCCACGTCGTTGGTAATAAACATAGCCGAAAAAAAACACAGCAAAACTAAAAAGTTAGCCAACCATACTTCCGAATGGCAGCGGCGCCGCAAATAAATAGCTAAATTTTGGAAGAATCCCACTCTTTGCAAACCGGCAGCTGCAGCCATAAGCGAAAAAAGCAACTCCAAAACACGCAAATCGATATAGCCGATATAGGTGCTTAAACTTGGTTGAGTAAAAAAAGAAGAAAGAAACGCCGCCAAAGCCGCCAAACAAAAGACTAGTTCTTTATGGACAAAACGTACCGCTAAAGCTGTCGGAGAGGGAGAAGGGCAAACCAAAAGTCTGCTGAGCCAACGTGAAAATAAGAGCCGCCCTTGATTGTCTTTTACACAAAAAAGATCACATAAATGGCGAAAAAATTTAGGACTTTGAGGAGATGGCAACATCTTTTTCTGTTTGTTGGGGCTTAGAAGAAAGGTTTTGATTAAACCTATTAGTTAATAATTTGCGGATTTGGCCCAACCAATCACTTAAAGACAAACAAGGGCGATCCGGTTGGTGCGGAAACCAAGTATGGCCATTTAATTCGGGTTTAACTTTCAATCCTCCACGGCGCATAATCAGCCAGCGACTGCAGCTAGGGGCAAAGCGCAACTGAAGCCATTCTTTACGGACGCCGTTTACTAACCAAGTGAGGGTGAAAAAGTTATCTTTTACTTTTATTTGCCATTCCAGCTCGGCCAATTCTCTGTTGAGATAGTTTATGATTAAGGTAACAAAAAAATTTTGCATGGTCTGATCTAGTGCAGTTTGGCGCAAACAACTCAGACCGGCTTTCCCTGCAATTGCGTAGGCCTGCTCTTCTATAGCCGAATTAAAAGTAGGAGTAGACTGATAATTTTTTTCTGCCTGTTGGTTCATATCGACCGGCTTCCTTCCGCGATTCTAAGGATCTTTCCTTCACAATTCAGTTTTAGCTTTAAGTGGGGCCGAAAAACGATTATTATGACGGATTTCACATTTGTATGAGACTATACTTCTGTTTTCACTGCTTAAAATATTCAAAAAGTAACTTAATGTAACAAGGAACTACAGGCCGAAGTTCAAAAGTTTGCTTTCTTAAAGACAGAAAGATTTTTGGCTCTTAATTGAGCGCACAGTCAATACCTTTTGGAGGCTTATTCGTTAATATGAAAGCGATTCCCAAAAAATATCAGTTCGCCGAAGCTGAAGCTGAATGGGCGAAAAATTGGGCAGAATGGGGAATTTATAATTGGGACTCTTCCCGCCCTCGAGAAGAAACTTTTGTCGTAGACAGCCCGCCTCCCACAGTATCCGGTTCTTTACATATCGGTCACGTATTTTCTTATACTCACCAAGATTTGATTGTACGCTACCAGCGTATGTTGGGCAAAAATATTGCTTATCCTATGGGCTGGGATGACAACGGTTTGCCTACCGAAAGACGTGTACAAAACGTCTTTGGCATTAAGTGCAATCCTAATTTGCCTTACGATCCCGATTATAAATTGGAGCGTCAGCCTGTTACCAGCGGCAAAAAGAAAGCTGCTGTTCCTCAGAAGGAAGTTTCCCGCCCCAACTTTATCGAAGCTTGCACTACTCTTACAAAAGAAGACGAAAAAGCCTTTGAAGATCTGTGGCGCCATCTCGGCCTTTCCGTAGACTGGAATTTGGCTTACAGCACTATTAACGATACTTGTCGTCGTGCTTCCCAATATTCTTTCCTCGATTTAGTCAAAAAAGGTCGCGTCTATCACGCTGAATTGCCCACCGCTTGGGATACCGGTTTCGGTACTGCCGTAGCGCAGGCTGAAATGGTAGATAAAGAGGGAGAAGGACGCTTCCATGATTTGCGCTTCCAAGTGGAAGGCGGCGGAGAATTTACTATTTCTACCACTCGTCCTGAATTGTTGGGCGCTTGCATTGCTGTTGTAGCCCATCCTGACGACGAGCGTTACAAGCCTCTCTTTGGCAAGAAAGCTATTACGCCTATCTTTAAAGCCGTAGTGCCTATCTTGCCTGCCGAGCATGCCGATCCTGAAAAAGGTACCGGTATCTTAATGGTTTGTACTTTCGGTGACACTGCCGACGTAGAGTATTGGCGTAAATCTGATTTGCCTTTGCGCCAGCTTATCGGTCGTGATGGCAAAATCGGTCATGCCGATTATTCTCAAGAGCCTTTCCAGAGCTTAGATCCCGAAGCTGCCAATGCCGCTCACGCTCAATTGGAAGGACTGTTCGTCAAACAAGCTAGAGCTAAGATCGTTGAGCTTTTGCGTGAAAGTGGCGATTTGTTAGCTGAGCCTCGTCCCACCAAACAATTTGTCAAATATTACGAAAAAGGCGAATTTCCCTTAGAGTTTGTTACCACTAGACAGTGGTTCATTCGCGTTTTAGATGTCAAAGACCGTATCTTGGAGCAAGCTCGCAAGATTCAGTGGCATCCCGAATTTATGCGCAGCCGCATCGAGCACTGGATTGAAGGCTTACAGTACGATTGGTGTATTAGCCGTCAGCGTTTCTTCGGTGTACCTTTCCCTGTATGGTATCGTTTAGACGAGCAAGGTAATGTAGACTATCAGAATCCTATTTTTGCCGATGCTTCTATGCTGCCTGTCGATCCTTTGAGTCAGCCTGCTCCCGGATTTAAAGAAGAACAGCGTGGTATTCCCGGTGGATTTATTGGCGATCCGGACGTAATGGATACTTGGGCCACTTCTTCTTTAACTCCTCAAATTGTCAGCGGTTGGGGCGTAGATGAAGATCGCCATTCCAAATTGTTCCCCATGGACGTGCGTCCTCAGTCCCACGAAATTATTCGTACTTGGGCTTTCTACACTATCGTAAAAGCTTGGATGCACGAGAATACCATTCCTTGGAAGCACGTAGTTATCAGCGGTTGGATCTTAGACCCTGATCGCAAGAAGATGGAAAAATCCAAAGGCAATGTAGTTACTCCCAAGCCCTTCTTGGAAGAATACTCTGCCGACGCCGTTCGTTATTGGGCTGCTCGCGCCCGCTTAGGTACGGATACAGTTTTTGATCCTCAGCTTTTCGACTTGGGTCGCAAGTTGGTAACTAAGCTCTTTAACGCCAGCCGCTTTGTTATTAGCCAGCTGAGCGCCAACTTAGATTACAAAGAGCACTGGACGAAAGAAAATGTCACTGTTCCTTTAGATCAGGCTCTGTTGGCTCGCTTGCGTGCTGTAGTAAAAGAAGCTACCGACGACTTCAACAAGTTTGAATATGCGGCTGCTCTTCAAGCTGTTGAAGGTGATTTCTGGAACTTCTGCGACGATTATGTGGAATTGGTCAAACGTCGTTCTTACGAAGCTGAAGACAGCGCCGGTCGTCGCTCGGCTATAGCTGCTCTCTACTTGGCTATGCGCACTATTTTGCGCCTCTTCGCTCCCTGTTTGCCTTACGTAACTGAAGAAGTTTGGTCATGGCTCTTTGCTTCCGAAACCGGTCGCGAACGCTCTATTCACACTTCTCCTTGGCCTACTGTTGCCGAACTCGATGTGCCCGAACCTCAGTTCGAAGACATTTATGGTTGCGCCGTTGAAGTGCTCTCCAAGATTCGTCAAGCCAAAACTAAGGCTCAGAAGAAATTGCGTTGGCCCGTCAAGACCTTAACTATCAAAGGTTCGGCTGCCGCTCTGGCTGCTTTGGATCAGGCTCTCTCCGACGTACTTTTGGCCGGAAGCGCTGAAGATGCTGAAGTTGTAAAAGTTGAAGCTGCTATTGAAAACGGCGAACACTTTGAAGTTGAAGTCGAATTGGCCGAAACTCTTCCCGAAGAAGCTTAGTCGCTTTGTATAATAAGCTGCCGATCGGCATTTTCTGTCTGGTGGCAGCTTAGAAAATAAATATGCCGACTTTTTTATGAAAAAGTCGGCATATTTATTTTTGTGTACAAATTGGTAACTACTTTAATACGCTATCTAGGAAATTGCCCAAAATATCAAAACCTTGGCCTGTTTGCGAAGAAATCATAAAAACTTCTTGAGCTTCAATTTGAAAAGCTTTAGCCGCTCTGGCTTTAGCTTGGGCTGCTTGACTGCGATTTATTTTATCGCCTTTAGTTAGTACGATACATACGGGCAAATTGTTTTCGACCAGCCAGTCATACATTTGCAAATCGGAATCTTTTATTTCATGGCGACAATCGACCAGCAAAATAGCTAAACGAATACCTTCTCTTTTAGCTAAATATTCTTCCAAAGCGTGTCCCCAACGCTCTTTTTCTGCTTTGGATACTTTAGCAAAACCGTAACCGGGCAAGTCTACCAAATACCAAGAGTCATCAATTAAAAAATAATTGATCAATCTGGTTTTACCTGGAGTAGAGCTCACTTTAGCGATCTTGCGATTGGTTAATTTACATATAAAAGAAGATTTTCCGACATTGGAACGGCCCACGACTACTATCTCTGGCTTAACACAAGCTGGGGGAGTCTCCTTTATAGTAGGGGCACTGGTAATAAATTGCACGTTTTTAATTTTCACAAATAATGGCTCCTAATATTAGTGTTCGGAGAGTTCTTATAAAAAAATAGAAGCGCTCCTCCCTCTTGCGAAAGGAGAGGCGCTCCTATGTTGACCCAATACTCAAAGATACTTCAAGATCCGAAGATCAGGGGCAATCAAAGCACCTAAGAGACCACGATTCAACTATTCTGCACAGTAGATTTCTACTTCATCTGCTGCAATTGCTCATACGCAGGAAGGCTATGCAAAGCATTATAAAAAGCTTCGTCACCCATTTTTTCTTTAGCAGCCATAAGAGTGGCGGAACCTTGATCGTAGCCTTGCAAAACCAGCTCTTCGATACGGGAAGTGGCTTGAGGATCAGAACCTACCAATTTGCCAACGAAATCGGCACTGGCTTTCTCGAAGTTCTGAATGCCGCGGATAGTCTCACGGACTACGCCGCTGCGAGCTTCTTCAACCTGAACATCGTAATCAAGCTGGCCTTTAGCGCCACGCTTGCGCTTAGTCGCCGCATCTTTGGTATTGAGACCGAATGATTCGTTGTCCCACAAATTGAGGAAGTGAGCTTTGGCACTTTCACGCTGAGAAATAGAGGCTTTGTCGTCAGGATTGAACTTAACATAACCAGAATGTTCCCAGTTGACTCCCATACCTTTATTAGAGAAGTTTGTGCTTCCAAAAAATTCCCCTTTATCTGTGAGAATTTCTTTTGCATGAACTTTACGGTCGTGACTGGAGCTACGCGGCAGAAGAGTCCAATGGACGTCGATACCGTGATCTTCCAAGAATTTTAAGCCACCTTCGTTGGGGGTACCACCGTCGGGATAAATACCGGAGTCGGCGACTACGCGAATATCAATATCTTTGCCTTGAGCTTGCATCTCATCGCGTTTGGCAACCAATACTGAAGCTACGCTTTTGGTCATTACAAAAGCAGGTACGTAAATAAATTCTTCAGCATCTTGAATAGCTTGAATCATGGCAGCGCGTCTGTCGTTGGGTAAATCGGCCAGAGCAATAGCAGTGGTACCTTTGGGATCTCCGGTAGGAATATCAATGTCTTGCAACTTGGCTACGTTTTCCGGAGAACGAGTAATATCTAAAGCACGCTGTACGACGCCTAAGAAAGCTTCTTTGCCTTTAGGAGAAAGAGGAATATCTTGGCCGCGTTTGAGCAAGCTGTCTATTTCTTCCAAAGAGCAATCTGTATAGTCGGAAACGTTTTGCCCCATAGATTTGGCAATATCAGCTAATTGCTGAGCATTGGTGGCTTTGGGCATTTCGGTGCCGGCCGGAGAAGGGCCGCTGACGCAGTCAAACATGGAAATGAGGCCGCGAGTGCCCATATTGATGTCGCCTTCCATAAATCCGGCTAAGGGCTTATCACCATAAATTTCTTCGTTGGAAGCGCCGATGGAATGGCCCACGTCGCGCTTAAAGTTCTCTACCAGACGTTTGGCTGCAGGGCCTTCGATTGTGTAACCGGCATCGATATTTTCACCGCTGCCAGCGTTGGCATTCATACCGGAAAGCAAGAACTTTTCGCCTACGCGCAAACCTTTACGATGCATGAGGTTGCTGGGATTTTTAAGTTGTTTGGAAATAGGATAGGTGGAGACGGCCACGTCGCCCTGAACTTGAGAAAGTTGAATCAGGGTTTTTAATTTATCGGGCACTTCATCGATAACTACATGGTCGCCGGCAAAAGCTACCAAGCGTCCAGGATCTACATTGACGCGTACTTTATTGCCAGCTTCGGCGGCTTGGGCCAACTTGCCCACAATTTCTGGGCTGGTAAGTTCGTAATATTGAGCGTCAATCTCTTGAGGATGACCGGCCTTGGCTTGAGCAGTGGCCTCGTCAAGCATAGTATTCATTTCTTTCCAGATCTCGGCGCCGTGGAAAGATTCGATACTGTTGCCTTGATACAAGTTGGGGCTAGTGCCGTCGCGTAAACCTTGAATATTATCTACCAAAGGCTCTAAAGCGCTCTTTTGTAAGTCGGAATAGGCTGCATAATTGGCCACCAAAGAAGTAGGGCCAAAAGATGCTCCAGCGGCTGCATCTACGGCCAATTGGGATTGGGTTAAAGCCAAAGATTCGCGAATTTGATCGCTGCCGGAACGGAAAACATGTACGTCGGCCAGCTCGGCTTTAATCGTCTGGTCTTTGTAGCCGCTGGCTTTAAAGTCGCTATGCAACGCCCTGTGGTACTTGAAACAAGCGCGCCCTAGATCTTGAATCTGGCGCAGATCTTCTCTGGATACGCAATCATTGGCTTCTACGCGATCTGCCAACTCGCTCCAAGCTTCTGGAGAAGCGTTGCCCTCTACTCTGATATTGCCGGCGCTGTTGGCCATGTTGCGGATAAGAGCAGGATTGACCGCCTGGCGGTTTACTTGATAGACGCCTACATTAAATACTGAACCAATTCCCATAGTACAACCTCCTGCATCTACCTAATTAAAAATCAGAAATGTACAGAGTTGGTGACAGATTTGTTAATATTTGCCCCTTTAGGCAAGCTTTTTGGCCCAACCGACAGAGGCAATCGTTCGTTGGGATACTGTCACAATTGCAGCAATTTTTCCTACTTTGGAAGTATAGTTCTATTTGTCGGCGAAATCGTCCCCTAGAGGCGTTAAGCGCTGGTAAGGAAAGGCATTGGGCTGCTCCTTGCAGCTTAATTATATCGACCTCTGTCTAAGGAGTCGCCTTTGAAAAATAACTTAAGCAAAATACCTTTATTGGTATCTGCAATAGCATTAGCCCTGATCGCTTTGTTGTCTTTTCCTACCTTAGCTTGGGCTGATGATAGTAAAATACTTAAAGATCTCGACGACGCGATTCAAACCAGCAAATTCCACTTCAATTCTCTTACTCCGGAAGTGATACAGCGCAGCAGCAATCAAAAATTGTTGGAAGTATATTATATCAGTTCGGATATGGTTGATTATTGTCAAAGCATTGTCGGCAATAAAAATAAATTACCCAATCATAATGTTCAATTGAAAGCTAAGCAATGTGGACATATCAATTATCGTTTGGCTAAAAAGTTAGAACCTGAGTTGCGTCGTCGCTCTTTGAAATATACTCCGGTAAAATCTCTGTTGTATTGAGTCGATAAAAATATATTGCATACGGTGCTGGCACTTATAATGTACTTAGTTTTTGTTTAGGTGCGGGAAAAGAGGCCCCGGTGCAGTATTTTATCGGGTAAGTCATTAGTTACTTTTTTCTTTTTTGTAAGGAGTTCTGTACTTATGAATAATTTTCGCAAATTCGCCGCCTTGGTTTTAATGGTCGGAGTATGTGCCGCGCCTTTAGCTTTTATGACTGATTCTGCTCAAGCGCAAAACTACCCCAAAGCCGGTCAATACTATCCTAAAGCAGGAAATTACCCTCGCGCTGCGGGTAAATCTGCTCCTCAAGCAGCCCCTTCCCAATCTTCGAATGTACAAAATTCTACTGACGGTGCAGAAGTTGTCAGTAGCTCCAAAGATGCAGTGCGTGTGAGAAGATCAGGAGCTAAACCTGAGGATAAAATGTACTATGATCGCTACCAAAAGACCATGGAAGCTTGGAAGATGGTTGAGGCTGAAGTAAAAGGCGGTCAGCGCGATATCTCCACTTATGATGTTGAGGTTTTGAAAAGAAACCATCGCAATATCGCTGTTTTATGGTGCATGATTCATAAAGAATATGGCCAAACGGTCAAGAGAGTTGGGGACGGTCGTTCTACAATTGAAAATAAAACTACTGCTGACATTCGTGAGTGGTTGGGGTGTTTGTATTATTTGGTAAACGCTTTTGAAGACGAATTGAAGAGTCGTGGTGTGGAATTTGATTCTTATGAATCAATCAAAAAGGAGCAAGGCGTAAGAGATTAAGCCTTCTGACCTAACAACAGCATAAATTGTGGCGCCAAGTGTTTTCTTTGCTTCTAGGCACGGAGAGCGTCTTGGCGCAACTGTGTCAGACAGTTTTTACTTTCTTTTTGGCCAAAGTGGAGGTTTTGCAATGGAAATTTCGCCTAAAGTTGCAGAAAAAAGTTTAGAATACGATGGCGTGAGTATATGTCGTGCCCAAAAGAAAGATTTGCCCGGCATTATTGATTTATCTGTGGAAATAGTCGGTTATTCTATGTCTCCGCGCCGTCAAAATGATCCCGTCAAAGCGGCGGAAATTCGTCGCAATGATATGGAAGCTTTGTATTGGCAAATTTCTAAGGCCGATATGGCTGTCTTTGTGGCTAAAAACACGAGAGGCCAAATTGTCGGTCATGTCGTGGCTAAATTGGATACGACGGAGTTTCTGACTGGTGAAAAACAAGCCTGGGTTTTGGATTTAGCAGTAAAACCGGAATATTGGAGCCGAGGCTTGGGGCAAAATTTAATGTATGCTGTAGAAACTGCCGCCTTGGAATTGGGAATTAAGTATGTTGGCTTAACCGTAACTTGTGCCAACAGAAGAGCTGCCGATTTTTATAAAAAAATGGGCTACCAAGACGAACGTGTGCAAATGGTTAAGGAGCTTTGTTAAAATCAAAAGCTAGCTAAGCTAAGGTTCTAATTTGGCACATTAAGAAGGCGTTTATTTCCCCATACTGTGCGCTTTCTGCCTGTAAACTTGTCTGGGTTGTGCAGGTAAAAAGTACAATTTTACCGAAAGTGCCGCGCAGCCGCATTTCTTTAGAAATGGGAGTTGTCAGGCGCGTTCGGCAGACGGTGGTTGCAAAATGAGGGGATTTGTGTAAATCCGCTTCGGCATTATCCTGCCAGCTGCGGGAGAATACGTCAAAGAACGTTGAAGCGATAATTCTAAGGAATGGAAGGGATCAAGCTTTGGCCAGAAAGCCTCGTACCAAATCAGACAGCGATATGTTAGACAGTAATGCCGATATGTCAGTAGAAGGCCGCCTCTCTAGAATAGAGGCGGAGTTAGAAGATATCTCCTTAGTAGGCGATACCACCAGTAAAGAAATACTAAAGCTCCAGGGACGTTTTGAGCGTCTCTCCAAAGATTTTGATGAAATTGCCGAAGGCGCCTCTGCAGAAGATTTAGCTCAAGTACAGGGCTCCCTCGATGAGATGGGTGAGCGCTTCAAGGCTGTAGAAGAAGCCTTAGAAACTAAGAGCGCTGAATTTGCTTCCGGTCAAGAAGAGACTCGCGCCGAATTGCAAAACTTGAGCGCTGCCAATGAAGCCGCTGTAGAAAAAATTGAAACCTTAGAAACTTCTCTGGGCGAGCGTCTCGATGCCTTAAAGGAAGAAGTCAGCCAAGCTTCCACTTTTGCCAAAAGCGAAGATTTTGAAAATTACAAAGTTGAGCAAGGCGTAGCCTTCGAAACCTTAGAAGAGCGCGTTAAGAGCGAAAATGAAGAACTGCGCTCTGGCTTTGCGGCTTTAAAAGAAGAGCTGAATAGCGAAAATGAGAAAAAATCTTTAGCTTTAGAAGAAAAGCTGGAAGAAAAGTCTAGTTCTCTCAAGAGTGAAGTAGAAGATATTAAGTCTTCTTTGGATTCTTTGCGCGAATCTTTAGATGGTGCCGATCAAGTTGCGGATAAGTTAAAAGCTGTCTATTCCGATGTAGAAGCTTTGCAAAATAAACTTGATGAGTACGCTCCCAAGTTTGAAGAAGCCGTAGCCCAAGCTGAAGAATCTCAGAGCGAAATTGACAAACACCTGAGCGCTATCAAGATGGCTATGCGCTTGGTAGAGCAGCTCGACGAGCGTGTGCGCGATATTGGCAAGAGCGCTGAAGCTGTTACCGCTGCGGCAGCCAATGCTGTAGAAGCTGCCCCTCAGATCGCCGCTACTGTAGCTCAGGCTGCCAGCGCCGCCGCTTCTGCCGGGGGAGTCGCTCCTAAGGCTGCAATCGCCAGTGAGCCTGTGGAAGAAGACGAGCCGATTCCCGCTATTACTGAAAACCTGGGCTACGACTTAGATGACATTCTCCAAGTCGTAATTAGCCACCGCGCTTCCGATTTACACTTGCAAGTAGGCAATACTCCTACCGTGCGTTTAAGCGGAGATTTGGTTCCTGTCGGCGATACTAAATTAGCCCAAGATGACACCAAAGCTCTCATTTATCCAGCTATGACTCGCGAGCAAAGAAGAGAAGTAAAGAAGGGACATGAAGTCTCTTTCGCTCATGTCGCTTCTGACGGCACTCGCTTTATTGTCAACGCTTTCTTGGAGAGAGGTAACTTAAGTGCCAATTTCCATATGTTGCGCACTGAAGTTTTAGACTTCGATGTTTTGGGCTTGCCTCCCATTTTGAAGAAGCTTTCTCTTTATCAGAGCGGTTTAATTATTTTGACCGGCCCTACTGGATCTGGTAAATCTACCACTATGGCTTCCATTGTTGACTACATTAACAACAATCGTAAGTGCCATATCGTTACTGTGGAAGATCCTATCGAGTATTATCACAAGACGGTCAATTCTTTAATCACTCAACGCGAAGTCGGTACTGATACGCAGAGTTTCAACGACGCTATCAATATGGCTATGCGCCAGGATCCCGATGTCTTAGTAATTAGTGATATTAAAGATGCCGATACTTTGATGGCTGCTACCACTGCGGCCGAAAAAGGCTTCTTGGTAATTGCGGCTATGAATATGCCCGATACCGTTCAGGCTGTGCGTCGCATGCTCTCTACCTTTACTGGCGAAACGCAGAGACAGTTCCGCTTGCTTCTGGCCAGTTGCTTACGTGGCGTGATTTCGCAGAAATTGATCACCAGAGCCGACGATAAAGGCCGAGTTCCCGCTGTGGAAGTTTTAGTTGTCGATATGGCCGTTTCCGACTCTATCTTAAATGACAACTTGGAAGGCTTGGCTGCTTATTTACAGCAAGGCAGCGTGGAAGGTATGCAAAGCTTCAATCAATCTATGAGCGCTTTGTATTCCCGTGGTTTAATTGCTAAAGATGAGGAACAGTACCATGAGGAGCAGCAACCTGTTCAAGACTTCTCTGGAGTAGATGCCGAAATTCATCTTCAGGAACAGCCTAGTACTGAAATGAATGATAACGACACTATTATGAATTGGTTGTAATGATATGAATAGCAGATTCGGAACTTTGAATTCAGATGCTGCCGAGCATGAGTTTTCGCCCGAACTTCTGCACAATCGCTTGGTGCAAGTGCGTGAGTCAGTAGCTCGCACTTGCCTGAGCTGTGGCCGAGACCCCAGCTCGGTCACTCTTGTTGGGGTCTCCAAAACAAAGCCTCTTTGTGCCATAGAAGCGGCGGCTCGATTCGGCTTGCAAGATTTCGGGGAAAACTATGTACAAGAGGCCAAAATAAAAGCAGAGCGTTTCCCAGATTTAAAGTGGCATTTGATTGGCAATATACAGAAAAATAAAGCGCATGTGGCCACCAAAATTGCTACAGTCATCCATTCTTTAGATTCAGTCGAGTTGATTAAACGTATTGATCGAGGGTGCGTCGAGCAAGGGCGTAGCATTTCCGGACTCATTCAAGTACGATTGGGTCATGAGGAAACTAAGAGTGGCGTCGATCCTGAAAATCTTTTCTCCCTTTTGGAAGAGTTAAAAACAACTGATTTACAGTGCTTGCGTCTGGTTGGATTGATGACTATTCCTCCGCCTGCAGCTTCGCCAGAAGAAAATCGCCCTCATTTTCGCCGTTTGCGTGAGCTTTTGGAAGAAGTTGTAGCTCGCCAGTATGAGTTTTGGTCTGGCCGTGAGCTTTCCATGGGAATGAGCGGAGATTATCAAGTGGCTATAGAAGAGGGCGCTACCTATATAAGAGTAGGGAGAGCTATTTTTGGCAGCCGCAACTAGTTCGCAAGAAATAAAACTTCGTACAGAGGTAGAGTGTGTCTAGCAGTTGTTGGGATAAGCTGAAAGATTTTTTTGTCGGCGGCGAGCAAGAAGACGGCGATTATTCGGAAGAAGAGATGGACGCTTCAAAAAAAACTGATGCACATAGAACTGTGGGAAGCAGAGCCAACTTAGCTGCTCTTCCTTCTAAAAATGGCAAAGATAAGATCGAAATTGTCGTAGTCAATGTCTATTGTCCCGATGAAGCAGAGAAAAGTGGCTGGTGTTGCAAAATAGCTAGAGAAATAAAGGCCAAGAAGTGTGTACTTGTCAGTTTTGACGAAAAGACAGACAAAAGCGTACGCACGCGTATTTTGGACTTTTTGTCCGGTAGTGTTTTCGTTAGCGGCGTCAATTCTTTTAAAATTTCCTCCAGCGCAGTTCTTTATTTTCCTTCAACTTTTGTTCTCTCTCGCATACCAGGAGATGCTGACAAAACTATGGGAGCTCCTCGGGTTTCTGAACCCAATGAAGTGGCGCCGGAGCCTATGCTAAGTGGCAATTTCTCCGAGTACGGCACTCGCGATTTTCGCTAACAATCAAAAATAATGTCAAATTTAACGCCTGAAGGAGCTGAGGAGCTCCTTTCTCTTTATATTCACTTCCCTTTTTGTAAACAACGTTGCATATATTGCGATTTTAATACTTTAGGCGGCGTAAAAGAAGAAGATCGCTTGGTCTATCATAAGGCTTTACTGCAAGATATACGCTTATCAGCTCAACAAGTAAGAGTTGCTGAAGGCGGATTGCGCAGCCTTTATTTGGGTGGGGGCACCCCTACTTTAGCTCCGACAGATTGGCTTGTGGAAGTTGTGGATACCGTAAGAGAATATTACGGCTTTAATCCGCAGGTCGAAATTACTATCGAAGCTAATCCCGGCACTTTAAGTTTGGCTAAGTTAAAAAGCTTACGTCAATGTGGTATCAATCGTTTGTCTATGGGCGTGCAATCGCTCAATGCCGGGCTCTTACACAAGCTGGGCCGTATTCACAGTGTGCAAGATGTTGCTGACAGTTTGTCGTGGGCTAGAGAAGCTGGCTTTGACAATATCAATTTAGACTTAATTTACGGTTTACCCGGCCAAACGGCAGCTATTTGGCTAGATACTGTGGAAAAGTTGCTTGCTTTTAAGCCTGAGCATATCGCTTGCTATGCACTTTCGGTAGAAGAGGGCACTCCTCTGGAAAAAGCCTTAGAGCGCGGCCTAATGACTTTGCCAAGTGAAGACGAAGTAGAAAAAATGGAGCGTATTTTGCGAAAACAGCTCCAGGGCTCCGGCTTTGAACATTATGAAATTTCAAATTGGGCTTTGCCCGGTCGTCAGTGTTTTCACAATAAAGTTTATTGGCGCAACGCTCCTTATTTAGGCGTGGGAGCCGGAGCCGTTTCCTATTATAACGGTTGGCGCTTTAGTCGTTTAGCTGATCCCAAAAGCTACGGTGAAGCTGTGTTACAAGGGCTGGAATTATATAGCGAGGCTGAACGCTTAGGCTGGGCCTCTAGAGTACGCGAAGATCTTATGCTTGGCTTGCGCCGTCGCTGCGGTGTAAATGTTGCGCAGTTGCTGAAACAATTTCCACTACCATATCGAGCCAAATTACGTAGGGCTTTAAAACAATTTTTGCACGAAATACCTGCTGAATTATTCCATTTTGCCCACAGACGTTTGCGTTTAACTGGCCGTGGCCGCGATCTTTCCAATGAAATATTTGTGCGCCTTTTAGAGTGCGGCTCTTTTGAAGCGGCTTTTTGCTAAAAAAAGAACCCCCTGCTCTGGAACAACTTTCGAAATTGCTAGGGCAGAAGGTTCTCTATCGGTCGCTGATGGGCAACGAAAAAATGCCTAAATAATGTTGCGAGGAATTTTTTCGTCGGCAGTTATGTTGGCTACAAAGTTTAGGACAGCTTTCTTGGCTTTGTTGGCTTTAGAAATTTGCCTTACTTGATCAGCTGGCAACGGACTGCGATTGGTTGGCACTTCGCCTGACGAGGATGGAGCGCCATTTTCGCTTGATTTTTTCGCTTTTTCGGCTTTTTGGGCTTGGCGTTTGGCTTGAATTTCCTGATCGCGCCGCACGCAACGGCTTACTTTTTTGGTCCAGGCCCAGCCGGTCTTGGCGGCCAATAAGCCTGCGCAAGCTGCAGCTGCGATAGGCCCACCCACGGCGATCGAGGCTACCACTGCTCCACCATAAGCTAGATCTAGAGCGCCATTGATAATTTTGGTACGGCTTTTGTTTTTGATACCTTTTTGGATGCTCTTGAGGCCGACACCTATATTCAGAGCTGCAGCTGCTTTGCGCAACGGAGGCAGAACCGTTTTCTTGATAAACTTGGCTGCAGTACCGGCCTTGCCTTCTAGGCTTAAGGTGCCTACTACAGCTCCGTTGAGAGTTTTGCGTACGCCTGCCAAAGATGTGCGCAAGCCGCTCAGCACTTTGTGGCCGTCTTTTTTCTTTATACCTTTAATGGTATTGCGGGTGCCTTCGCCGATTTTGAACATGCCTTCACCGGCTAAAACCGCTCCGCCGGCACCACAGCAAATTTCGGCGCTGAGGCCAGAAAAATCGGCCAATTTATTGAAAAACTCGATATTTTTCTTGATGCCGCCGCCCTTATTGACAGCATCTTCGGCTAAGTCTTTTATGTCGTCAACTTGCTCGTCATCGAGAGCTTCACCACAAAAAGCGGCCGCACCCAATCCCAAGATAATAACAGTAGGAACGCCTTTTTTTGCATGATCTTTGACAAAAGTTAAAGGCGAATGGCGAGCCTCTTTATACAGAGACATGCCCTTTTTAACCATCTTTTTGGGAGTGAGCTTCTTGCCTTTTTTCTTAGCTTTGGCCGGAGTAGAAGAAGCGGTGACATTTTCATCGCTTACAGCAACGGTTTCGGCATTCGTTGCGGAGGTCGCTTCTAAATCGGCAGTTGCGGCGGCACTGTCTGTTTGGCTAATCTCAACCTGATCGCCGACAACGGCAGGCGCAGACTCTTGCTCTGGGATGGAATTGTTATCGAGCGGCACCCGAGGAGCATTGGTTATATTCGTATTTTGTAGGGAGGAACTGATACTAATCATGAGTCGCCCTTGCACATAAAAAGAATTTAATTATATATTACTGGAATTTGCCAACGAAATAAAGGATATAGCCGCTATATCTAGCTTTCAAAGTGTTACAAAAACGGCAAAAGGTTATTTTTGTTAGCAATTTAAGCCCAACTTTCTTGTAAAACCCGCAGCCAGTTTTTATAAAGCACCTTTTCTAACTCTTTTTCTTTCAGACCGGCTTGGCGCAAACCATCGACTATTAAATTCAGATTTGTGACGTCTTTTATCTGATCTGGAATGAGGCAACCATCAAAATCAGAGCCTAAAGCGACATGATCAAAGCCTATTTGTTTGCCTATATAGACTATGTGGGCAATAACTGCTTCCAATTCGTTTAGGCTGTTTGCCTGTTGGCTATGATTTAAAAGCTTTCGGCGAGATTGTTTAAAGTTAGTATAAAGTTGCTCTGCGCTAGGAATATAAGTGAGCTCTTGACCGCGAGGGCCGATTAAATCGGGAACGTGCATAGTTACGCCTACTAGTCCGCGGTGTGCGGCTACAGTTTCCAATTGCTCATCGGTAAGAGCGCGTGAAGCTGGACACAAAGTAAAGGCGCTGCTATGTGAAACTACTAAAGGACGACGCTCAGAAGCTTGGGCCAAATCAAAAAAGCCTTGAGCGTTGAGATGAGCAGCGTCGAGCATAATGCCGAGCTCGTCACAGCGCTTAACTAAAGCTAAACCGGCAGCGGTCAAGCCTGGGCCGGTATTGGGATGTACTTTGTAAGCAAAAGGTACTCCTGTCCCGAAAATATTGGGACGACTCCAACAAATGCCCAAAGAGCGAACTCCGGCTTGATATAAGGTTTCTAAAGCTTCTAAATTTACATCAATAGCTTCACAGCCTTCTAAATGGATAACTACCGCCAATTTTTTATGGCTCATAGTATCGATCAACTCTTGGTAGGAGCGGACTACTTTGAAGCCGTCTGTAATCCGCTCGTCTTGGAAGATATGGCTCATTACTTCCAAAGTGGCTGTCAGAGCTACTTGATGATCTAATGGAGGCTCTAAATCCGGCTGACGGCCCGGCGCTACTTCGCGGTTGTGGGCTTGCAAACAAGTGCTTTCTTCGCCCAAGGGAGGATCAATAAAAATAGCACAGAGGGCGCCTAAATAGCCTGCCTGTAAAGCGCGTGGCAAGTCGATGTGGGCCTGGGGACAGCCCTTTACAAAAGCGTGCCGATTAAGTGGAGAAGTGCGCAAATGGCGCGGAGGATAACATTTTACAAAAGAATCGTTATGACCGTCAAAGAAAATAAACATGGGGAAAAGTTCTCGCTTTGGCAGGTTGAGCCTGCTTTTTGGTGATTTTGCGTATTTATTGAAGCTTGGCTTATGCAAAAAAGGGCTGCTGTCAGCTTTGGGGAAAAGCAAGCCATAAATTTAGAGAGAGGCGTGCATTTTGATATGGCTGAAGCGAATTGGCAAATAGATTTTGAGTCTTTACAAAAGCGGTTGCCCGCTGCTTGGCAAAGTGTTTGTAGCGATCCTAATTGCGAACGCACCGTAGTAGTGCTGCCTTCTATCTCTTTGTCGCCATTGGAATTGACCAATGTGCAAGGATCGGTTCATTACGAAGAGCGGCTTTTATCTTTCCTTACCTTGCTAGGAATGCCCAAAACTCACGTCGTTTATTTGAGCGCTTTACGTATTCCCGATGATGTAATTTCTTATTATTTGCAATTTTTACCCGGCGTCACTTTCTCCCATGCTCATGAGCGGCTCCATTTAATCTCCCTTATGGATCGCAGTGATGTGCCCTTAACGCAAAAAATATTAGAGCGTCCGGCTGTTATCGAGCGTATAAAAAGAGCCATTAAAAATCCGGCTCTTTCTTACATGGAAGTTTATTATAATACGGAATTAGAGCACGAACTGGCTGTAAAGTTGGGTATTCCTATTTTCGGTTCGTCCGTTGATTTGCACTATTGGAGCGGAAAGTCCGGTTCGCGAGATATATTCAAAAAATTAGATATAGCTCACCCTAAAGGTTATGGCTCTGTCTTCAGCATGGAGGAAGCTGCTCAAGCTATTATAGATTTACGCCAAGAGTGCCCCAATCTTAAAGGCGCAGTCATCAAGTTAAATGAGGGATTTTCTGGTATTGGCAATATTTTAGTAAAATTTTCCTCTTTGGGTGCTAGGCAAACTAAGGAAGAAATTGCCGATTACTTAGAAAATCTATCTGATGACAGTTGCGGTGAGGTCTCTTGTCAGGCTTTCAAAAAAGTATTAGCCGATCAAGGCGGAGTGGTGGAAGCTTTTATCGACGCTCCGGGCAAAACTTCGCCTACTATACAGCTTTTTATCAATCCTTTGGGCGAAATTTGCATAGATTCCACACATGAACAAGAATTGGGCGGTCGCTCAGGTTTAGAATATATTGGCTGCTCTTTGCCGGCTAAAGCTAATTATGTGCAAGCTTTGCACCATTTGGGCAGCGAAATAGGGCGCGAGTTGGTGCGTTTGGGCTATATAGGTCCCGTTTCTATAGACTTTATTGCCATTCCCAGAGGCTCAGAGAGCGCTGTCGGTTTGGCTGATGGTGTTGTCTACGGTCGTGGCGATTACGAACTTTATGCCGTAGAAATAAACTTGCGCCGAGGTGGCACTACCCATCCTTTAAGTGCAACCAGCTTTTTAACCGGCGGTCGCTATATGCCGGAAAGCGGCTCTTTCAAGACCCCTTCCGGGCGCAAAATATTTTACGTATCTTTCTCCAATATCGCGCCTCCCGAAGCCAAAGGCTTATGCCCCAACGACATAATCGATATTGTCACCGAATTTGGCTTACATTACAATTCCGCTACTTGCTGTGGTGTTATTTTCCATATGATGGGCGCTTTGTCTCAATATGGTCGCTTGTCCGGTACTTGTGTAGCCGATTCTCCGGAAAAAGCTTGGGAGTTGGTAGAAACAACTAGGCAAATTTTGGCAGAGCAAGCTGTAAAACTAAGCTGGTTGCAGCAATAGTAGGGGAAGGCAAAAAGCGTGGAGCAAACTTCAGAGCAAAAAAAATTGCTTTTGACAGAGGTGTTGGCCGACGTTTCTCGCGCCTTCTATCTTAGCATTTGGGTATTACCCTCCTTAGTGCGCGAGCCCATAGGCGTAGCTTACTTGTTGGCCCGGGCTGCCGATACCTTGGCCGACAATCCACAGGCCGACTCCAAAGTGCGTTTAGCCGATTTAGAAAAGTGGCAAACTATTTTAGCTTCCAAAGGCGCTACAGAAGAAAGCCAGCCTTTTTGGGATTATTTAAAAGCTTACGTTCAAGAAGACGCCAAGTCTGGCCACGCAGCTGCAACTGTCGGCGCCTCGCCAGGCAGCATCACTAAAGGCGAAGGCCGTTTGCTTGTGCGCTTGGCTGACGTCTACAGTCTCTACTTGCACTTAGATCCTTTTGCTCAGCAAGAAGCCTTGGAAGTAGTTTCTACCTTAATTGAGGGTATGAAACTTGATTTGCGATCTTTCCCCGGCGCTTTCACAACCAATGAACAATTGGAAAATTACACTTATTTGGTAGCTGGCTGTGTAGGACAGTTTTGGAGCCGCATAACGGCGCATTATTTGCACGCTATTAAAGCGGAAGATTTGTCCTATATGGAAAAATTGGGCGTTAGTTTTGGCAAGGCTTTGCAATATGTAAATATATTGCGCGATATGCCTCGCGATATACGTTGCGGCCGCCTTTACGTCCCTTGCTTAGGTTTAGAAAAATTTTTAGAGCCGACACAACAAAATGACTCAGAACTTTTGACTTTTAAAACGAAGCTGCGTCCTTGGATCGATAAAACTTTAGAACATTTTCACGAAGCTTTACTTTATATTCAAAAAACGCCCAAATCAGCTTTGTTTTTGCGTCTTTCCACAATTTGGCCAGTAGCTATAGGTCTAGGCACCTTGTCGGAAATTGCTCACAATCTGGGGTGGCCGACTTTTTCTCAAAGGGTCAAAGTTTCCCGTCTTTGGGTTTATACCATGATGGCTTTTTCGCTGATCCTCGTATGGAGCAATGGCGCTTTGAGCTGGGCTTTTGCATATATGAAGCAAAAAATCGACAGAAGCTTTAATTATTTGCTTCAATAAAAATAAAAGCCCTGACCGACAAATATGCGGAAAGGGCTTTAGTGAGAGCACACTTAGTAAAAATGACGCCTAGCTTTTGAAATAAGTCTGCTTAAAATTTTCAAAACGTTTAAGCAACTCGCTGGATCCGAAGGTATTTTGCTTTTTATTGCGCGGCGTATCTTTGGCGCCTATCTCTCGATAAATTTTCAAAAGTTTTTGTATGTAATTTTCTATCGAATAAGTGGAAGCCGTTTGCACGGCTTGTTCACCCATAGAGTGGCGTAACTCTTTTTCGGCTACAGCTTTTCCCAAAATATTGACATAAGCTTCTTCATCGCAAGAGCAAAGCAAACCGTCTTTGCCGTCGGTCACAGTGTCGCCTGTACCGCAAGCATCTACGGCTATAACTGGCAAACCGGCAGCCATTCCTTCAAGCACAGCTAAAGGTTTTACTTCGGTGGTGCTGGTCATTACGAATAAGTCGGCTGCTTTGTAATAATTGGGAATTTCTGTATAGCTGACTCGGCCGGGGAAAATTACATAGGGAGCCAGTCCCAAATCGGCAGCTTCTTTTTTTAAATCTTCCCAAATAGGGCCGTCGCCCAAAAGCATCAGTCTAGCTTGAGGCAAATGCTCATGCACTTTTTGGAAAGCACGCAGCATAAAGCTTAAATTCTTCTCTAAGCCCATGCGCCCGGTGAAAATACACAACACGTTGCCCGGTTCTAAACCAAAACGTTTGCGAATAGCTTGACCGTCGGCTCTTTGGAAAGAGCGCACATCGATAGCATTTTGCAAAACTTCTACTCGGCAAGTTACGTTATATTCATCCAATAAACTCCTAATGCTAGGAGAAGGACAAATCACACAATCGCAACGGCTGGTATACCTAGCTACGGCTTCGCGAGCTGCGTCGCATACCAACTTTTGAGGTAAGGGTACATAATGAGCATACTTTTCCAATTGGGTATGGAAAGTATAAACTAAGGGAATACCCAAGAATTTAGCAAAGTGGGCGCCTACTTCACCCAATAAAAAAGGATGATGAGTATGAATTACATTTAATCCCATATTGGCGATCAAGGCAAAAAGCTGGGAAGAGTAGGGAATAGCAATGGGAAATTCTACTTTACGCGTGAGGTTCAGCGAATTAAAACGCCATACTCCGCTATGCTCTTCTTTATATCCGGAGACTTTGGGAGCAAATACAAAAGGAGTATTGTGAGTTCTCAGCAGCCCTTCGCGAATTAAGTAAACCGAATTGACTACGCCACTGACTATGGGACGATAAGCATTAGTAAAAAGAGCAACACGCATAACGGAAGTGAAGTTCTATAGCCCTATAGTCGATCCTTCATGTGTATATTTACGCCTCTTAATTGAGCAGAATTAGGCCCAACTTGTTGACAAAAATAGCATAAAAGGTTTCTGCTCCTTATGGCGAAACGCAAAACCTTCTATCGAGGGAGTTAAAACAAATTAGTAAATATGACTAGCGAATCAGAAATTTCCACTTCAAAACAAGAGCCTTTGCCCGACAATAGTGAATCGCAAGAAAAAGTTACAGATTCTACTACCGACCCTAAGACAGAGTCTAAAGGCGGCCACAACTTATTGATAAGAACAATTTCCGCTCTAGTAATGGTTGCTGTGGCTGGCTTTGCAATCTTTTGGGGCAGATGCACTTTTGGCTTGCTTGTGGCTGCGGCAAGTGTAGGAATGACCTATGAATATTGTTCTCTTGCTAAAGCTAAGGGGCTTAATCCAAACGTGATGCTTTGTGCGGTTTGCTCTGCAGCCATGATTGTAGTAGGCAGTTCCGATTTAAATATTTTGACGATCGGTTGGCTGAGCATGGCCATTGTAACTTGGTGCTTCTTCTGTTCTGCTTTAGACAATGTCTCTAACCATTTAGAGCGCAAGTCGTACATTTTGGACAGCGCTGTTAATTGTTTGGCTGTAATATATTGTGGTTTTTTACCTTCTTTGCTTTGCTTCTTGCGCAATGTAAACGTATTTTTGGTAGTATTCTTAGTCGTTATATGTATCGCTACAGATGCAGGAGGCTACTTCTTCGGTAAGGCTATAGGCGGCCCCAAACTTTCTCCTTTAAGCCCTGGTAAAACTTGGGCCGGCTTCTGGGGAGGTTTGCTTTGCTCGATAGTTTGTATTTACGGTTTACTTTATTGGAATGTCAGCGCTGGCCTTTTCGTAAAATACAATGTGTATTTCTGGCTTATTATGGGAGTAGGTTGTTGCTTAGTCGGTCAAATTGGCGATCTTTTTGAATCTTCTCTGAAACGCGACGCCGGTTGCAAAGATTCCGGTACGCTCATTCCTGGCCACGGGGGAGTATTGGATCGTTTCGATTCTTATTTATTCGCTTCTTTGTTCGCTTACACGTGGCTGACTTTATGTTTATCTTTCCCCGTTTTGAACTCTTTATTTAGTCTCTAAGTTTGCAAATAAAATAAGCAAGATTGTTTTTTGTAAGAGGAGTTACCTTATGGTTAAGAGTGTATCTGTTTTGGGCTCAACCGGTTCAATCGGAACCCAAACACTAGATGTTATTGAAGCTTTTCCCGATCGCTTTAAAGCTGGCGTATTAGTAGCTAATCGCTCTTGGAAATTGTTAGCTGAACAGACTATCAAATTCCGTCCCAAAGTTATCGCTTTAGGCGACAAGAGCTTTTTGCCTCAATTAAAGGACGCTCTCAATGGCGTAGACGTCAAAATTTTGGCCGGTGAAGAAGGCGTTATAGAAGCTGCTTCTTTAGCCGATCAAGACATAGTTTTGTCCGCTTTGGTTGGTGTGGCCGGTTTAAAGCCCACTGTAGCTGCTTTAGAAGCTGGTAAGCCGATAGCTTTAGCTAATAAAGAAACTTTGGTCGTTGGTGGCAGCATTGTTACCAAGTTGGCTAAGTCTAAAGGTTTGCCCCTTTTGCCGGTAGATTCTGAACATTCGGCTATTTTCCAGTGTTTGCATGGTCAGCCGGAAAGATCGTTAAAGCGTATCTTACTGACCGCTTCTGGTGGCCCTTTCCGCACCAAACCTAAAGAAGAGCTCTCTTCTATGACGGCAGCCGAAGCTTTGAAGCATCCTACTTGGAGTATGGGCGCCAAAATTACTATCGACTCGGCCAGTCTGATGAATAAAGGCTTTGAAGTTTTGGAAGCCATGCATCTTTTCCAATGCGAGATGGAACAAATCGAAGTTTGGGTACATCCTCAGAGTATCGTCCATTCTATGGTTGAATTTATTGACGGCTCCATCTTGGCTCAAGTTGGTTTACCCGATATGCGTACACCTATTCAGTATGCTTTAGGCTGGCCCGAGCGCTTGCCCCATGCTTGGGAAAGTTTGCAAATTAGCCAGTGCCGTAACTTAACTTTTGAAGAGCCGCGCTTAGACGATTTCCCTTGTTTGAAATATGCTTTTGAAGCTGGTAAAGCTGGCGGTACTTTGCCTTGTGTAGTCAATGCGGCCAACGAAGTGGCAGTGGCCTCTTTCTTAAAAGGCAAGATCTTCTTTACCGCTATAGCCGAAACTATCCGAGCTTGTATGGATGCTCATAAGCTTATAGCCGAGCCTACTTTAGATATTTTGGATCGCGTCGACAAAGAAACTCGTCTTTATGCTCAAAACTTTATCGCCGAAAAATACGGTAAAAATTAGTATTTATTTTACAGAAATAGGCGGTTGCTTAATTAAGTGGCAAAAACTTTTGCGGAGGTTATAAATGGCTGTTATCCAGTGGATAATACATAATTTACCCAGCTTGATAGCTGTATGTGTAGCTTTTGGCTTCATTATCACTATTCACGAACTGGGACACTTTATCATGGCGCGTCGCGTTGGTATACGCTGTCCGCGTTTTTGCTTAGGCTTTGGGCCCCGCCTATTTTCCTTTGATTATCATGGTACTGAGTTCAGCATTTGCCTGTTGCCTTTGGGCGGCTACGTTATGATGTTGGGCGAAGATCCCGAAAATGACGAGGAACAGACCGAATTTAAAATGGTCTCTAAATATCTTCCGGAGAGTGCTTTACCCGGTACTCCTGAAGAATTGGCTGCTGCTTTGGAAAAAGTTGCCCAAGACGAGCCGGAAAAAGTTCCCGAAGAGGAAAAGGCTGCTTTCAAATCTGTAGTCGGCCATGTCCGTTACTTGCCAAAGCGTATCTACAATACCATGCGCGAATTGGAAGGCAACTTCAATGACAAGAGCGTTTGGGCTCGCATAGCGGTAGTTTTAGGCGGCGTCACCATGAACTTTATCTCCGCTTTGATTATGTTCTGGATTATTGGCGCTTGCTACGGTATGGCCGAACTTAGTCCCAGCAGTTTGCCTATTGTCATGAAAGTCTTCGACAATTCTCCGGCAGCAGTAGCAGGTTTAAAGTATGGCGATAAGATTGATAGTATCGACAATCATCCGGTAGTTTCCGGCGTAGATATGGTACGTTTAATCGGTATGTACCCTGCCAAGTCTGTACCTATGGAAATTACCAGAGGCAAAGAAAAAGTCACTCTCAACGTCGTGCCCAATCTTACTATGGCTGGCGTCAACTTTAAAGCTGCTAAAGATGGCGGTGTGGAAGTAGTCTCTTTAACTCCTTTCGGTACTGATGATCCTACTACTCAGCTCAAAGAGGGCGACGTTATTACGGCTGTCAACGGCAGTTCTGTGGCCGATTTAGCAGCCATGGAAAGCACTTTAGCTAAAGTAAGCAAAGTAGATCCCGCCCAAGCTGGCAATTTAGATAAAATCAAAGTCGAATTTACTCTTAAGGATAAGCGCAAGCTCTCTATGGAGATGTTCGCTCCGGAGTTTGCTCCTGTGGGCAAAATCGGCATTATGCCCGCTCAAGTTACTGAGTTTAAGTTTAACAACACTACTACCAACGAAGTAAAAGATGTTACTGAAGGTAGTGTGGCCGCCAAAGAAGGTTTCTTGGCTGGCGACTATATCTTCTTAGTAAATGGCGCCAGAGTAAACAACCAAGAGTCTTTTTACGAACTAATTGGCAAGCTCTCTCAAGGTACCGAGCCTTTAGTTTTCGACATTATGCGCGGTAGCGAACATGTGCGCTTACAAGTTAACGACAAGTTGAGCGACGCTTCTCAGTTTGGCTTAGCTTTCCAACCTATTACTTTTGGCACTACCTTTAAGCAATCGTTTGTCCTTATTGGTCGTTTGATTATTGCTCCGGTAATTATCGTCAAGCAAATGGTTGATAAAGTGCTCAGCCCTGAATTGGTCAAGTCTTCTATGTCTGGCCCTCTGGGTATTATGCAAATGATTTTCGAGCTTTCCAACGATGGTTTAGGTAAATTCCTCTACATTGTAGCTCTAATCAATGCGGCGGTAGGTGCTTTTAATGTAATTCCTTTCCCGGCCTTAGATGGTGCTCGTTGCTTAGTGTTGCTCATTGGTGGCATTCGCGGCAAAGAGATCGATCCGGCCAAAGAAGCTTGGGTGCACCAAATCGGCCTCTACTTATTGTTAGGCTTAGTTATTTTGGTCACTTATGTTGACATTATGCGTCTGTGGGCTGGCGTACCTCTGACTCACTAATTTGTCAGCAGTACTTCTGTAAACTTTGAAGAAAAGAGGCTCATAGAGTAATATACTCTTAGAGTCTCTTTTTATATGGCTGTGTTGTGGTTAGCACTTATAGCACAGACAGTGTCGGGGCGCTGACTGGGAAGGAGCAAAATTATGGGACGAATTATTACAATTGGACGTGAATTTGGCAGCGGAGGCCGCGAATTAGGGCGCCGTTTAGCGCAAAATTTGGGTATAGCTTATTACGATCGTCAAATTGTTACCGAAATTGCTAAAAGAACAGCTTTAACTGAAGATTACGTACAACATCTTACCGAGTCTTCTCCGGCAGCTCTTTTGCCTATCAGCATTGGGCGCAGTTTCTATCCTGTAGTAGATCCTGTGATGCAACAAAATCTTTCCGTCTATGCCGAACAACACAAATTGTTGGCCGAATTGGCCGAAAAATCGGATTGTGTAATTGTAGGCCGTGGAGCCGACTATATTTTGCGCGAGAAAAAGCCTTTCCGCATTTTTGTCTACGCCGATTCAGACAGTAAGGTCATGCGTTGCTTAATGCGTAAAAATCCTGAAGAGAAACTGACTGAAAAAGAGATTAAAAAGAAGATCGAATCAATTGACGCTCACCGTGCTAAATATTATGAGTTTATCAGCGGCAACAAATGGGGAGTGCGTGAAAATTACGATTTAATGATCAATACGAGTAATCGCGACATTAAGAAAATAGCCAAAGCTTTAGCCAATTGTATAAAAGCTTTTGCCTAAGCTTGAAACTTTATAAACGGGGGGACTTTCAGGGGCTCTTCCGCTTTTGTTCTTCAAAAGTTGGAAGAGCTTTTTGTTTTAGAAGAAGTCGTTAAGCAATTCGACGCACTTGCGCTTTTGCTCAATTTGGGGATGGACGTATAAATTTAAGGTCATATTTACTGTAGCGTGGCCTAAAAGCTCGCTGACAGTTTTACAATCGCCGCCGGCTTCTATACAGCGAGTAGCAAAAGTGTGGCGCAAGGCGTGAAAGTTTACTTTGTCGATATTGTTTTTGCGCAGAAAATTTTCAAAGAAAGTGCGAAAAGTACGCACTTCCACGCTTTTTATTGTGCCGCTGAGAAAAAAGTTATCCAAATTGTCGCTGCTTAGTTTGCGCAAAACAGGAATCAGCAACGAAGAGAGCGGCACCGATCTTAGGGAACTATGGGTTTTGGGGGCAGAAATAATTATTTGCGATTGGCCGCTGCCATCCATATTTTTGCGATAAACACGTTGCAAAGTGCGGCGCACGTGCACCAATTTATTGTCAAAATCAATATCGCCCCACTTTAATCCACAAATTTCACCTATGCGCAATCCAGTATACAGAGCCAACAAAATGCCGGCGCTTTTGTTACTCAAGTTCAAATAGATAGCTTGGATTAAGCGCTGCTGGACAATTTTAGAGAGTACGTGTATTTTGTAACGCTCTTGACGATTGGGAAAGCGAATACTTATTTCGGCAGCAGGCAGCAACTTGAGCTTCATAGCTTCGCGCAATGAGTTTTTCAATACTACGATAATATCTCTAGCACTGCGTTCACTTAAGCCGCCATTACCATCGAGTCGACCATGGCGCAGCAAGAGCAGGGCATATTCTTGAATGCGCTCTTCAGTAAAACGCCTCAGCGGCCAATGGCCAAATTGGGGAATTAAGTGGTTGACCACAATATTAACGTAAGCTGAGTAAGTGGACTTTTTAACCAATTGCTCTTTGCGTTCGAGCCAATGCTTTACCCACTGGTCATAATTTTTATAAGCGCTCATTTTTAGCACCTCACAGAAATAAAATGTGGCCCTACAAAAAGGCCGCATTTACTATAAAGGCAGTGCAAAAGAGCCTTAAGGTTTTCAATTTGAGGGG